>NZ_AQOR01000013.1 GCF_009846755.1 Alcanivorax sp. S71-1-4
TCTACCCACCCTACCGCACCTCACCCCAGCGGCAACATATATTGCGCCAGTTGTGCCGACGTGCGCCGCAGATTGCTGCTCAACAACCGTGCAATATTTTCCAGCACCACATTGGCCGCACCCGGCGAACGCTTGCGCAGGTGCTCGAAACCCTTACGGGTCAGCACAATCACGGTGCTGTCTTCTGTGGCCTGCACCGATGCGGAACGCGGCTCATGGTCCACCAGCGCCATTTCGCCGAGTGAATCACCCGCCCGCAGGTGCGCGATCACGACATCCTTGCCTTCCGCTCCCCGCTTGCTGATTTCCAGCTTGCCACGCACCACAAAGCACATGAAATCGCTGTTATCGCCTTCGCGGCAGACCACATCGCCGCCGTTGAAACGGTTGACGAATACGAGCTTTTCCACCTGCTGCAGATCTTCTTCGCTCATGCCATCGAACAGACGCATGCGCGCCAGGACTTCACCCACCTTCGACATGGTTACCTCAGAACCGAATTTACGCCGTGCCGCCCACCGTGAGCGCTTCAATGCGCAAGGTCGGCTGGCCAACACCCACCGGTACGGACTGACCTTCCTTGCCGCACACACCGATGCCGGTATCCAGTGCAAGATCGTTGCCGACCATGGAGATCGCCTGCATCACTTCCGCACCGCTGCCGATCAGCGTGGCACCGCGCACCGGTGCAACGATACGGCCTTTCTCGACCAGATAGGCTTCGCTGGTGGAAAACACGAAACGCCCGGAGGTGATATCGACCTGGCCGCCACCAAAATTGACGGCATAGATACCGCGTTCCAGTGACGCCACGATGTCAGCCGGGTCGTCCTTGCCCGGCAACATGTAGGTATTGGTCATGCGCGGCATCGGCAGGTGTGCGTAGGATTCGCGGCGGCCGTTGCCGGTCAGGCGCTGCCCGGTCAGGCGCGCATTGAGCTTGTCCTGCATGTGGCCCACCAGGCGGCCGTTCTCGATCAACGTGGTGCAGGAGGTCGGTGTGCCTTCATCATCGACATTGAGCGAGCCCCGGCGCCCCAGCAGGGTGCCGTCATCGACCACCGTGCACAGGTTCGAGGCCACCTGCTCGCCCATGCGGCGCGCAAACATCGAGGTGCCCTTGCGGTTGAAATCTCCTTCCAGGCCATGCCCCACTGCCTCGTGCAGCAAGACGCCGGGCCAGCCGGGGCCGAGCACCACCGGCATGGTGCCGGCCGGCGCCGGCCGGGCTTCCAGGTTCACCAGCGCCTGGCGCACCGCATCACGCACCCAGGCGTCAGCCCGGCCGCCGGCTTCGAGCCAGTCGTAATCGACCCGGCCACCGCCGCCGGACGACCCGCGCTCGCGCCGGCCGTTGCGCTCCGCCTGCACGGAAATGCCCAGCCGCACCAAAGGCCGTACATCCGCTGCCAGGGTGCCGTCGGTGGCCGCCACCAGCATCACTTCATGCACCGCGTTCAGCGACACCGTGACTTCGGTCACCGCCGGATCAAGGCTGCGCGCCAGCTTGTCCAGCCGTTCCAGGAACGCCACCTTGCGCGGCGCCGGCCAGGTGGCCAGCGGGTCAAAGGCCCCGTACAGCGCCGGCGCGGTCACCGCTTTAAGTGCCGGTGCCGTGCCCTGGCCACCACTGCGGGCGATGGCGCGCGCAGCCCCCGTGGCCCGGTCCAGCGCCGGCAGCGCGATCTCGTCACTGTAGGCAAAGCCGGTGCGGTCACCGCTGATCACGCGCACGCCGGTACCGCGCTCCAGGTTGTAGCTGGCATCGCGTACCACACCGTCCTCCAGCACCCAGCCTTCGTGGCGGCTGTGCTGGAAATACAGGTCGGCGTAATCCACCCCGGGGGCCAGCGTGGCACTGAGCAGGCGGTTCAGCGCGGTGTCGGTCAGTTGGGCGGGGGCCAGCAGTACCTCTTCGGCCACTTTAAGCGCCTCCGCCGCAGACGGGGTGGGGGTCACATGCAGGGCCGCCGCGCTGTCGCGGGTGGCGAGGGAAGCAGGGTCAGTTATCACGGATGTCATCAGGCAGACCTGTCAGCAATCTCTGGTGAGTGTGCACCGGAAGCCGGTGTCGTACATCGTCAATCTCGTTGCGCAGCACCTCGCCGAGCAGCACGCCGGGGCGGTCGGCGAGCGTGGCCTGCACGCGTCCCCAGGGGTCCACCAGCATGCTGTGGCCGTAGCTGGCACGGCGTTCGCTGTGCTGGCCACACTGGTTCACGCCAAGCACATAGCAGCCGGTTTCCACCGCCCGGGCGCGCAACAGCAACTCCCAGTGCGCGGCGCCGGTCACGGCGGTAAAGGCGCTCGGGTACACCAGCAGGTCACTGCCATGGTCCGCCAGCGCCCGCGCCAGGGACGGGAAGCGCAGGTCGTAACAGACCGCCATGCCCAGCGTGAACTGGTCCACCTGCGCCGTCACCAGCCGGTCGCCCGGCTCGAACTGGCGTGATTCGCAGTAACTGCCCTGAGCATCGGGTACCAGTGCATCGAACAGGTGCAGTTTGTCATACCGGGCGCGCAGGGTACCGTCCGGGCCGACCAGTAGCGAGGCGGCACGCACACGGGGTGCCGGCACCGGCTCGCCATCGGGCCGTACCGCCAGCGGCAGGCTGCCGCCGAGCAGCCAGACAGCCTGTTCGCGGGCCTGCGTGGCGAGCCACTCGGTCACGGTCTCGATGCCGTGCCCGGCCAGGGCGCGGTAATCGCCGCCATAGCAGGCAAAGTTTTCCGGCAGCACTACCAGCCGGGCACCGCCCTCGACGGCCTCGGCGATGCGCGCACCCGCTTCGCGCAGGTTTTCCTGCACATCAGCTCCGGCGCAATACTGGATCGCGGCAAGACGCATGTGTACCTCTCGGGTGGGATTTATGGGCTCTGCGGCGGTGTCTCAAGGCTGTCCAACCGCTCAGGGCTGTCTACCCGCTCAAGGCTGTCTACCCGCGAGCCCGCACGTTCGAACATGCCCTGCACTTCCTCGACCTTCGGATTGTCCCAGCTACCGGTCACGCGATAACCCATCGACGTCATCTTCTCCAGCCGGTCACCCCACAGGCGTTCCACCACGAAGATGCCGGCGCAGGCCGCCGGGCCGGCCAGGCAACCCGCGTACAGGTTACTCGACAACGGCAGCGTCACTTCAATGCCGTAGTCCATGGTCTGGACATCCAGCGCCAGCGTCCCGGCGATGGCGAACTCCGCCGCCGGCGAACGGATGCGCAGGTTATCCGTGCTGATGCGCGGGCCATCAAAGGTGAAATGCCCCCGGATACGATCCGCCACTAGCCCTTCACTGATCACATCGGAAAAATCCAGCCGCAGACGGCGGTTGATGGTGTTGCCGATGTTGATCAGGCCCAGCAGCCGCAGCGCCGAGGTGCGCCGGTCCGTGCTCGGCAGCAGGGCGTTGGCAATGTCCACCGACAGCGTACCGCCCAGGCGACGGTAATCGAAATCCAGCGGCGAGCCGCGCCAGGTCACATCCACACTGCCCGAGGCATCCTGGCTTTCGAGAAAGGATTCCAGCCCGAAATTGCCGAGCAGCGCGGCCAGATCGCGGCTGTTGTAGGCCCCCGTGAGACCGCTGCGGGTGCTGTCGCCGGCGCCGTCGCGCTGCCAGTCCAGTTCACCGCTGAAGGTCGTCTCCTGCCAGCGGCCGGTGAGCGCCAGGATACGTGCGCCCTCATTGGTGGCCCGCACCTGCCCCTGCCACTGACCGTAGTCGCGCCCCTGGATGGACACGTTGCGCAGGCTGATGTCCGCTACCGGCACGCGCAGCGGGTCCAGTTGTTGCAGGGAAAAATCATCGCCTCCGGTGCCATCCGCCGGGACGGTTTCCCCGAACGGCCAGCGCAGCCGTTCGATATCAACCACCAGCGGTCGCTCGCCACGCAGTGCATAGTCACGCGGCAGAAATACTTCGCCGGCCAGCGACGCACTGCCCAGCGCCAAGTGCCAGCCGGTTTCCAGTTGTTGCACCGACAGGCTGCCCTGCCCGAGGTCCTGGCCCTGCACCCGCAGGGCACTGGTATCCACCGCCAGGCTTAGCGGCGGCAGGGAAGCCCCGCCATCACTGCCGGCAAACGGCCCTTCACCGGCAGCGATCATCAGCCCCCAGGGCACCGGGTCCAGTGTCGGCAACCAGCCGTCGATGCGCAGACCGGTGTCCGGCATCGCCACACCCCGGGCCCCGAAACGTAACGCGCCACGGCTGAGCGCACCGCCCCGGTCCAGTTGCAGCTGGGCTGCCAGCAGGTCGGTCAGCAACAGGTTGTAGCGCTGGACGCCGTCACGCACGGTCAGCACCAGTTGCGCGGCGCGGCGCTCGCCAGCCGTCTTGCCCAGCGGCGGCGGCAGGGCCGCACTGACCCCCTCCAGGTCAGAATCCACCTGCAGGCGCACCGTGCCGCCGCCGCGCGGCAGGGACAGCCCGGCGCGGTAACCCAGCGTGCCGTCCAGTGGCGCCAGCCAGGGCTTGTCCAGCCAGTTACGCAGCACCGGCATCGGTACAGCCCCCTGGACGTTGATACGCAGCGCCTCGGCGTCGGTGCGCACGCTGCCTGTCACCGGCGCACCAAACAGCTCACCGGTCAGCGCCGGCCATTGCAGGCCGCCGCGCAAACTGAAACTGCCGGCGCCACTGAGGCTGGTGGCCGCCAGCCGCCAGCCACCGGAATGCAGGTTCACCTGGCTGGCACGTGCTTCCACCAGCACCTCACGACGCCGGTCACCCGCGCTCAGCGGCAAGTGCAACAGCAGGTGCCCATCTAGGGCGCCACCCCGGATATCCCAATCGTTCAGCGCCTCCGGCACCTGTTCTTTCAAGGGCGTATCACGCAGCAGGGTCTGCAGGTCCGTGGCCGGGCCGGACACTTCACCACTGATCACCAGCAATGGCCGCGCTTGCGGCAGGATGTCGACCACGTCCACGCTGGCATCGCGCACCTCACTTTGCATATAGCGCGCCCGCAGGCCCCGGCCACTGACCTCCAGGCCGTTGATCAGCACCGTACCGTCAATACCCTGCACCGCCGGCCAGCCGTCGAGGAAATGCAGACCCAGGTCACGCACCGTGAATGCCATCTGCTGGGTGCGCTCTTGCTGGCGTGTCCGGTCGTACCGCAGCGGGCCTTCATAGAGAATGCGGCCCCGCTCCAGCGTGCCGCCGATGAACGCCTGTCCCAGCCAGGCACTGAGGCCATCGCTCATCCGTTCGCGCGGAATATAGCGTGCGGCGCGGGCCGCATTGCCGTCATGAATGTCTGCTCGCAGGCTCAACTGCGGCACCTGGTCAGGGGCCAGAGACAGCGACATCAGCGCCTCGCCCCGGGCATCGGCGTTATTCGCGCGCAACACGCCGCTGTCGACCGTCAGCGCGCCCTGGTCATCACGCCGCCAGCGCAACAGACCACCAAGCGATGCCGCCAGCGGCTGCTCGAACAGCGCCGGCATGTCCAGCACCAGCGACGGGCTCAGCAACCGCGCCACACCGGCCTGCGGCGTGCCGGCCACCCAGCCGCTGACGCCCTGCGCGCCGGGCTGGCGGTCATTGGCAGCCACCGACAGCTCCGCGAAACGCCCGTTGAAGGCAGTGACCCGTGCGCCACTGCCGGCCAGATACAGCGCGGGTACCCGTCCGGCCGGCGCCAGCGCCACCAGTTGCTCGCGCACAGTCGCCACACTCGCCGGCAGCGGGAACGGCCAGGCCAGCAGTTGTTCGCGCAACACCGTGGCATTCAGGCTTTCCGCGCGCAGGCGCCAGGCCGTGTCGCGGCTGATGCGGCCATCCCACCACAGCGCCAGCGGGCCGGCACGCAACTCACCGACACGCTCGGTCTGCCCGCGCACTTCGTCGAGCACCAGTTGGTAGCCTTCGTCCAGGCGCTGCACGGCAAAGCGTGCGTTCAGACGGTCCAGGATCCAGCTTTGCGGGTAATCATTGTGGCGCAGGCGCACGTCGCGCGTGGCCAGCACAGCACTGGCCTCGGACACCACGCCCTCGTGCAGCGCGCCCCACAGCTCTACCCGCCCGGCCGCCGCCTCCGGCTTGATCGGCAACGGCCAGCGCTCAGGCAGCCAGTATTCCAGTTGCGCGCCTTCGACCCGCAGATAACCGTCGCCGCTGACCTGGTTAAGCGCATAGGCCTCGCCACGCAACGTCAGCCGGGCATCCAGCCGGAACGGGCGGTCCTGGGCAGAAAACCGCAGCGCCAGATGACGGCTGCGCCCTTCCCTGACCAATGCCAGCGACGCATCTTCCGAGCGCAGCGGCGGCAACCCCGGCCAGTCAACGCGGGCGCGGACATCGTCCAGCACCAGCCGCGGCTGCCGGTAGACCAGTTCGAGCAGGTCACGTACCCCTTCCGGGTTGTTGTTGTCCCCGCCAAAGGCTTCCAGGCCACGCAGATGAATGCGACCGTCTTCATCACGTACCAGATGCAGGTCCAGGCCGGTGATCCAGAGCTGGTGCAGGCGCAGTTCACGCGCCAGCAGGGTGCGCCACAGATCGATGCCCACCTCCACATGGCGCAGCGTCAACGGCGCCCCGTCAGCATCGGCGGCGGGCAATTGCACGTCCTGCAGGACAAACACGGGGGAGACACCATCGAGGTAGCCACGCAGGCCACCGATGGTCACGGGGGTGCCGAGGCGATCGGCCACCAGATTCTGCAACGGCTCGCGGAAATCCGGTGCCATGGTCATCAGCTGCCGTGCCAGCACCACATAGACAGCCAGCAACAGCAGCACCAGGGTGACCAGCCACCAGAGGTACATGCGGAGTCGTTCAAATTGTCTGCGCAGCCGGTTGCGCGCAGGGGATCGGGTCACACCGGGTCCTGCTGCCAGTAAGGAACATTTGCCCAGTGCAGCAAGGCACGGGTTTCCGCCAGGGGAAGCCCGACCACGCCGCTGTAGCTGCCATGCAATGCGTCCACCAGCACCGCACCACAGCCCTGGATGCCATAGGCACCGGCCTTGTCAAAAGGTTCGCCGGTGGCCAGATAGGTTTCGATCTCTTCGCGGTCGAGGTCACGAAACCAGACCCGTGTGGTCGACAGCCGCGTCTGCTGGCCGTCTGCCGTCAGCACCGACACCGCCGACAGCACCGCATGCTCGTTGCCCGAGAGCGCCTGCAGCATCTGCCGGGCATCGTCACGGTCGGCAGGCTTGCCGAGAATCCGTTCGCCCAGCACCACCGAGGTGTCGGCACCGAGCACGGCGGCCTGCGGTGCCGCATCCAGCGCCGCGCGCCCGGCCAGTGCCTTTTCGCGCGCCATGCGCTGCACATAGTCTGCCGGTGCTTCGCCCGCACGGGGAGTCTCATTAATACCGGGAAAAACCAGGCGAGAGAACCGCACGCCAATCTGCGTGAGCAGTTCAGCGCGCCGTGGCGAGGCGGAGGCCAGGTACAGCGCGCGCATTCAACGCACCAGAAAACGGCGCCGGGTCCACCGCAACACGGCGAACACCGGGCGCCAGATCAGCGCCGACACCAGTGCCGGCAACAGCACCCAGACCGGCGGCAACAGCGCCCGCCCCACCGCATTCTGTACGATGTAGGCCAGCAGGCTGCCGGTGCCGATGAGCAGAAACACCACCACCGCCTGCTGCAGTGGCGGGAACACCCCTGTGCACCGCCAGCGCAATATAGGCCACCACCGCCAGGGCGATGGCATGCTGCCCGAGCACGCTGCCGGTCAACACATCTTGAAACAATCCAACGCCGAAACCCCAGAACACGCCGATCCGTTGCGGCAGCGCAATGACCCAGTAAATCAGCACCAGGGTGAGCCACTCCGGCCGCCCGAGCGCCAGTGCCTCCGGCAACGGCAGGATCGCCAGCAGGCCGGCCAGCAGGATGGTAACGAGAATGGCGCCCGTACCGGACGCCTTGCGTTCACGCATCACGGCCTCTCTCCGGACTGGCCTTCGGCCATGATGGTGGGATCATCCGGCGATGACTCTGCCGGCGTGGGCACATCCCGCGGCGGGCCTTCCACCAGCAGTACATGGCTGGCGCGGTCAATGCGTGCAGTCGGCCGCGCTTCCACCGTGGCGAAGGACGCCGAGCGGTCATGCTCCACACGTTCCACCTGCGCCACCGGATAGCCGCGCGGAAAACGCTGGTCCAGCCCCGTGCTCACCAGCAGATCGCCTTCCTGAATATCGGCGGTGTCCGGCACAAACAACAAACGCACGCGGCCCGGTTGCCCGGAACCGGCGAGGATGGCGCGCACACCATTGCGGTTCACCTGCACCGACAACGCATGGCTGGCATCGGTGATCAACAGCACGCGCGCGGTGAACGGCCCCACTTCCACCACCTGACCCAGCAGACCGCTGGCATCCAGCACCGCCTGGGTGCGATAGACGCCATCGTGCGAGCCTTTGTTGATGACCAGTTCCTGACGCGACGGGTCCGGTTCAATGCCGATGATTTCCGCCGCCAGCACACCGGAATCCAGTTGCGCCGAAGAGTTGAGCAGCTCACGCAAACGCGTGTTTTCCGCCTCCAGCACCGCCAGCCGTTGCACACGTTGTTGCAGGATCAGCAGTTGCCGGGTGAGCCGTTCGTTGTCGTCCATCAGATCGCCGCGCGAACGCGCCTGGCCGGACAGCCAGTTGCCGATTGCGCCGGGCATGTGCGCGAGGTAATGCACGGGAGCGGTGAGATAACCAATGCTGTGCCGCACGGCGTCAACACGGTCGCTGCGCTGATCCAGCAGCATCAGTGCCATGCCGATGACCAGTGCCACCAGCAGGCGATAGCCGGGATTGGGTGTTTCGGAAAAGAGATTCAACGACCGGCCTCCGAATGAATCCGTACAGCGGCGGCCACGCGCTCGCCGCGGCCGGGAGCGATCAGCTCAGCGCCAGCGTGTCGAAACCGCGCGTATCCATCAGCTCCAGTGCCTTGCCGCCGCCACGGGCCACACAGGTCAGCGGGTCGTCGGCGACGATCACCGGCAAGCCGGTTTCTTCGCTCAACAGCCGGTCGATATCACGCAGCAACGCACCGCCCCCGGTCACCACCAGCCCGCGCTCGGCGATGTCCGAAGCCAGTTCCGGCGGCGACGCTTCCAGTGCATTTTTTACCGCATTGACGATACTGTTCAGCGGGTCTTTCAATGCTTCGAGAATTTCTTCGCTGTTCAGCGTGAAACTGCGCGGCACCCCTTCTGCGAGGTTGCGGCCACGCACGTCGATTTCGAGAATCTCGCCACCCAGATACGCGGTGCCGATTTCATGCTTGATGCGCTCGGCAGTGGACTCGCCGATCAGGCTGCCGTACTCCTTGCGCACGAACGAGACAATCGCCTCATCGAAACGGTCGCCACCCACGCGCACGGATTCGGCGTAGACAATACCGTTGAGCGAAATGATCGCAATCTCGGTGGTGCCGCCACCGATATCCACCACCATCGAACCACTGGCTTCGTGCACCGGCAGGCCGGCACCAATGGCCGCTGCCATCGGTTCTTCGATCAGGAACACTTCACGGGCACCGGCACCGTAGGCAGAATCCTGGATCGCACGGCGCTCCACCTGGGTGGATTTGCACGGCACGCACACCAGCACGCGCGGCGCCGGCGGGAAAAAGCCGCTTTCATGCACTTTCTTGATAAAGTACTGCAGCATTTTTTCGGTGACTTCAAAGTCGGCGATGACGCCGTCTTTCATCGGACGGATGGCGGTGATGTTACCCGGCGTCCGGCCCAGCATGCGTTTCGCATCCGCACCGACCGCCGCCACACTCTTCTGGGCGCCATGATGACGAATGGCAACCACCGACGGCTCGTCGAGCACGATGCCCCGGCCGCGAACGTAAATGAGAGTATTTGCGGTGCCGAGGTCGATGGAAAGGTCGGTGGAAAACATCCCCCGAATACGCTTGATCAAGGACATCCTGGCCAGCTTCCTGAAATTTGGGGCGAGACGGGAATGCCGCACGGCGGCATCAGTGGCGCAACTCTAGCAACGGCGGGGGGTTTGGGCAAGCAGACGGATCCCGGCCGATATGGCCTCAATCGGGGCGAATGTGGTAGTTTTTGCGGTTTCCCCGGCACGGATCGTGACCCGTGCACGATTCGAATCAGGCGCCTCTTCTCAGGAGCCGCTTTTCAGGAGAAAGTTTCATGGCCCTCGACCCTCAGGCCCTGGCACGCGTGGCCCATCTCGCGCGGCTGCACCTGGACCCGACCGACAGCGCTGCGCTGACCGACCGTCTCAACAGCATCCTGGACATGGTCAATCAGTTGCAGGACGCCAATGTGGGCGATGTGGCGCCGATGGCCCACCCCATGGACGTGGCCCAGACCCTGCGCGCCGACGTGGTGACCGAGGGGGATATCCGCGCCATCGTGCAACCGCTGGCCCCGGCCACCGAAGACGGCTGCTACCTGGTGCCGCGCGTCATCGAGTGATGCGCCATCCGTGACACCCCTACCGCGCCGTGCGCTGCCGCACACGCCGCCACTGAATAAAAGACGCTGGACACGACATGCACCGCAAGACCCTCACCGAATTACAGGCCGGCCTGGCCCGGGGCGACTATTCCGCCCGCGAGCTGGCCGAGCACTTTATCAAGCGAATTCAGTCACTTGACCCTGAACTGAACAGCTTTATCAGCATTACGGCCGAACAGGCACTGGCCCAGGCCGACGCCGCCGACGCCGCCCGTGCACGGGGCGAGGCCGGCCCGCTGAACGGCCTGCCGATTGCCCACAAGGACATCTTCTGCACCCGTGGCGTCCGCACCAGCTGTGGCTCGCGCATGCTCGACAACTTCAACGCCCCGTATGACGCCACCGTGGTCGAGAAGCTGCAGGCGGGCGGTGCCGTGGTGCTGGGCAAGACCAACATGGACGAGTTCGCCATGGGCTCCTCCAACGAGACCAGCTACTACGGCCCGGTAAAGAACCCGTGGGACCTCACCCGTGTTCCGGGCGGCTCGTCCGGCGGTTCCGCCGCCGCTGTCGCCGCCCGGCTGGTGCCGGCCGCCACCGGCACCGACACCGGCGGATCAATCCGCCAGCCGGCAGCCTTGACCGGCATCACTGGCCTGAAGCCCACCTATGGCCGCGTCTCCCGCTGGGGCATGATCGCTTTCGCCTCCAGCCTGGACCAGGCCGGCCCGATGGCCACCAGTGCCGCCGACTGCGCGCTGCTGCTGTCGGCCATGGCCGGCCATGACCCGCGCGATTCCACCTGCGTCGACCGCCCGGTGGACAACTACAGCGCCGACCTGGACAAGCCACTCACCGGCCTGCGCATCGGGCTGCCAAAGGAGTTCTTCCCCGCCACGCTGGACGGCCGCATCGCCGACAGCACCCATGCCGCCCTCCGCGAGCTGGAAAAGCAGGGCGCCACGCTGGTCGACATCAGCCTGCCGTCGGTAGACCTGTCGGTGCCGGCCTACTACGTGATCGCGCCAGCGGAAGCCTCCTCCAACCTGTCGCGTTTCGACGGCGTGCGCTACGGCTACCGCTGCAACGACCCGCAAGACCTGGAAGACATGTTCAAGCGTTCACGCTCGGAAGGCTTCGGGGCCGAAGTGAAACGCCGCATCCTGGTCGGCACCTACGCCCTGTCACACGGCTACTACGACGCCTACTACCTGAAGGCGCAAAAAGTGCGCCGCCTGATCAGCGACGATTTTGTCCGTGCCTTCGAACAGGTCGATGTGATCATGGGCCCGACTTCGCCGGAACTGGCCTTCGGCCTGGGTGCAAAGAGCGATGACCCGGTCACCATGTACATGGCCGACGTGTTCACCATCGCCGTCAACCTGGCTGGCCTGCCGGCGCTGTCCATGCCGGCCGGCGTGATCGACGGCCTGCCGGTGGGCGTGCAGGTGATCGGCAACTATTTCCGCGAAGGCCAGATCCTGAACGTGGCGCACCGCTTCCAGCAGGCCACCGACTGGCATCAGCAACAGCCGGCCTTCGGAGGTGACGCATGAGCTGGGAAACCGTGATCGGGCTGGAAATCCACGTTCAGCTTTCCACGCAATCAAAAATCTTCTCCGGGTCGTCCACGGCCTTCGGTGCCGAACCGAACAGCCAGGCCAGCCTGGTGGACCTGGCGATGCCGGGCACGCTGCCGGTGACCAACCTGGAAGCCATTCGCAAGGCGGTGAAATTCGGCCTGGCGATCGATGCGCAGATTGCCAAACGCTCGGTGTTCGAGCGCAAAAACTATTTCTACCCGGACTTGCCGAAAGGCTACCAGACCACCCAGCTTGCCGAACCGATCGTTGGTGCTGGCGCGGTGGAGATTCAACTGGAAGACGGCACGCGCAAGACCGTGCGCATTCATCACGCGCACCTGGAAGAAGACGCCGGGAAGTCCTTGCACGAGGCGTTCTTTGACGAAAACGGTCATGGCATGACCGGCATCGACCTCAACCGGGCCGGCACGCCACTGATCGAAATCGTCACCGAGCCGGACATGCGCAGCGCCGAAGAAGCGGTCGCCTTTGCCCGCAAGCTGCACAGCCTGGTCACGTCCATCGGCATCTGCGATGGTCACATGGCCCAAGGTTCCATGCGTTTTGATGTCAACGTCTCGGTGCGCAAAAAAGGCGACGACACACTCGGCACCCGCACCGAAACCAAAAACCTGAACTCGTTCAAGTTCATGGAAGCGGCGATCAAACTGGAAGTCGAGCGCCAGATCGACCTGATCGAAGACGGCGGCAAAGTGGTGCAGGAAACCCGCCTGTACAACGGCGACACCCACACCGCACGCAGCATGCGCAGCAAGGAAGATGCCAACGATTACCGCTACTTCCCCTGCCCGGACCTGCTCCCGGTGATCATCACCGATGAAGACATCGAGGCGCTGCGCGCCGAGCTGCCGGAACTGCCGGACGCTCGCCAGGCCCGCTTTATCGACCAGTACGGCCTGTCCGACTACGACGCCGGCATCCTCGCCGGTGACCGGGCCGTGGCCGACTATTTTGAAGCCGTGGTGACGGCCTCCGGCGACGCCAAGCTGTCCGCCAACTGGGTGACCGGCGACGTGGCCGCGCGGCTGAACGCGGCAGACATCGGTATCGACCAGTGCCCGGTCAGCGCCGTCCATCTCGGCCAGATGATCCAGCGGATCCTCGACGGCACGATTTCATCAAAAATCGCCAAGCAGGTCTTTGACGCCTGCTGGAATGGCGAAGGCAGCCCGGACCAGGTCATCGAAGCGCGCGGCCTGAAGCAGATGTCGGATTCCGGCGAACTGGAAAAGATCATTGACCAGGTGATCCATGACAACACCGCCCAGGCAGAGGCCTTCCGCGCCGCCGACGAAGGCAAACAGAAGAAGATGTTCGGTTTCTTTGTCGGCCAGGTGATGAAGCTGACCCAGGGCAAGGCCAATCCGCAGCAGGTCAATGCGTTGTTGCAGGAGAGGTTGAAATAAAAGCGGTCGGACGTCTGACGTCGGACGTCTGACGCTTAAAACAAATGAAGACAGGCAGTGGCGGGCGGGTGTCCGTCCTGTCTTTTGCGTCCGACGTCAGACGTCCGACGTCAGACCATCCACCGAGGCCACCAACATGTCCGACACGCCCATCACCTTCCGGCAACGCGTCACGATCCAGCGTACCGACACCGGCATCGCCTATGTGCACCTGGCCCGCGCGGAAAAATACAACGGCCTGGACCTGGACATGCTCTACGCACTGGTCGAGGCCGCCAAAAGCCTGCGCAAGGATCGCAGCGTGCGTGCCGTGATCCTGCAGGGCGAAGGCAAGGCATTCTGTGCCGGCCTGGATTTCGCCAGCGTCATGAGCAAGCCGCTCGGCATCCTGCGCGCCTTCGTCAAGTGGGGCGGGCGCAGCACCAATATCTTCCAGCAGGCATGCTGGGCCTGGCGCACCCTGCCCGTGCCGGTGATCGCCGTGACCCACGGGCACTGTTTCGGCGGTGGTTTACAGATCGCACTGGCTGCGGACTTCCGCTTCACCACGCCGGATTGCGAATTCTCGGTGATGGAAATCAAATGGGGCCTGATCCCGGACATGACCGGCAGTGTCACGTTGCGCGAGCTGGTGCCACTGGACGTGGCCAAAGCGCTGACCATGACCGGCCGCATTATCGATGGCGAAGAAGCGTTGCACCTGAACCTGGTCACCGGTGTCAGCGACACCCCGCTGGCCGAAGCTGAAGCCCTGGCGCAGGAATTGCTGACCCGCTCACCGGATGCGCTGGCTGCCACCAAACAGTTGTTTCGTGAGACCTGGCAGGCCCCGGAAGACGTCGCGTTCGATGTGGAAAGCAAACTCCAGTTCCGCCTGCTGCGCGGCAAAAACCAGCGCCGCGCCATGCAAGCCGCCCGCAAAAAAGAACCCGCCCGCTTCCTGCCACGCCGTTTCGGATAAGACAGTGCGCCGTAGGGTGGGTAGAGCCAAAGGCGAAACCCACCGGGACCATGCCGCACACTGCTCGCACAAAACCAGCGGAACTACCCACCTCCGAAGCAGGGCAGTTTCGACGCTTTTGCGGGAAGGGCAGTTTCGATGATTTTGTGGGAGTGAATACCGGGCATGGACGTGGTGGGTTTCGCCTTTGGCTCTACCCACCCTACTCAAACCTCGACCTGGCTCACGTTTTCGGGGGGTGTGTCTGCTTTACTGACATATCGCGGCGGCATACTCTGCCTGTGGGAGCGCGCCCGGGGGCTTGTTGGCGCGTTCGTTTTCCGGGGGAAAAACGGAGTCAATCAATGCTGTCCATCGTGGAACCCACCAGCGGTTTCTCCGCACTGGTCCGGCAGTACAAACGCCTGGCCCGTGAACTGATGCAAGACCTGCCACTCGACGGCGAACCGCTGCACCTCGCCGCCACCGACAACGCCTTTACCCATGGCATGGACCCGTCGCGCACTTACCTGATCAAAGGCGGCATGCTCGGCATGGAGTGCCAGCGGCGCCGCCTGCTGACCTGGGACGAAGGCGATCTGGTGCTGCCGGACGCCTCCGGCGAAGGCATCCGCTACCACGCTGACAGCGCCGTGCTGTTGCTCGGTTTTGATACTCTGGCACTGGTGCGCACCTTGCTGCGTGACGAACAGCGCGCACGCCTGTGGACACAACTGCTGATGACCCAGCAGGGCATGCTGGTGCGCCTGCTCGCGGCACAGATAGAGGAAGGCCCGCACACCACACCGGGCTTCGCCTATTTCCAGCCGGGCGATGAAATCATTCGCCAGGGCGACAATGCCGATTATGTGTTCAGCCTGTTCGAAGGCGAAGCAGACGTGCTGGTGGACAATGTCGTCGTCGGCCACGTCAGCGAGGGCGAGGTGCTGGGCGCGCTGGCGCTGCTGACGCAATCACCCCGCACCGCGACCGTGCGCGCGAACACCCGCTGTGCGGTCGTGAAAGTGCCGAAAGACCAGTTCCGGCAATTGATCCGTTCCAACCCGTCGATGATTCATGGTTTGCTCACCGACATGGCGCGGCAGATCGTGCAGCTGAATAATCAAGTGGTCGCCCTGTCGGGCTGAAACGGAACCGGAACATGGATTACTACCATATAGACGCCTTTACCCATCACTTGTTTGGCGGCAATCCCGCTGGCGTGGTGCCCCTGGCCACCTGGTTGCCAGACGCACAGATGCAACGCATCGCTGCAGAAAACAACCTGTCCGAAACCGCCTTTTTTGCGCCGGAAGGTGATCACTATCGTATCCGCTGGTTCACCCCCACCGTGGAGGTGGACCTGTGCGGCCACGCCACGCTGGCCAGCGCCTGGGTACTGTTCAATGCGCTCCGCTGCGACAGCGACAGCGTACAGTTCGACTCCGCCAGCGGCAGGCTCACCGTGCACCGTGACGGCGACTGGCTGACACTGGACTTTCCGGCGCGCCCGCCCACCCCCGTGGCCCGTACTGCGAGTGTGGACACCGTGCTCAAGGCCCTCGGCGTCACCGAGCCGCTTTATGTCGGTGCGGCGCGCGATCTGGTGGTCATGCTGCCGGACGAAGCGGCTGTGCGCGCACTGCAGCCGGATTTCGCCCTGCTCGGCACCGTCCGTGACTGGTTCGCCGTCACCGTCACCGCACCGGGTGCCGAGGCGGATACCGATTTTGTCTGCCGCTTCTTCGCCCCCGTGCAGGGCCTCGACGAAGACCCGGTGACCGGCTCCGCGTTCTGTACCCTGATCCCGTTGTGGGCCGCACGGCTGGGCCGCACCGCGCTGCGCGCTCGTCAGGTTTCCGCCCGGGGCGGTACCTTGCGCTGTGAACTGCTCCCGGACAACAGGTCCCCGGAACGGGTACATATCAGTGGCCAGGCAGTGTGCTATCTTCATGGCCGGCTCAACATCGACTGACCCACATCATTCCTATTCCATCCGACAAGGAGGTTTGCCCATGTTCCGCTTTGTTCTTGCCAGCGCGCTGTTCGCGCTGAGCCTCGCCGCGCACGCTGCGGGGCTGACCCAGGATAGCCTTGATCGCTGGATGGCCGCCGCCGCAGAGGGCGAAGCCTGGTCCGACGCCCATCCCGAAGCCGAAGAGTTCGGCGGGCACATCACCCCGCAGGGCGGCTCACTGCGTGAGCAGATGATCCAGGCGGTCAACGAACACCCGGAAGCCTCCCGCATTCTGCGGCGCCACGGTTTCAACAGCGAACAATGGGCCGACACCACCATCAAGGTGATGAACGCCTACAGCGCCCTGGAATTCGACGCCTCCGGCACCGATGCCCAGTCCATGCAATCCGGGCTGGCCGAGGCACTGGCAGAGCTGGAAAAAAATCCGAATATCCCCGCCGAGCAAAAGCAGATGCTTCGCCAGCAGTTGGCCCAGAGCCAGGCATTCATGGGTGAACTCGACAACCAGGCACCGGAAGCCGACAAGGCACTGGTGAAGCGCAACAAGGCGCGCCTGGACCGCCTGTTCGAAGAGGAATAGCCCCCATCCGCGCAGGTACCGCCCCGCACGGCCTGGTGCTGGCCGGCGGGGGGCATACCCACGCCCTGCTGCTCAGCCAGGGCCCGTTGCCCGGGCCCGTGACCCTGGTGTCACCGGCCCGCTTCACCCCCTACTCCGGCATGCTGCCCGGTGTGGTGGCCGGCCACTACCACAGCCGTGAAGCCCATATTGATCTGGCCGCGCTGTGCCAGCGTTGCGGCGCGACCTTTATCGAACAGGCCGCCACCGGCATTGATCGCGCCGGCCGGCATCTGTTGCTGGACGATGGCCGCCGCCTGCCTTACCACCTGTTGAGTCTGGACATCGGCGCCCAACCGGCGCTGGCCACGGTGCCCGGCGCCCGCGAGCACGCCGTGGCCGTCAAGCCGGTATCCGGGTTCCTTGCCCGCTGGCAGCGTCTGCTGGCCACCCTGCCCCGGCTACCGCACCCCTTGCGCCTTGCCGTGGTCGGCGCTGGCGCCGGCGGCACAGAAATGGCCCTGGCGATTGCCCATGTGTTACGCCAGCAGCAGTTGCCTGCCCAGCTGTCGCTGTTCAGCGCCAGCAGCCTGCTGCCGGGCTACCCGCCCGGCGTGCGCCGGCGCATGCAACGCGCCCTGGATCACTACGGTATCGCCCTGCACACCGAGACGCCGATCCAGCGCGTGACCGCCACCCATCTTTACGGCGAGGACGCACACTCCTACCCGCACGATTTCCTGCTCTGGTGCACGGGCGCCGTCGGCGCCGCCTGGCCCGGCGACAGCGGCCTGTCCGTCACCGATAGCGGCTTCGTGCGAGTGCAGGACACCTTGCAAAGCCTCAATGACCCTGCGGTGTTCGCCGCCGGGGACTGCGCCTGGCCGGAACCCGGTCCGGTGCCACGCGCCGGGGTCTACGCCGCACGCCAGGCACCGGTGTTGCGGCACAACCTGATCGCGGCCTGGCGAGGCAGACCATTGCGACACTGGCGCCCGCAGCCACACTTCCTGTCGCTGCTGTCGGCCGGCGAGCGCTACGCCACCGGCAGCCGGGGCCGGCGGCTGTCTGCCGGCGGCCGGTGGTTATGGCATGTGAAAGACCGCATCGACCGCCGCTTCATGGCGCGCTTCCCGGCCATGGCTACTCCCCCAGAGGCGTAAAGCACTCGTACATATCCAGCGGCTTGATCCCGCCCGCCGGCCGACCAGGGTGCTGCGCCGAATCCGCCCGCGTCGCGAGAAAACGCGGCCGCGGCGGCCGGCCACAGTACGGCGCCACAGGGGCGTTATCGATGCTGTTGTAGACGAAAAAAAGATTCGAGCGTGGCCAGGGCGACATATTGCGGTTGGAGGCATGCAATACATTGCACTCGAACAACAGCAACGACCCGGCCGGCCCTTTCGGAGCGCGGATGCCGCCGTCCCGGGACAGCTTCGCCAGCGCCTGCTGCGGCGGCACGCCAAGCTGCTGCGCCTGCAATGACCGGCGCCAGTGACGCTCCGGCGTGCTGCCCTGGCACGGAATGAAATACTGGTGCGAGCCGGGAATCAGCATCAACGGCCCATTGAATTCGTTGTTGTCGGTCAGCATCAGCGACGCATTGACGGCACGCATGCGCGGCATGCCGTCTTCCATATGCCAGGTTTCAAAATCCGAGTGCCAGTCAAAACCGCTGCCCTGAAAACCATACTTGTCGTTCACCCGCGACTGGTGGATATACACCTCACCACCCAGCAACTGACGTACCATGCCGAGAATGCGCGGGTCGCGGGTCAGCCGGTCAAAACGCGCCGACAGTTCATGCATGGCAAACACCGAGCGCAGTTCGCCACTTTCCGGATCACGGATCACCTGATCCGAGTCCATCAATGCGCTGTCGCGCGACAAGGCCAGCAGCTCGTCAAAAAAAGGCTCCACCCGTTCGCGGGAAAAAAAGCCCTCGAACCACAAAAAACCATCACGTTCATAATGAGACAACGCCACTTCATCAAGCGGGCCATCCCAGCGTTGCTGGTAACGGGCATGCACCACCGGTTCACGCCGGGGAAACATGGCAGGCAGATCAGCGGCGCGGGCAAAGCGTGAAGGATAGGGATCCGCAGGCACCGGACGGGGCATTTCGTCCTTTACCGGCACTTCGGCGGTGGGGATAGCTGACATGATCCGGTCTCCTGTCTGCAAGAAAATACACATAGGACAGGCTGTTGAAAGACAGCCTGCGCTGACGGCTCAATCAAGCCGCTTGAAAAAGTCTCAACGAGATTTTTTCAACATCCTGAAAAGGACGATGCCGGTCAGTCAGACGCTGGCGTTGTCAGTCAGCACTTACCCGACCGGCCATCATCAGCGGAGCCACCTTGCCACGCTCTCTTCACGCGCGCAAACGCCACCCGGAACGCGCGCCTTGCTACCGCCGAAATGCACTGCACAAAAAACACTGTCCGCGCCGGATTTGACAATTTTTCACGCTTCACACCGGCGTGCTTCGCCCGCAAAAAAATGCAAAACCCCGGCCGACAATCCCGGCAGCGCAAAAGGGATATGCTAATGTCCCAGTCCATACCCCGAGCAACGAAAGGACGCTGCCATGACGACCTCTTTCCGATCGCACTCCCGCACCCGATCCGTTTTTGTCCGCCTGCTGGCGGTGCTGTTTGTGTCCATGCAGACGCTTCTCGTCCCTGCCGCGCACGCAGCGGTGACCGGGGCCGGCCAGGGCATGATCGGCACGGCAGAAGTACTGCAGCAGGAAAGCCGCGCTGAAAACGAAGCCCGCATTCACGCCGCGCTCGCCCGCGACGACGCCAGCAGTGCCCTGGAGCGTTTCGGCGTGGCGCCGGAACAGGTGGATGAGCGCCTGGACCGCCTGAGTGACAGCGAGCTGGCCAGCCTCGCCGATCAGGCCGAGGACCTGCCGGCCGGTGAAGGCGCCCTGGGCGTGCTGGTGTTTATTCTGGTACTGCTGATCATTCTTGATCTGCTGGGTGTCACCAACGTTTTCCCCGCCATCTGACGTGGCGCAACAGACCCGTTTGCCCACGCACCGGAAGAGCAGCCTGCGCGCTGCTCTTTTTTTGCCCGTCGCGCTGTTGCTGGGTGCCTGCCAGAGCCTGGCGCCCCTGGACAGCGACATGCCGGCTGCACAGCAGGTGCCGGACGTACCGTTTTTCCCGCAGGAAGCCTACCAGTGCGGCCCGGCGGCGCTGGCCACCGTGCTCGGCAGCGCGGGTGTGCCCGTGGATGACCAGGCCCTGGTGGATGAAGTGTGGCTGCCAGCACGCCGTGGCAGCCTGGCCATGGAACTGGTCGCCGCCGCCCGCGCCCGCGCGCGCCTGGTGTATCCGGTCAACACGCCGCAGGCGCTGCTGCAGCAACTGGAGGCCGGCCAGCCGGTACTGGTGATGCAGAATCTGGCCTTTTCCTTCTATCCGCGCTGGCATTTTGCTGTGGTCACCGGGTATCGCGACCGGGGCGCCACCGTGGTGCTCAACACCGATACCCGCGAAGCCGAACCGGAGAACTGGAACCGTTTTGTGCGCACCTGGGCACGGGCGGATTATCAGGGCTGGGTGGTAACACCGCCGGGTATTCTGCCGGCCGGCGCCCGGCCAGTGGCCCTGGTCCGCGCGCTGGAAGAACTCTCCGGCACTGCCGGCGCCAGCGCGGCCACCGCCTATTGGGACGCAGCCGGCGAACGCTTCCCGAACGACTATCTGGTGCAATTCGCCCTCGGCAATCACCGCTGGGCCGAGGGCCGTGCGCCGCATGCCATCGACGCCTGGCGCGCGGCCACCCGGGCCCGGCCGTCCGAATTTGCGGCCTGGCACAATCTGGCACTGGCTCTGGCCAGCCAGGGCTGTGACACGGCGAGCGCGCTGGACGGCGCCCGGCAGAGCGCCCCCGGCAGCGAGCGCCTGCAGCAACTGGAGCAGGCCGTCGCCGACACACCCGCCGGCGAAAGCTGCCTGTAACGGTTTGCAGACTGGCAGCGCCGGCGTTTTCTGCGATGATGGCCCGAGGTTGCCTTTGTCACAGGATCCGACAATGAAATCAGGCTTTTCGTATCTGCTGTTGCTGCTCTGTGTGCTGTTCACCTTGCCCGCCACTGCGGCAGACACTGACCTGCCCGGTATCGCCGATATCCAGCGCCAGATCGACAATCTCGGCGATCCGCAGTCGCTGGATGCGGACAAGATGGCCCAGCGCGATGAACTGACCCAGACCCTGCAATGGCTCAACGAACTGGCGGACAACGAAAAGCGCCAGCAACAGGTGGCTGAGAAGCTGGCCCGCGCGCCGACCGAGACATTGCGCCTGAACCGCGAACTCAGCCGCTTTACACCGAGCGATCCGGACGCCTTGCGGCGCGACTATGAAGCGCGCGACATCGACGCCCTGGTGGCAGAACTGATCAGCCTGCTGGAACGACAGGAACAGCTTCAGGAACAATTGTCCGACGCCACCAGCGAGGTCAGCAGCAACCAGATGCTGCCGGAGCGCGCACAGAACGCGATTGCCGGCACCCTGGACGAACTGGAAGCCGCCCGCAGCACGCTGATCCAGCTCAACGTGCGTGACGATGCCCTCGACAATACGGCCACGCTCACCCGCCTGCGGGCGCAGATCGCGGCACTGAACAGCCGGCTGGAACTGCGTCGCATCGAACTGCAGGCCAACTCTGATCTGCAGACACTGGCCAGCCAGCAGGCCGCGTTGCTGCAACGCCGTATCGATGACGACGACACCCGCCTGGGCATCCTGCAATCGGTGCTGGAGCAAAAGCGCCAGGTGCGGACCCGCGCTGCGATTGAAGCCGCCAGCGAACAGATCGCCGCGTTGCCCGACAGCCCGTTGCTGCGTGACCAGCTGGCACAGAACCAGGCACTGGCCGAGCGCATGCTGACCGTCACCGCACAGGTGAATGAACAACTGCGTGTGAACCTTCAATTGCGCAACCAGCTCGACAAAGTACGGCAACTGGAACGGTCGCTGACCGAACAGGTGGCTGCCCTGCAAGGCAGTCTGTTGCTGTCGCGCATCCTCTACCAGCAACAACGCCTGCTGCCCCGGCTGGATGACAGCGGCGTGACAACACCGGATATCGCCGAACTGCGCCTGGAACAGTTCCAGCTCACCGAGCAACGCGAAGCGCTGCTGGATACCCGGGCCGCCGCCGATCGCCTGCTGGCACCCGGCAGCCCGGCGGACAACGCCGACATTCGCGCGGCACTGCTGGCGCTGCTGAACGTGCGCAAGGAACTGTTGCAACAACTCGACCCGGAGCTGTCGCGATTGCTGACGCTGTCGATCAACGCCACCACCGCCCGCGCGCAACTGCAGGCGGCACGGCGCACAGCCCGCGACACCATCCAGGAACAACTGTTCTGGATGCCCAGCAGCCGCCCGCTGACGCTCAGCACGGTGCGCGAATTCCCCGGCACGCTGGCGGAGGAATGGCGCAGCCTGGTGCACAACACTTACTGGGCGCAGGCGCTGGAACGTTTTCAGGCGCGCTGGCCGGCGGTGGCGTTTGCCGCCCTGGTGGCACTGGTCTTGCTGTGGCGCCGGCGCAGCATCAAGGCACGCCTGAAAGCCCTGCACCAGGAAGTCGGTTTTCTGAAACAGGATTCACAACAACACACGCCGCTGGCCCTGTGGCTGACCGTGCTGCTCACCGCACCGCTGCCGCTGGTGCTGGTGACTCTGGGCCTGGTACTGCGCAGCGGGGAAGCGCCCGGCGCGGTACTGATCGGCGCCGTGCTGATGAAAGTGTCAATGATTGTGCTGGTGTTCGGCACCCTGCTGCGTCTGCTGGGCAAGGACAGCGTGATCACCCGGCATTTCCGCTGGCCGGCGGACAACGTGCGCCTGCTGCGCCGGCAAACGCTGTTCACCGCGCTGGCTTTCCTGCCACTGGGCATCGTCATCGCCATCGGCGAACGCGCGCCGGAGTTGCTGGCCAACGATGTGATCGGGCTGCTGGTCGTGCTGATCAGCGGGCCGCTGCTGGCCGTGCTGCTGTGGCGTCTGGCCGAGCATTACCCGAGCCAGCAGTCCGTGCGCCTGATGCGCTACACCACTATCGCCACAGTGGCGCTGTTACCACTGATCCTCACCGTGCTGGGGGCACTGGGCTATTACTACACGGCGGTCCAGCTCGGTGGCCGGCTGGTAGACACCTTTTATCTGCTGCTGCTGTGGTTGCTGGTCGGCGCCACCGTCCGGCGCGGCCTGACGCTGGCTGCCCGCCGCCTTGCCTACCGCCGGGCACTGGCCCGGCGAGAGGAACAGCGCGAACAGAAAGCCGCCGCCGAGGCCGGCGAACAGGCCGAGGTGGTGGAAGAACCGCCGATGGACCTGGAGCTGGTCAATGCCCAGTCATTGCGGCTGGCCAATCTGTTTCTGCTGCTGGCGTTCGGTGTCGCCATCTACTGGGTCTGGGCAGACCTGATTGGCGCCATGTCCTACCTCAACAATGTCACCCTCTGGCAACAGACCGTCGGCGAGGGCGAACAGGCACGTCAGGTCAGCACCAGCCTCGGTGACGTGCTGTTTGCCATCCTGTTCCTGATTGTTGCGTTGATGATGGCGCGCAACCTGCCGGGGCTGCTGGAAGTCATGGTGCTGTCGCGGCTCGCACTGCGCCCCGGCAGTGCCTACGCGATCACGTCACTGCTGACCTATGTACTGACCGCCGTCGGTATTGTCGTGTCCCTGGGCGCGCTGGGCGTGTCCTGGTCGAAACTGCAATGGCTGGTGGCAGCACTCGGTGTCGGCCTGGGGTTCGGCCTGCAGGAAGTGTTCGGGAATTTCGTCTCCGGCATCATCATCCTGTTCGAACGCCCGGTGCGCATCGGGGACCTGGTCACCATCGGCGACCTGTCCGGCACGGTCAATCGCATCCGGATCCGTGCCACCACCATTCGCGATTTCGACAACAAGGAGATCATCATTCCGAACAAGTCGTTCGTCACCGACCGGCTGATCAACTGGTCATTGAGCGACAGCGTGACACGGCTGGTGATCCAGGTCGGCTTTGCCTACGGCAGTGATCTGGAACTGGCACGCAAGGTCCTGTTGCAGGCGGCCCGGGAAAACCCGCGCGTGATGCAGACGCCGGAACCGGTGGCCCTGTTCACGGCCTTCGGCGCCAGCTCGCTCGACCACGAACTGCGCCTGCATGTGCGCGAACTGGCCGACCGGGTGCCGGCCGGCGACGAACTGTTGCGGCGCATCGATGCACTGTGTCGTGAGCACGGTCTGGAGATCGCCTTCAACCAGCTGGACGTGTTCATCAAAAACAAGGAAGGCAACGAAATCGCCCTGCGCACCCGCCAGGACGGCGGCCCCGCCCCAGCATGACCCCATGGCCGTAGGGTGGGTAGAGCCAAAGGCGAAACCCACCATGTCCATGCCCGTTATCCACTCCCGCAAAATCATCGAAATCACCCGGCTTGGGAGGTGGGTAGTTCCGCTGGTTTTGTGCGAGCAGTGTGCGACATGGACCCGGTGGGTTTCGCCTTTGGCTCTACCCACCCTACGTCACCGTTTAAGGCGGTAGCCGGTACGGAAAATCCACCAGATCACCAGCACACAGGCCAGCATGAAGGCCACTGTCATGCCGAAGCTGACCACCACGTCCACATCCGAAACGCCGTAGAAACTCCAGCGGAAACCACTGATCAGGTACACCACCGGGTTGAACAGCGTGATCTTCTGCCACAGCGGCGGCAGCATGCTGATCGAATAGAAAGTGCCGCCCAGGAAGGTCAGCGGCGTCACCACCATCAGCGGGATGATCTGCAGCTTTTCAAAGCCGTCTGCCCAGATGCCGATAATGAAGCCGAACAGGCTGAAGGTGACCGCTGTGAGGATCAGGAACGCCACCATCCATACCGGGTGCTGTATCTCGAACGGCACAAATAACCGCGCCGTCAGCAGGATCAGCAATCCCAGCATCACCGACTTGGTCGCCGCTGCACCGACATAGCCGATCACCACTTCCACATAGGACACCGGCGCTGACAGCACCTCATAGATGGTGCCCGCGTAGCGCGGCATGTAGATGCCGAATGACGCATTGGAAATGCTCTCGGTCAGCAGCATCAGCATGATCAGGCCCGGCACGATAAAGGCGCCGTAGCCGATGCCGTCGATTTCCACCATGCGCGAGCCGATGGCGGAACCGAACACGATGAAATACAGCGAGGTGGACAGTACCGGCGAGGCGATGCTCTGCATCAGTGTCCGGAACGTGCGGGCCATCTCGAACCGGTAAATGGCGCGGATCGCATAACGGTTCATCAGTGGGCCTCCTGTGCCGCGCGGCTGTCATGCACCAGGCTGACGAAGATTTCCTCCAGCGAGCTCTGGCTGGTCTTGAGGTCAAGAAAATCAATGCCCTGCTCGCCCAGCCTGCGCAACAGTGTGGCAATGCCGGTCTGTTCGCTCTGGGTATCAAAGGTATAGACCAGTTCACTGCCGTCCACCGACAGCGTCAGCGGTAACCCGGCCAGCGCCGACGGGATCGCCGCCAGCGGCTGTTGCAGATGCAGCGTGAGCTGCTTCTTGCCGAGCTGCTGCATCAGCACATGCTTGTCCTCGACCAGTACGATGCGCCCCTTGTTGATCACACCGATACGGTCGGCCATTTCCTCGGCTTCCTCGATGTAGTGCGTGGTGAGGATGATGGTCACGCCGTTCTCGCGCAGGCGCCGCACCATCTCCCACATGTCACGACGCAGTTCCACATCGACACCGGCGGTGGGTTCATCCAGGAACAGGATTGCGGGTTCGTGCGACAGTGCCTTGGCGATCATCACCCGGCGCTTCATGCCGCCGGACAGTGCCATGATGCGTTCATGCCGCTTGTCCCACAGCGACAGGTCGCGCAGGATGCGTTCCACCAGCGCCTTGTCCGCCGGCTTGCCAAACAGGCCACGGGAGAAATTCACCGTGGCCCAGACGGTTTCGAACATGTCAGTGGTCAGTTCCTGCGGCACCAGGCCGATCTTGCTGCGTGCCGCGCGGAAGTCGCGGCGGATATCATGGCCGTCCGCCAGCACCGTGCCGCTGCTGGCGTTGACGATGCCGCAAATGATGCTGATCAGCGTGGTCTTGCCGGCGCCATTGGGGCCGAGCAGGGCGAAGATCTCGCCGCGATGAATGTCCAGATTGATGTTCTGCAGGGCCTGAAAGCCCCCGGCGTAGGTCTTGGTCAGGTCACTGACCGAGATGATCGGCTGCACACGTCCTCCTTATGATCATGCACTGTCCCGCAGCGCCTGCGGGGTCGGCAATTCGGTATTCTGCACTGCCGAGAGCCACCAGCGCCCGTCCCGCCGCACCATCACGTACAGGCTGCGGCAGGCCCGCGCGCCGCTGAGCGGCTGGCCACGCTGATCCAGCGGCTCCTGCACCAGATGCACCAGCGCCGCGTCCGGGGCCGGGAAGCGGATGTGCTCGATGCTGTAGCGGGCACGCAGTTCGCGCAAGGGCCCGTCAAACAGACTCTTGCGTGCCTCAAAGATGCGGTACCAGCCTTCGAGCACGACCCCGGCCGGGTCGACCCAGACCGCGTCGCGGGTGACGTCGCGGCAGACGCGTTCGGCGTCCTTGCGATTGAACGCCTGTTCCATCTCCAGCACAAACTGTGTCAATTCCTGAGTATCGGTATGTTCAGAGGCCAACCTGATACGGGCTTCCGGACGGTTCAACATACTCCCCTCCATCAATGTACGGATTGCCTGATCCTGTCAGATCCAGTCCTGATCGCCGCGCAGTCTGGAACATCAAGCCTGCTTGAGGTCAACCGCGCACGACCACAGCAGGACGCCCCGTCTGCGGGCGTCTTGCTGTGGTCGTTCGGGATGCCGGAAATTCGACAGGGTGACAGTCATACCATGAGTGACTGACGTGTCCTGTCAGGATATGTCAGCGCGACAGGCCGCCGTTGGCAGTGGGCCACGGCGGCACGCCTGCATCAGGCGTAATGTGCGTAGGCGCGACACACCAGGTGGCGTTCATTGAAGAAAAACACTTCGGCGGCCATGCCGGAGGTACCGTGGTAATACAGCGTCACACTGTCGGTGCCGACGAGAATATCCTGCAGCTCGAAATGCAGGTTGGGCAGCAGTTTCAGCGCCTTGCCCCAGTAGGCACCGACCGCGTCCCTGCCCTGCAGCGTGCCGGAGGGCTCATCGGCAATCTGCACGATACGCGGCGAGGACATGCTGAAATCCTCACTGTAGTGGGACAGGATGCGTCCCAGGTCATGGCTGTTCCAGGCATCGATCCATTCGCGGGCAAAATGCTCCGCCTGCTCTCGTGTGATCATGTTCCCCTCTTCTCCCTTGCTGAAAAGCGTCGGACGTCTGACGTCGGACGTCTGACGCAAAAAAACCAGAGGCGTGATACCCGAAGGTCCAGATGCCTGTCTCGGCATTCATGCACACCACCAGCACAACTGACATCACCAAAAGCTTCCCGGTTTTGCGTCCGACGTCAGACGTCCGACGTCAGACCTCTCGCTACCCCCCCCGCAAAGACTTTCGCAGCATCCCCCATCAATGCCACCAGTGTCTGGCTGTTGAGTGTTTCCTCACGCAGCCGGTCAAACTTCTGTCGCAGCGTCAGCGCCTTGTCCAGCAGGCGGGCGCTGGCGGCCTTGTCGTCCACGTGGCGGCGCACCAGTTTCTCGAACTCGCGCTCGCCGCGCTCCATATTGTCCAGCATCAGTTCCAGCAGCCGCACCGGTGCAATGCGCAGCAGCTCGGTGTTGAGCGTGTACTCGGCGTGATGGCCCCGGCTTTTCAGAAAGTGCTCCAGCTCGCGTTGCTCGACCGGGTCTTCCAGTGCCACCGACACCTTGCCGCCCTCGAAGGTGGCCAGCACATCCTGCGCCACCAGCCGCTGCACAATGCACCCCAGGACCGCCTTGCTGTTGATGTCCTCGTACTTGAGCGCCGATTCGAGCCGCAGGGAGCGGATACGGCGCTCGGGAATGCGCAGCCGTGCCGCCAGTGCATAGGCGGACAGGCCCCGGTACTCGCCCCGCTCGCGCAGCAGGTGGAACACCAGCAGTTCCGTCTCGCGCTTGGTCATGCTGCCAAAACCGCCGGCCAGCCAGTGGTGCAGGAATTCTTCCGCGAATCCTTGCTGTTCCTCCGGGCTCACATCCCCTCCTTGTCGTTATTCAGGGCCTGTTGATACTGAGTCCACGGCCCTAGTCCGCCAGAAAACCCCCTGACTGGCGCTGCCAGAGCTGCGCATACACGCCACCGCGCGCGACCAGTTCATCATGGGTGCCCTGCTCGATGATGCGGCCCTGGTCCATCACCACCAGCCGGTCCATCGCCGCAATGGTGGACAGCCGGTGGGCAATGGCGATCACGGTCTTGCCTGCCATCAACTGCGCCAGGTTTTCCTGGATCGCGGTTTCCACTTCGGAATCCAGTGCCGACGTTGCTTCATCCAGTATCAGGATCGGCGCATCCTTGAGCACCACGCGGGCAATCGCCACCCGCTGGCGCTGGCCGCCGGACAACTTTACGCCGCGCTCGCCGACGTGCGCCGACAGCCCGGCGCGGCCCTTGATATCACTCAGCGCCGGAATGAATTCCCACGCATGGGCACGTTTCGCTGCGTCGATCACCTGCTCTTCGGTGGCGTCCGGCCGCCCGTAGCGAATGTTGTCACGCACCGAGCGGTGCAGCAGCGAGGTGTCCTGCGTCACCATGCCGATATTGGCGCGCAGCGACTCCTGTGTCACCTGGTCAATCGGCTGGCCGTCGATCAGGATGCGGCCGCCCTGCACATCATGAAAGCGCAGCAGCAGGCTGACCAGCGTCGACTTGCCGGCACCGGAACGGCCCACCAGGCCGACTTTTTCGCCGGCACGGATGGTCAGGTCCAGGTCATCGAACAGGCCCGTGTCCCGACCGTAGTGAAACGCGACATGCTCGAAACGGATTTCACCCTGTGGCACCGACAGCGCCGCCGCACCGGGTGCGTCCTGCACCGTATGGGGCCGGGCAATCGTGCCCAGGCCATCCTGCACGGTACCGATGTTCTCGAACAGCCCGGCGGTTTCCCACATCACCCACTGCGACATCCCCCACAGTCTCAGTACCAGACCCAATGCCACCGCCACGGCGCCGACGCTGACGTATTCCCCCAGCCACAACCACAACGCCAGTGCCGCCACCGAGAACAGCAACAGCGAGTTGAGACTGTAAAGCACGCCGTTGAGTACCGTCACCAGCCGCATCTGCTGGTTCACCGTGCTCAGAAAGCCGTCCATGCCCTCCCGCGCGTAAGCCGCCTCACGGCGCGCATGGGAGAACAACTTCACGGTCTGGATGTTGGTGTAACTGTCGACAATGCGCCCTGTCATGACGGATCGGGCATCCGCCTGCTTCTCCGCCACGCGGCCCAGCATCGGTACAAAGACGCGCAGGAACAGGACGTAGCAGGCCAGCCAGATCAACAGCGGCGCCGCCAGCCGCCAGTCGGCGCTACCGATGATCAGCAGGGTGCCGAGGAAATACACCGCCACATAGTTCAGCACGTCGATCAGCTTGATCACCGACTCACGCACTGCCAGAGCGGTCTGCATCATCTTGGTGGCAATACGGCCGGCGAATTCATCCTGATAAAAGTCCATTGACTGGCCGAGCAGGTAACGGTGTACCAGCCAGCGAATGCGCATCGGGTAGTTGCCCATCAGCGTCTGGTGCAGCACCAGCGAATGCAGCACCACCGCCAGCGGCAGGCCGACCAGTACCAGCGCCGCCATCCAAGCGAGATGAGCGCCCTCGCGGTCGAGAAACGTGGCACGGTCCTGCACCGACAGCCAGTCGACGATGTTGCCGAGGAAGCCGAACATCCACACTTCGATCAGCGCGATCACCGCCATCAATATGGCGCTGGCGACCAGGTACGGGCCGGCGCCACGAGTGTAGTGGCGGCAGAAGGCAAACAGGGTGGCCGGCGGCGTCTCCGGCGTTTCAGGGGGGAACGGCGGCAGCCGTTGTTCGAACCAGCGAAACATGAAAAACCTATTCAGGCAGAAAACAGACACTGCGTCAGCGGACGCAAAACGAAACCGGGATCATACGACCTCAATGCTGATTGAGGTCAACAGCCGTGTTCACCGCCCGGGCGTCACGGGAAAGCGCCTGCACCCATTGCGTGAGACGCTGGCCATGCTGATCGATCAGCACGATCTGGTGCCAGCCGGGTGTCAGCAGCAGCGCACGTTCATGAAAATGCCGCGTCTCGCCGAGGTATTCATCATCCAGATGCCATTGCATCCGCGCGCGCGGGTCGCGGTGTACGGCACGGAACATTACCCGGCCCAGACGGCCATCCAGCTCTACCGGCAGCATCACCCGCGTGCCGTCCTGCGGGTACAGCAACGCCATCGGGCGGTCCTCGGTAAAGTCTGCCAGCCGTGCCAGGCAGTCTTCGCGCCAGGGCGGCAGCGGCCGGTATTCCGGATGATGCCGGCGCCAGAAAAACTCCTGCGCCGCCGGCAGCAGGAATTGCGCGTGCGTCTGCATGCGCAGCGGATTCTCGCAGCCGGCGTGGACGCGATAACCGGCACTGTCCACATGGACGCGCCGGTAATGCGGTGACACCCGTTCAAAGTGACTGTCACGCGGCGCCTTGACGATGTGGGTGGGGCAGTCGCCCTGTGGCAGCAAACCGTCGTCCGTGCAGACCGCGATGTCCTGCAATGCCCAGTGTGGCGTGCGCAGCCAGGGCGTGACGCCGAGCAGACTGAACACTTCCAGCATCACCGGCGCGGCAGCCGTGGTGCCGGTCAGGCCCGGCACGCCCTGGCCTTCGGCATTGCCGGCCCAGACACCGACGGTGTATTCACCGTTGCTGCCGATCGCCCAGCCGTCGCGCAGCCCGAAACTGGTACCGGTTTTCCAGGCAATCGGCTGGCTGGAGGCGTACTCGCGCCAGACGCTGTCCTCGCCCGGCCGCACCACCTCGGTGAGCGCCTGCAGGGTCAGCCAGGCGGCGCCCTGGCCAATCACCGGCGGCAGCGGCGCGGGCGCCTCGTCCAGCAACCATTGCGGCCGGCGTGGCCGCGCGTCGACACCGTCACGGGCGCTGATGACCAGGTTCATGTACAGACCGGTCAACTCCCACAGTGTCGCTTCCGAGCCACCGAGGATCAGCGTCAGGCCGTAATCCGCCGGCGCCCGGAACAGGGTGGTCAGGCCCAGCGCAGTGAGCTGGTCATGAAAGCGTTCGACACCATACTGGCGCAGCAGGCGCACCATCGGCACGTTCAGCGAGCGTGCCAGTGCTGCCCTGGCAGACACCGCGCCGCGGTAATCGCGGTCGTAGTTTTCCGGGCTGTAACCGGCAAACTGGGTGGGAATATCCGCCACCAGCGTCTGCGGCAACAATTGCCCTTCCTGCAACATCAGCGCATAGAGAAACGGTTTCAGCAGGCTGCCGTTGCTGCGCGGCCGCTGGATCAGGTCCAGCATGCCGCCCTCACGATGCACTTCCCCGGCCGCATGGTTGCCAACATAGGCACGCACCTGGCCGTCGCGATGATCCAGCACCAGCACGGCCAGATCAGACACACCCTCACGGCCCAGCCGCTGGCCGTGGCGCGCCGCAATCTGCGTCACGCCCTGTTGCAGGTCACGGCTCAGGGTGGTGTGGGAAAAGCCATCGCCATGCTGCTGTTGCAACGTTGCCAGCAGGTGCGGCGCCAGACGCGGCAGCGGACGCGGCGAGGACGGCAACGGCTCGGCCAGTGCGAGGCGAAAGTCCAGATCGCTCATGTCATCCTGGGCGTGCAGCGCGGCCAGCAGCCGGTCCCGTTTCGCCTGCAATGCCTCGCGGTTGCGGCCGGGGTGCAGCAGCGCGGGGTTGTTCGGCAGCACCGCCAGCATGGCCGCCTCGGCCCAGCTCAGTTCCGCCGGCGGGCGGTCGAAGTAACGCCAGGCAGCGGCGTTGAGACCCACGACATTGCCACCGAACGGCGCGTGGCTGGCATACAGCGCCAGCAGCTCGTCCTTGCTGTAGTGCAACTCCAGCCGCAGCGCGAGCCAGGCTTCGTCCAGTTTGGCGCCCAGCGTGCGCGCCTCATGGCCGGCAATCTGCCGCGCCAATTGCATGGTCAGGGTGCTGCCGCCACTGACCACGCGACCGTGGCGCAGGTTGTCGCGCGTGGCACGGATAATCGCCAGCGGGTCAACGCCGGGATGCCAGAAAAAGCGTTTGTCCTCGAAGGTCACCAGCGCGCGGGCAAACCGTGGGGGCGCCGTGTCCACCGGCGAAAAACGCCATTGTTCATCTGCCGCAATAGTCGCCGCCAGCAGACGGCCATCACGATCCAGCAGCGCATGCGCATAAGGTGTGCTGAACAAGGGGGACGGCAATGGCCAGGCAAGCAGGCACAGCAACGCCACCGCACTCAGCAGCAACAGGTAACGCTTGCGTGGACGAAAGATGGCCATGCAGGAACGGCCACGGTGCCTCACACACCGTGACCGCAGTCTCCTTGTTATCGGGCTTCCACCGTGACCCAGCGGCCAGCACTCTGTGCCTGCACACCCGCGTCGTACATGTTTTCCACCTGCCAGCCCGGCAGGTAAAAACGGCCCGCGAACGAGGCGTTCAGCGACAACGTCACCGTGCGGCTTTCACCCGCTTTGAGACTGAAATAACTGAGCACCCGATCATCGCGGATGTCCTGATAGGTGAGCGCCTGCGGCGCCTCCGCACCGGCCAGACGATCGTTGCTGACCTGCCAGCCGCTCGGCAGGATCTGTGTCAGCGCCAGTTGCTGTTGCAGACGGCCACTGGTGTTGGTCACCGTGACCTCGGCGCGGATATCCGTGCCCTGCCCCAGCCTGTCGATCGCCAGCGGCTGGCCGTCCAGGCCGGTGAAGCGGGCCGTCAATTGCAGGCCGTTGGCACGGGCCTGTTCGTTGCCGGCTGCCGGCACGCCGCGATTGCTGAGCACCACATACAGGCGTTGCGCACTGTTATTACGGACCGCGATCGCACCCGGTTCAGGCGCGGGTGTCCGGGTGCTCAGCACTGCGCTCTCGCGCACGCTCACCCACTCGCCGTCACCCTGGCGCCAGGCGAAATCCAGGCCGTTCTGCTCGCTCGCATCGAAATAACGGGACAGCGCCATCAGCGCCCAGGCCACGGACTGCGTGCTGTACCAGCGTTCGCCACCGAGTGATTCGGCAATCGCCTGCACCTGCGCTTCGGCATCGTCCTCGCGCTTCAAGCCATCGAGCACCGGCAACAGGATCGCGCGGTCGCGCAACGCCGAGCCGAAGGTGTCACCAGGCTGGTCATAATCACGCAGTGCCGTGCTGGCGTTGTCGGTCAGGGCTGCCGCCACGTCGATCATGCCCATGGCCTGGTAGGCCGCCGCCAGTTGCCAGCGGGCAATCACCGCCAGCCCGGCCGTTTCGCGCAGGCGGTTCATAGCGCCGGTTTCCGGCGCGCCGGCCCGCACCAGCGTGTACAGGCGATAGGCCTGCGCGAGTTGCGTGGCCTCGTTGCCGCTGAGGTAACCGCGCGCCTGCTGGCGCTGATGAGTGCGCCAGCGATCCAGCATGTCCGCCGGCACCGCGTAACCGAGCCGTTGTGCTTCCAGCAGGAAATGCCCTGCATAACTGGTGGCCCAGTCGTGCGCACCGCTGGCGCCCGGCCAGTAGGCAAAGCCGCCGTCCGCCAGTTGATAGCCGCGCAGGCGATCAATGGCGCGCTGCACATTGGCGGCGGTATCCAGCTGCTGGGCTTCCGACAGCGCCATCAGGCCCGGCAGGTAAAGCTGCGGGAAGGCGGCGGAGGTGACCTGCTCCAGGCAACCGTGCGGGTACTGGATCAGGTATTGCAGCCGTTGCCCCAGATGCAGTGGCGGCACGCTGCTGATTTCCAGCGTGGTGCTGTTGGTGCCGGCCAGGCCGTGCGGGGTGAAGTCCTGTGTCCAGGTCTCGCCCGGCGGCAGCGTTGCCTGCCACTGCGTCACCGACGGCGGGTTCGGGCTGCGCACGGTCATGAAAATGGCTTCCTGCGTCTGCTCGCCACCGCCCTGTGCGTTGACACGGATTTCGCCGCTGCCGACTTCGTCACCCACCGACAGGCCGAGCACGGTGATCGCTTCGCCCGGTGCATCGAACGACACGGATGCGTCGCCCTGCGTCACCGTGAACAACGAATCCGCTTCCAGCGTCACCGCCACGTCACGGATCTCCGGCGACTGCACAAACAGGTTCACCGGCACCGACACCTGTTCACCCGGGCCGAGCACACGCGGCAGAGTGGTCAGCAGCGCCAGCGGATCGCGCACGGTGACGGTCTTTTCCGCGCGGCCATAACGGCCGTTGTCACCGGCCACCAGCATCACGCGCACGGCGCCCAGGTATTGCGGCAGTGTCACCTCGTGCTCGCGGGTTTCGCCGGCACCGAGTTCAAACGCGCCGAGGAAACGCACCACGGGCGGGAAGCGTCGCTTGCGGCTGGCGTCGTCGTCCATGTCGGCGGCGTCACTGCCGCCGATGGCGATCAGCCGTTCCAGCGCGCCGGCGTAGGCGCCGGCCACTTCATCGAACAGGTCCCAGGTGCGCACGCCGAGGGCTTCGCGGCGGAAGAATTCCTTATGCAGGTCCGGCGTGCGGAAGTTGGTCAGGCCAAGCAGCCCTTCGTCCACCACCGCCAGCGTGTAGGTCATCGGCTTGCCGTCGTTTTCCTGCACGCGAATGCGGAACGGCTGTTGTGGCCGCACGGTATCCGCCACGGTCAGTTGCGGATGCAGGTGCGTGGCCGGGTCGCTGACCATCAGCGGCACCAGCCCGAACAGGCGCAGCGGGCGATCGTTCTCGCGCCCGGCGTGCGGTTGCAGCAGGGTCACGCTGACGTAGACGTTCGGCGCCATCTCGGCGGTCACCGGCACCTCGAAGCTGTGCTCACCCTCACCCAGTTCCAGCCAGTACTGGTTCAGGATGCGACTGCCGTTTTCGACACTGACCAGGGCACGGCCCTGTTCGGTTTCCGGCAGACGCACGGTGGCGGTATCGCCGACGGTGTACTCGGTCCTGTCGGTGTAGAGCGTCAGCCGGCTGGCACCTTCGCCGCGTTCTTCCCGGGCCCGGCCGGCCCAGCCGGGCCAGTCCATGTAGAACACTTCACCGGCGCAATGGCCGCCGTCCGGATCGCACACGCGCAACAGGTAACGGCCCCATTCGGGGTAATTGATGCGCAGCGACCATTCGCCCTTGCCGTCGGCGTCGGTGCTGACCTTGCCCTGCTGGATCGCCAGGTGACCGGCGCTGCTGGCATAGCGCGCCAGCGCTTCACCGCCCTGATCCCACCACCAGCGCCATTCGATCTTGTACAGCGAGACTTCCAGGTCTTTCAGCGCCAGCGGCTCACCCTGGCTGTCCAGCGCGGCGATGCGCACGGCGTGGTCCGTGTCGGTCAGCAGCATGTTGCGCGCCTGATCACCCGCCGGCAGTTTCAGGCCGACATACTGCGGCCAGGGGTGATAATCCACCGAGCGGCTCTGCACACTGAACTGGCCACCCTGCTCAAACACGCGGCTGGTAAAGGTGGCACGCAGCATGCCCGGCGCGGTGTGGTCGTGCAGCAGGGTGAGCGGGAAGCGCGCGTAGCCCTTGGCATCAAGACGGCCTTCGAACACCGTCTGCTCGGCGCTGGAGAAACTGCGCGCCGGGTCGTCGAAACGATAGTCGGTAAAACGGTTGAAGCGTGTCGGCCTGGCACTCAGGCGCGCTTTCACATCCGCTTTCAGATTGGCGGCGGTGGCGCCGGAAAGCCACTGGCCGAACAGGGTGCTGGCACGCGGCATATCGTCCACGCGTAACGGCTCCTCACCCACGTCCAGGTTTACGCTCAGGCGGTTCGGCACCACGGTTTCGATACGCACCGGGGCGTCGAACAGCATGCCGCCGACGCGGGCCAGTACACGCCATTGTCCGGTGGGGGCGTCCTCGTCGGTGTTCAGCGTAAAGGGATAGAAGTTGCCCACCGGCGCGCCGCTGGTGCGGCTGGCCACACGGTTGCCGCGCGGGTCGTAGAGTTCCAGCGTCACCGGGTGTTTCGCCGGCAGCACCTGCTCGCGGTCTTCCAGCACGAAGGTCAGGTGCATGTCGTCGCCGGGGCGCCAGACGTCACGTTCACCATAAAGATGGCCTTTAACCGCGTGCCGGACCTGCACCCCGCCGACATCGAACTGGCTGGTGGGCAACGCCATGCCGCGCGACAGCTTCAGGTAGCCCCGGTCATCGTTGCGGCGCGCCGTCATGTAGAAGCCCGCACCATCCAGTGGCAGCGTCAACATGCCGCGGGCGTCGGTCACACCCTTGCCGATGCGTTGCTGCTGGTAGTTGAACACCTCCACTTCCACGCCGCCAGCCGGCTGCGCGTTGCGCAGGTGCGTGGTGACCACGTGCAGGGTGTTGTCGCTGCCCTGCTTGGCCAGCAGGCCAAGGTTCGAGGCCAGCAGATTGCGCGTGGCGCTGACCGGGTTGTCGTAATCGTAAACGTAATAGGCGCGGCTGCAGGGGTTGTGCCGTTCGGAGTACGCCACGTACCCGCTGTCGTTGAACCAGTTTTCAATGCCGTCCCAGCCACTGCCTTCCACCTGGCCCGGCGCCTCCCAGTTGTCCAGCGGACGGGCCGGGTCCTGCGTGGGGGCAGCGTCGGAGCACTCGAACAAGACCTGGTCACGGTCGATGCGCAGTTCCAGCTGGAACAGCGTGCCCGGTTCGTCGGCGACCAGTTCAGACACGTCCAGCAGGTAACGCTGCCAGCGGTCACGCGGCAACTCGTTGAGCGGGAATTCACGGCGCCACAGATAGCGGCCCACCTGTTGCAGCCCGTGGCCTTCGGTGAGGCTGTTCTGCTGGAAAAACTGGCCAATATTATTGCGGTATACCTTCAGGGCGGTGACGGTCACGGCACGCACATTGACAGCCTCGAAGGGTACCGTCAGGCGGTCATTTTCCGGCAGCACCACGCCCTTGCCGACAAACCGCACGCCCGGCTTGAGGCTGACAAACGTGAGCGCCTGTTCCCACGGCTCGCCCAGCCGGCCGCCCTGTTCGCTGCGCAGGCCCGGCTCCAGCCGCAGACGGGCTTCACCGGTAAAGTTTTCCGGCGGGTAGATGCGCAACTGGCTGCCTTCGATACGCGCGCTCGCATCCTTGCCATCCAGCCGTACCAGCCCGGCAAGGTTCTGCCGCGCCGCCAGCGGCGCACTGAAGCTCACGGCAATGTATTGCCGCTCGGCGGCGGTGATGCGCACATCCGTCACACTGAATTCGTGCCGTGCCGGCACGCGCAGCGTGCGGTCTCCCTGCTGGTCGGCGCCGATCCCGGCACCCTGCCAGCGCAACACCATCTCGCTGGCCTGATCGCTCCGGCGGATGTCCTCGATCAGGAAGCTGTGTGTGCGGCCGGCGGCGTCGTGCTGCCAGGTCACGGGCAGCGCGCGCTCGCCCTGATGCGCCTGCAGCACCGTCTGTATCGCCTCGGGCGAGGCCAGGTCCAGTGTGGTCAGCTCGCCGGCCAGTTGCATGGTGTCATCGTCCACCGGGGCCAGCCCCTGCAGGCGCAGGTCCATGCTTTGCGGCAGGGCACTGACACTGAACTGGTACGGCGTATCCAGCGGCACCCCCGGCAGCACTGCCGGGTTCAGGCTGACCTGATAGGCCTGCCCGGCCTGGAGCGGTGAAGCCAGCCGGATGACCAGTTCATGCTCGCTGACAAACCGTGCCTCGGCCTCTATCTGCGGTGTGATCGTGACCAGTTTCTCCAGGGGCTTCTCCAGCTGGTCGGAACCGATCACCGGGCCACTGAAACGTACCTGCAACGGCCCGGCAGCGGGTACCCGGGCCGCAGAATGGCCGGCCAGGTAGGTGTCCCAGGCGGCGTCAGGTGCGGCGCGGGTCACCGGCGGCGCGGTGTCCTGAGCGGGTTCGGGGGTGTCATCGCAGGCAACAAGGGTCAAACAACAGAACAGGGCCAAAAGGCGAAAGGGCGACAAGCTCATGATGCGGGCATCCGGTCCGTAGGCTGTCGGGCAAACATAGCACACCGCCACGGCGGCGGTGTGTACCGGCGTCATGCTACACTCGCGCGCCAGAAATCCGACCGTCTACGGGAACCGCCATGCCCCTGCTTACTCTCCGCAACCTGCAACTGAGCTTCGGCGCTGCGCCGCTGCTGCACGATGTGTCGCTGACCATCGACAAGGGAGAGCGGCTGTGTCTGGTCGGCCGCAACGGCGCGGGCAAATCCACGCTGATGAAAATCATCGCCGGCGAACTGCACCCCGACGACGGCAGCATTGAGCAGGCCCAGGGGCTGCGCGTGGCACGGCTGGAACAGGATGTGCCACGCGGCACCGAAGGCAGCGTGTTCGACGTGGTCGCTGGCGGGCTTGGTGAACTGGGCCGGCTGCTGGGTGAATACCACCAGCTCACCCTGCAACTGGGTGACGGCGACGACGCCACGCTGCAACGCTTCGAGACGGTGCAGGCCGCCATCGATGCGCACAACGCCTGGGATATGTCGCAGCGTGTGGAAACCGTGCTCTCGCGCCTGACGCTGGAGGGTGACATCGGGTTTGCCGGGCTGTCCGGCGGCATGAAGCGCCGCGTGCTGCTGGCGCGCGCCCTGGTGCAGGCACCGGATATCCTGCTGCTGGACGAGCCCACCAACCACCTGGACATCGACGCCATCCGCTGGCTGGAAGAATTCCTGCGCAGCTTCAATGCCACACTGGTGTTCATCACCCATGACCGGGCCTTCATCCGCGCCCTGGCGACACGCATCATCGAACTGGATCGCGGCCGGCTGACCAGCTGGCCCGGCGACTACCAGGCCTATCTGGACGGCAAGCAGGCGGCGCTGGACGCGGAAGAAAAAGCCAACGCCGAATTCGACAAGAAACTGTCCCGCGAGGAAGCCTGGATTCGCCAGGGTATCAAGGCACGGCGCACCCGCAACGAAGGCCGGGTGCGCGCATTGAAAGCCCTGCGCAATGAATTTGCCGCGCGCCGCAATCGCCAGGGCACCGCCAGCCTGACGGTGCAGGACGTGGCCCGTTCCGGCAAGCTGGTGATCGAAGCCGAGCACCTGAGCCAGCGTTATGATGGCCGGCAGATCATCGACGACCTGTCACTGACGATCCTGCGTGGTGACCGCATCGGTATCATCGGCGCCAACGGCTGCGGCAAGTCCACGCTACTGAAAATCCTGCTCGGCCGGCTGACCCCGGACAGCGGCAGCGTGAAGCTGGGCACCAGCCTGGAAGTAGCCTACTTCGATCAGCTGCGCGACACCCTGGACGAAGAAAAATCAGTGCTCGAGAACGTCACCGAAGGCAGCGATATCCTGACCATCAACGGCCAGCCGAAACACGCCATTGGCTACCTGCAGGACTTTCTGTTCGAACCGGCACGCGCCCGCCAGCCGGTCAAGTCCCTGTCCGGTGGAGAACGCAACCGGCTGTTGCTGGCGAAACTGTTCACGCGGCCATTCAATGTGCTGGTGCTGGACGAACCGACCAACGACCTGGACGCGGAAACCCTGGACCTGCTCGAAGAACAGTTGATGCAGTACACCGGCACCCTGTTGCTGGTCAGCCACGACCGGGAATTCATTGACAACGTGGTCACCAGCACGCTGGTGTTCGAACAGGGCCAGATCAACGAATACGTGGGCGGCTATCAGGACTGGCTGCGCCAGCGCGCCGCCGGCGAGCCCGCCGCGAAAGCCGGCAAGCCCCCCGAGGACAAGAAGCCGGCACCGAAAGCAACCGCGTCGAAAACTGTAAAAAAACTGTCCTACAGTGAGCGGCTGGAACTGGAAAAGCTGCCCGCCGAAATCGAGCAGCTGGAACAGCAGATCGAGGCCGTGCAGGCCCGCATGAGCGCGCCGGCGTTCTACCAGCAGGACGCGTCAGCCATTGCCGCGGTGCAGCAGCAACTGGCGGAGCTGGAGCGCACACTGGAAACACGTTTCACCCGCTGGGAAGCACTCGACGCTCTGTAAAACCGGCCGGCCCCTCAGGAACCGGCGCCGGTTTCACCTATCCAAGCCGCCGAATGCCGTTTTATCTGAGGAGTTATGCCATGCCATTGCGTCTTCCCCGTCTGCGCCCGCTGTCGCGCGCCCTGCTGCCGGGCCTGCTGTGCCTGGCCGTAGTGCCGGTGTTTGCCACCGAGGTGGAAGACGAAGACATCGCCAAACCCCAGCAGGCAGCGGCGCCGCAACTGGTGGAAGAACCGGTGGTGAGCGTCGAGGAAGACGGCCGCCCCGCGCCCTTCACGCTGCTCGGCGACAGCGTCGCGGCCGGTGGCATCGACACCCTGTACTGGTCGCCGGAACAATCGTTTGCTTCCATCGCCACGCCGGTGCCGGTACTGGTCGCGCACGGCAGCCAGCCCGGACCGACCGTGTGCCTGACGGCAGCGATCCATGGCGACGAACTCAACGGCATCGAAATGGTGCGCCGGCTGATGTATCAACTGGAGCCGGCCACACTCACCGGCACCGTGGTCGGCATTCCGATTGTGAATCTGGACGGTTTCCGGCGGGGTGAACGCTATCTGGCCGACCGTCGTGACCTGAACCGTTATTTTCCCGGCGTACCGGATGGTAGCTCGGCGGCACGCATTGCGCATTCGCTGTTCTCGGAAATCATAGTCCACTGCCAATACCTAGTTGACCTGCATACCGGCTCGCTGCGGCGCGTGAACCATGCACAGCTTCGCGGCGACATGACGCACCCGGATATCGTCGAGTTCGCGCGCAAGTTCGGCGGCATCACCGTGCTGCACGGCAAGGCGGCCAGCGGCACCCTGCGCCGCGCCGCCACCGAGGCCGGCATTCCCACCGTGACCATGGAGGCCGGCGGCCCGAACCGGCTGGAAGAAGAAGCGGTGGACAGTGGCGTAAAGGCGATTGAAACCGTGCTCGACAACCTCGGCATGCGCAAGACACGCCGCTTCTGGAGTTCGCCGCAACCGGTGTTCTATGAATCGCAATGGCTGCGCGCCAGCCAGGGCGGCATTCTCATGTCGCAGGTCAAACTCAATGATCAGGTGCGGCGCGGCCAGGTACTCGGCACGGTCACCGATCCGGTCACCAACACCGGCAGCGCGATCATCGCGCCGTTCGATGGCCGTCTGCTGGGCATGGCGGAAAACCAGGTGGTGCACACGGGCTTCGCCGCCTACCACGTCGGTGTGGAAAAGGCGCCCGAGCAGGTGCAGGAAGAAGCGGCCCGGCAGGAAGCCGAGCAACAGGAAAGCACTCAGCCGGTAACGGATGACAGCGGCACTGCGGAAACGATTTCCCCGGACAACAAGACACCGGCCCCAACCAGCGAAGAAGCGCCCCCGGCGGACGTTGAGACAGCGCCGTCCACCGACGGCTGAGAGAGTGATGTAGGGTGGGTAGAGCCAAAGGCGAAACCCACCGTGTCCATGCAGCGCACTGCTCGCACAAAACCATCGAAACTACCTGCTTCCGAAACAGAGCAGTTCATGTACCCCACCGCTCGCACAAAACCATCGAAACTACCCATCTCCCTGGCCGGGTGATTTCGATGGTTTTGCGGGAGTGATTAACGGGCATGGACCCGGTGGGTTTCGCCTTTGGCTCTACCCACCCTACCCCCTTCACCATTTTTGCGGCACTTTTCGCAGCGCACTCACGTCATAACCCTGCCGCGCCAGAAACGCCACCAGCCGATCATAATCCGCCTCACTGATGTCCGGCGTGCGCGCCATGATCCAGGCATAGTCGCGTTTTTCCCGGCCGATCACCGTCATGCGGTAATCCTCGTCCAGCCAGCTGACGCGAAAATCCGCCTTGAACGGCCAGAGGAACTGCATGCCCCAGAGCGCATTGCCATGCCCTTCGCGCACTGTGGCCACGGGCGTCATGGTCTTGCGCTCGCCATCGAAGCCCCCCTTGAGGAACGTGAAGGTGGTAGCGATGCGGCCGTCATCACGCAGCTCGTAACGCTCTACTGCGTTCCAGGCATCACGCTCGAACATCGTCGGGATGCTGGCGATCACATACCAGTCCCCCATGAAACGGGGCAGGTCTACCTGTTGCGCCATCGCCACCGACGGCAACGGCCGGCTCTGACAGCCGAGCATCAGCATTGCCAGCGCCAGCGCGCCGGGAGCAGCCATCCATCCACGCATGACACGTCCTCCACTGTGGGTGTCCGGGTACTGAAACCCATCCCCGGACAACACACTGTGAAGACGGCGCCTCAGAGGATCTCTGCCACCTCGTCAAATGCCGGGCGCGGGCCACGCGGATAGAGTTTTTCCGCAACGCCGTAGCCGATGTTGATCAGCATGTTGGTGCGGTAGCCGCTGTCGGCAAAAAAGGCAGCGTCCACTTTTGCCGCATCGAAGCCGGACATCGGCCCGGCATCCAGCCCAAACGCGCGCACCGCCATGATCAGGTACGCGGCCTGCAGGCTGCTGTTGCGGAAGGCGGTGCTTTCACGCAGCGCGTCGTTGCCGGCAAACAGGTCTTTCGCACCCGGCGCGCCCGGAAACAATGCCGGTAACTGTTCATGAAACGACGGATCACTGGCGACGATGATCGTGGCCGGCGCGGCACGGGTCTTGGCCTGGTTACCTTCGGACAGCAACGGGATCAGCGTGTCCTTGGCCGCCGGGCTGACGACGAATTTCAGCCGCATGGGAAAGCCGTTCATGCTGGTCGGGCCCCACTTGGCCAGATCGTAGATCTCGCGAAGTTGCGCCGCCGTGACCGGACGATCCTGCCAGTGCATGTGCGTGCGCGCCTCGGTAAACAATTGCGCCAGTGCGGCAGGCGGCAGTGTCTGTGCGGTGTCACTCATGATTCACTCCTTGCAAAACAGGGCGGGCCTGCGCCCGCCGATACGAACTTACCAGTGGCGGCCCAGCGTGCTGTCGATACTGAGACGGCCCGGTCCGCTGGCGGCGAGGATCAGCAGGCCACCGGCGATGGACAGGTTTTTCATGAACAGCAGTTGCTGGGTGTAGTCATTGAAGTCAGCGTGGAAAATCACCGCCGCCAGCACCGTGAACACGGCCAGGCCAATGGACGCGGTGCGGGTCAGGAAACCGAATACGATTGCCAGGCCACCGCCCAGCTCCGCCAGAATCACCAGCGGCAACAGCGCGCCGGGCACGCCGGCTGACGCCATGAACTGTTGCGTGCCTTCATAGCCGCCGATCTTGTCGTAGCCTGCCAGCACAAACATCAATGCCAGCAGCACGCGGCCAGCCAGTGCAATCCAGGGGGTGAACTTGTCCATCAGGTGTCTCCATCAAAGGGGTCGGAAAACGGGTCGAAAAAAAGCCCCGCCGTGGCCGGCGGGTGTCAGGGTCAGGGTAGATAGGGGGCCTGGTCCGGCAGGTCAAACAGCAGCGTTTCACTGTTGTCACCCGCGCTGCCGGCCAGTTGCGGCTGGCCATACACGGTGATCGCATCACCGGCACGCAGCAGCTGGTCACCGACGCGGCGCTCGCCGCGAATCTGATGCAGGTAGAACAGCCGGCCTGCCGGCAGGTCGCGGTTGCCCCAGACGTCGCCGCGCAACAGCCAGAGGCGGGCGTCCTGGAGAATCTCCAGGCTGCCGTCAGCGCCGTCCGGGCTGGCGATCAACCATTCCGGCGCATCACTGGCATCCAGTTCCTGATAGCGCGGCGTACCGCCGGTGCGGTCCGGGCGCACCCAGATTTGCAGAAAATGCAGCGGGTCGGTTTCCGAGGCATTGAATTCACTGTGGCGAATCCCGCGCCCGGCGCTCATCACCTGCACATTGCCCGCCGGCAGCGTGGCCACGTTGCCCTCGCTGTCGCGGTGGGCAATGGTGCCTTCCAGCACATAGGTGATGATTTCCATGTCCTGGTGGCCGTGCGTGTCGAAGCCGGCACCGGGGCGCACGCGGTCCTCATTGATGACCCGCAGCACCGAGACGCCCTGGTAACGCGGGTCGTAATAGTGCCCGAAGGAGAAACTGTGGCGGCTGTCCAGCCAGCCCAGGTTCACCCCACCGCGATCTCCTGCTTTCAGTATTGTCTGCATGGGTCTGTTCCTCCCTGCTGATTGATGGAAGCAAGATAAACCGCCTACTATCGCCAATAAACCACCCAAACCTGAGCGATACGTTCAGAAAAACTGAACAGAGGATGCCGACCATGCCCCTGAGCCTGGATGCCCTGCGCGTGCTGGACGCGATTGCCCGCCGAGGCAGCTTTGCCGCCGCGGCCCAGGAACTGGACCGCGCCCCCTCGGCCATCAGCTACAGCATCCAGAAGCTGGAAGAAGACACTGGCGTGCTGCTGTTCGACCGCTCGGGCCGCAAGGCACGGCTCACCGCTGCCGGCGAACTGCTGCTCAATGGTGGCCGGCAACTGCTCAACCACGCCGATAACCTGGGGCAGCAGGCGCGGGCACTGGAAACCGGCTGGGAAAACCAGATTACCGTGGCGCTGGACGTGATCTTCCCGCCGGCGCGGCTGTGGCCGCTGGTGCAGCGTTTCGACGGTGTGGCGCCGACCACCACGTTGCGCATCATCGGCGAGGCCATCGGCGGCGGCTGGGAGGCACTGGCCGAGGGCCGCGCCATGATCTGCGTCGGCGGGCCACCGGACAGCACGCCGCCGGGCGTCAGGGTGCAGGAAATGGGCCTGGCGCAGTTCATCTATGTCGCAAGCCCTGCCCATCCGGCCGCGCACAACGGGCCGCTGGACAGCCACCGGCTCAGCCGCTTCCGCGCGGTGGCGGTCGCCGACACGTCGCGCACGCACCCGGCCCGCACCATCCGCCTCACGCACTTGCAACCGGCCCTGACCGTGAGCGATTTCCACAGCAAGGCCAGCGCACTGGAAGCCGGCCTTGGCATCGGCACCCTGCCGCGCGGCCTGGCACAACCGCTGCTGGCCAGCGGCCGCCTGGTGCAGCTTGAGGTGGACACGCCCCCGGCCCCGTTCCCGGTCTTCATGGGCTGGCGCGTGGACGGGGCCGGCAAGGGATTGCGCTGGCTGGTCCGGCACCTGCCGGAGTATCTGCGCGACGAACCCTGACCCGGACCGGCCGGGCAGCGTGCTGTTCGCCTGCCCGCTACACAACCCTCCTGTCAGCACCGCGCCGAAGGGTTATAGAATCGGGGCAACCGCGATGTCCGGGCCCAGGGAGGGCGACTGATGACAACACCGCTGCCGAAACGGTTTCCACTGAACCTGTATGACGAGTTATTGCTGCACCTGGACCAGCCCGCCTCACCGCTGGGCTTGCAGATGGAAATCCGGGTCAGCGGCCATCTGGACGAAGAACGCCTGCTGCACGCCATCCGCAGCGCCGCCCGCAAACACCCGATGAGCCGCGTGTCGCTGGTGCCCCACGCCGCCGGCGACACCGCCTACTTCTGGCAACTGCACGACGCGCTGGAACAGGTGCCGTTGCGGATCATCCAGTGCTGCGACGAAGAAAGCCTGCATGAAGCCCGCAGCGCCCTGCACAGCCTGCCGATCCCGCTGGCCGAGGCGCCACCGTTCCGCTGCGCCCTGGCGCACTGCGGTGAGCGCGGCGACTTTTTCATGATCAACATGAACAGCACCGTCAGTGACCACATCGGCCTGTACCGTTTCATGCTCTCGGTGCTGCGCGCCTACGCCAATATCAGTGACCCGGTGTCCGGCCAGGATTTCCTGACCGCACGCCAGGCCGGCCAGGAACCGGACCAGAACCTGCTCCAGGACGGCATCAGCCGCCTGACACGCGTGATGGAAATGCTCGGCAGCACCCTGAATCCACCGGCCCGTATCGCCGGGGACGGTGACGAGGCCGACCAGGCCGGTCTCGGCTTCATGCCGGTCCGCTTCAGCGGCGCCCAGACCCGGCGCCTGCAAACGTTGCGACACGGCGGCGCCACCATCAACGATCTGCTGGCCACCACGCTGCATACGGCGATTGACCGCTGGAACACCGACCACGGCCAGAGCACCGGCCGGATCAGCATGGTGATGCCGATGAACACGCGCGGGGACGGCTGGCGCGACGAGATCGCCAGCAACCTCTGCATGTGGGTCAACGTGGTGTCACGTGCCAGTGAACGGGAGGATTTCGACAGCCTGCTCGCCGCCATCACCCGCCAGACCAGCAACCTCAAGGAAAGCGTGACCATGGCCGTACTGGTGGACCTGATGCGGGAATTGCGCGCCCTGCCCGCCTGGATCCGACAGGCGGTACCGGCGCTGTTGCCGCTGACCGGCAACCGCATCGGCAGCACCACGGTGCTCGGCAACCTGGGGGCCATCCATTCGCCGCTGCCAGCCGGCAGCGAGCTGGCACTGTCCGAACTGTGGTTCTCGCCCCCCTGCCGCATGCCGATGGGCCTGTCGCTGGGCGCGCTGACACTGGACGACCACCTGCATTTGTCGTTCCGCTACCACCGGCAACAGTTCCGCCGGGAAAGCGCCTGGGCGTTCGCTGAAGTGTTTCTGGACATCCTCAATCAGCACCCGGGTACCTGAGGCACCCGGTGCACCGAGGCCAGTTAAGTTTACAACCACATTGACTACCCCGCGCGGCGCCATGGTCAATTCAGCGAATGACTGTTCACCCAATAGAGCTAGACTGGCCGCTCAGCTTCAGCATGGCTGAGGGCTCAGAGAGTGTCCCTCCTGAGTCCGGAGTGTATTCTCCGTGATAGCTCTCCCGAGCAAAAAATTCCGGCGCCCCTTTGGGGCGCCGTTTTTTTTGCGGCTTTTTTGCGGCTTTTTTTGGGGCGTAGGGTGGGTAGAGCGAATGCGAAACCCACCGGGTCCATGTGCCGCACTGCTCGCACAAAACCATCGAAACTACCTGTTCCTGTTCCTGTTCCTGTTCCCACGACCCACTATCCACGCCCCCTAACCAAACCGGGTGATTTCGATGATTTTGCGGGAGTGAGTAACAGGCATGGACTCGGTGGGTTTCGCCTTTGGCTCTACCCACCCTACCACCCTTCAGGCTGCCGGCATCCCTTCCAGCCAGCGGCTCTGCCGGGAGAACTGGCCACGCAGGAATTCCATCTGGTCACCACGAATGCGGTGGCTGTTGATCAGTGCCAGGTACTCGGCCATGTTCGGCACGTACGGCAACGCCAGCAGCTCCATATTGCATTCCTCCAGCAGCCGGCTGCCCTTGTGCTGGTTGCAGCGCCGGCAGGCGGCCACCACATTCAGCCAGGTGTCACGCCCACCGCGCGACGTCGGCACGATGTGATCACGGGTCAGCGCGTGGTCACTGAACGACTGGCCACAATACAGGCAGATGTTCTGGTCACGGCGAAACAGGGCACGGTTGGTCAGGGGTGGCCGGGTGCGGGGGTGCGGGTTGATGCGCCCGTCACAGGCGATGATGGAGTGCAACTGCATCTCGGAGCGCTCGCCGGTGCAGCGGGAGATACCACCGCGCACACGGTAGATGACGTCGCCCAGCGTCCAGGTCACCAGCCCCCGGGCATACAGACAGGCGGCATCCTGCCAATGGAGCCATTCCATTGGTGTACCGGCGATATCCAGCCTGAGAATCCGAGCGGACATAATCACTCCCGTTGCGACCCGATCATCGACACCGGCGGCTGCACCCGTCCCGGCAGCTAACCGGCACGCACACAACGCACAGCGACTTCTGTCTTCGCCGGCCTGCTTTGCGTACCGCGATGGAGAGCATCACAGCGCAAAAACATGACCACCGCATGGCAGTGACAGATCGTTTTTCCGCCCGCCCCGGCGCGACATGACGCAGGCTCGGAGCGCGGCGTTTAGCCGGTCGGGTGAAACACCGCTCAGGTATTCGCACCGCGCCGGCCACGCAAACCCGGTGAAGACACTCGGATTTGCCGTGATTCGGGCAACAGGCACCGGCAACAGGTTGGCCGGCGCAACGGAAGTTGCCGAAATAATAACCACGCTTTTTATCAGACCACAAGCACGATCACGGCAGAAAAAGCCGAAAAAACCGCTATCACGGCCCGCCGCCAAAACGTGGCAATCGATAACAGGCGCTCGCCTGGCCCCGCGTGTTGTCGGCATCGGTCATGATCGCCACCGCCGTCACCCGGGTGATATCAATGTCGTGAAAGCGACGAAAATCCGCGCGCACGTCACGTTCGAAGCTGCGCCATTCGCCCAGCCCGTCTTCGCCGCTCTGCACCGCCACCATGATGGCATTGCCGGTAAACGGATTCGGCCACACGGTGCCGATCGCCTGTTCGCGTGACCAGACATAGTTCACCGCCCGCGTCTGCCAGAAGAAACGCCCTTCATGAATCACGTAAACCCGGGCCAGGAAATCGTCGCCACCGCGGCGTCGTTCCAGCGCCGCAGTGCCCGGCGTGTCAGAGCCGGGCACCAGAGGCGCCTCGGCACGCCACTGCCAGCGCAATAACAGGTCCGGCTGATCGGCGGCGTCCAGTTGCCTGACCAGCCCGGACGCAGTGCCGCGGGCCTCCGCACGAATGCAGTCATGTTCGGCATCCAGGCTGTACAGGGTGCGCCCTGCGAACACGACCTCGCGCCAGCCCGGCACCGGGTCGGGCAAGGTGTCGCGGGCCAGCGCCTGGGCACTGAGCAGTGTCATGAGCACGATAACCGTGCATCGCATCGGCATCCTCCCGACCGGTCGAAGGGTCGCCAGCGGCCACAGGTCCATGGCAGTCTGACGGCACAGTGATGACCAAATGGTCACAAATAGTATTCAGTGAACAGGTGTGCCTGCTTACAATTGAGCCACTTCAGCCCCGGGGATTTCATTACCCTTTTCACAACTGGACCGTAACCGTATGTCCTTTGATTATCTGATTATCGGCGGTGGCTCGGCCGGCTGCGTGATGGCCAACCGCCTGTCCGCCAACCCGAATAACAAAGTCTGCCTGCTGGAAGCCGGCCCGGATGACAACAGCCTGCTGGTACGCATGCCCGCCGGCATCATCGCACTGATGCGTTCCAACAAGCGCAACTGGCGTTATTACACCGCTCCCCAGACCGCCCTGAACAACCGCGAAATCTACATTCCGCGCGGCAAGACGCTGGGCGGCTCCAGCGCCGTGAACGCCATGATCTACACCCGTGGCCACCAGTGGGATTACGACCACTGGGCCTCGCTGGGCAATGCCGGCTGGGGCTGGGACGAGGTGCTGCCGATCTTCAAGCGCAGCCAGAACCAGGAACGTGGCGCGAGCGAATTCCACGGCACCGGCGGCCCGCTGAACGTGGCCGACCTGCGCTACCACCACCCGGTCAGCAACGCCTTTATCAGCGCCTGCGCGCAGGCCGGCCTGCCGCTGACGGACGATTTCAACAATGCCACCCAGGAAGGCGTCGGTTTTTATCAGGTCACCCAGAAAGACGGCGAACGTTGCGGCGTGGCGCGCGGCTACCTGCACCCGGCGCTGGAGCGCCCGAACCTGACCGTGATCACCGATGCCCGCGTCAGCCGCCTGATCCTCGATGGCAAGCGTGTGATCGGCGCGGAATACACCCGCAAGGGCCGCGCGCAACGCGTTGAAGCGGCTGAAACCGTACTCTGCGGTGGCGCCATCAACTCGCCGCAGGTGTTGTTGCTGTCCGGCATCGGGCCGCGCGAGGAACTGGCACGGCACGATATTCAGGTTCGCCATGAGCTGCCCGGCGTCGGTGAAAACCTGCAGGATCATCCGGATGTGCTGCTGGTGCACCGCTCACTGAAAAAAGACGCACTGAGCCTGTCGCCGTTCGCGCTGCCCAAGCATATCAAGGCACTGTGGCAGTTTTTCCGCGACCGCTCCGGCCCGTTGACCTCGAACGTGGCAGAATCCGGCGGCTTCATCAAATCGCGCCCGGAAGAACCGATCCCCGATCTGCAATTGCACCTGACCGCCGCGATGCTCGACAACCATGGCCTGAACTGGCTGTTCGCCATGGGCTGGGGCTATTCCGCCCACGTCTGTATCCTGCGCCCGAAAAGCCGGGGCCGGGTCGCCCTCAACAGCGCCGACCCGCACGACAACGCGCTGATCGACCCGCGTTTCCTGACTCATCCGGACGATATGGAAGGCATGGTGCGCGGCGCCAAGGTGGTACGCGATATTCTTCGCCAGGAAGCCCTGAAAGACTGGTCCGGCGATGAAATCTTCCCCGGCACGGCGATCCAGAGCGACGAAGACTATCGCGATTTCCTGCGCCGCAAATGCGACAACATTTATCACCCGGTGGGCACCTGCAAGATGGGTATCGATGACATGGCCGTCGTGGCACCGGACAGCCTGCGTGTGCATGGCCTGGACGGCGTGCGCGTGGTCGATGCCTCCGTCATGCCGACCCTGATCGGCGGCAACACCAATGCCCCCACCGTGATGATCGCCGAGAAAGCGGCGGACATGATGGGCGTGTAACGTCCCGGAAAACGGCCTGTGCCGGGGTGGCTCAGATCACCCCGGCCTGCCGGCACAGCACTAACGCCAGCCCCGCTTCAATCCCCAGGAACAGCCACACCGGCCAGCGCCGGGTCGGTTCCCGCACCAGGCCCACCAGCCGCCCGGCCGCCATCCCCGCCAGCGCCACCCCGACCGTCAGCCAGATGCCTTCGGCCCATTGCGGCTGCTGTCGCGACCACCACAGCAAGGCGCACATGGCGACACCGTAGCCGCCGTAGACCGCCTGGATTTCATTGCGGGCGGCGGCAGTACCAGCCTGAATATCGAACACGGCGAGAAAGGTTCGCGGCACAATCAACGCGCCCAGCCCCATGGCCAGGAACAGCATGGCAATGACAGTGATCATCATGGTCCGGCTCTCCTTGGTTTTTTCGCGAGGCTAGAGGGCCGGTGCTGCGCTGGCAACGACCTCCGGTATCATTGCTGCCTTCCCGCTATTTCTTTCCGGGAAATGTATACCGCAGAGACGAATAAAGCGCCCGGAGGCGCTTTATTCAGTGTCGTCACTGCCTGGACGGGCAGGCTAACGCAGTACGACGAAGAACATTCCGCCAGAGCGGTTGAGCCGCAGCAGCAACGCCGCATCCTGATCCGGCACGGCGGCACGCAACTGGTCGACGTTCTCCACATCCTTGCGGTTGGCATTGATGATCACGTCGCCCCGGCGCAGGCCGGCGCGCCAGGCGGCGCTGCCGTCTTCCACATCCTCGACCAGCACACCTTTGCTGGCGTAATCCACTTCGCCATCGCGCAGGTCGCGGATACTGGCGCCACGCAGATGCTCGGACACCGCATTGCCGTCAGCCGTCTGCCCGCCGGTTTCGCGGATCACAGCCACCACCTGACGCGGCTTGCCGTCACGCACGATATCCAGCCGCACCTGCTCGCCTACCGGCGACAGACCGACCCGGTTGCGCAGGTCCGCCGCGCGGGTTATCGGCTTGCCGTCCACCGCCGTCACGATATCGCCCGGTTGCAGGCCGGCTTCCGAGGCCGCGCTGTTGTCCAGCACCTGGCTCACCACCACACCGCTCTTCTGTTCCACGTCGAAGGCTTCTGCCAGTTCCGGGCCGAGATCCTGCACCGTCACACCGAGCACACCGCGACGCACTTCACCATTCTCGATCAGCTGCATCATCACGTTGCCGGCCATCTCGGTGGGGATGGCGAAACCGATACCGACGTTACCGCCTGCCGGTGCAATGATGGCCGTGTTGATCCCCACCAGTTCACCGCGCAGGTTCACCAGCGCACCGCCGGAATTACCCGGGTTGATGGACGCGTCGGTCTGGATGAAATTCTCGTAGCCGTCGATGCGCAGGCCGGTCCGGCCCAGCGCGGACACGATCCCCGAGGTCACCGTCTGGCCGAGGCCGAACGGATTGCCGATGGCGATCACGAAATCCCCGACGCGCAGCGTGGTGGAATCAGCGATCTTGATCTCCACCAGGTTGGCCGCCTCGACTTTCAACACCGCCAGATCGACGCCGCTGTCAGTGCCGACCACCTCGGCTTTCATGGTGCGGCCATCCACCAGCGTCACTTCTACTTCGTCGGCATTGCGCACCACGTGCGCGTTGGTCAGGACATAACCGTTCTTCGCGTCCACAATCACCCCGGACCCGGCACTGGCGGTACGCCGCTCGGGCATTTGCCCCGGCTGGTCAGGCAGGTTGAAGAAACGACGGAAAAACGGGTCCTGCATGAGTGGGTTCTGGTGCGCACGCACGCGCGCAAACGTCGCAATATTCACCACCGCCGGCGAGACTTCCTCCAGCATCGGCGCCAGTGACGGCAACTCCTGGCCATCGCCAATGACGCGGGGTAAAACGGCCTGCGCCGGCAGGGTCAGGATCATGCCCAGCAGTATCAGGAACGCCGGCACGGACAGGCGCCGGAATCGTGTTGCTTGCAAGGTTCGCCCTCCTAATCAAGGTTCGGAAAATCGCCCGGAGCGTTTTTTTGACATCGCATCAGCGACTGCCTGAAGGGTGGCCGCCAGGAACGGTGGGCCACGGAAACAATCACCCCAATGCAGCGGATTCGACCCAGGCAGTGTGACAAGGTTCCTGATATCAGGCCGGGCTCACCGGCTCCGCGACGAACAGCCGCACCCGGTTGTATTCACTGGATTCACCCAGGTCCGGCCAGGTGCAGGCCTGGTCCTCGGCCAGCCGCCGGTAGCCCGGCGGGTTCAGATCCGGAATGCGAGAATCCGCCAGCCATACCGACGGGACAGCGCGGAACGTCTCCAGCAGGGTGAGGTTGTCACGGTCGTAGAGAATATCCGCGGCGGTCAGCACGTCGGCCCGTGGCAGGCACTCGGCCAGGTCCTCGCAGGTCTCTACCCGCAAGCCGTTGAGCACCGCGTTTTCCTGTACCGCCAGCCGCGCATACGGATCAAGATCGCAGGCAATTACCCGAGCCGCACCCGCCAGTGCAGCAGACAGCGCCACCACCCCGGAACCACTGCCTACATCCACGACAGTACGGCCTGCCACCGCCGCCGGATGCGCCAGCAACCAGGCGCCCAGCACCTGCCCGGACGCCCAGCAAAACGACCAGTACGGCGGCTCTTCCATCAACGTATTCACGGTCTGTGGCGACAGCGCCCGGCTGGACAGGATGTCCGCCAGCAACCACAGGCGCAGCGTCGGGATACGCGGCAGTGGCGTGGCCGCCAGCGACGCCTCCGGCAATACCGCCTGCAACCGCGCGAGCAGCCCGGACGGCGCTGTCTTTCCTGATTCTGCTGTCATACCCTTTGCACCCTGAAACAGATTTTGCCCGATGAGGGCCTTTGACCTCTGTGCCGCCCCCGTTGCGCGGCACCCGGCGCCCCAGATGGTCGCCAGAATGGACGCGGAGAATAACAAGATGACGCGGTTTTGCCTGCTGGCCTGGCTGCTGCTGTGCGGCCTCCCTGCCCTCACGCACGCTGACACACCCGCCCCTGTGATGCCGGAACCCGGTGTTTCGGATCGTTTTATCGATACTTTTTTGCGCCTGTACGAAGCTGACCCCGGTGCACTGGTGCGTTACGCCAATGCACTGCGAGCGGTCAAACCGGAGCAGTTGCAGCGCGCCATCGACGGGCTGGACACCACCTCATTCACCTACCTCTACCCCATGGTGATCACGGCAGCCGAATTGCCGGCTCTGCAGGGGCGCTCCCTGGACACACTGTCGCTGATGGCCGTGCGCGGCGGCGCGCTGAAACCGATTCCATTCCAGTTTGACGAGTATGACAGCGAGGGGCTGATCTGGATCGACGGCGTCAGCCGCCATCCGGCCGATGGCACACCAGGCAGACTCGACGCACTGGACGAGCTGGTGTTCATGTATCGCGATGGTGGCCGTACCCGCTATGCCCCGGACCAGCATGGGCCACATGCCGGCACGCTGCTTCGCGAAATTCGTCTGACCTCACCGCGTAACGACGACCGCTTTGTGTATCTGGTAGCAGATAATCCGGCGCGCTCAGAGGCACGCTATGTCGACATCGATCTGGATGCCGGCACCCTGCGCACCACCGTCATGACACTGGATTTCAACCCGAAAAACCTGGCCAATATCGGCGAGGTCACCGCACGCGTTGGCGAGCATGCCGACGAAAACCTGTTCGATACGCTGTACTTCAGCCTCAGCACCGGCATTCTCAACCGCAATCTGCGCGTCAACCTGGACACCCGCAAAAATATCCGCGCGCTCCCCCTGGGCGTCAAACAGGGCCCGGTGCGTGCCAGCGTATTGTTGCGCGCACGCATCTGGTATTTCGGCCTGCCGACGCTGTTCAACCACCACCTGCATGTGCATCTGTACGAACAGGGCGCCGTGCTGCCGGTACAGCTCGCAGTCTCGAGCCTGGGGGCAGTGAAATATCTGATCTCGCTGCTGCGCCAACCGGAAGCCACGCTGACGGTTGATCTGCACCAGATCACCGGCGCACGCACCACCTTTGACAGTGCCTGGCACGAGCGCCTGACCGGCGTCGTCGATGGCGAGATGAGCCTGTACGAGCAGAGCCTGAACCATCACCGCATGCCGGGCGACTGGCTGATGCTCGATTCCACCCGTGGCTGGTCACTGTTTTTTGTCAACGGCGTGCCGATCACCGAAGGCGGCCTGTTCGATGCGTTCCTGGCCGGTTCAGACCTGTCGATGCTGTACCTGGATGACCCGCAGGCCAGCACCGACTACCAGCAATTCACCGGCGCCACGCCACGTCTGGGCTTTCGTGCCCGCGGCCTGCCACAACCGGCCATTGATCTGCTGGCCGCAGCACCGCGCATGCCGCGCTCGGTCCACACACTGGGCGAGGCGCTGCTGTACCTGGAGGAAACCGCCCGGCACGGCGCACTCGATGACTATGACCGCATCGTCAGCAACGTGCTCAGTGATCTGGTCCGCAGTGGCCGCTACGCCAGCGTGGCGGCGCTCACCGACGCCTACGTCCACGACGCCAGCCGGATGCGCTTTACCGGTATCGACGAAGCCACCCTGGAGACGATTTTTCGCGCCGCGATGCAGCGCGCGGTGACCGATCCTGCCACAATCCGCCATGCTGCCCTGTTGTCCGCGATCAAAGCCGAAGCCGAGGTGCGTGGCGTGAACCTGGCCGACCTGCGCCACGCCACCATGGATCTCGCGCTGTGGTTCCCGAACAGCCCTGGCCCGGACGGCCCGAAGGACTTTTTCTGGCAAGTGCAGCACCCGCCGGCGGCCGTGATCACGCCGCTGACGCAACTCAGCCACCGGGACTGACACAGGAGCCTTGCACCATGAGCACCGATACCCGCCTGCCGCTGGCCGGCATCCGTGTGATCGAACTTGGGCAACTGCTGGCCGGCCCCTTTGCCGGGGCACTGCTGGGTTATTTCGGTGCCGAGGTGATCAAGGTGGAGCCGCCCGGTGGCGATCCGATTCGTGGCTGGCGCAAGCTGGATGACGACGGCACCTCGTTCTGGTGGCGCAGCCTGGCACGCAATAAGAAGTGCGTGACACTGGACCTGAAGCAACCGCAGGGCATCGCGCTGGCGCGGCAGCTGATCGAAGGCGCCGACGTGGTGGTGGAAAACTTCCGCCCCGGCATGATGGAAAGCTGGCAGCTCGGGCCGGCGGATTTCCGCGACAGCCACCCTGGCCTGGTGTATGCGCGCATCTCCGGCTATGGCCAGGACGGCCCCTACGCCGACAAACCGGGCTTCGCCTCCGTGTGCGAGGGCATCGGCGGTTTCCGCTATGTGAACGGCTTCCCCGGCGAACGCCCTGTGCGCCCGAACCTCTCCATGGGTGACACACTGGCCGGCATTCATGCCGCGCTCGGTATCGTGCTGGCGTTGTTCGAGCGCGAGCGCGGCGGCGACGGCCAGGTGGTGGACGTGTCACTGTTCGAATCCGTATTCAATCTGCTCGAAGCAGTGATCCCGGAATTCGATGGTGCCGGTGTGGTGCGCGGCCCGTCCGGCTCCACCGTGACCGGCATCGTGCCCACCAATACCTACCTGTGCGCCGACGGCCGCTACGTGATCATTGGCGGCAATGGCGACTCGATCTTCAAGCGCCTGATGACCGCCGCCGGCCGCGACGATATGGCCAATGACCCGCGGCTGGCCAACAACAGCGGCCGCGTGCAGCACGAACAGATGATCGACGATGCGCTGTCTGCCTGGTGCGCCGGTCTCGACAGCCAGGCCGTGCTGGCCACACTGGAAACCGCGCGGGTACCCGCCGGCCCGATCTATTCCGTCGCCGACATGTTCAACGACCCGCACTTCCATGCGCGCAGGCTGTTCGAACAGGTCGAAATCAACGGCAAGCGGTTGCGCATTCCGGCACTGATGCCGAAACTCGCCGGCACACCGGGCCAGACCCGCTGGCCGGGGCAGGCGGCAGGATCACATAACGACGAAGTCTTGCGCAAAGGGCTGGGGCTGGACGACGCCACCTGGGCAGCGCTACAAAAACAAGGCGTGGTCTCGTAGGGTGGGTAGAGCGAACGCGAAACCCACCGAGTCCATGCCCGTTAATCACTCCCGCAAAACCATCGAAACTACCTTCTCTCCAGAGAGAGGTGATTTCAATAGTCTTGCAGGAGGCCACGCCGACCGGCGCAGGAAAAAATCGGAACCGCCGGAGAGGGGGTGGTTTCGATGGTTGGGTGGGAGCAGTGCGTGACATGGTCCCGGTGGGTTTCGCCTTTGGCTCTACCCACCCTACGCCACAGCAATATTTTGGGGTGCTAGCGAATCACCCGCTCACGATGGCTGTGCCAGATATCGTCCTTGCGAGACCAGGGCTTGATGCGCACTGCCAGCGAACGATTCAAGCTGATGCCGAAAGTCTGCTCGATCTGCGACAACGTACCCAGCTCATGCTCGAACACCCGCGTGGCCTCGGCATAATTGCCGTAGAATTTTTCCGCCACCCGTTTCCATTTTTCCTTCGGCGGTTTCATCGGCTTGTCCGGGTCGGACGGCGGTGGCTTCACGACGGCCGCGTCGGGGTTACCCTGCTCAATGGTGATGCGTGCGCTCATTCAGGTCTCCTTGGGAACCTCTGAATAACTCCCCGGTGGTTCTGGCTTTCCGGGCAGCACCTGATCAAGGCGCGACTTCGAAGGCATAGCGGGCTACGTCGAGGAGTCGCAACGCGGAGCAGGTGCTGCCCGGAAAGCCCCGCAGGGCGGGCGCTACAGCACGCAGAACCACCGGGGAGTTATTCAGAGGTTCCCTTACCAATCTCTGCAAACCGCGCATCCAGTTGCGCAGCCAGATCATCCGGTGCGATTTCCACTTCCAGGCCACGCCGGCCGGCGCTGATGAAGATAGTGCCGAACTGTTGGGCACTGTGATCGATGACCGTCGCCAGCCGGCGCTTCTGCCCCAGCGGGCTGACGCCACCGAGCACATACCCGGTGCTGCGTTCCACCTGTTTCGGATCAGCCATGGCGACTTTCTTGCAGCCCAGCGCGCGCGCCAGATGCTTCAGGTCCAGCAACCCGGCCACCGGGACGATACCCACCGCCAGCGCGCCGTTATCCTGCGCCACGACCAGCGTCTTGAACACCCGCGCCGGGGCCAGTCCAAGTTTGTCTGCCGCCTCCGTGCCCCAGGATTCCGCGTGTGCGTCGTGGCTGTACTGATGCACAGTGAACGGCACACCGGCCTTTTTCAGACTGTCGATAGCGGGTGTCACAGGGATGGCTTCACCAGGCGATGCGGCGCGTCAGGATGTCCTTGAACATCACGAAATCGCCAGCGAGGCTGTAGAACGGATGCTTGAAGGTCGCCGGGCGGTTTTTCTCGAACACGAAATGCCCGACCCAGGCAAAACCGTAGCCAAACACCGGCAACGCCAGCAGCAGCCAGGGGGTCACCCCGAGGATCACCGCCAGCAACATGCCCAGCACGCCCAGCGTGCCGAAGAAATGCAACCGCCGGCAGGTGGGGTTGCTGTGCTCTTGCAGGTAATACGGATAAAACTCCGCAAAGGACTGGAAACCGGACTGTTTGATCGTGTTCATGCTGTCTCTCCCACTGCGGCGCAGGCGCCGGCTGTCTCTTGTTATAAGCGCTCGCTCACGGCGTAAGCAACTGAGTAACTTATAAAAACGGCCCAACCTGCGCTTGTATGAATCCGCTATTGACCGAAAATGCCCACCCCCTGTCATGTTGCGGCCTCTACAGCCCCGACAGGGCTCCGTAGAATCCGGGCAATCAATCACGCCCCCAATATCAAACAAGACCGGAGTGATGCTGTCCATGTCCCTGTTGCCCCCGCGCCTGCGCCTGTTTCCCCGTCCCGACTCGCCCGCCCGGGCCGACTGCGGGCGTGAAGCACCGGCCGCACGCGGCGGGCTGCCGGACGCGGCCATCGACGGCATCCAGCGCAGCCTGGAGCGCGTCTATGCCACCGGCATGACGCCCGGCGTGGCGCTGGCGCTGCGGCGCCATGGCGAGCTGGTGTTCGACCGCGCGCTGGGCTTCGCGGATCCACAGGCCGGCACACCGCTGACCGTGGACACGCCGATCTGCCTGTTTTCCGCCTCCAAGGCGGTCACCGCCATGCTGGTGCACCATCTGGCCGAACAGGGGCAACTTGACCTGCACCAGCGCGTCAGCCACTACCTGCCCGAGTACGGCCAGGCCGGCAAACACCGGACCACGCTGATGCATGTGCTGACGCACCGCGCCGGCGTGCCGCGTATCCGCGAGCCGGTGTCGCCGGAAGATCTGTTCGATCACGAGCGCATCATGACGCTGATGTGCCGCGCACGCCCGGAGAAACCCGGCCGGCAGCAGGCTTACCACGCCATCACCGCCGGCTTTGTCCTCGGCGAAGTCATGGAACGTGTCACCGGCGAAACCGTGAACCAGATTCTCGACCGTGTGATCCGCCAGCCGATGGGCATGCGCTATTTCCGCTTCGGCCTCGGCGACGAAGGCCTGCCACCGGCAAAGAATGCCGCCACCGGGCTGCAGCTGCCGCCCGTGGACCTGTTCCTCAAACACGCCGTGGGCGGCGGCCTGCAGGAAGTCGTGACGCTGTCCAACGATCCGCGCTTCCAGCAGGTCACCATTCCCGCCGGCAACCTGTACGCCACTGCGGAGGAAGCCTCGCGCTTTTTCCAGATGCTGCTCGACGATGGCCGGTATCAGGGCCGGCAACTGTTCCGCCCGCAGACCGTACGCCTGGCCACCGGCCGCACGGGACGCGGCGGGCGGGTAGACCGCACACTGATGCTGCCGCTGGAATTCTCGCCGGGCTTCATGCTCGGTGCCCGTGCGATCAGCGTCTACGGACCGGGCACTCCGAACGCCTTCGGCCACCTTGGTTTCATCAATATCTATTGCTGGGCCGACCCGGACCGCGCCCTGTCCGGCGCGCTGCTGACCACCGGCAAGGGGCTCGTGGGGCCGCTGTTTCCCTCACTGGTGCGCCTGCAGCATCGCATCAACACCTCGACGCGGTTGTAAATCATGGATGATATGGCATCGCTTCTGCTGCTCGGGCTGGCGCCGGTGTTCGTCGGTTGCGTGGCATGGGAGGCCTGGGCATTGCGCGGGCGGGGCAAATACACGCTGGTGGACACCGTCTCCAATGCCTCACTGGCCCTGCTGCATCAGGTCAGTGACGGTCTCTTCAATGTGCTGGTAGCCACCCTCGCCTACTCCTTTTTCTATCAGCACCGGCTGTTTGACCTGTCGCTGACACCCTGGACCATCCTGCTGCTTTTTTTATTGCAGGATTTCTTCTACTACTGGTTCCATCGCGGCAGCCACATGATCCGCTGGATGTGGGCGTCGCATGTCACGCACCATTCTTCTGAACGCCTGAACCTGTCCACGGCATTCCGCCAGAGTTTCACTTATCCGGTGTCCGGCATGTGGCTGTTCTGGGTTCCGCTGGCCTGGATCGGCTTTACGCCACAGCAGGTGATCGTGGTAGTGGGGCTGAACCTGGCCTATCAGTTTTTTGTGCACACCGAAGTGGTGCGCCGGCTGCCACGGCCACTGGAATATCTGTTCAATACACCGTCCCATCACCGCGTCCATCACGCCCGCAACCCGCGCTATATCGATCGCAATTTTGGCGGCGTGCTGATTATCTGGGACCGGCTGTTCGGCACCTTTGAGCCGGAACGCGACGACGAGCCATGTGAGTACGGCATCACCCGACAGATCCACAGCCACAACCCGTTCACCCTGACATTGCACGAATGGCGCGACATGCTGAGCGATGCACGCCACAGCGGCTCGCCGGGCAAAGCGATCAGGACGCTGTTCGGCAAACCCCCGGCGCATCAGCCGTCACGACGTGACTGACGCCAGTCTCGTGGGGATTGCCCGGTCCAGCCGCGAAATGCCCGGCTGAACACAGCGACGTCCTCGTAACCCAGATTCAGCGCCAGCGTCGTCACACCCATGTCCGTGCGATCCAGATACTGGCAGGCCAGTGCGTAACGAATATCGCGCAGCAGCCCGCCGTAACACTGCTGCTCCTGCTTCAGCCGCTGTTGCAGGGTGCGGGGGTGCAGGCCGATCATCGCTGCCACCTGCTGCAGCGAACACTCCCCGGTCGGCAGCAACGCCGTGATCACCCGGCCCACCTGGGAAGCCAGCCCGCTGTCGCCGTCCTCCACCCGCCACTGCTGCATCAGCCGGGCCCGCAACGCCTCGCTCACCGCCACCGGCCGGCCAAGCAGCTCCACCGGAAAGCGCAGGCTGTTGCAAGGCGCGCCCGTGGTGACGGGACCGTCCAGCCCGGCATGACGGCGCAGCAGCGTTTCATCCATGCGCAAACACAGCGTCAGGCCCCGTGGCGGCAGTGGTGCGGGCTGCACCTGACGCAGCCCCTGCAATATCTGCAGCACACTCAAGGCGCCCAGCTGGGCGCATGCCGTTTCACGTTCAAAAGCGAAACCCAGCCGGAACACCACATCGTCCCCTTCCACCCGTGTCGTCAGCACTACACCGTGGGCGTGAAAGTCCATGTGCCGCACCAGCAACTGCAGGGCATCGCCGATCGTGGCCTGCAGGCACAGAAAAGACGCCAGCGGCCCGAGCACCTCCAGGCCCTGGCGCAGCCCCAGCCGCACACCGAAATCCGGCGCCTGGCAGCGCTCGGCAGCCAGCGTGGTCAGGCGTGCCAGCGCCAGGTAATCGACATACAGGTCCGGATGGGTGAACAGCCCCGCCGGCAGGCCCGCCGCACGCACCAGGGCCAGGGGATCACCCCCCAGTTCCCGGACCAGCGCCTCGAATCCCTGCATGCCGCCGCTGCGTGCGAAATAGTGCATGGCCTTTGCCTCGGCATATAAGACTCGCGAAATATCAAATGCCAGCTCGCAAAATGTCAAGCGCACGGGCGTACCAGCCCGTAGTCTGATGAGCGCGCCCTCCCCTGATGAGGAAAACAACAATGACACAGCCCTACGACATCATCCTGCGCAACGGCCTGTACTTTGACGGGACCGGCGAGACACCGGCCACCGTACGCCACCTCGGCATTCGCGATGGCCGCGTGGCCACCGTCAGCGCCACCGCGCTGGACGAGTCCGGCTGCCCGACGGTCATCGATGCCACCGGCCGCTGGATCACGCCGGGCTTTATCGACATGCACACCCACTACGACGCCGAGATCCTGGCGGCGCCGAGCCTGTCCGAGTCCGTGCGTCACGGCATTACCACCGTGATGGTCGGCAGCTGCTCTCTGAGCATGGTGTGCAGTGAGGCCGAGGATGCCTCGGACATCTTCACCCGAGTGGAAACCGTGCCACGCGAAAAAGTGCTGCCGCTGTTACAGGCGCGCAAGCACTGGTCCACACCCTCTGAATGGGTGCGTTTTGTGCGTCAGCAGCCGCTCGGCCCGAATGTGATGTCCATGCTCGGGCACAGTGACCTGCGCGTGGCCACGCTCGGCCTGGTACGTGCCACAGATCACACGGTGGTGCCCAGCGAAGCCGAAATGCGGCAGATGGAAAGCGTGCTGGAAGAAGCCCTCGACGAGGGTTTTCTTGGCCTGTCCACCATGTGCCTGAAATGGGACAAGGTGGACGGCGATCGCGCCTGGTCGAAAAGCCTGCCCAGCACCTACGCGCGCTGGCGCGAACTGCGCCGCCTGAACCGCCTGCTGCGCGAGCGCGGCCGGGTGCATCAGGGGGCGCCGAACGCGGCCAATCCGTTACAGGTCACACAATATTTTCAGCAGACGCTCGGGCTGCTCGGCAAACCGCTGAAGACCACGCTGATCGCGCTGTTCGATCTGAAGGGCAATGCCACCACCCGGCCGCTGGCAAAATGCGTGTCCTGGGCTGCCAACCTGCTCGGCGGCAACTTCCGCTGGCAATTGCTGCCGACACCGTTCACGGTCTATGCAGACGGCATCGACGTGGTGTTTTTCGAGGAATTCGGTGCCGGCGAGATGGCGCTGGACCTGCGCGAGCAGGTGGAACGCAACAGCCTGCTGCGCGATGAACAATACCGCCGCGACTTCCGCAAATTCTACGGCGAGAAACTCAGCCCGCGCGTCTGGCAGCGCGACTTTGGCGACGCCCTGGTGCTGGATTGCCCGGACGCACAACTGATCGGCCGCAATTTCGACGACATCGCCCGCGAGCGCGGTGTCCATGTGGTGGACCTGTTCCTGGACCTGGTGGTGGAACACGGCCGCGCATTGCGCTGGTACACCACCATCGGCAATCACCGCCGGCACGTGCTGGAACAGATGGTCACCGACGAGCACACCCTGATCACCTTCTCTGATGCGGGCGCGCATTTGCGCAACATGGCGTTCTACAACCTGCCACTGCGCTTCCTGAAAATGGTGCACGAACGCCAGGCACAGGGCGCTCCAATCATGTCACTGGAACGTGCCGTCTGGCGGGTGACCGGGGAACAGGCCGACTGGCTTGGTGTAGACGCCGGCCATATTCGTGAAGGCGACCGGGCGGACATTGCGGTGCTCAACCCGGCCGCATTTGATCAGGACCTGAACGCGGTGCACTGGGCCGAGATGGAAAATTTTGGCCTGCAACGGCTGGTGAACCGCAATCCGGGCCTGGTGGAGCACGTGCTGATCAACGGGCGCGTGGCCGTGAACAATGACACACTGGTGCCGGCACTGGGCCAGCAGACCGGCTTTGGCACGTTCCTGCCGGCGCGATAATCAGCACGACGACGCCTCCTGACGGGGAGGCGTCCGCCATTCAGTTGCTGTCGTCATCCTTGCGCTGGTTGAAGCGGGAAAGCCGGCCCTTTTGCCACAGGTATTCCGGTTCATTGCCGTTGCCCTGCATGGCCTGCCATTCCTCGGCCAGCCCCTTGTGCAGGCTATAGCAGATCAGCAGCAACACCATGGCAAACGGCAGCCCGGTCAGCACCGCGCCGGCCTGTAACGCTTCCAGCCCACCGGCCAGCAACAGCGCTGCCGCCACCGCGCCTTCGGCAATCACCCAGAAGATACGCTGGATCGCCGGGGTATTTTCTTCGCCGCCGGCGGTGATGCTGTCCACCACCAGCGAACCGGAATCCGACGACGTGACAAAGAACGCCACCACCACCATCACCGCCACGGCGGACGTCAGGTTCGCCAGCGGGAATTTCGCCAGCAGGGCATACAGCGCCGTCGAGATATCGCTATTCACCGCCGCCACAATGCCACCGGCACCGAACAGTTCCTCGAACAGCGCGGTGCCGCCAAACACCGTCATCCACACCGTGGTCATCAGCATCGGCACGAACAACACCGCCGAGAGAAATTCCCGGATGGTACGGCCACGGGAAATGCGCGCGATAAACATGCCCACAAACGGACTCCAGGCAATCCACCAGGCCCAGTAGAAGATGGTCCATTTATGCTGCCAGCGCGTGTCGCCGTAGGACTCGGTCCAGGTGGACAGCTCCACCAGTTCACGCAGGTATGCGCCCAGGTTCTGCACCACCGAATTGAGAATGAACAGGCTTGGCCCGAGCAGGAACACGAACACCATCAGCAATGCCGCCAGGCCCATGTTGATTTCCGAGAGCCGGCGTACGCCAGCGTCCAGGCCATTGAGCACTGACCAGAGCGCGATCAGGGTAATCCCGGCAATCAGCGCGATCTGCATCCAGGCATTCTGCGGCACGCCCACCAGCACATTCAGGCCCGCATTGATCTGTTCCACGCCGATGCCCAGCGATGTGGCAAGACCGAACATGGTGGCGACGACGGCGAGGATATCGATCAGGTGGCCAATCGGGCCATTCACCCTGTCACCCAGCAGTGGATAAAACGCAGAACGTACTGTCAGTGGCAGGCCACGGTTGAACGCAAAAAAAGCCAGCGCCAGGGCAATCACGGCGTACAGGGCCCAGGCATGAAAGCCCCAGTGAAACAGTGTAATGGTCATGGCCCGTTTGGCAGCTTCAACCGTGCCGCCTTCCAGACCCTGCGGCGGTGACGTGAAGTGGCTGATCGGCTCGGCCACACTGTAGAACACCAGCCCGATGCCCATGCCGGCGGAAAACAGCATGGCAATCCAGCCGCGCGTGGAAAACTCCGGCTGCGCATCGGGCCCGCCCAACCGTATGCGACCGAAGCGGCTGAACATCAGGTACAGCACGAACAACAGGAAAATATTCACGCTGATGATGTAGAACCAGCCGGCGTACGTAGCGAACTGGGATTGCGCCTGGGTGAAGGCGCTGCCCATCGCCTTGGCGTAGAAGAAGCTGAGGATCACCACTACGACGATCAACACGGCGGACACACTGAACACCACCGGCTGTACAACAAGTTTTGGCATTTTCATTTTTTCTGTGGCTCCCCGGGGTCAGAAATAAAAGTCCACGGTGGCGTAGAGGGCGCGGAAATCCGCTGCGTAGATATCGCCGTCTCGCCCGATGTCACCATCGGACCAGAGATACTCCAGATAAACCCAGCCAGGACCGTAGTCATAACGCACGCCTGGCGCCCACGCATAGACACGGCCGGTATCATTCCCGCGTGTGCGTGTCGCGGCGCTGGTCAGATCGAGATACCAGAACCAGTCGTTATGCCTGTAGCCGGTAGACAGGGACTGGCGATGATTGCGCACCTTTTCACTGCGGCCCGGCAGCTCACGCTGCACTTCGACATGGCGGGCCTGAAGCAGCCAGGGCCCGGCTTCATAGGCGTAATGCAGATCCAGCGCATGGTGACGACCGCTGAGCCGTGCCGAACGCGGCACCGCCGTCGGCGCCTGGTCTTCCGTCGCAGCCAGATCCTGCAACCGGCCACTCTGTACAGACAGGCCTACAGTGTGGCCTTCGATGAACTGCCAGTCCAGATTGCCCACCAGAGTCTGCATTTTGCGATAGGCCAGATCACAGTCACCTGCGGCAGTGCTGTTGCAGGCCGACTGGCCCCAGTGGCCGTTATCGTCCATGGTGTCGGTGCTGGTTTCGCCGAAATCGTCCGCGTGAAAATACGCCAGGGCATAACGCAGCGTGGCCTGTTCACCGTCCAGGCTGAGCCCGACATCCATCTGGTCGCCGTATCCGCCCTGCAGCAGATCACCGGGCCAGAAATTCACGGTCTTGTAGCCGAAAGGCACCGCCATCTTGCCAACACGCACCCGCATGCCGTTATCCAGTTCACGGCCAACCCAGGCTTGCTTGAACGCCAGGTAATCGCCCGTGCCATTGTTGTCCGGATCCGTGAACGAACCTTTGCCGAAGCGCACTTCAGCAGCAAAACGCGTTGAACCATACTGGCCCTGGTCACCAGCGTACAGAATCAGTGCCGGGTCACCCAGGGTGCCTCCGGTTTCCCGGTCAAAATCGTCGGCTACGCCGACACCCTGAAAATCGGAATCCGTGATATAGCGGTAGTTCATCCAGACACCACCACTGAACAGGGGTGCGGCCTGTACAGCACCGCAGCATGCGGCCAGGGCCAACGCCCCCGACACACGCACGAGATGATCCATCATGAGGGTATCCCCGATCCATCTGGTCAGCAGACAGGCTAGGCCGGGGAAAAATGATTGTAAACGGCTCCGGCAAACGGTCTGCCCAGAGACACCCTCTTTACTGCGACGCCTTGCGTGAAGGTCAGGCGCCTTTTCAGTAGACGTCACGGATGAGGTCGATGCCCGGCTTGAGCACCGCACGCCACTGACGATCCAGTTCGGCGCTGTACTGCGGGTCGTGCAGCTTCACGGTATCCATCAGCGCATCCAGCCAGACTTCGTACAGGGCCGGCGGCACGTTGTAACCGTCACGGTCATGGGTCTTGCCCAGATCGCGCAATTTGCCGCCCGGCGCGCCGCGTGCATGCATGACCAGCCAGGAAATGCCGGCACGCAGCAGGCGACGCTGTTCGGCCATGTCGGTATTGACGAACATGGCCCGCACCGCGTCGGAACGGTTGATGAAAATACGGTAGAAATCCTCGAAAAAGGGCTCACGGTTACAGCAACGGCCATAACTCTGGAACACCAGGTCGACATCACTCACGGGTCGCATCGCCTACATCTCATCTGGCCAACGCGACACCGCCGGCGAAGGCCGGCGGTGTCTGGGGAGGGGTTACATGTGGGAGAGAATCGCTTTCTTGACGGAGCCGAGCTCCGCATCGATGGTCACCATCCTCGCTGCCTGACACTGCTCGATGGCGGTATCCGGGTCTTTCAGGCCGTTGCCGGTGAGGGTACAGACAATGGTGGAGCCTTCCGGGATTTTGCCGTTCCGGATATCACGCATGGCGCCGCCGATGGATGCTGCGGAGGCCGGCTCACAGAACACGCCTTCTTTTTCGGCCAGCAGTTTTTGTGCCGCCAGGATCTCGGCGTCGGTGAGTTCATCGAACCAGCCGCCGGATTCCTTTTGCAGCGCCCAGGCTTTATCCCAGGACTGCGGGTTGCCGATGCGGATGGCGGTGGCCACGGTTTCCGGATTGTCCACCGGCGCGCCGCGCAGGAAAGGCGCAGAACCGGCCGCCTGGTAGCCCACCATCTTCGGTGCGCTGTTCACCACGCCGGCGCGCTGGTATTCGCTGTAGCCCATCCAGTGCGCAGTGATGTTGCCGGCATTGCCGACGGGCAGGCAGTGGAAGTCCGGTGCGCGATTGAGCTCTTCGACAATCTCGAACGCGGCGGTTTTCTGGCCCTGCAGACGGAACGGGTTGACCGAGTTGACGATGGTCACCGGCGCTTCGCCAGCGACGTCCTTCACCAGTTGCATGCCGGCATCGAAGTTGCCACGAATCTGCATGATCACCGCCCCGTACATCATCGCCTGGGCCAGTTTGCCCATGGCGATCTTGCCTTCCGGGATCAACACGAACGCAGTGATCCCGGCACGCGCAGCATAGGCCGCGGCGGCAGCGGAGGTGTTGCCCGTGGAGGCGCAGATGATGGCGTTGCTGCCGTCTTCCACAGCCTTGGTCACGGCCATGGTCATGCCGCGGTCCTTGAAGGAGCCGGTCGGGTTCAGGCCTTCATACTTGACGTAGATGTCCACGTCCTTGCCAAGCATGCGCGGAATGTTTTTCAGGCGGATCAGCGGCGTGTTGCCTTCGCCCAGGCTGATGACCGGAGTGTCGTCACTGACCGGCAGGTGGTCACGGTAGCGGTTGATCAGGCCGGTGTAGCGTTCACGAAATGGCATAACAAACTCTCTTTCATTATGGAGGCACCATCACCCCCAATGTTTTGACCTTCGCGTCCGACGTCCGACGTCAGACCCAGTATCCTTTACGCATCCAGCGTTTCGACGCGGATACGCATGATGTCGTCCAGCACGGCGTCCAGCGCGGCAATCTGCTCCAGCGCCTCGCGCATGGCGCTCTCGCGAATACGGTGCGTCATCAGCACCACCGGCACCGGCTCGTTGTCGTCCACATCCTTCTGGTACATGGCCTCGATGCTGATGCCCTTGTCGCTGAGGATGCGCGTGATGTCCGCCAGCACACCGGTGCGGTCCTGGACATGCAGGCGAATGTAGAACGAGCATTCTACCTCGTCGATGCTCAGCACCGGCATTTCGGACATGGCGTCGGCATGAAAGCCCAGGTACGGCACACGCTCGTCATGGTCCACCGTCAGCGCACGGCCCAGCTCGATCACATCGGCCACCACCGCGGAGGCGGTCGGTTCCGCCCCGGCACCGGCACCGTAAAAGAGCGTCGGGCCCACCGCATCACCGTCGATCATGACGGCGTTCATGACACCGTTCACGGAAGCCAGCAGCACTTCTTTCGGGATCAGCGTCGGGTGCACGCGCAGCTCGACACCATGGCCGGTGTCCTTGGCAATGCCGAGATGCTTGATGCAGTACCCGAAATAATCAGCGGCCTTGATGTCTTCGGCGGTAATGCGGCTGATCCCTTCGGTATAGACCTTGCTGAACTGCAGCGGAATGCCGAACGCAATGGACGCCAGGATGGTCAGCTTGTGCGCCGCGTCGATACCTTCCACATCGAAGGTCGGATCAGCTTCGGCGTAACCCAGCGCCTGGGCTTCTTTCAGCACGTCGGCAAAATCACGGCCCTTGTCGCGCATTTCGGTGAGGATGAAGTTGCCGGTGCCGTTGATAATGCCGGCGACCCACTTGATGTGGTTCGCCGCCAGGCCTTCGCCCAGCGCCTTGAGGATCGGGATGCCGCCGGCCACGGATGCCTCGAACGCCACATCGACACCGCGCTCGTGGGCGGCGCGGAAAATCGCGTTGCCATGCTCGGCGATCAGCGCCTTGTTGGCGGTCACGATGTGCTTGCCGTGCTCGATCGCGGTCAGCACCAGCTCGCGCGCGGTGGTGGTGCCACCGATCAACTCGACAAGAATGTCCAGTTCCGGATCACGGGCCAGTTCAAACACATCGGCGGAGACACGGATGCCGTCGATACTGCAGGCCGGGTTCGGGCGTCGTGCACCGATGTGGGCAATTTCGATCGGCCGGCCGATACGCCGCGCAATCTCCTGCGCGTTGCGCTGCAGCACGTTCACCGTGCCGCTACCGACCGTACCCAGACCCGCAATACCGACCTTTACAGGCTTCACTTCTTATCCCCTCGTTGTGTCACGCTTCAACCCTGCACCCCGTCCTGCCTGAGCATGCGCCGAATGCCGCGCAGCGCCTGACGGGTGCGATGTTCGTTCTCGATCAGTGCAAAACGCACGTGATCATCGCCGTAGTCACCAAAACCGATACCGGGCGAGACTGCCACCTGTGCGTCGTTGAGCAGCTTTTTGCTGAACTCCAGCGACCCCAACGCCCGGTAGGCCTCGGGAATCTTCGCCCAGACAAACATGGTTGCCTTGGGCGACGCCACCGGCCAGCCGATGTCATTGAGCCCCTGGCAAAGTACGTCACGGCGGCGCTGGTACATGTCGCGAATCTCGCTGACACAATGCTGGTCGCCTTCCAGTGCGGCAATGGCCGCCACCTGGATCGGCGTGAAGGTGCCGTAGTCCATGTAGGACTTGATCCGCGCCAGCGCGGCGATCAGTTGCGGGTTGCCGCAGCAGAAGCCCACACGCCAGCCGGGCATATTGTAGCTTTTTGACAGCGAGAAAAACTCTACTGCCACCTCACGGGCGCCAGGCACCTGCAGGATCGAGGGTGCCTGGTAGCCATCAAACACGATATCAGCGTAGGCCAGGTCCTGTACCACCCAGATACCGTGCTCACGGGCAATCGCCACCACCCGCTCGAAAAACGCCAGATCAATGCACTGTGCGGTGGGGTTGCCGGGAAAATTCAGGATCAGCATCTTCGGCTTCGGCCAGGACTCGCGCAGCGCGCGCTCCAGCTCGTCGAAGAAATCCATGCCCTCGACCATCGGTACGTGGCGAATGTCGGCATTGGCGATGACAAAACCGTACGGATGGATCGGGTAGCTCGGGTTCGGCACCAGCACGGTGTCGCCCGGCCCCATGGTCGCCAGCGCCAGGTGCGACAGGCCTTCTTTCGAACCGATGGTGACAATGGCTTCGGATTCCGGGTCCAGCGTCACGTCATAGCGGCGCTGGTACCAGTCACAGATGGCCTTGCGCAGGCGCGGAATACCCTTGGATTGAGAGTAACGGTGCGTGTCGCCACGCTGCACGGCATCCACCAGCTTGTCGACGATATGCTGCGGCGTCGGCTGGTCCGGGTTGCCCATGCCGAAATCGATGATGTCCTCACCCCGCGCTCGCGCCGCTTTCTTCAATTCACCCACGATATTGAAGACATACGGCGGCAGGCGCTTGATGCGCTCGAATTCAGCTTCCACGACAGGGTACCCGAGATTGATGAAGGCTCTCGCAGCCGTGCCCACGGCCGCAGGGAAAGAGCAGGAAGGCGGACACCTTACTTGCGCGTCAGCATCGCGTCAATCCGCCGTCTCATGCGCCCTGGCGGGGGTTTCCAGGCTTGCTTCGCCGGCCCCCGGGGGCGGCGATTTGCTACCTTGGGGGAATGCAGGGCTGGCGCCAAGTGATGGGGTAGGGTGGGAAGAGCCAACGGCGAATCCCACCGGGCTATTCACCCCCACAAAACCATCGAAACCACCCTGTTCGGGAGTGAGGTAGTTCCGATAGTTCCGTGCGGGCAGTGCGCTGCATGGGCATGGTGGGATTCGCCGTTGGCTCTTCCCACCCTACCCCCCCGGTGCGTGTGGGGGGGGGGGGGTGGCTCAGTTCAGGCCCAGGGCGCGGGTCATCTGCGCCGGTGGCAGGTAACCGCCAAGCTGACGGCCGTCCATCGCAAACACGGCCGGGGTGCCGCGCACGCCGATACGGCCGCCCAGGCGATACTGTTCCGCCACCGGGTTATCGCAGGCTTCGGTCTGTTCGCTGATCTTGCCGGTCAGTTTGGATTCGGTCATCGCCTTCTGCGGGTCCTTGGCGCACCAGACCTGCTCCATCAGCTGGCCCGGCGCAGAATCGACCCCGGCGCGGGGATAGGCCAGGTAATGCACGGTGATGCCGGACGCGTTGAGCTGGTCGATCTCTTCATGCAGGCGGCGGCAGTAACCACAGGTGGGGTCGGTAAACACCATGACCTCGGCTTTCTGGTCCTCGGCCTTGAAGGTGACGGTCTGGGCCAGATCGAAATCGGAGAACAGGTCACGCCGCTCGCCTTCCAGACGGCGGTCGGTGACGCTCACCGGGCCGGAGGTTTCCAGTTCAAACAGTTCGCCAGCCAGCAGGTACTGGCCATCTTCGGACGCATACATGCGCTCGCTGCCGTTCAGTTCCACTTCCAGCAGCCCCTTGATCGGTGACGGCTCCACGGCGGTCACCTGCACCGGCTGGCCCGTGGCACGCAGGCTGGCCTCGATACGCTGCTTGACGGCATCACTGGCCATGGCCGGTGCACTGATCAGCGCGGCCAGGGCCAGCGCACTGCAAAAAGCTTTCATGTTGTCGTTCTCTCCGTCGATGATCCCGGTGGGCCGGGCCGGCGGCCTATTCGTCCGCCACTGCTGCGTCAGACGCCGGCGGCCGCGTTTGGTTTCCGGCACGCGGGTGATGTTCGGCATGCAGGCCCTTGAGCCGCTCCCGCGCCACGTGGGTATATATCTGTGTGGTGGACAGATTACTGTGCCCGAGCAGCAACTGCACTACCCGCAGGTCCGCACCGTGATTCAGCAGGTGGGTGGCAAATGCATGGCGCAATGTGTGCGGTGACAGGGGCTTGCTGATACCTGCCTCCGTCGCCATCTGGCGCAGCCGGTGCCAGAACGTCTGCCGGGTCATGACACCGCCGCCACGCCCCGGGAACAGCATGTCACTCTGCACGGTGCCCAGCAGCAGGCCGCGGCCTTGCCGCAAGTAGCGTTCCACCCAGGCCAGCGCTTCCTCGCCCAGCGGCACCAGCCGCTCCTTGTCGCCCTTGCCCACCACCCGCACCAGGCCCTGGCGCAGGTTGAGCTGATGCAGTGTCAGGCCCACCAGTTCCGACACGCGCAGGCCGGCGGCATAGAGCACTTCGAGCATGGTGCGGTCGCGCAGTCCCAGTGGTGTGTCCACATCCGGGGCCGCCAACAGTGCTTCCACGTCCGCTTCGGTCAGTGTTTTCGGCAGCGGGCGGCCGGTCTTGGGGCTTTCCACGCGCAAGGTCGGGTCTTCGGCGATATGCCGCTCGCGCAGCAGCCAGCGGTAGCAACCACGCAGCGCAGACAGTTGCCGCGACACCGAGCGCGGGCTCATGCCGCGAGTGTGCTGCCAGGCAAGATACTCGAACAGGTCGGCACGGGTGCAGGCGATCAGACGGCTGTGGCGCTGCCACGCCAGCCAGCCGGCCAGTTGCGTCAAGTCCCGGCGATAACTGTTCAGTGAGTGGTCACTCAGCCCCTTCTCCATCCACACCGCATCCAGCCACTGCTCGATCAGCCGCTGATCGGCGGCAGTCGGGTCCAGCGACTCGGGCAACGGGGTAACCGGGGAGGTTGGCGGGCTCATGGCGGCATGATGACAGGGCCTCCGGCACGCCGCCAGTGACCCTTCTACCAGAGCGTTGAGTACGCCTCTGCGATGCTTTTTCAGGCCACCCTGGCGGCGCGGCGCGGCAAAAGGGGACACAGACAATCAATCGCCTATCGCGTTTGATTTGGCTGACGGCGCGATCAGACCGTCAGCGCAGCCTGTTTTTCGGCAGTCTGGGACACGTGAATTTACCAAACATAACACCACCGCCCACCCGGCCTTGGCCATAATCAGGGCGGGACTTCATCACAGGGAGCAACAACCGATGGCTATTCTGACGTGGATCGTTCTGGGACTGATTGCCGGGATACTGGCCAAGTGGATCATGCCGGGCAAGGACCCGGGGGGCATGATCGTGACTATTCTGATCGGTATCGCCGGTGCCTTCGTCGGCGGCTGGCTCGGCAAGCTGACCGGGCTGGGCGGCGCCGTCGGCGGCCTGAGCCTGGCCAGTGTGGTGACTGCCGTGCTGGGGGCCATCGTATTGCTGGCGCTGTACCGGGGCATACGTAACGCCTGACCGGGTTGTGGACATACGAAAAGGGCCATCCGCGAGGATGGCCCTTTTCGTGTTGCCGCAATCCCGCCGATCAGCTGGCGGAGCGCACTTTTTCCTTGATCCGGGCGGATTTGCCGGAGCGGTCGCGCAGGAAGTACAGCTTGGCGCGACGCACGTCACCACGACGCTCGACCTTGATGCTGTCCACCACCGGGCTGTGCAGCTGGAATACACGCTCAACGCCCACACCGTGAGACATTTTGCGTACGGTAAAGGCTGAGTTCAGGCCACGGTTGCGCTTGGCGATCACCACGCCCTGGAACGCCTGCAGACGCTCACGGGTACCTTCTTTCACCTTCACCTGCACGGTGACGGTGTCACCCGGTGCAAAATCCGGCACGTCGGTTTTCAGCTGTGCCTGTTCGATGTCCTGCACCAGAGGTTTCTTGCCGCTCATGACTGCCTGCTCCTGTTACTGTAATAGCCGGCGCTAGGTCCGGTCGTTGCTGCTCGGTTCACTGTGCTCGCGGATGTATTCCGCCAGCAGGTCCTGTTCTTCGCTGCTCAGGCCCGGCGCGTGTTGCCGTGCCGCCAGCAGATCCGGTCGTCGTTGCCAGGTGCGGCCCAGGGCCTGCTTCAGTCGCCAGCGGCGGATCGCCTCATGGTGACCACTCAACAACACTTCCGGTACCCGCAACCCGTTCACTTCTTCCGGGCGCGTGTAGTGCGGACAGTCCAGCAGGTTCGCGAGCGTGCCGCTGAAGGAATCCTGCTCTGCCGAATCCTGGTGTCCCAGGACGCCGGGTAACCGGCGTGCCATGGCATCGATCATCACCATGGCCGGCAGCTCTCCGCCGCTGAGCACGTAGTCACCAATGGACCACTGCTCATCCACTTCCGTTGCCACAACCCGCTCGTCGATACCTTCGTAGCGGCCTGCGATCAAAATCATTGCCGGTGCCTTTGCCAGGCGGTCTACCGCCGGCTGGTCCAGCTTTTTGCCCTGCGGGGTCAGGTAGACCACCCGGGCCGGCACACCCAGTTGCTCGCGGGCGGCCTTCAGTGCCGCCAGCAGCGGCTCGACCTTCATCAGCATCCCGGGGCCGCCGCCAAACGGGCGGTCGTCCACGGTGCGGTGCCGGTCGGTGGTGTAATCCCGCGGGTTCACCGCGTTCACCGTCAGCAACCCGGTTTCCACCGCGCGCCGGGTGATGCCGTAGCCGGTGATCGCCTGCAGCATCTCCGGAAACAGCGTCAGCACCGTGACGTTCATCCGGGCCTCCGTCTCGTGACCGGCGCCAGCGCCGGGATCAGAATTCCGGGTCCCAGTCCGCCACCAGCGTGCCGGCGTTCAGGTCGATGTCGCCAATCACCTGTCCCGGCAACCAGGGGATCAGGCGTTCGCGGCGATCAATGCTGTGCGTATCGCCCTGCACCACCATGACGTCGTTGGCGCCGGTTTCAAACATCTGGCGCAAACTGCCGATGTCCCGGCCATCCGGGAGCTTCACCCGCAGGCCGATCAGGTCGCGCCAGTAAATCTCGTCATCCCCGGCCGGCGGAATCGCGTTCCTGGGAACAGCAATGTCACGGCCCACCTGGATGGTTTCCGCCTGGGTACGGTCGGCACAGCCATCCAGCCGTGCCACCAGCCCCTTGCCCTGCGGACGACCGCTGGTCAGGCGAACCCTCTGCCAGCCATCCGGGCCCCGCAGGTACCACGGCTGGTAGAGGAAAATGTTCTCTTTCGGGTCGGTGAAGGATTGCAGCTTCACCCAGCCCTTAATGCCATAGGCCGCGACAACGCGGCCTATGACCAAGGCATCTTCGTCGGGCAGCATGCCCTCGCCGGCAAGCATCAGGCAGACTGCTTGCTGTGCTCCTTGATCAGCGTACGCACGCGGTCAGAGGTGCCAGCACCAACGCTTACCCAGTGTTGCAGGCGCTCTGCGTCGAGGTTCAGACGCACTTCACCACCACGGGCGATCGGGTTGAAATAACCCAGGCGCTCGATGAAACGGCCATCACGTGCATTGCGGCTGTCCGTGACCACAACGTGGTAGAACGGACGTTTTTTCGACCCACCACGGGCCAGACGAATGGTTACCATACGGTTTCTCTGCCTTGTAAATCTGCTCTCGGCCCTGTGCCCGCAGGCACTTGAAGCCCCGAATCCGCTTAGTCGGACCCTGAAAGGCCGCAGATTGTAGCGACCTCGGGGTGACTTTGAAAGGGGTTTTTCGCGCCCGGCACCGCCGGGCGCGGCGTTGCGGTCACATCCCCGGGAAGCCTGGCGGCATGCCACCGCCGCCGCCCATTCCACCGGGGCCACCGCCGCCCATCATGCCGCCCATGCCCCGCATCATCTTCTGCATGCCGCCCTTGCCTTTCATCTTCTTCATCATCTTGCCCATCATCTTCTGCTGCTTGATGAGGCGGTTCAGATCCTGGATCTCAAGGCCCGCGCCGGCGGCGATGCGGCGCTTGCGGGACCCTTTGAGCAAGTCCGGATTACGGCGCTCGGCCGGGGTCATGGAGTCGATCAGCGCTTCCATATGCTTGAACTGCTTCATGGCCGTCTGGTCTTCGGTCATCTTGGCCAGGCCACCCATGCCGGGCAGCTTGTCCAGCAGCGAGGCCATGCCGCCCATGTTGCGCATCTGCTGGAACTGATCCTTGAGGTCCTCGAAGTCCATCGCCTTGCCTTTCTTGAACTTCTTGGCGATTTTCTCGGCTTTGTCCTTGTCCAGCTTGCGCTCGGCTTCCTCCACCAGCGACAGCACGTCGCCCATGCCAAGGATGCGCGAGGCGATCCGCTCCGGGTGGAACAGCTCCAGGGCATCGGTCTTCTCGCCGATACCGATGAACTTGATCGGCTTGCCGGTGATGGCGCGCACCGACAGCGCGGCACCGCCACGGGAGTCACCATCGGCCTTGGTCAGCACCACGCCGGTCAGCGGCAGGGCGTCATTAAAGGCCGCAGCGGTGTTGGCCGCATCCTGGCCGGTCATGGCATCGACCACGAACAGCGTCTCGGCCGGGGTGATCGCGGCGTGCAGGCGCTTGATCTCGGCCATCATCTGCTCGTCCACCGCCAGACGGCCGGCGGTATCGACGATCAGCACGTCCATGAAACGACGCTTGGCCTCGCCCAGCGCGGCGTTGGCGATATCCACCGGGTCCTGGTCGGCGGTGGACGGGAAGAACTCGACCCCCACTTCGCCCGCCAGCGTCTTCAACTGCTCGATCGCCGCCGGACGGTAGACGTCGGCGGACACCACCATGACCTTCTTCTTGTCGCGCTCTTTGAGATGACGCGACAGCTTGGCCACAGAAGTGGTTTTACCAGCACCCTGAAGGCCCGCCATCAGGATGATCGCCGGCGGCTTGACGGCCAGGTTCAGGCCCTCATTGGCCTCACCCATCACCGAGACAAGGCGGTCATGGACGATCTTCACAAAGGCCTGGCCGGGGTTCAGGCTGGCCAGCACTTCCTGACCCAGCGCCTGTTCCTTGACCTGGTCGGTGAAATCCTTGACCACCGGCAGCGCCACGTCCGCCTCCAGCAGCGCCTTGCGCACTTCGCGCAGGGTGTCGCGGATGTTGTCCTCGGTCAGTTGCCCCTGACCGGACAGGGAGCGCAGGGAAGCGCCAAGGCGTTCGCTGAGATTCTCGAACATGCAGTACTCCGGGCGGTATTTCGCGAGGCGGGGAGTATACCGCGCGCCCCCTGGCACGGCGAGGGCTCCGGCAAGCGCGTCATGGCGCGAAGCTGAGAATCACTCCCACTTCAAAAGCCACAAGCCTTGTGACACACTGCCGCGTCACCGGATACAAAACGCCTATGACTATTGCCAGCTGGGCCGGCCTTGCGGCCTTTGTCCTCTATCTTGTTGCTTCCATCATGGTGTTGCGGCGCCTGCGCGGTGCGGTGACCGCGCGCAACCCTGCCCTGCTGGCGCTGAGCCTGGCCGCCGTGGTGTTGCACGCCCTCTGCCTGTGGCAAACCGCCGTGACCGACGACGGGGTACGGCTGGGGCTGTTCCCGATGGCGTCACTGATCACCGGCACCGGCGCCGCCCTGATTACCATCGCAGGCCTGTACCGGCGGCTGGAGTGGGTCAGCGCCATGGTATTCCCGCTCAGCGCGCTCTCCATTCCGCCGATGCTGTGGGTGCAATCCGGCTACACGCCGCATCCACTGGCCCACGGCGTTGCGGCGCACGTACTCGCCTCTATCCTTGCCTATGCCGTGCTGGCAATCGCTGCGGCGCAGTCCATCCTGCTGCTGATCCAGCACCGGCAACTGAAAAGCGGTCACATTCGTGGCGTCATGCGCGCCTTCCCGCCGATCCAGGTGATGGAAACCATGCTCTTCGAACTGCTGTGGGCGGGCGTCCTGCTGCTGAGCGCCACCATCGTCACCGGTTTTGTCTATCTTGATGACATGTTTGCGCAAAAGGTGGCCCACAAGACCATCCTCACCCTGTTCGCCTGGGGATTGTTTGCCACACTGCTGGCCGGCCGGCATTTTCTCGGCTGGCGTGCGCTCACTGCGGTGCGCCTGACCATCGCCGGGTTTGCCCTCCTGTTGCTGGCTTTCTTTGGCTCCCAGGTGGTGCTCGAGTACATCCTGCACCGCGCTGCTTGACACCCGCGAAGCCGCGTTCGGACAATAGCGGTCCTGTTGCAACCTTGGGCTTACCCCCTCTTGGCTGATATTCCTGACGCTCTGTTGATCGGCATTCTGGTCGTGCTGATCATTGCCTCTGCGTTTTTCTCCGGCAGTGAAACCGGCATGGTGGCGCTCAACCGCTACCGCCTGCGCCACCTGGCCCGTCACGGCCACCGGGGTGCCCGCCGCGTGGAGAAGCTGCTCGCCCGGACCGACCGCCTGCTTGGCGTGATCCTGATCGGCAACAACTTCGTCAACAACTACGCCGCCACCATCGCTGCCTTGCTGGCGCTGGCCTGGTTCGGCAACACCGGTGCCGCCGTTGCGCCGATCGTGTTCACCATCATCATGCTGATCTTCGCGGAAGTGACGCCGAAGACGTTCGCCGCGCGCAAACCGGAATCCGTGGCCTACCCGGCCAGCCTGCTGCTGAAACCGCTGCTGGTACTGTTCGCCCCGCTGGTCTGGGCCGTCAGCGGCCTGAGCAATGGCCTCCTGCGGTTGATGGGCGTGCGCGAACAGCCCGCCGGCACAGATGATCTCAGCCCGGAAGAACTGCGCACTGTCGTGAACGAAGCCGGCGGCCTGATCCCCAAACGGCACCAGAAAATGCTGCTGAACATCCTCGACCTGGAAAAAGTCACCGTCGAGGACATCATGATTCCGCGCAGCGAGATCATTGGCATCGACATCGACGCCGACCTCAACGACATTCTCAACCTGATGCGCACCTCCCAGCACACCCGCTTGCCGATTTACCGCAGCGACCCGAACAACATCATCGGCATCCTGCACCTGCGTAAAGTCAGCCGGCTGTTGATGCGCCCGGAAGTGAACAAGGCCGAGTTGCTGCAATTCTCCGTGGAGCCCTACTTCGTGCCGGAAGGCACGCCGCTGCACAAGCAGTTGATCAATTTCCAGAACGCCCGCCGCCGCCAGGGCGTGGTAGTGGACGAATACGGCGACGTACTTGGCCTGATCACCCTGGAAGACATTCTTGAAGAGATCGTCGGCGAGTTCACCACCGACCTGGCCGCCAGCAGCCAGGACATCCTGCCGCAGGAAGACGGCAGCTATGTGGTGGATGGCACAGCGCACCTGCGCGAGATCAACCGCTCACTGCACTGGTCGCTGCCCACCGACGGACCAAAGACCCTGAACGGGCTGATCCTGGAGCACTTGCAGAATATTCCGGAGAGCAACACCTCGTTGCGTATCGAGGATTATCTGATTGAGGTGATGCAGGTAAAGGACAACATGGTGAAGACGGCGCGGTTGCGACGGCGGGAGGCCAATGGTCACTGAGCGCCGCCTGGCCTGTCATCATTGAGTGCCTGATTCGCCGCTTCCGCCCTGAGGCGTTCGACCAGCCATACTTTGATAATGGATTGTCTTGTCACACCGATGCGCGCCGCTTCACGGTCCAGGGATTCAACAACCCACAGCGGAAAATCGACGTTGATGCGTTTTTGTGCCTGATTGACGCGGTGTGCGGTCGACAGGTCAAGGTCGTCGATCATGTCTTCAACACCGTCATCAAACTTCTTGTCAAAGTCTCTGGTTTTCATACAGCGCCACCTCTTTCTTGCGAGAGCACCTGACCGAAAAGGGAGTATGAACGCCTTTCCGGCCAACTAGAGCAACACTATACCTGCCCACACCCACTGCAAATGTCGGCCTACCGGTATACTCACAGCGAGAGACTGCCTTATCAATCCGTTCCACGACGTCAACGGCCGGGACCTATTGCCGCCGCAGCACCACTACCTCAACCCGGCGATCCGGCACATGGCAGCGTTTTCGCTCCTCGCCACGCAACGGTTGACATGCATCACCGGTGACGCTGCTGTCCGGGCCACGCCCCTGCCAGTGCACCTCGCTGCCCCCGTGCTGACGCAACCAGCCCGCCACGTGCCGGGCCCGACGCTCTGACAGGCGCACATTGAAGTCATGCCCGCCCAGCGGGTCGGTGTAGCCCTGGACCTCAAAGCGCAGGTCCGCCTCCTGTGGCAAGCGCTGATACCAGTCCCTCAGTGCCTGTTCACTTTGCGCGGTCAACACGGCCTCGTTGAACGCGAAGGTCACGCTCAACGGCGGCGGCATGGGCGTCACCGCATTCTCCTGCACCACGTTCTCCTGCACCGGAACGTCCGCTTGCGGCACACCTGTGATCGACACATCACATTCCGGCACCGCCAACGCCGGCCGCCAATCCAGCGTGCGCCAGCAACGGCCGTCTGCATCCCGCAGGAGGTGACCCTGCGCATCAGTGCGGTAGCCGGGCCAGTCGGTCTGCACCGCGTCCCGCGCACAGGCAGCAACCAGCACCAGCAACACACCACTCATGAGCAACCTGATCTTCATGCCATGCCTCCCCTACCAGGCCAGGCTGGCGCTGAGCAGCGCACCCTGGCTTTGTGTATCACCACCGAAGCGCCCCTGATACCCCAGCCACACCGACACGGCCGGCGTGAAGTAAAGTTCTGCGCCGGCGTGCACAGCCAGTTGCAGATCGTCCTGGTCCGCGCCATACACTGAGAATCCGTTGCTGCCCGCAAAGTGCGCGCGCTGCTGCGCCTGGGTGTCACCGAACGGCTGCACAAGAGCCAGCCCGGCTTCTGCCAGCATCCATTTGCCGGCGGGCATGACGGCACGCGACAGGTCCGCGCCCAGCCAGATTTCCCCTCCCTCCTGTTCACTGTCTTCCACCGACAGGGCAAATATTCCCCCGCCGGTTTCGGTAAAGCCGTTACGCTCACTGCGCTCCAGCACCACCATGCCGTAGGGATGGAGGCCGGTTTCACCCCAGGTCAGATCCCAGCCACTTTCCATGGCAAGCCGCCAGGTCTTTACGGTGCTGTCAGATTCTGCCGCCATGCCGCTGACTATCCGCTGCTGGCTGACGTCACTGCTGCCATAACTCAGATCGCCGCGCAGATACCAGGGGCCGCCACTGTTCCAGCGGCCGTAGAGGCCGGAGAACCAGGCGGACACCTCGGCGTCCGCCTGCCGGTTGCGAAAATCCAGTGCGCCGTCAGCACGCCCGACAGCCAGCCCCAGCAGGCCCTGTGACCACTGTTGATCCACACCCAGCGTCAGTTGATCCCCCCGGAACCGGTAGGTGGCGTTCCCCACATTGCCCTGTTGATCCTCTTCAAAATGCGACGACTGAGCCCGCACCCAGACACCGTGCTGAGTATCGGCGTTGCTGTCTGCCAGTGAGCTGTGCGGCGCGTCCGGTGTTGCTGTCGCCGCCTGCGCGTAGGGATTGGACGGCGCCGCCAGCGCCTGCAAGGCGCGCTCCAGACGTCCTGAGAGCCCACCCGCCGATTGCACGCCGGCCTCACGCCCGCGCTGGCGAACACCGGCGGCGAAGCGCTGCTGCAGTGCACGCCCGGCGGATAGGCCGGCCAGCAAGCTGTCGCCGCTGATGTTGTCGAACGTGGCGGCCGCCTGCTCCGCATCCAGTTTCACCACATGGCGATAAATATCGTGGCTGCTGTCCAGGCTATCGACGTTGTTGGCCACGGCCCGCTGGTTGAGCGTTTGCGCTGCCGAGGCGAAACGCTGATCGTTGCGCAACAGTTCCAGGGAAACGGTATCGGCGGTGTAGGTCAGGCTCGCATCCAGGAAAGCAAAATCGGAACTCACATCATCAAACTGGCCAACGATGCCGCCGGTGGCATGCAGGAAGGTATAACGGCTGAAAGGCTGGTAAACGCCGTTGTTGCCCACATGCACCGCCGAGCCACTGAGGATGGCCTGCCCGGTGACGGCAATGTGATCGCTGCCAGTGCCCGCCGGGTCGACCTCCAGTGTCAGCCGGCTGCCGGCATTGAACGTCAGGTCACCATGGATACTCAGGGTGCCAAGAGAGTGCCCGGGGGCCAGGGTGCCGCCGGCCATGACCGTGGTACTGCCAAGTTGGCCCACGCCACCCAGCACACCGCCGTCATTAACCGTAAAAACGCTGTTCGACCAATTGCCATTGACGTTGACCCGCCCCTGGTTGATATGGGTATTGCCGGTAAACGCGGTGGCGTCGCTTTCCAGCGACAGTGTTCCTGTACCGGTTTTTTCCACGTTACCCGTACCGGACAACAGATTGCCAAAAACACCCTCGGCAGACTGATCCAGCACCAGCCGGGCCTCATTCTCGATCTCCGCAGTGCCGAATGACCCGGCATCACCCATCAGTGTGCCCTGCTCGATCCTGAAGCGACCGTCGAATGCCCCGTTGTCGCCGGTCAGACGCAGCGCACCGTTGCCCGACAGGCTGAACACACCGGCGCCGGACAGGTCATTCCCCAACTGGGCCTGCCCCGCTTCCATGACACGAACAAGACCGTTGTTCTCGATATGCCCCACGCCCAGCGCGCCCGCCGCACCCTGCACAACGCCTTCGGCCACCACCAGCCCACCGGAGAAATCGTTATTGCCATGCAGCGCAAGCGTGCCGTCGCCTTGCTTGGTCAACCGGCCAGCACCACTGAGGTCATCATGTACGTCAAGCAGCGCGTCATTCCGGAGGGTGCCCCCACCCTCCGCCAGTTCGAGTTGGCGGCCCAATACCGGACCTGTCGTGTCGCCCAGATGCAGTGCCCCACCGTTGAGCACCACGCGGCTGCCGGCTTGCCCGAGTGCATCGGCCGACAGGACGGACAGCGTACCGGCAGTGATCGCCGTATCGCCGTCGTAATCGTTATTCGCATGCAGCCTGAGCGTGCCCTCGCCGGTTTTGCGCAGGCCGTTGGTGCCACTGAGTACGCTGGTGATCGTTGCCACATAGGCACTGCTCGCCGCACTGCCATCACCGACGCGAATTTCCCCGTCGGTACCGGCCAGGGCCACCCCGTCGCCAGTGACCTGATAACCATCGCTGGCAAACTGCATGCCTTCCACTTGCACCACGCCGTCGGCATCAGACACCGTCACCGTTCCCGCTTCGCCGGCAAAGACAGCAAAACCGGGAGCGGGGTTCATCGGCGCGGTGACACTGCCGGTGGCATCAGTCCAGTGCGCGCTGGTGGCCGTCCAGACGCCGGAGCCGCCACCCTGGGTACTGCCACTGGCCTGGCCGTTGGCATTCCAGAAGTGCAGCGTCATTCCCGCGGTGTTGATCAGATTGATGTGTTTATCCGCCGCCAGATGTTGCAGGCTCAGGGAGGGATCCGGGCTGGCCAGTTGCAGCCCGCCGTGGCTTTCAGAATAGGTGCCCGAGTAATCGAACAGGCGATACAGGCCGGCGCCGAAACCGCCTGCATCATTCAGGTTCAGAGCCACACCATTGATCGCCAGGTTGCCATTGACGGTGACACTGTCACTTTGTCCCGGCGTGGAGAAATCACTGCCCGGTGCGCCGACATCAACATTCAGCAGGCTGCCTTGTTGCAGCGTCAGGTCACCGTTAATGGTCAGCGTCCCCAGACCGTCACCCGGCGCCAGCGTCCCGCCGGAGTGCACAACGGTCGTGCCGAGCGAACCGCCTCCGCCCAGCAGGCCACCGCTGTTCACCGTGGCCGTCGCGCCATCCATTGCGCCGTTGACAAGCATGCCACCGGCATTGACGGTGACGGCACCGCTGAGACTGTGATCGGCAGACAGGACATAATTACCTGTGCCCTGCTTGATGAGGTTGCCGGAACCGGCGATAACACCATCATAGTGATAATCACCCGCGCGATTGATGTCCAGCGTGCCGGGCACACCCCGAAAGACCACATCGCCGACAATCGCGCCGGTGCCACCGCCAGTCCCGAGAGAGAGCCCGGCGCCCTGATCAATGAATATTTTCCCGGTCAAACTGTGATCTGCGCTCCAGACAACATTGGACGCCGCCAGCACGACGTCCCCTTGCCCCGAGATGTGACCCGCATAATGGACCGGCGCCGTCGCGCCGGCGTCACCGACCGTCAGTTGATATCCACTGTCAATCAGGATGTCTCCGGAAAACGTATCGGCGGATTCAATACCGATAGCGCCCAGGATATGCGTCAGCCCCGTATACCCCTGCGCATGCACTATGGTCTGGCTGCCACCCCAGCCCACGCTGCCACTGCCGCTGATAACGCCTTCATATAAACCGGCGCCTGCTCCACTCACAAAAACATGAGCGTCGTTCTGAATATTGCCCGCAAGCGTTTCTGCGCTCCCCGCCAGCGTGCCTTCCCGCACCCACCAGTCGCGGGAAACGCCTCCGGTCAACGTCCAGGTAGCCGCGTCGACTTTCTCAAACAACTCAAACCCCCGGAACACGCCGCCCAGGGCATCGGTGTCGAAAGCCGCATCTTCCCCGCCCCCCAGAGCGAGCACATCATTGCTGCCGTTAGCCTGCACATTGCCACCCAGGCTATAACCGTTTTCCAGCGTCAGGCGGTTGTCACCTGCGGCGAAGTAAATCGCCGTTGGCTGGTTGGCACCCGCATTGACCGTGCCGGCCAGCGTCACATCCAGGTTCGATCCGGTGATACCGTAACCGCCGACGCCATCGCTGCCCGTTGTACCGCCCGTGCCGCCCAAGCCACCCGCACCGCCTGCAATCAGGGCGCCGGACGTCACGACAATGGTGGAACCACTCTCGGCCCGGAAACCGTCACCGCCGTCGCCGCCGTTTCCGCCGATGCCCTCCGCGCCGCCGTCGCCACCGTTACCACCATCGCCCCCGACAACCTCGGCTGCCGAAAAAAAAGTGAACATATCGTCGGTGGAAGTGGATTCGATACCCGCGCCGCCATGGCCACCCTGGCCACCATTTCCGTAAAAATAATCCGAGCTGCCCCCCGCACCGCCATGGCCCCCATCGGCATTGGCCGCCAGATACCAGTTGCCATCCCCCATGAGCAAGCCAGCCCCACCGTTGCCGCCGCTGCCGCCATGGCTGAAAGGACGGGCCGCATTGCCCAGAGCCCCCGGGAAGTCAGCAAAGCGAATACCTGTTGCGGAAAAGGGCGAGCCCGTATAGTTGGCGATCGTGACATCCAGGAAATTGCCCGCCGTCGTGATCAAGAGTTGATCATTCATCATGGCATCAACGGTGATCGTCGCGGACATGCCGTAGGGGCTGATCACCTCATCAATGGCGGCAGCCAGGTCCCTCAGGGTATCTCCGGTATGGATGGTAATGACCGTGGTAATACCGCCAACGATGACACCAAATTGATCGCCATTATTGATCCCGGCGACCGCGGTCAGATCTGTGGTGTCTGCGTTGATGTAAGTGTGTGAAGAGACGGCGGTCGCAATGGGATCCGTATACACCAAGCTGACCCCGTCACCGCCATTGCCGCCGTAGTGCCCACCGCTCAGACCGTCCTCGCCGTGCCCCCCTGTCACGCCGTCGTGGCCGGTGCCGTCTGCGCCATCAGCCGCCGCGCGCACCGGCTCGGAAAGCAACAACAGCAACGCCAGTGTTGTGCCGCACGCAGTCAGGATGTCGGCACGGACCACAGCCCGCCCCCGGTAACGGCGCAAGATAAACAGTGACATGGAGCCCCCACACACATGATTTCTGTTATGAGGGACTCAGGGTATACATCTGATTTAGTGGGAAAAAGTGCTCACTTTTATCACTTTCCCGGTTTTTATCATTTTCGGAAGGCGGACCGGGCACAGACAGGGAAAGCCACCTCAGCGACGCTGGGCACGCCCCGGATTTTCGCCAAACCAGCGCCGGTATGCGCGCGAGAAATTGCTGACGTGGTTGAAACCCACTTCCACAGCCACCTGTTTGAGCGCGAGATCACCTTCTTCAAGCAGCTTTTTTGCCAGCTCCATGCGCGCTGCCCGGACGACCTCGGCACAGCTTTTGCCTGTCTTGATCCTGAAAATACTGTTCAGCCTGTTCTCGCTCACCCCCATCTCGGACGCCAGCAGTGCTGTCACCAGCGGCTCACCCGGATTGGTCCTGATGCGCGCGGACACGGCATCGAAGACAGCATGCTCCCATTCCGGCAGCGCTTCTTCTTCCGACACAGACAAGGCATCGCCACAGTAGCTGGCAATCACTTCGTGCAGGAACAGCATCGCCAGCCCCTCAAGCTGGAAACGGCGGCCCGGGCCCGTCAGATGACGTGAAAACATACTCGCCCCGACATGGCGCATGCGCGCTGTGACACCGACGCGCTCAAGCCCTACCTCGGCACTGCCACTGCCAAGAAAGGGTGCGAGCCTGTCGGGAAAGCTGCCTTCATAGCGCTGCCGCAGGGCGTCCAGCGTACCGGTGACCCCCACATGCCGAATGAGCTGCCCGGCCGGCAGCCGGTATTGCGTGCCACTGACGTCAATACGCATGATCAGCGCATGCTGTGCATCACAGGCAAGCGCCGGCATGCCCGGCGGCGCAATCTCCAGCGCCCCCAGGATATTCCAGGAGCCGCCGATCCAGCCGGGCGCCATATAATTCTCTACCGCAAACGCCGCCTCGCCGTAGACATCCAGCTCGGCCAGGTGCAGGAACAGGCCATTGCCGAAATCCATCTGCTCCATCCGCCCGCGGGCACCGGGTATTTCAACCCAGTCGCCACTCATGAGCGTAAGACGTTCCTGTGACACTTGCTGCGATTGATCCAATGGATCAGACATCGTCTTTCCTCCCTGGACAGGTAGCGAAAAACCGATGACTGCGAGAGAGGAGAATATGGCAGAACAGACAAAAGGCGGAGCAGGATGCCTGCAACCGGTTCCCCCGTCAGGCACCCAGGCTTCGCTTGAAAATGGCGACAATATTTCTTGAGGCCCCGTACGCCTGGCTGGTATCGAACGCCGACACCAGCTCCCAGCCGTCACGCCCCAGCAGGTTCATATATTCGTCGAGCTTTCCTTCATCCAGGTTGCCCCCTGCAAACCAACCCGTCGTCGCCAGCTTGATTGTTTTATATTCCCATCTTGGCATTAATACTCCGCCCCATTGATCGGCCAGCCTGACATCATCAAAGCCGCCCCAGCAACCACTCAATCCGCTCCCGATTCGCCTCCACCAGCCGCCGCCCTTCTTCAATCGCCTGCGCCGCCCGGTGGAAATCCATGATCGCGTAATCTTCCAGCATCGGCACCAGATTCAGCTCCGCCGGGTCACCGGCCATGCGGCTGCGGGTAATGCGGTCCTGCATGATGTTGACGCTGGCGCCAATCACATCGAACAAACCCGGTGTGGGCTCGACGTTTTCATCGGAGGAGGAAGAAAAATAATCCATGACGCGCCCCCACACAGACGGCTCGCTGTTTTCACTGTCGGGGGTTTCGCCGTCGGACTCTTCCAAGTCCTGGGAGCCGGTGTCGTAGCGGGTGAGATGGCGGCCGATCAACTGGCCGTTGAGGTTGACGGCAATCACCAGCTCGGCACCCAACGCACGGCAAACGGAGACCGGCACCGGGTTGACCAGGCCACCATCGAGCATCCAGCGCCCTTCATGCTTGAACGGCGAAAACAGGCCCGGCAAGGCGCAGGACGCGCGCGCGGCATCCAGCACCGACCCTTCCTGAATCCAGACTTCGCGGCCCATTTTCATGTCGGTGGCCACCGTCGCGAAGCGCTGGGTCAGCGATTCAATGTCCGGATTCTGGTGCTGTTCGGAGAAGAAATTGAACAGCTTCTCGCCTTTCACCACACCACCGCTGAAGCCGATGTCGAGAAAACCGAGTACATCACGAAACGTCAGCCTGGTGACCCAGTCGCTGAACGCCTGCAACTGGCCGGACACGTAGACCGCGCCCACCAGCGCACCGATGGACGTGCCCGCCACCACATCGGGCCGGATGCCCATGTCTTCCAGCGCCTGGATCACGCCGATATGTGCCCAGCCACGTGCCGAGCCGCTGCCCAGCGCCAGCCCGACGCGCGGGCGACGCGGTGCGGGCAGTGCGTCGTTGCTCATACCTGCCCCGCCTGTTTCATCTCATCCACCACACAGGCGGCCGGGTGACCGAACATCCGCTGCTGACAGCGTGCAAGCACTTCGCGCTGGCGCGAGGCCGGCAGCAGGCCCCAGCGGCTGATCTCCTGCCCGGTGCGAAAGCAGCCCACGCAGATATCGTCGCCATCCAGGGCGCAGATGCTGACGCAGGGCGAGGCCACGGTATCAGTCATGGAAGCGCTCGTCGGGTTTCAGTGCTGTGGCGAAGTGCTTCGCGTGGGCAACATAGTGCATGCCCCCCATGGTGATCATGGCCTTGTGGCCATCGCTGATTTCCTTCACCACTTTGGCGGGCGAGCCCATCACCAGCGAGTTATCCGGGATTTCCATGCCTTCCGGCACCAGGGCATTGGCGCCGATGATGCAGTTACTGCCGATTTTTGCGCGGTTGAGTACCACGGCATTGATGCCGATCAACGTGTTGTCGCCAATGGTGCAGCCGTGCAGCATCACTTTATGCCCCACCGTTACATTGCGCCCGATGGTCAGTGGCACGCCGGGGTCCACGTGCAGGACAGCACCGTCCTGGATATTGGTTTCGTCGCCAATGGTGATGGTGTCGTTGTCGGCGCGCAGCACGGCGTTGAACCAGATGCTGGCCTTGTCGCCCAGCACCACCGAACCGATCACGGTGGCATTGTCGGCGATCCAGTATTCGCCACGGGTTTCCAGACGGCGGCCATCGATGGTGTAGATCACGTGCGCTCCCCTTGTGTGGTTACTCCGGGTCATCCAGCTCGTAGTGGATACCGGCATCGAATGCGTGGTTGAGCAGATCAAGGATCATGAAAGCGGTCAGGCCCCAGATCCGTTTGTCTTCATAATAATAGCTCGGCATGCGCAGGCGTTTGCCAAACACATCAAAAGGCGGTGACAGCTCCGGCCGGGCATCAAGAAAGAACGCCAGCGGTACGCGGAAGATGGAGGCGATCTCACCCGGCTCGGCAATCAGCTCCACGTCCGGCAGCACCAGGCCCACGAACGGCGTCACCTTCATGCCGTAACGGGACGGCAGCGGCGACAACTGACCGAGCACATCGACTTCCTGCGGTAACAGGCCAACTTCTTCGCGTGATTCGCGCAGCGCAGTGGCCAGCAGATTACGGTCGCCCGGGTCACGTTTGCCGCCGGGGAACGCCACTTCGCCGGCATGGGTCGGCATGGCGGCGGAGCGCACGGTCAGGATCAGTTCAGGTTCCGGCTCATCGGTCAACGGCATCAATACCGCTGCCTCAGGCAGGTGCACCGGCAGTTCGCGCAGGCGGTAGTCCTGCAGGCGCTGTTTCAGGATATCAATCACACCGCTCTCCAGCTCCGCCACACACCGGCCACATGGCCGGCGCGGAGCACCAGAATCTGATTCAAACGACAGTTTGAACAGACACCGCGGGGCAGGCAAGCGCTATGTGAGCGCGCTGCGTTGCAGCCCCGACGGCAAGCCGATAGGCTGCGCTATATCCTGAGAACCGGACTCTTCATGAAGTTCTGCAGCCATTGCGGCAGCGACCAGCTCCGCTTCGATATTCCCGAAGGCGATAACCGGCCACGCTACTGGTGCCCGGCCTGCCAGACCATTCATTACCAGAACCCGAAGATCGTGGTCGGCGCCCTGCCGGTGTGGGAAGGGCGTATCCTGCTGTGCAAGCGGGCCATTCATCCGCGCGCCGGCTACTGGACACTGCCGGCCGGTTTCATGGAAAACGGCGAGACATTGCAGGAAGGTGCCGCCCGGGAAACCTGGGAGGAAGCCTGCGCCACGGTCAACATCAGCGATCTGTACACGGTGTTCAATCTGCCGCACATCTATCAGGTGTATGTGTTCTTTCTCGGCGAACTGGCCGACGGCAAGTTCGGGGTCGGTGATGAGTCGTCCGATGCCGGGCTGTTCCTGCCGGAAGAGATTCCCTGGGATGAACTGGCGTTTCCGACCATCACCCGCACGCTGAAGTTCTATCTGCAGGACATGAAGACCGGTGATTTCCCGATCCGCGTCCAGGACATTGCGCCGCTGGGCACGCCGAAGCCAAAGCTGGAGTCTTAACGCACCCCTGCCGCCAGCAGTTGCGCCTGCCACACAGGCCATTGGCCGCGTTCGCGCACAATCACCTGAAGGCGGCTGGCCGGGCGCACGTCCAGCGGCGTGAGCGTGACTTCCTCCGCCACCGCATCCAGCCGCCAGCCCGGCACCTCCACACCGGCCAACTCCCCCTTGATGCGTTCCCATTCGAACGAGGCAAGCCAGGTGCGCAGGCCGGCTTCGGTCACGCGCCAGCCGTCGGGCAATGTCCAGCCGTGTGCATCCCATTGTTCCTTGCCCGCCGGCACAAACACCTGACGGGTACGGACCGGCGCAGCCAGCCAGCCCGGGTCCAGCATGCCCTGCGTGATCGTCACCGCCGGCTCGCCGCACTGCGCCACCAGCGCCTGCCAGTGGTGTGTTGCCTCGGCATCCCACAGGTCATGTTTGGTACCGACCAGCACGTCCGCAGACGCGAGTTGTTGTTGCCAGAGTGGCGACGCGACGAAACGCGTTTCGGACAGGCGCCGCGCATCCACCAGACACAGCGTGGCGCCAGGTTCGAGCACGCCCTCGTAGAGTGGATCGCGGAGCAGTTTCAGCAGTTCGGCGGGATGGCCCAGGCCGGTGGGCTCGATCAGCAGGTGTTCCGGCCGCGCTTCGCGGATCAGCCTGTTCAACGTGACCCGCAAGGTCACGGCGGCCGTACAGCCCATGCAGCCACCGGCCACCTCGCGCACGGTCACGCCGTCCCGGCGCAGCCAGTCGCCGTCCAGGCCGATGTCGCCAAACTCGTTGACCAGCACCCCCCAGCGCCGGTCGGCACTGGCAGTGAAATGGCGGATCAGGGTGGTTTTACCGGCACCGAGCATGCCGGTAATCAGGTTGACGGGCAGGCGCTCGGCGCGCCAGGGTTGGCTCATTGACTACTCTGGCAGCGCGGGCACAGGCCGTGCACTTCCAGCGGCCGCTGGCCAATGCGGAAGCCGTATGCGTTCGCCTGCCGGGCCAGTGCCTGGCGCAGCTCACCCGCCAGGGGGACTTCACGGGTATCGCCACAGACATCGCACAACAGGAATTGCGGCCAGTGATGCCCGGCATCGTCATCGTGCGAGTGCGGGCTGTTGCAGGCCAGATAACTGTTGGTGGATTCGATGCGGTGCACCAGCGCGTGGCGCAGCAGGAAATCCAGTGCGCGGTACACGGTCGGGGGCTGCGCGCCAGGCTGTTCGGCGCGCAGCAGATCAAGAATCTGGTAGGCCGTCTGCGGCTGCGACTGGTCCAGCAGGATCGCCAGCACGCGACGCCGCGCGGCAGTGAAGCGCGCGCCCTGCTGCTGGCATTGATGCTCGGCCTGTGCCAGCGCCTGTTCCGTACTGACCATCTTGATTCATCCTTACCGCGTTTAGCAGGGTGTTGAAAAAGCCTCTTTGAGGCTTTTTCAAGCCACCTTTGCGGCACAGGTCCGCAAAGGTGGGCACGGAAAATCAATCGCTTATCGCGTTTGATTTTGCTGACGGCTTGCTTGAGCCGTCAGCGCAGGCTGTTTTTCAACCGCCTGTTAGGACTCGTACCACATCGGGAACGGGTCCGGCAGGTTTTTCCAGTGCGCCTGGCCGGCCAGCAGGTCGTCGTCGTCCAGCAGGCAGGCATCCAGTTCCGCATGCAGGCGCTCGATGTCCAGTTGCTGGCCGATAAACACCAGTTCCTGGCGCATGTCGCCGAACGGCTCGATCCATTTTTCACGGATCATGGCCAGCGTGTCAGGATCCTCCGGCCAGCGCTCGGTGGGCACGGCTTTCCAGAACATGCCGGCCGGGCTGTGCCGGGCAATACCGCCGGCCTGGCTCCACTGCCCGGCGAATTGCGGGCGGCTGGCCAGCCAGAAGTAACCTTTGGAACGCAGCAGGCGGCCATTGTCCCAGGTGCGGTGCAGGAAATCATAAAACCGCTGCGGATGGAACGGGCGGCGCGCCAGATAGTGGGTACTGCGGATACCGTATTCCTCGGTTTCCGGGACGTGCTCACCCCGCATCTCGCGCAGCCAGCCCGGCGCCGCAGCGGCACGTTCGAAGCTGAAGCGGCCTGTGTCCAGCACCGCCTCCAGCGGCACCTTGCCCATCACGGCGGGCACGATACGGGCCTCCGGGTTGAGGCTGCGCAGGATGCCGGTCAGTTCTTCCAGCGCCTCGGCGGTGATCAGATCAGTCTTGCTCAATACCAGCACATCGCAGAATTCGATCTGGTCCACCAGCAGGTCGGCGACATTGCGCTCATCGTCGTCACCGAGCGATTCGCCGGCTTCCTGCAGTGCGCGGGCGGCATGAAAATCGGCCAGGAAATTGACCGCGTCCACCACGGTGACCAGCGTATCCAGGCGCGACACATCGGCCAGGCTGACGCCATCTTCGTCAGCGAAGGTGAAGGTCTCGGCCACCGGCAGCGGCTCGGAAATGCCGGTGGATTCGATCACCAGGTAATCGAACCTGCCGGCCTCGGCCAACGCGCGAACTTCACGCAACAGGTCTTCGCGCAGGGTGCAGCAGATGCAGCCGTTGCTCATCTCGACCAGTTTTTCTTCGGCACGATTCAGTGTTACCTCGCCACGCACCAGGCTGGCGTCGATATTGATCTCGCTCATGTCGTTGACGATCACCGCCACACGACGCTGTTCGCGATTATTGAGGATGTGGTTCAGCAGTGTGGTCTTGCCGGCGCCGAGAAAACCGGACAGCACGGTGACGGGCAGGCGGGATACAGGCAAGGACATCGGGGCGGCCTCCGTTAAAACAGTTATGTTATAACATAACCATTTTGAGAGACCACCCCGTTGTCAGGGTTTTTCAGGTCAGTGGACCTGCTGCCAGAGCCGCCGGGTCAAGCCACTGAGTATCGACGCCGGCATCACTTCCGGCGGCTGTTCTTCGTCTGCCTGAATCAGGGCACCACGGGCGCGTTCCAGGGTGTTGAGCAGCATGGTGCGTTCGTTGACATCCAGCTGGGCGTCGGACTCCGCCTCCAGAATCAGTTCCACCAATGTGGCGCGCGCCTCCGTGGTGGCCTGTTGGGCCAGGGCCTCGATGACGTACTCCAGCTCATCCAGCCACCGCAATGCCTGAAACAGAGTCATGCTGTTCTCCGCGATACCCCGAAAAAGCCGGAGCGAAAAAACCTGCCAAAAGACCCCGGCCTTACCCCAGGCCGGTGCCCGACGAAAAGCCCGCCCCGGGTAGCGCACCACGGGCAGGCTGACAGTGATTATTGACTCAGCGCAGGTACCCGGAACAAGCCGGGGCTACAGTTTCAGAACAAAGCCGCTACGAAGCGTACAGAACACTCCAAAGCGCTTACTGTGTCACAGTTTTGAAGGGGGAGCAGGGTGTCCGAAGGGGCCATTCAGGGGGTCAGGCAGGGCCATCCGGCAGCGGTGTCAGTGGCCACAGATCAATAGCGGGCTCCTCATAGGGGTGCGCCAGACGCAGCGCCGCGAGGGCCGCACGCAGTTGGCTTTCCAGGCAGATCATCTCCACCTTGTACTCCGCCACCCGTTCCACCTGCCCCTGTTGGCCGAGGAACGGCCGGCTGCCGTCCAGCGGCCGGAACTGGCCTTCACCGAGGGTCTGGAAGGCACAGCAGTCGTAGTCGCCGATGCGGCCGGCACCGGCCTCGAAGACGGCACGTTTCACTTCTTCGACGTGCGTTGCCGGCACGTAGAAGCAGAGCTTGTAGACGGTGTTGTTCATGACACCTCTTGTTGCCGCAGCGGGAAACCCTCGCGCCAGCGATAGTCACCCCGGGCGCAGATCCACACTCCCTCGGCCCGCACGACCTGCTCGCCACCGACGAAGAACAGCCCCTCGACGAACAGCTTGCGGCCATCCAGGCGCTGGATGCGAGCCTCCATGTCGATATCGGTTTTCAGCGGTGTACCGGCCTGATATCGGATATTCAGCGTGCCGGTCATGCCGATGCCTTCGACCATGTCCTGAGTCTTGGCCATCAGGATATCCAGTATCAGCGCCACCACGCCACCGTGCACACGGCCCGGCGGGCCCTGCCAGGGCAGTCCCAGGTTGGCGCGGCCGCGCACCACGTCCCCGTCAAGCCACAGGCTCAGCGGCGGCGCCAGGGACGATGACAGGCCGGTCATGATCTCGTGGTCAAAGGCATCCAGCACATCGCGGTGGCTGCCCTGCTCCAGATACAGGCGCTGGAAGATGGCGCTCTGGCCACGGCGGGGATAATCGCGCACCTGTTCGGCCACCGTGGCCATCTGCGCCGCCCAGTGCTCCAGCATGTCCTGCGGGGCATCCAGCCGCACCAGGCGGTCCTGGATCTCGCGCAGGGAGGCCGCCAGAGCGCGGCGCGTCTGGTATTCCTCATTGGGTTCGTGGGGTTCGGCGATACGGTGGGTAAACAGGCCGTAGTGGTCGCTCAAGGGGACATCTCCTGCTTGGATCAGAGGCTCAAGGCCGCAAAGCGTACCGCGAAGCGACGGCAAACCCCATGACAGGAAACATCAGCCTTGACCGGTCCCAAAATGAGACCTATCGTTCCCAAAAAGGGACCGATGCGGATTGCCATGCCACCCACACAGTTGGGCAACGCCCTCTTCTCCACCACGCAACAGCGCCTTCTGACGCTGCTGTACGGCAATCCTCACAGCAGCTTCTACACCAATGAGATCGCCCGCTGGTCCCAAGTCGGCAAGGGAAGCATCTCGCGGGAACTTGAGCGCCTGCAGGACGCAGGCATCCTGACGCGTTTCAGGCAAGGTAATCAGATGCGTTATCAGGCCGATGCCCGCTGCCCGATCTTTGAGGAACTGCGCAGCATTGTGCTCAAGACGTTCGGCATGGCAGAGCCCTTGCGCACCGCGCTGGCTCCCTTTTTGCCACGATTGGCCTGGGCCGTTATCTATGGTTCTATCGCCCGGGGTGAGGACACCGCAGACAGCGACATTGATCTGTTGCTGATCGGCGACGGATTACTTTATGGCGAGGTCATGGCGCCATTGCTCCCGGTTGAAAAAATGCTTGGCCGCACCATCAACCCGACGTTGCTCACCACTCAGGAATGGCTGGCCAGGAAGGCCGCCGGACACAGTTTTGCCACCCGCGTTGCCGCACAGCCAACCATAGTGCTGATCGGCGAGGAACCGGAGTTCAAGGATGAGCCCGCTCGAAAATCTGATAAACCTGGCTCGCACAGGTGATCTGAAACCCGAACCACCCGACCGTCGTGAGTGCGAGGGTTTATTGCAATCTGCCAGAGACAGGCTACAGGACGCGAACAACACCGCACTGTCTTTTGCCAGCCGTTTTGACCTTGCCTACAACGCCGCCCATGCCATGGCACTCACGGCCTTGCGCCTGCGCGGCTATCGCTCCGAGCGCCGTTATCTGGTGTTTCAATGCCTGACCCACACGCTGTCACTGCCAGCACTACAGGTGCGATTGCTCGTCCTGTGCCACGAGCGCCGCAACCTGGCGGAATACGAAGGTTATATGGATACCGACGATGCGCTGCTCGCCGAATTGCTGGGCATTGCCAATGATGTGCTGCCCGAGGTGGAGCGGGCGCTGAACGAAGCCAGGCTCTGACCTCAGCGCCCGAAGCGCGGCTGAAAGAAAATCCCCTCCGCCTGCACCGTCTGTTCCTCGCCCGCGAACACACCACCTTCGATGAACATCTTGCGGCCGTCCATTTCGCGCAGGCGCGCGGTAAAGCGCACGGTGGTTTCGATCGGGGTGCTGTTGAGATAGCGCACGTTGAGGGTGCCGGTGACGCCGATTTTCAGTGCGGCATGCATGGCGCGCGACAGCACCGCATCCAGCAACAGCGCGATCACGCCGCCGTGCACGCGGCCCGGCGGGCCCTGGTAGTGCATGCCCAGGTACACTTCCGCCTCGACGCCTTCCGGGGTTTCCTTTATCCAGGTCAGCGGCGGGGAAATCGGGTTGGAGAGGCCGCCAGCCGGGTCAAAATCCATCATGTCGAAGATATCGCCCGCCGTGGCCGCGCCGCTGAACATGCGCCGGTTGGCGGCGCGGGTATCACGGCGCTCCGGTGTGCCCACTGTCTCTGCCAGTTGCTCCAGGGTGCCGGCCCAATGCTCCAGGTCGGCCTGGCTGGCCTCGGCGCGGATCAGGCGTTCGGACAATTGCTGCATGGCGGCGGCGATGCGCCGGCGGGCCACGAAATCCGCCGGCACTTCGCCTTTGTGGGCCGCCAGTAGTTCGAACGGCCCAAAGGTTTTGTCAGTCATATTGTTGTTGTCCTGCCAGGGCGGGCCTCAGCCCACCCATTTCCGTGCGTTCTGGAACATGCGCAGCCACGGGCCGTCTTCAAAGCCGGCCCAGTCGTCCGGGTACCAGCTGTTCTGCACGACACGGAACACGCGCTCGGGGTGCGGCATCAGGATGGTGACGCGGCCATCGGCACTGGTGAAGCCGGTGACGCCTTCGCGCGAGCCGTTCGGGTTGGCCGGGTATTGCTCGGTGGGGTTGCCAAGGCTGTCAACAAAGCGCACCGCCACCAGACGGTTTTCCTGGCAACGGGCGAGCGATTCGTCGCTGATTTCCGCCTGCCCCTCGCCATGTGCCACGGCAATCGGAATGCGCGTACCGGCCATGCCGGCGAAGAAGATCGACGGCGACGGGGTGATTTCCACCAGCGAGGTGCGTGCTTCGAATTGCTCGCTCTGATTGCGCACAAAACGCGGCCAGTGTTCGGTGCCGGGGATCAGCTCTTTCAGCGCGGACAGCATCTGGCAACCGTTGCATACGCCCAGCGCGAAGGTGTCCTCGCGGTAGAAGAACCGGTTGAAGGCATCACGCAGGTCATCGTTGTAGAGAATCGTCTTGGCCCAGCCTTCACCGGCACCCAGCACGTCGCCGTAGGAAAAGCCACCGCAGGCTGCCAGGCCACGGAAGTCCGCCAGGTCGACACGGCCGGCGAGCAGGTCACTCATGTGCACGTCCACCGCCTCGAAGCCGGCACGCTCGAACGCAGCCGCCATTTCCAGCTGGCCGTTGACGCCTTGCTCGCGCAATATCGCCACGCGCGGACGGCTGGCGCTGCCCAGCAGCCCGGCGGCCGGGCTGTCGGTCATGTCGAAGGTCAGGCGCACATTGATACCGGGATCGTTGGCGTGCGGAATGGCGTCGAATTCCTGCAAGGCGCAGGCCGGGTTGTCGCGCAGCGCCTGCATGCGATAGCTGGTTTCGGCCCAGGTGCGGTGCAGCACGCGGCGCGGGGTTTCCAGCAAAATAGCCCCGCCGAGGCGGATACGCAGCACGTCATCGGCGTTCGGTTCGCCGATGCGGTGCACGCACTCGCCCAGGCCCGCTTCAGCGTATTCGGCAATCACGTGATCGGCCAGGTCTTCGCGGACTTGCAGCACAGCGCCGGCTTCTTCGGCAAACAGCGCTTCCAGCGCTTCCAGGTTGTCGCCGGCAATGTGGTCCAGCACCAGGTCCACGCCGACGCGGCCGGCAAACGCCATCTCCACCACGCTGGCGAACAGGCCGCCATCAGAGCGGTCGTGGTAGGCCAGCAAGGCGCCCTCGCGGACCAGTTTCTGGGTGACCTCGAAGAAATGCTTCAGGCGCTTCGGATCGTCGATGTCCGGCGCCTGATCCCCCACCTGCCCGTATACCTGCGCCAGCGCCGAACCGCCCAGGCGGTTCTGGCCGCAGCCGAGATCGACCACCAGCAGCGTGCTGGGCTGTTCGGTGCGCAGTTGCGGGGTCACGGTCTTGCGGATATCGCCGACCGGCGCAAACGCGGACACGATCAGCGACAGCGGTGCGATCACGCTCTTGTTGATGCCCTTGTCGGTCCACAGGGTGCGCATCGACAAGGAGTCCTTGCCCACCGGAATGTTGATGCCCAGTGCCGGACACAGCTCCATGCCCACGGCACGCACGGTATCGAACAGGTTCTGGTCTTCTCCCGGATGCCCTGCGGCGGCCATCCAGTTGGCGGACAGGCTGACATTGCCCAGCGCACCGACGTCGGTGCCGGCCAGGTTCGTCAGCGCCTCGGCCACGGCCATGCGGCCGGAGGCCGCCGCATCCACCAGCGCCAGCGGTGTGCGCTCGCCCATGGCCATAGCCTCACCGGTGTAGTGCTGGTAACCGGAGGCCGTCACGGCGCAGTCAGCCACCGGCACCTGCCAGGGACCGACCATCTGCTCACGGTGGACCAGGCCGGTCACGCTGCGGTCGCCGATGGTGATGAGGAAGGTCTTTGCGGCCACGGTGGGCAGGCTCAGCACGCGCTGGACGGCGTCTTTCAGCTCCACGTCGTCCGGATCGAACGGCTGGCGCTCAAAATCGGTGCGGTCGAATTCGCGCTGCATTTTGGGCGGCTTGCCGAACAGCACGTCCATCGGCAGATCCACTGGCGCTTCGTTGAAGTGGCTGTCCTCAACGCGCAGGTGCTCCTGATCGGTGGCCTGGCCCAGCACGGCAAACGGCGCGCGCTCCCGCGCACACAGCGCCGCAAAGCGCTCCAGATCCGCCGGCTGCACCGCCAGCACATAGCGTTCCTGCGCTTCGTTGCACCAGATTTCCACCGGGCTCATGCCGGGCTCATCGCAGGGAATCTTGCGCAGTTGCAAGCGCGCACCACGGCCGGCGTCATGCACCAGTTCCGGCAGGGCATTGGACAGGCCACCGGCGCCCACGTCGTGAATGGACACGATCGGGTTGTTGTCGCCCTGTTCCCAGCAGCGGTCGATCACTTCCTGGCAGCGGCGCTCGATTTCCGGGTTGTCGCGCTGTACCGAGGCAAAGTCCAGATCCTCGGCGCTCTCGCCGGAGGCCATGGACGACGCGGCCCCACCGCCCAGGCCGATCAGCAGCGCCGGGCCACCGAGCACAATGATGTGTGCACCGGCCGGAATTTCCTGTTTCTCGACATGGCCGTCGCGGATATTGCCCAGGCCACCGGCAATCATGATCGGCTTGTGGTAACCGCGCATTTCATCGCCGTTGGCACCCGGTGCGCTGATTTCCAGCGTACGGAAATACCCGCACAGGTTCGGGCGCCCGAATTCGTTATTGAAAGCTGCCCCGCCGAGCGGGCCGTCAATCATGATGTCCAGTGCCGAGGCGATGCGCTCTGGCTTGCCATAGTCCCCTTCCCAGGGCTGGCGGAAGCCGGGGATGTTCAGGTTCGACACCGAGAAACCGGTCAGGCCGGCCTTCGGCTTGGCGCCCCGGCCCGTGGCGCCTTCGTCACGGATTTCGCCGCCGGAGCCCGTGGCCGCGCCGGGGAACGGCGCAATCGCCGTCGGGTGATTGTGGGTTTCCACTTTCATCAGGATGTGCACCGGCTCGGTGACATACTGATACACCCCCGTCTCCGGATGCGGGAAGAAACGCGCCGCCTCACTGCCGGCCATCACCGACGCATTGTCCTTGTAGGCGGACAGCACCCGGCCGGGGTGCTCTTTAAAGGTATTGCGGATCATGCCGAAAAGACTGTTGTCTTCCTGCGCGCCGTCGATCAGCCAGGACGCATTGAAGATCTTGTGGCGGCAGTGCTCGGAATTGGCCTGCGCGAACATCATCAGTTCGGCGTCAGTGGGGTTGCGCTCCAGCCGCGTGAACTGGGTCATCAGGTAGTCGATTTCGTCTTCGGCCAGGGCCAGGCCCAGTTCACCGTTGGCGCGCTCCAGTGCCCCCCGGCCGCCGCCGAGGATGTCGATGCGCGACAGCGGTGCCGGCGACTGGCGGGTAAACAGTTGCGCGGCGTCATTCAGGTCGGCCAGTACGGCCTGGGTCATGCGGTCGTGCAGGGCAGCGCGGATGGCCGCCTCGTCGGCCCGGCCCGGCTCAAACGCCAGCCGGTACTCAATGCCCCGCTCGACGCGGCGCACCTGGGCCAGCCCGGCGTTATGGCAGATGTCGGTGGCCTTGGAGGACCAGGGCGAAATGGTGCCAGGACGCGGCACCACGACGAACAGCCTGCCTTCCGGCATGTCCACCGCCGTGTTCGGGCCGTAGCTGAGCAGCTTGCCGAGCACGTCGCGTGCCCGGACGGGCAGTTCGCCGTCGGTGTCCACGAAATGCACAAAACGCGCGCCGAGAGCCGTCACGCCGGGCAGGGACTGCAGCAGCTTTTCCTGACGGAACGCGGACAACGCGGGGGAACCGGGGAGTATCAGCATGACTCGCCTTTAATTCAGCTATTTCCGGGAGGGGTGGAAGAGGCGCAATGATACGGGATTTGACCGCCGATGGCAGCCGCCGTGGCCGGCTCCGGACGGTGTACACCCGTCTCAGGCATCCGCAGCAGCCCGACAGGCCCTGCCTCAGCCGGCCTACCGAGGGCCGCCCCCCGCCACAGTCCTGAAAATAGGGGCAGACAGCACCAAGGGCTTGATTGTCCTACAAATAGGCTCGATATAGTGTAGGAGCGATGCTAGAGTCCGCGCCGTGTCGTAGCACAGGGGGTGAAGCGACACGGACACGTCCCTTACCGGGGGTATATCGGTCGGAAGCGGCAGTACCGGCCTGTCAGTCACCCTGACAGAGCAATTGGAACCGGATATGAGCGCACTGAAAAAACAGATCAGGCACCTGCTGGTCCCGGCGGCCATCCTTACTGCCGTGGCTGCCACCACCGCCATGAAACCGGCACCCAGTGCACTGGAGCGTATCCAGGCAAGGGGCGAGCTGGTCGTGGTGACCCGTGTTTCCCCGACGACCTACTACGAAGACCAGTACGGGTATACCGGCCTCGAATATGAGCTGGCCGAAGATTTTGCCAAGGAACTGGGCGTCGACCTGCAGATCGTCGAAGCCGACACCCTGGACGAAGTGTTCGACGCCCTGCGCGACGGCCGTGCCGACCTGGCCGCCGCCGGCCTGACCATCACCCCGCAGCGTAAACTGGAATTCGACTTCTCCACGGGCTACCAGGCCGTGCAGGAAAAAATCATCTATCGCATGGGCGAGCCGCGCCCACGCAATGTCAGCGAACTGGCCGGCAAGCGCATCGTCGTGCTGGAGGGTAGCAGCCACGCAGAGCAACTGGCGCTGCTGCAGCAGGAAGTGCCATTCCTCGACGTCGAGGAACTGCCGGGCGCCAGCACCGAGCAACTGCTGGCGCTGGTGCATGACGGGCGGGCCGACTACACCATGGTGGATTCCAACGCCTACGCCATCCACCGCACCCTGTTCCCGGAACTGGTGTCCGCCTTTGACGCCAGCGAGGCACAGTTCGGCTGGGCCTTCAGGCGCGAAACACAGCCACAGCTCTACCACGCCGCACAACGCTACCTGAACCGCGTCAAGGCAGACGGCACCGTCGCAGCTCTGGAACAGCGCTTCTACAGCCACGCCGAGCGCTTCAATCTGTATGCGGCGCGCTCCTTCATGCGTCACCTGGACAATCGCCTGCCCGACTACACGGCCGCTTTCCAGCAGGCCGGCGAGGACAGTGGCTTCGACTGGCGCCTGCTGGCCGCCGTCGGCTACCAGGAATCCATGTGGGACCCGCGCGCGGTGTCTCCCACCGGCGTCCGCGGCCTGATGATGCTGACCCAGCACACCGCCAATGAAATGGGCGTGGGCGACCGTGAAGATCCGTTTGAAAGCATCCGCGCCGGCGCCGCCTACCTGCGCAAGCTGCACGATCGCATGCCGGCGCGCATTCCCGAGCCGGACCGCACCTGGATGGCGATTGCCGCCTACAACGTCGGCATTGGCCACCTGGAAGACGCCCGCGTGCTGACCCAGCGCCAGGGCGGCGATCCGGACCTGTGGGCCGATGTACGCGGCCGCCTGCCGCTGCTGCGCCAGCCGCAGCACTACCAGCATGCCCGCCACGGCTACGCCAGCGGTGGCGGACAGGCCGTGGTCTATGTGCGCGCCATCCGTGGCTACTACGACACCCTGATCTGGGCCACCAACACCCAGCGCCACGGCAACATGATGCTGGCCATGGCACAGCCCGCCGCAGAAGCCAGCGGAAACCTCTAAATTTCTCGTGGTAGGGTGGGTGGAGCCAAAGGCGAAACCCACCGTGTCCATGCCTGTTATTCACTCCCGCAAAATCATCGAAATCACCCGGCTTGGGTAGCGGATTGCAGATCGCGAATCGCGCGGTAGATACCATCTGTCCC
>NZ_AQOR01000014.1 GCF_009846755.1 Alcanivorax sp. S71-1-4
TTGGCTCTACCCACCCTACGCCCAAATTCAATATGGTCGGCCATCCTCCACCATCCGTGACGCGGCGTACTCCGCCAGGGCCGCAATGGTGCGCGACGGATTCAGCCCGAGCGCCACCGGCACCACACTGCCATCCATCACGAACAGGTTCGGATACCCGAATACTTCACCCTTTGCATCCACCACGCCCTGCTCGACCGTATCGGCCATATTGCAACCGCCCAGCGGGTGCGGCGTGACCAGATTGCGGAACAGGCTCCAGGTCGGTGGCACCATCGCTTGCCCCCCCGTGGCCTCGCTCAGACGCTTGTGCATGTCCGCCAGGCCCTGCACCGCCTTTTCCGCCGCGCGGTAATCCCATTTCAGTTTCAGCCGGTCACGCCGCCAGGGCATGTACCAGCGCCGGCCCAGTGAAAACTCGCCGCCGGCCTGGTCCACGGCCTGACCGAACCAGGGCATCATGTTGTCCAGCGGGTCCCGGCGCTCGATCAGCGCGGCGAGCATCCGCGCCAGCAGGTTCTGCTCCATTGGCACGCGCTTGAGCAGCCGTCGTTTACGGCGGCGCAGCAGATTGGTCAGCACATCGGGGAAACCACCGTCCTCGACAAAAAAACGCGCACCGTCTTCACTGCCGTCGAGAAAATCAATGGCCGCGGAAATGGTCGGGCCGTGCGAGGGCGAGATCACCCGGTCATCGTAAAAAGCCGGTGTCATGAAATCGCCGTTCGACAACCAGCCCTTGCCGAGCCGGGCACTGAGCGCCGGCAGCGTGCGGTGCTGGTCGCGGCAGCGCAGCAACAGTTCGGTGGAACCGATACTGCCGGCGGCCAGCACCACCCGGTTTGCCTCCAGTTCTGTATCAGTCCCCTGGTCCAGACGCCGCACGCGCACGCGGTAGCCGCCGTCAGGCAGCGGCGTAATGCAGCGCACCTGATGCAGCGGTCGAACGTCGACGCCCAGGTCCTCCGCTGCCGCCAGGTAATTCAGGTCAAGCGTATTCTTGGCCTGCACCGGGCAACCGATATCGCAGTTGCCGCAATGCACACAGGTGCCCTGCTGCCGGCCCTGGTCATTGGTCCAGGCCCGCGAGTGACCGTAGTCGAACGGTTGCGGCAGTTGGTCGTGCCAGTCCGGGTCGAACGTCACGGCCTGCGGCAACACCCGGAAGCGCTCCCCGGCACCGATCGATTCCGCCGCGTCACGCATCAACCGGGTGCGGGGGGTGTACTGGTTTACCGGCAGCGGTTGCACGTTCATCATGCGCGCCACGGTGTCGTAATGCGGACGCAGCACGGCATGGGAGATCGCCGCCGGCCAGCCCTGGCTGAAACGCTCCGGCGGCGCCTCGACACTGATATTGGCATAGATCAAAGAGCCGCCGCCGACCGCCGCCCCCACCGCCACACTCATGTCGCCGAAATAACGAAAATCAATCCAGCCGTTCTGCTTCTCCGGTTCGTCCTCATCCCACAGCCAGTGCCGGCCACTGACACTGGGATAATCCGCCGGCGCCCAGCGTCTCCCGCGCTCCAGCACCACCACCTTCGCCCCTTTCTCAGCCAGCCGCAGCGCCATCACGGCACCGCCAAAGCCGCTGCCAATCACCAGCGTATCCACCCGTTCCATGCTGTCTTCCTTCCCCCGACGGCGTGCACAGTCTGCGCACCGTTGTTTACGGCTTATCCGCCAACCCTGCCGGGCATCAACCCGCGCCGGCACCACTCAGCAGACAATGCTGGCGCTGTCACAAAAGCTACAACACTATAGCGGGAAAAATAATAACCCGAGTGCGCCCCGCACCGGCTATCGAGAACGCATGCTATGCGGCCACGCCAGATCCTGATTGCCGGCCAGGGCGCCACCGCCACGGTGTTTGCCGCCCATTTGCAGCGCGCCGGCGTGCAACCCGTGCTGTTGCGGAGGCCAGGCAGCCCGCCCCGTGCACAGGCCCTGCACCGCCTGCGCCGGCGTCGCGCACCGGAAAGCGTGACGCTGCACCTGCCCAGCGTGACCCACCTGAAAGAACTGCCCCGGCGCCCGGATCAGTTCTGGCTTTGCCTGCCATCGCAGGCGCTGCTGGACGACTGGCTCGGCGAGCAGTTGCAGGCGCTGGGCAACGCCACCCTGGTGGTGAGCTGGACGCCGGATGTGCGGGATCGCACGCGGCTGCGCCAGTATTACGCCGGTCCGGTCTTGCAGGGCATGGCAACGTTTTCCGCCTTCCGCACACCGCAGCCCTTTGCCGACCTGCCGGCCGGTATCGCCTGGCACCTGCCTGCCACCGGCGCCGTGGTGCAACGTTGTCCGGCCGGGCGCGATCTGGCCCGGCTGTTGCGCGCCGGCGGCCTGCCGACGCTGACCAGCCGCGACCTGCCCTGGCTCGCCGCGCGCCTGAACGCCTTGCTGATCCCCGCAGCGGCGGCACTGGAACACTGCGACTGGTCATTGCAAGCCTTGCGGCGCTCCGCGCAACTTGGCCTGGCGGCACGCGGTGCCAGTGAAGCCTTGCGCATCAGCGCGCACTATCTGGACCACGGCGTGGGCCGGCCGCTGCCCCGCGGTCTGCTGCTGCATGCGTTGACCCGGCTGTTGCCGGTGTTCAGCCCGATGCCGCTGGCACCCTTTCTCGCCCAGCATTTTCACAAGCTGGCGCCGCAGACACGGCTGATGCTGGATTCCTGGATCGAACTTGGCGACCGCCACGCGCTGCACTGCCAGGCACTGCATCAGCTACGCCAGCAATTGCCCGGCTGACGCCTGTCACAAACACTTCACCGGCCTGTCACCAAAGCGACGGCGACAACAGCGACGCTCTGCGAAGCATCACACGGCTTTGATGGAGGTGATTCTCATGACGCAGACCGCACTGGCCGATCTCTTCCTGCTCTGTATCGGCGCCGCATTCGCCCTGCTCTATCAATGGCTGTTCCGTATCCTGCCCCGCGCGCGCTGGCAGTTCATCGCGGTGCTGCCGCTGGGGCGCGATGCGCAAGGCCACTGGCGAGGCCGCAACCTGACGTTCTACGGTTTCTTTACCGCCTGCGCCGGCGCCATTGCAGTGGCCACGTTCATCCTGTTGACGTCGGCGGTGGGTGCCGACCTCGGCCTGACCCTGTTGCTCACCGTGGTGGTGCTCGCACTCTGCCTGCCGGCTGCAAAGCTGATCGCCGTGGTGGTGGAAAAAAACCGTCACGGGTTTACCGTCGGCGGCGCCAGTTTTGTCGGCATCATCGTCGCCCCGATCCTGCTCTGGTGGCTGGACACCCGCGCCCAGGCCTGGTTCGGCACCTCCCTGCCGGTGCTGCCGATGCTGGCCGCCATGGCCATTGCTTACGTGATCGGCGAAGGCGTCGGCCGGCTGGCCTGCATCAGTTTCGGTTGCTGCTACGGCAAGCCGGTCCACGACAGCCCTGCCGCACTGCGCGTCCTGGCGCAGCGCTATGCTCAGGTGTTTGAAGGTGAGACCAAGAAAATCGCCTTTGCCGGTGGCCTGGAAGGCCGCGCCGTGATCCCGATCCAGGCCATGACTTGCAGCCTCTACACGCTGCTCGCCCTGGGCTGCGCCGTGTTGTTTTTTCACCAGCAGTTTGAGCTTGCCTTCGGCATTGCCCTGGTCGGCAGCCAGCTCTGGCGGTTGTATTCGGAAACGTTGCGCGCCGATTATCGCGGCGGCAGCAAACAGATTTCGGCCTATCAGGTGATGGCGCTGATTGCCTGCGGCTGGGGCATCGGCATTACCCTGGCGCTGCCGGTGCATACCGGCATGCCGGCAGACCTCGGTGCCGGCCTCGCCGGCCTGTGGCATCCCGGCGTGCTGATCGCTCTGCAAGGCATCTGGGCGGTGATGTTCGTCTTCAGCGGCAGCAGCACCATCACCACCAGCACATTGCGCTTTGGCCTGGCACCGGACTGGCGTTGCCAGGCCGGCTGCGAGCATCCGCCGGCCTCGCAACCGCTGGCACCGCCGCGCTACTGATACGACGGCACTCAGGCTGCGCGCGCGTGCCGCGACACCAGCAGGCGTCCATCACGGAGGGTGACGGGCCAGGTCGATAGCGCCTGCGTCATGTCTTCCAGGCAGATGCCGGTGCGCAGGCAGAAATGCCGGTCACTGCCTGGCACCGCCACCACCAGCTTGCCGCGAATTTCGCCAACGCGCCCCTGCCAGAGCACGTTGCGCTGGGAAAACGGGTCACGATTGCTGACCGCAAAAAAGCCGTCCACGGTGTGGAAAATGGCCACCGGTTGGCCATTCACCTGCACGGCAATACCACCATCAAGCACGATGTCGGTGACACCACAGATGTCCTGCCAGCCACTGATCACATCGGACGTCATGTCGTTGTCGCGCATCCCTGTCCTCCCGTCAGTTTTTCTGCGGCCATCATTGGCCAGCATGCGCAGAACCGTTGCAAATGCTGCGCCACATTCAGCAGGCATCGGCGACGAATTTACAAAGCCATGACGCCGTACGCAGGAATCCGATAATCAGCGCCCGCTGCCGCCTTCCCGTGCATCTGTCAACGACCCCTTCACGCGCCGGGCAGCCGCCTCAAAGCGGTGCGCGCGCACCGGCCTGTGCGCGACGGCGCCATGCTGTGGCCCGCACCGTCATGCCGTGGCCATCTGCTCGATGGCGCACAGTCGTGCCGGATCACCCAGCGCCACCACCTGCCCGATGATCAGCAGGCAGGGTGACGCCATTGCAGCGCGTTGTGCCGTCTCGTCCAGGGTGTCGAGACGGCAGCGCACCGCACGCTGCGCCGCCGTGGTGCCATGGCAGATCAGCGCCGCCGGTGTCGACGCCGGCAGGCCGTGCGCGATCAATTGCTCGCTGATCCGTGCCAGCTCACTCAGGCCCATGTAGCACACCAGCGTGCGCGACGGCTGTGCGGCCAGCGCCGCCCAGTCGGTACCGGCCGCACCGTCGCGGCGGTGCGCGGTAATGAAGGTGACGCCATCGGCCAGGTCCCGATGAGTCAGCGGAATGCCGGTGGCCGCCGCGCAGCCATGGGCGGCGCTGATGCCGGGCACCACGGACACCGGCACGCCAGCGGCCTGCAGGGCCAGCATTTCCTCTCCCCCCCGCCCGAACACAAACGGGTCACCGCCCTTGAGCCGGACCACGCACCGGCCGGCCTGCGCCTCGCGCACCAGCAGCGCGTTGATGTCCTGTTGCGGCACGCTGTGCGCGCCGCTGCGCTTGCCGACATACAATCGCCGCGCACCGCGCCGGCAATGCGCCAGCAACGCCGGCGCCACCAGCCGGTCATAGACCACCACATCGGCCTGCTGCAGTAACCGCAACGCGCGCACGGTGATCAGTTCCGGATCACCGGGCCCGGCGCCCACCAGCCACACGTGTCCCGGGCCTGCGGCACTGCGCCAGCGCGCAAACCAGCGTGGACGCGACACATCCGTCCCCCGATCCCAGGGCGCAAACAGACTCAACATGGGGCAATCTCCTCAGCCGTTCCGGCGCGCACGCGCGCCAGCAGTGTCTTGAGTTCCGGCAGGCAGGAACCGCAACCCGTCCCGGCGCGCGTGCAGTGGCCCAGCGCCGCGGTATCGTGGCAACCGTTTCTGATCGCTTCTTCCAGTGCGGCCTCCCGTACCTGGTGGCAACTGCAGACCACCGGGCTGGTATCACGCGCCCCGCCGGGCTGCCCCGCCATCAGTTGCAACGCGTCGACCGGCCCGGATGCACGCAATTGCTGCACCAGCCAGTCTTCATCCAGCGCGGCCAGGGACGGCGCCAACGCGGCGAAGCACACCGGCCGGCCATGGCGATATCCCAGCAGACGAAAATGCCCGCGCGGTGCGTCTACCATTTCGGCCCAGTCGGTGATGGACGGGCAACGGGCTTTCAGCCATTCCAGCGTGGCGGCACGGCTGCCGGCCATGCGCCAGCGCACCAGCGCACCGTCGGGAATACGGCACCAGTAATACTGGCCGTCCGGTGTATGGACCGGCTCTGCGGTGATCACACGGGCCTGCCAGCGGGCGGCATAGCGTTGCAGCCGCACCGGGGTCTGCTTGAACGCCGGCTGGCCGGATTCCGCATCACAGATCGCGGCCACCAGTGCATCGACGCGGGCGGCGCTGGCAAAGCAGTCATTCCAGTGAATCGGCATGAACACTTCACCGGGGGTCTGTTCGTTGCTGGCACGTGCGGTGACCAGACATTGCCCGAGCGGACTTTCCACCTGCACAAGGTCACCGTCACCCACACCGGCCGTGGCCAGGTCTGAGGGATGCACCGCGATGTAAGGTTCGCTGACGTGGCTGAGCAGCCGGGCGGCCCGGCCGGTGCGCGTCATGGTGTGCCACTGGTCACGCAGGCGCCCGCTGTTCAGCAGCAGCGGCCATTCGGCACTGGTTTGCGAGGTCGGCAGGCGCGGCGTCACCGGCACACAGTGCGCACGGCCATCGGCAGAAAAAAAGTGGCCGTCAGCAAACAGGCGCTCGGTGCCAGACGCACCGTCCCTGAACGGACCGGTACCGCTGAGTGGCCACTGGACAGGGACAAGCTGTTCGTACTGCTGATCCGTCAACTGCGCCAGGGCGCTGATGTCGAAGGCGCGGCGACCGCCGTTTTCATAGCCGGACAACGCCGCGTGCTCACGAAAAATCTGCGCGGGTGACTGATAGGGAAAGGCCGCTTCGAAGCCCATTCGCCGCGCCACTTCGCTGATGATCCACCAGTCCGGTTTTGCGTCGCCTGGCAGTGGCAGGAAGGGACGCTGGCGAGAAATACGGCGCTCCGAATTGGTCACCGTCCCGTCCTTTTCGCCCCACCCGGCGGCGGGCAACCTGATGTGGGCCAGCCGCAGCGTGTCGGTATCCGCCACGCAATCGGACACGATCACCGTCGGACAATGCGCCAGTGCCGCGCGCACCAGATCCGCCTCCGGCATGGACACCACCGGATTGGTGGCCATGATCCAGACCACCTTGATGCGCCCTTCGCCGACAGCACGAAACAGATCCACGGCCTTGAAACCCGGGCTGCGTGCGATGCGATCAGTGCGCCAGAAGCGCGCCACCTGTGCACACGCCTCAAACCCCATGTGCGCCGCCAACTGGTTTGCCAGCCCGCCGACCTCGCGGCCGCCCATGGCGTTCGGCTGGCCGGTAATCGAAAACGGCGCCGCGCCGCGCTTGCCAATGCGGCCAGTGGCCAGATGGCAATGGATAATGGCGCACGCCTTGTCAACGCCGGTATCGGACTGGTTGATGCCCTGGGAAAACACCGTCACCGTGCGCGGTGACCCGGCGAACCATGCAAAGAAAGTGCGCAGTGTTTCCGGTGACAATCCGCACTGCTGTGCGGTGCTGACGAGATCGGGGCAGGCCTGCGTCGCGGCGGCCAGGCACTCGGCAAAACCGCGCGTGTGCGCGTCAATGTATGCCTGGTCCAGCAGCCCCTGCCGTGCGCACCAGGCCAGCAAGCCGGTAAACAGGAAGCCGTCCGTACCTGCAGCCAGCGGCAAATGCAGATCGGCCAGGTCGCAGGTGGCCGTTTCGCGCGGATCAATCACCACCACTTTCATCGCCGGGCGCGCCTGCTTCGCCGCCACCAGTCGCTGATACACCACCGGGTGTGTCCAGGCCATATTGGAGCCGGTGAGGATCACCAGATCGGCCAGCTCCAGATCGCGGTAACAGCCGGGTACGGCATCCGCGCCCAGAATTTTCTTGTGCGCCGCTACGGCACTGGACATGCACAGGCGCGAGTTGGTGTCGATGTTCGCCGCGCCAATGAACCCTTTCATCAGTTTATTGGCGACGTAGTAGTCCTCGGTGAGCAATTGCCCGGAGACATAGAAGGCAACAGATTCGGGGCCATGCGCCTGTATCGCGTCCTGCAGGCGCGCAGCGACCGTGTCCAGCGCCTGGTCCCAGTCCACACGACAGCCATTGATCTCGGGTGACAACAAACGCTCCTGCAGGCCCAGCGTTTCACCCAGCGCGCTGCCCTTTACACACAGGCGGCCGAGATTCGCCGGATGCGGTCCCAGGCCGGTGGCACGCCAGCCCTCCTGCTCACGCTGCATGCGGACACCGCAGCCGACACCGCAATAGGGACAGGTGGTGTCACGCGCTTCGTTGCGCACCGCAATGGCCGTCATGCCGCCCGCTCCGGCAAGCAGTCCGCAAACAGCAGGCCGTCACGGAAGGCAGACACATCCTCACCCAGGCGTTGTTCAAACCAGGCCGCACCACGGGTGTCGCCGTACAGCACCACGCCCCGCAACCGGTCGCCCTGCAACCACAGCCTGCGATATACGCCGGCACGGGTATCGCGCCAGTACAGATCGCTGTCGCCCTGAATGTCACCGGCGGAGAACATGGCCACGCCGCTGACTTTCAGCCGTGTGGCGCTGTCCCGATACCGATAGCGCCGGTGGCCCTGCTCGGCCAGGTGCGCAGCACACACGCGCGCCTGTTCATACAGGGGCGCCACCAGGCCGAAGGTGCGCTGCCGGTGTTGCACGCATTCGCCCACGGCATAGATCGCCGGGTCATACGTCTGCAGGGTGTCGTCGGTAAGCACGCCCTGCTCGCAGTGCAGGCCGGCGGCACGGGCAAGACGCACATCCGGCGTGATGCCGATGGCCTGCACTACCAGGTCGGCTTTCAGGCGGCGGCCGTCCTGAAGGCGCACCGCGCGCACCTGGCCCCGGTGATCCTGCTCGAACGACGCTGTGCGCGACGGCAGGCAGACCTGCACGCCGCGACGCTGCAATTCATCGCGCAACAAGGCGCCGGCTTCCCGGTCGAGCTGCCGGTTCAGCAACCACTCGCCGGTATGCAGCAAGGTCACGGCCACACCACGCCGGTGCAGCGCCTCGGCGGCTTCGATACCGAGGAAGCCGCCGCCGATCACTACCGCCGCGCGGCTGCGCGTGCTGGCCTGGATCAGCGCGCGGGTATCACGCAAATCGCGGAACGTGGTGATGCCCTGTGCGTCGGCCCCGTCACAGTCCAGACGCCGTGGCAGCGACCCGGTGGCCAGTACCAAACGATGATACGGCACGCACAGTCCCGAGCGGCTGGTGACCTGGCGGCGGCGGCGGTCAATCGCGCACACCGGGTCGCCGGTTACCAGATGAATGCCGCGCGCGTGATACCACGTCTGATCATGGGTGACGATGCTGGCTTCGTCTTTTTCGCCACCCAGCACCGGCGACAGCAACACACGGTTATAGCCCGGTGCCTGCTCGGCGCTGAACACCGTGATCTGATAGCGCGTCGGCGCCAGCGCCAGTACTTCTTCCAGCAGGCGGGTGGCGGCCATGCCGTTGCCCACCACCACCAGATGCGGACGTTGCGGGCTCATGCGCTCACACCAGCCGCGCCTGATGCGACACCAGCACGCGGCCATCCCGCACCGTCACCGGCCAGGTCGGCAGCGCCACGGTCATGTCTTCAAGACAGATGCCGGTGTGCAGGCAAAAATGTTGTTTGTACACCGGCGAGGCCACCACCAGCTTGCCGTTCACATCCCCGAGGATGCCCCGTGCCAGGACGTTCGCGTCGCTGAACGGATCGTGATTGCCGATGGCAAAGAAGCCGTCCTCGGTGTGAAACAGAGCCACCTGTGCGCCCTGGATACGGGCGGCCACGCCGGTACCCGGCAGGACATCGTCAATGGCGCAGACATCCTGCCATCCTGCGGAATTCATGTTGCCGGGCTGCACTCTGCTGTTCATGCCGGTTCTCCTTTGGCCAGCGTATCCATGGCGTTCACGGCCAGACGCTCCGCGGCGGTGGCCGGGCGCTTCTGCCCCCGCTCCCGCACGTAGACGATATGTTCGTCCGCCGTGTCATCGTTCACAAAAGAACGGAAGCGTTTCAGCGCCTGCTCGTCCTCCAGCGTGCGTTTCCATTCGCAGGCGTAGGTATCCACCACCGCCTGCATCTGCGTTTCCAGTTCTGCCGCGATGCCGAGCGAGTCGTGCATGATCACGTCCTGCAGATAGGCCAGACCGCCTTCCAGGTTGTCGCGCCATACCGAGGTCCGTTGCAGCCTGTCGGCCGTGCGGATGTAGAACATCAGAAAACGGTCGATGTAGCGGATCAGCGTGGCGTCATCCAGGTCACTGGCAAACAGCTCCGCATGCCGTGGACGCATGCCGCCATTGCCACAGACGTATAGATTCCAGCCTTTCTCGGTGGCGATGACACCGACGTCCTTGCTCTGCGCCTCGGCGCATTCGCGAGTGCAGCCGGACACCGCCATTTTCAGTTTGTGTGGCGAACGCAGACCGCGATAGCGTTCCTCGACATAGATCGCCATGCCGACCGAATCCTGCACCCCGTACCGGCACCAGCTGCTGCCGACACAGGATTTCACTGTGCGCAGTGACTTGCCGTAGGCGTGACCGGATTCAAAACCGGCCGCCACCAGTTCGCCCCAGATCAGCGGCAGTTGTTCCACCCGGGCGCCAAACAGGTCGATGCGCTGGCCGCCGGTGATTTTCGTGTAGAGGTCGTATTTTTTCGCCACCTGGCCAATCACCAGCAGCTTGTCAGGGGTGATTTCGCCACCGGGTACGCGTGGCACCACAGAATAGGTACCGTCCTTTTGCAGGTTGGCGAGAAATGCGTCGTTGGTATCCTGCAGGCCGGCATGCTCAGGCCGCAGCACATAGTCGTTCCAGCAGGACGCCAGGATCGACGCCACGGTCGGTTTGCAGAGGTCGCAGCCTTTTCCCTGGCCGAAACGGGCGATCAGATCGGAAAAGGTGCGCACTTCATGCACGCGCACCAGGTGATAAAGTTCCTGCCGGCTGTAGGGGAAATGCTCACAAAGGTGGTTGTTGACCTCGATCCCCTGGCGCACCAGTTCCGCATCCAGCACCTGCTTGACCAGTGCAGCACAACCACCGCAACTGGCTGAGGCACGGGTGTCGCTTTTCAGCGCGCCCACGGTGGTGCAGCCGGCACTGATGGCCGAACACAACTGCCCTTTCGAAACATTGTTGCACGAGCAGATCTGGGCACTGTCCGGCAGTGCGTCCACCCCCAGCGCAGGCTTGCCACCGGTATCCGGCAAAATCAGCGAGACCGGCTGCGGCGGCAGCGGCATGTCATTGAGACAGAACTGCAACAGCATGCCGTAATCGGCCACATCGCCCACCAGCACCGCACCCAGCAACCGTTTGCCCTGGGCATCGAGTACCAGTTTTTTGTAGACACCGGTGGCGCCGTCCTCGAACACGCAGCTCAGGCTGCCCGGCGTGCGCCCGTGCGCATCGCCGATGGAGCCGACATCCACGCCCAGCAATTTCAGCTTGGTGCTCATGTCGGCACCGGTAAATCCCCCCGCACTCTCACCCAGCAGGCGGGCCGCACAGGCCCGCGCCATGTCGTAGCCCGGTGCCACCAGACCGAAAATGCGCCCCTGCCACAGTGCCACTTCGCCAATGGCGAATATCGACGGGTCAGAGGTTTCACAGCCATCGTTGATGACCACGCCACCCCGTTCGCCCAGCTCAAGCCCCGCCTCGCGGGCCAGCGCGTCCGCCGGACGGATGCCGGCAGAGAACAGCACCATATCCGTCTCCAGCGATTCGCCATCGGCAAACTCGAGCCGGTAACGGCTGTGCTCACCGGCGACGATGGCCGACGTGGCCTTGCCGGTATGCACCTGCACGCCCAGCGCCTCGATCTTGGCGCGCAACAGCCGGCCGCCCTGTTGATCCAGCTGCACCGCCATCAGTTGCGGCGCAAATTCCACCACGTGGGTTTCCAGCCCCAGATCATTGAGCGCGCGGGCAGCCTCCAGGCCAAGCAGGCCACCGCCGATGACCACGCCACGTTTTGATTCGGCAGCGCTGTCGCGAATGGCTTCGAGATCCTCGATGGTGCGATACACCAGACAGTGTGGCTGGTCGTTCCCCGGAATCGGCGGCACAAAAGGATAGGAGCCGGTGGCCAGCACCAGCCTGTCATACGGCACCCGGTCGCCGTTGCTGCTGATGACGACCCGCGCCGCGCGATCAATGCGTTCGGCCCGTTCGCCCAGCCGCAAGCGGATACCGTGCTCGGCAAAAAAACCCGTGGTTGTCAGCGCCAGGTCTTCCGTCGTGGCGCCATTGAACCAGCTGCTGAGCTGGACCCGGTCATAGGCTGGCCGGGGTTCTTCACAGAACACCGTAATGTGATAGCCATGTTCCCGGTCGACCAGTGCTTCCAGCAGATGCTGCCCGACCATGCCGTTGCCGATAATCACCAGTTCAGGTCTGCTCATGAACGCAACGCTCCTTCACCTGTCCGGCCTCTCGCCCTGCCGGCTCACGCCGGCGAAACAGGAAAAAGAGGCACAAAAAAAAGCGCTCACTGCCCGGAGGTGACCGGACCGTGAGCGCCTTTGCTCATTCATTCAATATGTATTGACGCGCATGCCCGCCAGCTCGCCGTTGAGCCGGACGCGGTATGCACCGAGTACAGGAGCAAGAGTTGTGCCAGCTTCGTCAGCCCGCGCCGAGACCAGCGCCGGAGCGCAGGCACAGCCGTTTTTCACAGCAGCAGGCGATCCTGTTCACCCGCGTCACCCGCGTTGTCGCGGCATGCCGTTGCATCACACCTGTGCATCGCGCACCACAAGCAGGCACAACATCGCAGCACGGGCGCCCCGCTGCCCCCGCATGGGCGCGGCGCATCACGTGTCCGCGTTCTGGTATGCATCCTGCATCCTGCCCAACTGACAGCGCGCGACAATGATGCCGCGTGCTACCTGTAACACGGGCAACGGCGCCCACCCACCCGGCTTTTCGCCGGGCAGGTCCGGCGCCGTGTCATGCACCTCGCCCGGACGGGTGGGCCCGGTCCCCGCTATTCGCGAGTACGGAGACCCCATGGCTGCACAGCACGCGCGACTCAACCTGCTGAACCTGTCCGAACCCCGCATACGCCTGCTGCACCTGAGCTGGATGGCGTTCTTTGTCAGCTTTGTGGTGTGGTTTTCCCATGCCCCGCTGATGGGCGATCTGCGCCAGGCATTTGATCTCACCAGCGAGCAGATCAAGGCCCTGCTGATTCTCAACGTGGCACTGACCATCCCCGCCCGCGTCGTCATCGGTTCGCTGGTGGACCGCTTCGGGCCGCGCCGTGTGTTTGGCTGGCTGCTGATTATCGCCGCCCTGCCCTGCTGGGCGTTCGCGCTGGCCAATACCTACGAGCAACTGGCCGTCACACGGCTGCTGCTCGGTTTTGTCGGGGCCGGCTTCGTGGTGGGCATTCGCCTGATCAGTGAATGGTTCCCGGCCCGGGAAGTGGGCCTTGCAGAAGGAGTCTACGGCGGCTGGGGCAATTTCGGTGCAGCCGCCATGAGCCTGCCGACACTGGCACTGCTGCTCGGCGGCGACAACGGCTGGCGCGGTGCAATCGCCTGCACTGGCGCACTGTCCTGTGTGTACGGCGTGATTTTTCTCTGGCGGGCCCGCAATACGCCTGCCGGTGCCTCGTACTTTCGCCCGAAAAAAGCCTCGGCGCTGGAAGTCAGCAGCCGTCGCGACCTGTTCTTCTACATGGCCATGTGCGTGCCGCTGTACAGCGCGTTGCTGGTGATTGTCTGGCGCCTGGGGCCGGGCCAGCTCAGCCTGTATGGCCTGAATGCGCAACTGGCCCTGGCGGCCGTCATCCTCAGCCTGGCCATGGTTCAGCTCTGGCAGATCTGGCGCGTGAATCACGCCCGCCTGCGCCACGGTGTGCCCGAGCATGACCGCTATCAGTTCCGTCAGGTGGCGATTCTCAATCTGGCCTATATGGTGACGTTCGGTTCCGAGCTGGCGGTGGTGTCCATGCTGCCGCTGTTCTTCATCGACACCTTCGAGCTCAGCGCGGTCACTGCCGGTCTGCTGGCGTCCGGTTTTGCCTTCATGAACCTGGTCGCCCGCCCCGGCGGCGGCTGGCTGTCCGACCGCTTTGGCCGCAAGCGTTCGCTCGCGTTGCTGCTGTGTGGCCTGATGCTGGGTTACGGCCTGATGAGCCAGATCGGCAGTGGCTGGCCGCTGGCACTGGCGGTGATCGCCACCATGCTCTGCTCGTTCTTCGTGCAGGCGGGCGAAGGCGCCGTGTTCGCCACCGTCCCCCTGATCAAGCGCCGCCTGACCGGCCAGATTGCCGGCATGGTGGGCGCCTACGGCAACGCCGGCGCGGTGTGTTTCCTGACCGTGCTGACGTTCGTCGAGCCGTCGGTGTTTTTTTTGGTCATCGCCGGCTTTGCCGCCGTGACCCTGGCCACGGTGCAATGGCTGGATGAACCACGCGGCCACATCGCCGAGGTGGATGAAAACGGCCAGGTGCAATTGATCGAGGTGAACTGATGACAAGCCTGCCACCCACCCCTGCGGCGGGCCACGCGACACTGCAGGTGCGCGTGGGGCAGCACAGCGCGCAGGGCATCAAGGCCGAGAATCAGGATGCCCTGGCCATGCGCCTGCCCGACGGTGAGTCATTGCGCACCAAAGGCGTGGTGGCCGCATTGGCCGATGGCCTCAGTTCCGCCGGGGCCGGGCGAGAAGCTGCGGAGGCCTGCGTGCTCGGTTTCATCAATGACTACTACGCAACGTCCCCGCTCTGGAGCGTGCCGCGCTCGGCACAACGGGTGCTGGAAGCCCTGAACCGCTGGTTGTGCCGCCGCACACTGGCCGGCGAGGATCATCTGTGCACGCTGTCGGTGCTGATCCTGCGCTCGCGCGTGGCGCATCTGTTCCAGGTCGGCGATTCACGCATCTGGCGATTACGCGGCCCGCAACTGGAATGCCTGACCGAAGATCACAGCCGCCAGGCAGGCGGACGCCGTCTGCTCACCCGCGCCATGGGCGGCGACACCCGCCTGGAGGTGGATTATCGTCACTGCGCGCTGCAACAGGGCGATGTCTTTGTGCTCACCAGCGATGGCGTCCACGATGTCCTGCCACCGGCGGTGATGACGCAAACCCTGTCCGGCGCGGCAAGCCCGCAGGCCGCCGCCGAACATCTGGTGCGGCTTGCCCTGGCGCACGGCAGCCGCGACAACGTCAGTTGCCAGGTGCTGGCCGTGCAGGCGCTGCCGGACGCCAGCGCCGACGATGCGCTGGCGTCACTGCGCGGGCTGCCGCTGCCACCCCCGATGACCGCGGGCATGCGCATCGACGGCCTGACCGTGGTGCGCGCGCTGCATGCCAGCGCGCGCAGCCACCTGTATCTGGTGCGCGACAGCGCAGGGCACCTCAGCGCACTCAAGGCTCCTTCGGTCAATCTGGAAGACGACGCGGCAGCACTGACCCGCTTTGCACTGGAAGGCTGGATTGCAGCGCGTCTGCGCAGTGCCCACCTGATGAAACCGCTCACCGCCACGGCACCGCAAAGCGGCCTGTATCAGCGGCTGGAATACATCGACGGCGTCACCCTGCGGCAATGGCTGCGCGAACATCCGGATGCGGCCGTGGAAGAAAAACTGTATCTCGCGGATCAGTTGCTCAACGGCGTGCGGGCCCTGCATCGGGCCGATGTCATGCATGGTGATCTGAAGCCCGACAACATCATGGTCGACCGCCACGGGCTGGTGAAACTGATCGACTTCGGCAGTTGCCATTGCCGTGGCCTGGAGCAACCGGCACCCGCCGTGCCACTCGGCACACGGCACTACAGCGCACCGCATGTCCGTGCCGGCGCCGCACCCGATGAGCAGGGCGATCTGTACGCCGTGGCAGTGATCATTCACGAAATGCTGACCGGGACACTGCCGGCACCAGACAGGCCGACACTGCGCCTGCAGCAACACAATGCGTTTGTGCCTGCCTGGCTGGACAACGTCCTCTACCGCGCACTGCATCCCGATGCGCAACCTTACGCCGATGCGGCCGAATTCCGCGCCGCCCTGCGCAGCCCCGCCACACAGCCCGCGTTTGCCCCCCGGCATGAACACAACACCCTGCGCTGGTGGCAGGCCAGCTCAATGCTCCTGCTGGTGTTGCTGATCTTGAGCCTGGCAATGGGACAGTAGGGTGGGTAGAGCCAAAGGCGAAACCCACCTAGTCCATGTCGCACACTGCTCGCACAAAACCAGCGGAACTACCCACCTAACAAGCCTGGTGATTTCGATGATTTTGCGGGAGTGAATAACTGGCATGGACCCCGTGGGTTTCGCCTTTGGCTCTACCCACCCTACCCCCAACAGCATCATTTCGCTTTGCACCAGGGCCTTGATAAACACCGCCCCACCGGAACGCACTGCGCACCAAAACAACGCACCCATTTTCCGTTTCCATGACCTGCACAGCGCATTTTTCCTGATCCCGGACGCTGGCATGTTTCATGCATTCATCCCATGGCAACAGGCACAGGCCCAATGGCGGGCATGGCCTGATTGCAAGGCGGCTCTCTTCCGGGCCGCTGCGGCAACACAGGGCAATGGCGCCCACACGCTTCTTCGGCCACCCGGTCGGGCAGCGAGTGGGCGCTTTTTTTGTGCGCCGGAAACGGCCACCTGTCACCACACTGGAAAACAGAGAATCGCTATGTCTTATCTGGTCCCGTCGGAATTTGTCTCGAAAATGGTGGACGCCGGTGAATCCAAACTCTACATGGCCACCCGCGATGCCCTGATCCGCGCCTACATGGCCGGCGCCATTCTTGCCCTGGCCGCCGTTTTTGCCGTGACGGTCTCGGTGCAGACCGGGTTTCCGATCCTCGGCGCGATGCTGTTCCCGGTCGGCTTCTGCATTCTTTACCTGATGGGTTTTGATCTGCTTACCGGCGTATTCGTCCTGACACCGCTGGCGCTGTTCGACAAGCGGCCTGGCGTAACGCCGGGGGTGATCCTGCGCCACTGGGGCGTGGTCTTTACCGGAAACTTTCTCGGCGCACTGACCGTCGCCCTGATGATGGCGATTGTCTTTACCTACGGTTTCTCCACCGAGCCAAGTCAGGTGGGCAAGGTGATTTCCCATATCGGTGAAGACCGCACACTCGGCTACAAGGAATACGGCGCCGCCGGCATGCTGACCATTTTCATTCGCGGCGTACTGTGCAACTGGATGGTGTCCCTGGGTGTGGTGGGCGCGATGATCTCGACCACGGTGGGCGGCAAGGTGATCGCCATGTGGATGCCGATCATGCTGTTCTTCGCCATGGCGTTTGAGCACTCGGTGGTGAACATGTTTCTGTTCCCGTCCGCGCTGATCATGGGCGGTGACTTTTCCATCATGGATTATCTGATCTGGAATGAAATTCCGGTGGTGCTTGGCAACCTGGTCGGCGGCCTGTCGCTGACCGGCCTGACGCTCTACACCACCCATCTGCGTACCGGCGCGGCGCGGGCACTGCGCTGAAACGCCTCATGCTTTCCACGCTTCACCAAGCCCATCGGCCTGCCCCGAGCCCACGCGGGTCAGGCCGGTGGCACCCCACACCGGTGCGGGCATGACCGGGCTGTCGGTGTCTTTCGGCCAGTACAGCGACAAGGGACGCAAACCGGCCAACCAGGACTGCCACGGCCTGTACCTGCCCGACGAACCCTTACGCACCACCAAGGGTATCGCCGTCGCTCTCGCGGACGGCATTGGCAGCAGCAGCGTCAGCCACATCGCCAGCGACTGTGCCGTACGGGGATTTCTGTCGGATTATTTCAGCACCCCGGACACCTGGTCCGTCAAACAGTCCGCGTCCCGCGTGCTGATGGCCATCAACGCGTGGCTGTATGCGCAGACGCGCCAGAGCCAGTTTCGCTACGACATGGACCGCGGCTATGTCTGCACACTCAGTGCACTGGTGCTGCGCGGCGGCCACGCCAGCCTGTTTCATGCCGGCGATTCACGCATCTACCGCTGGCGTGCGGGCGAACTGGAACAGCTCACCACCGATCACCGGCTCTGGGTGTCACGCGAGCAGCATTATCTGAGCCGGGCGCTGGGTATCCAGCCCCACCTGGAACTGGACTACCTGCGCTGCACACTGGCACCGGATGATGTGTTTCTGCTGGTCACCGACGGCGTGTATGAATATCTCGGACACACCGAACTGTGCGATCTGTTGCGCACGGCCAGCGCACTGGATGACACCGCAGAACGCATCGCCGCGCAGGCCCTGGCGCAGGGCAGCGACGACAATGTGACGGTGCAACTGCTGCGTGTCGAGACACTGCCACCGCCGGACGCCACGACACAGCTCGGGCAGGCCGGCGCGCTGCCCTGCCCCCCCGCGCTGGCGCCGCGCACCCTGCTCGAAGGTTATGCCCTGCTGCGCGAACTGCACCAGGGTCACCGCAGCCATGTGTACCTGGCGCGGGATGAGGCCCGCCAGCAGCCGGTGGTCATCAAGGTGCCGTCCACCGAGGGGCGTGATGATCCGGCCTGGCTTCAGCGTTTCGTCATGGAAGAATGGATCGCCCGCCGCATTGATCATCCTCATGTACTGCGTGCCGTGCCGCCCACGCGGCCGCGCCGCTATTGTTACACCGTGACCGAATACATCGACGGGCAGACGTTGCGCCAGTGGCTGCACGATCACCCGGCGGCGACACTGAACAGCGTGCGCGATATCGTCCGGCAGATCGCCAGCGCCCTGCGCGCATTTCACCGGCTGGAAATGTTTCATCAGGACCTTCGCCCGGACAACATTCTGATCGACAGCAGCGGCACCGTGACGCTGATCGACTTTGGCGCCACCCGCATCGCCGGCCTGCAGGATCAGTTGCCGCGCGCCCTGCACGACGGCCTGCTGGGCACGGCCCCGTACACCGCCCCCGAGTGCTTTCGGGGCCACGACAGCCACGAAGGTTCCGATCTGTTTTCGCTGGGCATCATCACCTACCAGTTGCTGACCGGTCAGTTGCCATACGGTACGGCGGTCGCCGCGGCCAGTCTCCGTGGCCAGTCGCACCGGCTGCGCTATCGCCCGCTGACACAGTATCGCCAGGACCTGCCGCCCTGGATTGATGGCCCGCTCCGCAAGGCGGTACACCCCGATCCGAATCAGCGTTACGCGGTAGTGTCGGAATTCCTGTTTGATCTGGCGCATCCAAACCCGGCGCTGCACGCCGGCACCGCCGCGCCGCTGCTTGAGCGCAATCCGGTGTTGGCCTGGCAACTGCTGTCACTGGTACTGGCCCTGGCCGCTGTATTGACGTGGTACGCGCCAACCGTGAGCACCGAGCGCGATGACGAAGCCCCCCCCGGCCATAGCGAGACGCTCACACGCCCACTAATCTCTTCCATGGGCCGGTAGGGTGGGTAGAGCCAAAGGCGAAACCCACCGGGTCCATGTCGCACACTGCTCGCACAAAACCAGCGGAACTACCCACCTAACAAGCTGGGTGATTTCGATGATTTTGCGGGAGTGATTAACGGACATGGACATGGTGGGTTTCGCCTTTGGCTCTACCCACCCTACGCGCAATTATTTCCGCGCGATCATTCCCACACGTCCTGCATGCTGACCACGGCGCGCGCCACATCCACCAGCCGCCGGCTCTGGTTCATGGCCATCTGCCGCAGCAGACGATAGGCCTGCTCTTCGGTCAGCTTGCGGTGTTTCATCAGCAAGACCTTGGCCCGCTCCATGAGCTTGCGTTCGTCCAGCGCGGTGCGTGCTGCGTTGAGCTCGTCCTGCATGGCCTGCAAGCGCTGGGACTGCAATTGCACCAGTTCAATGATCGAGCGGCCCAGGCGTGGGCTGACGCCGTCGCTGTGATAGCTGTCCGGTTGCCCGGCCACGCCCTGGGTACCACAGAACACGATGTAGGCATCTTTGTGCTCCGCCTCCTGCGCCAGCGCCGATTCAACCAGCGACTGATGGCGCACCAGGCCTTCGCGGGCCTCGGCAAGTTTGTCGGCGCACTGGCCGTGCAGGCGCGACTCAAGATAGTCCTCGACACTTTTCATCGCATCGATGCGTTCGGTGGTCAGTTCAAACCAGCGGTCACTGAGTGTTTCATCGACCTGTGCGCGGTCACGCAACGCCGCGGTGCACGCCAGCCGGCGCAGCCGCTCCAGCTCACCTACCGCTGGCGCGCCCTGCACCACTTGCCACAACCGCAGTGCCTGTTCATCGGCAAAACTCTCGAAGATCTGGAAACAGCGCTCCTGCGCTTCAAGCAGATGCAGCAGCCGCTCGCTGAGCGCATTGTCCACTTCGCCGCGGGCGAAACCGGCACAGCCTGCGGCACGCTCCTGGCCGGCCAGCTCCTTGCCCTGCATGAAATTGAACATGGCCACCAGCGTGCGCGAAATGGCCGGGTCAGCCGCATTTTCGGCTGCCTCGAACACCACGGCCAGCAGGCCGCGTACCAGCTCGCTGTAGCAGCGCACGGCTTCTTCCGGGGTCAATGTCTGCGTCTGTACCCGGTCGCGCACCTGCGGCAGTTCGGCCAGCGTGTGCACGCAATAGGCCAGGCGACTGAACAGACGGCTGCCGCCGATCATGCCGCCGGCATGATCCAGCGCCGCCAGGGCGGCATCGAATCTGGCGCGCTGCGCATCCACGTCGGCGCTCATGGCCGCCAGCCGGTCACCGTGGCGGCGCCCGTGGGCACCAAGATAAAGATTGGATGCACCGCGTTCACGTTGCAGCGCGTGGACCAGATTGCTGACCGCCACAACCAGCCGCCCCATGCCCAGAAACGCTTCCAGGCTGAGCATTTCACTCTGTCGTGAGGCGATCAGGAAATCCGTGGCACTGGGCGGCCGGCGGCGCCCCTCCGGGGGAATGCTGTGCATGGCCTGGCATCCTCTGTGCGATGTATGCCCGGAATCATGCAAGGAACAAGCCAGCCCCGGCACCGTGATGGTGCCGGGGAAAGCGGGAGAAAATCAGGCGGTTCAGTCGGACAGCGGGCGTGGCTGGCGCGGGTCCGCACCACGATGGCGCAGACCGCGGCGGCGGGCCAGTTCAATCTGTTTCTGGCGCTCGGCGAAGCGGGCTTTCTGCTCGTCGCTGAGGCTGTCGAAGCATTTCGGGCAGGACACACCCGGCTGGTACTGCGGCGCGGCCTTGTCGGCATCGGAGATCGGACGGCGGCAGGCGTGGCACTGGTCGTACTGGCCAGGTTGCAGATCGTGGTCCACAGTGACCCGTTCATCGAACACGAAACACTCGCCTTGCCACAGCGATGTGTCTTTCGGCACGTCTTCCAGGTATTTGAGGATGCCGCCCTTGAGGTGATACACCTCTTCAAAACCCTGCTCTTTCAGAAAGGCGGTGGATTTTTCGCAGCGAATGCCGCCGGTGCAGAACATCGCCACCTTGCGATGCCGGGACGGGTCCAGGTGCTCGCGAACATAGTCGGGAAATTCACGGAAACTGGTGGTGTTCGGATTTACCGCGCCTTTGAATGTGCCGACTTCGTACTCGTAATCATTGCGCGTGTCGATCAGCAGCACCTCCGGGTCGCTGATCAGCGCGTTCCAGTCTTCCGGCTGCACATAGGTGCCGACCACGTGGCGCGGATCAATGCCTTCCACGCCCATGGTGACAATTTCCTTTTTCAGCTTGACCTTGGTGCGCAGGAACGGGTGCGCGGCGTGCAGGGATTCCTTGTGCTCCAGATCCGCAAACCGTGCGTCCGCACGCAGCCAGTCCAGCAACGCATCCACCGCCTGCCGGGTACCGGAGACCGTGCCATTGATGCCTTCGTCGGCCAGCAACAGGGTGCCGCGCACGTCCAGCCGCTGCATCGTCGCCAGCAGCGGCGCCTGCAGGGCTTCAAAATCCGCCAGGCGGACAAACTTGTACAGTGCGGCAACGACAATCTGGTTCATGGTGCAAGGTTCTCTGTTTCGGACAATAGACTCAGCCAGCCTGGCTGCCGCCACGACAATTCGGCGACGCTTCGGCCTGCTCGCCCCGCTCGGCCCACTCCGCCGGGGTAAAGGTATGCAGCGCCAGCGCGTGCACAGGCCCGGCCAGTTCTTCCGCCACCAGGGCATAGATGCGCTGGTGGCGCTGCACCAGCCGCAGGCCGTCAAAGGCATCGGACACCACCACCATACGGAAGTGCGAATCCGTGGCGGGCCCACTGTGCATATGGCTTTCGTTTTCCAGCGCCAAGTGTGCCACGGACAACCCGTCGCGCACCTTGCGCTCGATCAATGCGGCGATACTGCTCATAGTGGCCTCCGTCAGCAGACTGTTGCATAACAGGCTGCATTGACGGCTTGATCCAGCCGTCAACACAATCAAGCGCGGTCAGCGGTTGATGTCGTGTCCACCTTTGCGGACCTGCGCCGCAAAGGTGGGCTTGAAAAAGCCTCGAAGGGACTTTTTCAACACCCTGTCAGGGGCGGCCATTCTACGCCGCATCGCCGCCGGTTGCAGGTGCCGGGATGATATCCGCCCACAGCGCGGCGCGGGCCGGGTCCAGCAACGGGCCGCTGCCCGCCTCGCGGCCAAAGTGATGGGCCTGGCCGGCTTCATCCCAGCCGCCCCAGCCCGGCGAGCCGCCCCGGGCAAAGTTGCCCCAGCACTGCTGTACGCGCTGCGACAGCGCGGCGGCTTCCTCGCCGCCGCCGGTGAACAGTTGCCCCACCGGGGTATCGGTGATCCCAAACACGAACGGCACATCCACCACATGGCAGGCGCCCAGCGGCACGCCGAACATGCTGACCTCCCAGGTGAATTCGTAGCCCCAGGCCTGGCCCCCTGCTGCGTGGTGCGCATCCAGCAGGCGCTGGGTCGGCACGCGGAACAGGCGGTCGGATTCCATGCTGCTGAACCAGTCCAGATGACTGCGGGCGGGGTCCGGCGTCACCGCCTCGCGGTAGACCTCAAATGCGCGCTCGCCGTGCTGTGGCAGCGCGCGGCGGAAACGGCTGAGGATGGCGTCGTCGTCCAGTGCGCGCAGCGCATCCAGGGTCTGCCCGCCGTTGAACGGCGCAGCGTACTGGAACAGGTGGTATTCGTCCCGGCAGGTGCCGGCCAGCAGCGCCCGGTCGCGCGCGCAGCCTGCGGCAATCGCCTCGATCGGGCTGCGAGGCAACAGGTCGCCGTCCACCACCGGCATGAACACCATGCCGTACTGTGGCGTGGCGTCGCGCAGGCCACGCTGCACGGCGGTTTTCAGCGCCGCGCGCTGGGCCCGCACGATGGCGCGGGGTTCGGCGGCCAGCAGGCGTTCGGCCATGTCACCCTCGCCCGGCAGCGCCTCGCACATCAGCGCCGTCACGCGCGCCGCTTCTGCCGGCATCAGCACCATGTCGGCGGCCCCGGACTGCACGATGGCGCGCTGGAACAGCCCGTCAGCCGCCGGCGTGGCCAGCAGCGTGGCAACGGAAAACCCGCCGGCGGATTCACCAAACACCGTCACCTGTGACGGGTCACCACCGAATGCCGCCGCGTTGCGCTGCACCCACTGCAGCGCTGCCACCTGGTCGCGCAACCCCAGATTGCTGTCGCTCTCCAGCGACGGCGCAATGTCGCGGAACCAGCCATACCCCCAGACACCGAGCCGGTAGGCGGCATTGACCACGATCACCCGCTGGCTCGCGGCCAGCCGCGCACCGTGATACAGCAACTGCGACGGGGAACCGGACACGTAACCGCCACCGTGCAACCACACCATCACGGGGAAAGGTCCATCGCCTTCCGGCACCCAGACGTTGACTGCCAGGCAGTCATCCCCGATCGCCTCCACGCCCATCACCGGGTTTCTTTCCTGCCAGGCCGGCAGCGCCGTGCGGTCGCAGGCGCGCACACCGTCCCAGCCCGGCACAGGCTGCGGCGCGCGGAACCGCAACTCCCCGACGGGTGCCGCCGCAAACGGGATGCCCCGGTATTCGGTCACGCCGTCGTCGCGGCGCAGGCCGGTGATCCGGCCGCTGTCGAGTTGCACTGTTGTCATGCTCTGCCCTCTCGGAACCTTCGGTCCGCAGAATGTGGTGGGTGTTCAATTGTCGGACAGCAGTGCCCCGACACGCGTGCAGGGCCCGCTAGACTGCTCCCGTTCGCAGGCACCGCCACCGGTCGCCTGCCAGATGGCACCGGGGACGGACGCCTGACACGAGTACATGCCAAAGGAGCGAGATAATGCCTGAGACCAACAAGGAAAGCCTTGACCAGATCAACGCCCGTGTAGAGCGTGCCCGCGAAGAACTGAAAGACGCGCTGGAACAGGCCCGTAAAGCCGTACGCGGTGTGGTCACCCGGGTGACCGACCGTGGCACCGAACTGTTCAACGAGCTGGTGAAAACCGGCGAGTCGCTGCAGCAGGAGCGCGCCAAGGCCCAGAAGACCGCGCAGAAAAAAGCCGCCGACGCGGAAAGCCTGTTCACCAGCCTGCGCCAGCGGACCGCCACCCTGCTCGGCCTGCCGACCCAGGATGACATCGCCGCCCTGGACAAGAAGCTGAACAGCCTGACCCGCAAAGTCCGCAAGATCGAGAAAGCCACCGGCGCCGCCTGAGGTGCGCTGTCCCTGCCGGGCCCGCACGGGCCCGGCGGCGGTCTGACCAGACCGCTCACGCCGGTCGTATACACGCCATTGACTCCCCCGCACCGCTGCCGTTGACTTGAGCCTTCCGCAACCCGCTGCAACGTCAGGTGGTGTGCACGATGTATTCCAATGCAGTCCATTCCGCTCTCCACAGCAAGACACCGGCGATCCGCCCCGAGAGCCTGACCGTGGCCGGCCACTGGCTGGAATTCCTGCTCCATGCCGCCGGCCAGGCCGGCGTCGAGCTGGACGACGAACTGGCCCGCCTGGGCCTCAGCCGTGAGCAACTGGCGACGCCCCACTGCCGGGCGCCGCTGCAGGCCGAACAGGCCTTGCTGCAAGCGGCGCTGACGCGCAGCAACGACCCCTGTTTCGGCCTGCACATGGGGACCCAGGTGCGGCCACGCTTTCTCGGGGCACTCGGCTACGCGGCCATGTCGAGCGCCACGCTGCGGCAGGCGATGGCGCTGGCGCTGCCTTTCCAGCGTGTCACCCATGAGTTGCTGGTCCCCGACGTAGAGCGCCCTCCCGGCCAGCTGGCGATCATCTGGCAGCTACAGGGCCCCCCTTCCGCGCTGGACCCGCAACGTCTGGAGATTTTCTCCGCTGCATCCATCACCTTTGGCCGCTGGATCACCGGAGCCGTGGTCAATCCGCTGCAGGTCACCTTCCGCCATCGGCCCGCCGGCGACCCGGCCGAGTACGAACAGGCGTTCCAGTGCCCGGTGGTGTTCGGCGCCGAACGCGACAGCGTACTGCTGGATGACGCCGTACTGGACTTGCCCGTCCGCGATGCCGACCCGGAAGTGCACCGCATCATGCGCACCCGCGTGCATCAGGTCATGACCCGTTTCATGGCACGCGACAACCTGATCGGCCAGGTCCGCTCGGCCATCCAGCGCCAGTTGCTTGACGGCACCGCGCAACTGGACAGCGTCGCCGCCTCCCTCGGCATGAAACCCTGGACATTGCGCCGGCGACTGCGCGCGGAAGGGGCCGACTTCACCACCCTGCTTGATGACGAGCGCAAGACGCTGGCCACCGACTGGCTGCTGCACAGCAACCGGCCGGTAAGCCAGATCGCCACCGATCTGGGTTATTCCGAACAGAGCGCCTTCAATCGCGCCTTCCGCCGCTGGTTTGACTGCACGCCGGTGAGCTGGCGCGAGCAGCAGCGGCTGTAAGCCAGCGCCGTTTGCTCTGCACCAGCGTCAGGCCAGCGGCGGCGCCTTCCATGAGCGGCGATTTCAGCAGGTGTGTGAGCACCCCGAACGCCAGCGGCAGGGTGCCGTAAAACAGGCGCGTTATCTGGCGCGTGTGCCGTAGCTCCAGGCGCCAGCGCGCCATCTGGCGCGCGTAGACAGACGCCGCATCCTCATTCAGCACCGCCGCCGCAGCCTGCTGGCCACTGAGCAGGGCACCATAGATCCCCTCCCCCAGCAACGGCTCGGCCAGCCCGGCCGCATCGCCGGCAAACAGCACCCGGCCAGCGCTCAGCGGCAGCTGATCACCGTGCGTGGCAATGGGATAGCCCTGGATATCCGTCAGCGCGTCACTGCCCAGGGTGCGGCGGGCATAGTCGAGCAATTGCGGCTGTCCCAGCGTGACGCCCGGATGCCAGCAGTACAGGCCCACGTTCACGTGGTCGCCCTTGGGAAACAGCCAGCCATACCCCCCCGCCACTTCACCAAAATCAAACTGCATGCCCGGCCAGCGGCGACACACATCACGGGCCAGCAACCCTTCCAGCGCCACCGCCACCGGCACGGCGCCCTGGCCCAGCACCAGCCGGCGCACCGGGCTGTGGGCTCCGTCAGCGGCAATCAGCCAGCGGGCCCGCCAGGTGCACACGGTGTCGCGCTCGTCCAGCACAGTGAGCGACACGCCTTGAGTGTCCTGCCGCAGCCGCAGCAAACGCCGCACGGGCGTTATCACGGCGCCCGCCGCGCACGCCAGCCCACGGTGCCAGTCATCCAGTTCCGGGCGGTGTGTCAGCAGGCATACGTCGTCGCTGCCACGAAAATCCGACGCCCGGTAGCCACGCCAGCTCATGCGGATCACCGGCGTGCGCTCACGCACCACCGGGCTCACGTCCGCACGCAGCCGTGCTGCCGCTTTCGGGGTCAGCCCCCCGGCGCAAGGCTTGGGCCGCGCGCCGGGCAGCCGGTCCAGCCAGAGCACATCGTGCCCGGCCCGGACCAGATCCAGCACCGCCGCCGTGCCCGCCGGCCCGCTGCCCACCACAATGACCTCTGCCTCCGTGCCCATTCACGACTCCTTGTCTTGCACTGTTGCCTGTGTTGCGTGCCTGCCTGCGGCCCCCGACCCAGGTCTGGTGCCCGCCCAGGTGCGGACCCAGGCCCAGTCCTTTATAATGCGCGCCGCCCGGGGTCTCCGCCCACTCGTGCCCACAAAGCGTCGGATAGGAGCTGCCCCTTTAATCCGCCCACAGGCGACTGATGGAGATTGTTCATGAAAGCACCCGTACGCGTTGCAGTCACTGGTGCCGCAGGCCAGATCAGCTATTCCCTGCTGTTCCGCATTGCCTCCGGCGACATGCTCGGCAAAGACCAGCCGGTGATCCTGCAACTGCTGGAAATCACCCCGGCCCTGGAAGCCCTCAAGGGCGTGGCCATGGAACTGGACGACTGTGCCTTCCCGCTGCTGGCCGGTATCGTGCAGACCGATGATCCGAAAGTTGCTTTCAAGGATGCCCAGTATGCCCTGCTGGTCGGCGCCCGTCCGCGCGGCCCGGGCATGGAGCGCAAAGACCTGCTGGAAGCCAACGCCGCCATCTTCTCGGTGCAGGGCAAGGCCATCAACGAAGTGGCCAGCCGCGACATCAAGGTGCTGGTCGTCGGCAACCCGGCCAACACCAACGCCCTGATCGCCCAGCGCAACGCGCCGGACATCAACCCGCGTCAGTTCACCGCCATGACCCGCCTGGACCACAACCGTGCCATGGCGCAACTGGCGGCCAAAGTCGGCAAGACCGTGAACGACGTGAAGAAAATGACCATCTGGGGCAACCACTCCTCCACCCAGTACCCGGACCTGCACCACGCCACGGTCGACGGCAAAGTGGCCGTGGACCTGGTTGAACAGGACTGGTACGAAGGCACCTACATTCCGGAAGTACAACAACGCGGCGCCGCCATCATCAAGGCACGTGGCGCCTCTTCCGCAGCTTCCGCTGCCTCCGCTGCCATCGACCACATGCGCACCTGGGCACTGGGCACTGCCGACGGCGACTGGGTGTCCATGGGCATTTACAGCGACGGTTCCTACGGTATCCAGGAAGGCCTGATCTACTCCTTCCCGTGCACCTGCAAGGACGGCGACTGGGCAATCGTTCAGGGCCTGGACGTGAATGATTTCTCCCGTGGCCGGATGGAAGCCACCGAGAAAGAGCTGGCTGAAGAGCGTGATGCGGTGAAGCATCTGCTGCCGTAAGGCAAGCGCTTGCATTGCACTGAAAACGGGGCCTGTTGGCCCCGTTTTTTGTTTATAGCAACAACCTGCATTGCCGGAGAGGGATCCGAAAAGCACTTCGCCACAAGGACGCAGTCACATCAGCCCCTTATCCTTGGTATGACGAAATAACCGGCAACATCATTGTTCCTCAAACAGGTAAACCCGATCATTCCCGTTTTCATCTTTCGCCGCCACGACAATATATTTCCCAGACTCACTCGCCGCCCAATTCATATTTATTGTACTGTTAGACGATGGGTAGCCAGGAAAATAATAACTCGGCGCAGTTGCGACAGTTTCGCCAAAACGATCATGGATGATTTCGATCAGGTTATAGAAAGCAGGTGTCGACGACCTCACATCAATTGCGCCAGGCCCACCCGGGACACCTGCCAAGGTGCTACCCAGCCACACTCCGTTGTTCAGCAATGCTGGCGAGTAGGCATCCAGGGCTATCGGATCATCAAATACATCCATCGTCACGCAGCCGCTGGAAAAATGACACCGACCAATGTTTGTTACAACATCACCATCCTTGGAAAAGCCGAGGACTCGCGCATAGTCTCCATTGTCATCCAGGGCAGTCAATGTAATTGTTGTCGTTTGATAAACACCACTCCCCTCATAGGTAAACTGGTACAGCTCATCCGGGACCGGGCCAGCCCCCGTCACCCACACCCAGGCAACATCCTTTCCATTGAGCGCCCCAAGAACGGGGTTATTCGCATCCGCCGGATAACTGATCAGAGACTGAAACGCAGCGTCAAAAGCCTGCATTGAGTTATCACTGTGATAAAGGTTCGCACTATCGCCAAAGCCGTCAGAATCATCCGGCAAGTCTGCCACCATTGAGCTCGCATGACGATTTGTGGCGGTATAACTCAAACCAGCACTGCCAATAATATTTGACGAAATATAGATCGCCGGCCAGTACTCGTTCGGCAAGGCTTGGCCGCCGGCAGGTGTCTGGTCCAGAAAATCGTTGTCTATTACTGTACAACTTGGATTATCGTAGATGTCCGAGCTGGCACGCTTGACCAGCCCATCAATATCACAACGCAGTGTTTGCCAATACTGACCGTTCGGATGCAACCGCTTGCCGATGTATTGATCGTCTCCAACATAAGAAACCACGTGATTGGCGATCTGCTGCGCAATATATGTCTTGCTGTTCAAGTCATACAGATACCCACTTTCACTGACCAGACCCACTGTACCGCCTGCGGACAATGGCTTTGGTTGCCAGGTAAATCTCATGCCTCCCATAATGCCGCCGTCGCTTACAAAGGACGGAACGATAAGCCGGGGATTGCCGTTGGTATCAAGCAGCTGCCTTGCCAGAGAAATTGGCAGCCTGCTCAAAGTATAGCCTGGCAACTCCATATCTGCCGTTGCGCCCCCGGCGCTTAACAGCACACTCGTCAAAGCAATGCCTGCCCACTTGGACTTCATCAGGATACTCCCTTCATATTGTCAAAGAACGGCTGCACGCCATTTCGTGATTCAAATATCGGGAACAAGAAGGAGACAAAACGGAAGGAGAAGAGCACTTATCCCCGGGAAAAAGAATCATGGCGCACCTTATTTTTCTGATTATGTTTCTTCTAATTTCTTCAGATCTTATACAAATACAGATAATATCAAAACATTTTTTTATGATATCAAAAAGCAATCACCCAAGGAAAAACAGGCTCATGCCCTCTTTCATTCTTCAAAGGGAAATTACAGCAACCTTTCACCCACCAAAGACTTCTATTTGCCGAGAAGCCTGCATTTATCGCGAGCACATGCGTCCCATGCTGGGCTGAACGCGCACGCCGTCCTGCCGGATGTCTTGTCACTGTAAAAACGCAGGGCCATTGTGCAATGCTTGCCACCAGAAAACCGCCTCCCCAATACAATGGGAAAAACTCCGCACCAATGCCTTCTAGTCGAGCCACCCTGCCACAGCCAAACATGAAATTTGTACAGACCGGCTCATAAGCTGCCTGCCCTGATCTTCTGGCGCAGGACAAATCCAGCTATAGTGAGCTTCGCTCGCCAACCTGGCGGGCCTATTCATTTGGCCAATTTTCTTCTGGGGGAAACAGGGATGAACAATCATTACCAGGCGCCTGCCTCGGCGCCGGCCGATCCGGCCTTCGCGACTTACCAGCCCCGCTTTCTGAGCCTGTCCGGCCGCATCGGGCGGCTGCGTTATCTCGCTTACTGCATGGGGCTGTCGCTGCTGACCTATCCGGTGATCTTCGCGATTTTCGCGTTCTCGGGCCTGTTCAATGGCGAAGCACCCGGCCCGCTGATGTTCATTCCTCTCGGGCTGGTCTACATCGCCCTGCTGGTCATGACCTTTGGCTATATGGTGCGGCGCCTGAATGACATCGACCAGAGCGGCTGGCTGTCATTGCTGATGCTGATTCCGCTGGTCAACGTCATCATGGTGCTGGTGCTGCTGTTCGCACGTGGCACGGCCGGTGCCAATCGCTATGGCCCGGCGCCCGTCGCCAATACAAAGGGCGTGGTGGTGCTCGCGCTGCTGCCCCTGCTGTTCGTTGTGCTGGGGATTTTTGCTGCCATCAGCCTGCCGGCGTATCAACAGTACCTTCTCCAGGCGGAGCAGATGCAGCAGGCGTTTGAATAGTCCTGTCGTGCAAAAAAAACGGGGCCGCGCTGGCCCCGTTTCTGTTTCTGCGTTCAGGGTGACGGTTATACCAACGCCTTGTCCGCCACGATAACGCCATTATTGTCGGCATAGACCCACTGCCCCGGCTGAAACGTCACGCCACCGAAGCTCACCGGAATATTCAACTGGCCTTCGCCCCGGCGCACGCTCTTGATCGGCACGCAGCCCAGCGTGATGACGCCAATGTCCAGCTGCGCCAGGGCGTCCACATCGCGGCAGGCGCCGTAGATGATGACCCCTTCCCAGCCGTTTTCCACGGCGTTTTCCGCGATCATGTCGCCGATCAGCGCATTGCGCAGGGAACCGCCGCCATCGACCAGCAACACCTTGCCTTTGCCCGGCGTGGCCAGCTGTTCCTTGACGCGGGAATTGTCCTCGAAGCACTTCACGGTATCGATCTGGCCGCCGAAGGCGCTGCGGCCTCCGAAGCTGCGCCAGGACAGGCCGGTCACGACAGCGACGTCTTCGGCATGGTCGTCACAAAGATCGCAGGTCACAAAATCCACGGTGGTTCACCTCTTGTGTGTGGGTGCGGCACCTGACACCGCACTGTTCGAAATTCAGTTGATGCCTGCCAGACGCTGTATGTCGCTGTAGCGCAGCCGGCGCACGCCACTGACCGGCTCTCGCGCAGCCACCAGCATCGCCCGGGCCACGGTGGCCGCTTCTACCGGCAGCCAGTCGGCATCGGTCCAGCCCAGCACGGGGCGCAGCAGTTGCATGCCGGCGGCAGCCAATCGTTCGCCAGTGCGGAATTCACTGCGGTCCCCCAGCAGCAGCGATGGCTGCATGATCGTCAGGGCACGAAAATCCAGCGCCTCGACGGCCTCTTCCATTTGTCCCTTGGTGCGCGAATAAAACACCCGGGAGCGGGCGCTGGCATTGACGGCGGAGACCACCAGAAAATGATCCGCACCCTGAGCCCGGGCCAGTTCTGCCGCCTGCACGCAATAATCGAAATCCACCTGCCGGAATGCGGACCGCGAACCGGCTGCACGCAAGGTGGTGCCCAGGCAGCAGAACACGTCGTCCACGGCGAACAGGTCCGGCCGGCTGGCCATCTGCTCCAGCGGCAGCACCGTTTCATGCAGCTTGTCGTGACGGAACCCCAGCGGCCGCCGCGTCAGCACCTGCACGCTCTGCCAGTGCGGCGAATCCAGTAATGCCCGCAACAGATGGCGGCCGATAAGGCCGGTGGCGCCCAGCACCAGTGCGCGATGCGTCGTCATGGCCGGGGCACTCCCTCGACCGGGACATCGTCGTCTTCATCATCCTGCGGTTGCGGCGCCTCGGGCGGTAACCAGTGGCGCAGCACGGTTTCCAGTTGTTCGATCTGCACCGGCTTGGCCAGGAAATCGTCCATGCCGGCGGCCAGGCAGCGGGCCTGTACGCCTTCCATGGTGTTGGCGGTGATGGCGATGATCGGCACCCGGGGGATGCCGTCGAGGCTGTCCAGCTTCGAGGCTGGCGCATGGGCACGTTCGAATTCGCGCACATGCCGCGCCACATCAAAGCCGTCCATGTCCGGCATCATGCAATCGAGCAGCATCAGGTCGAAGTGTTCCTGCTCCAGCAGCGCCAGGGCTGTTTCGCCGTTGCTGACGGTTTTCACCTGATAGCCGAGCTTGCCGAGCATGCCGCGGATCACCAGTTGATTGACTTCGTTGTCTTCCACCAGCAGCAAACGGTAGTCACGACGGCGCGCCCGGTCTTCGTCGGTTTCCTGATAGCCAGTGTCGCTGGCCTGCGGGTCTTCCAGGCCGTACAGCGTCGACAACAGCATGCGCAGGCCGGTCCGGTGCAGCGGTTTGGTCAGCACCGGCAGGTCGTATTGCTGCACCAGTTTCTGTACCGCGCTGTGGCTGCGTTCGTCCACCCCCACGCAGAGCAGCACCTGCACGCCCTGCAACGCCGGGTCACCGTATACGGTGCGGCACAGGTTCAGGGCGCTGTCACGGCGCAGCCAGGTGTCGACCAGCAGCAGCGTGTATTCCTGTTTGTCGCGATGGCCGGCCCGCAGCGCCTGCAAGGCATCATCGTAATCCTCGGCCAGCGTGCACTGGCCTTCCAGTGCGTCCAGTTCTTCCACCAGCATCTCGCCGGTACCGCTGGCGGCACCGGCCACCAGCAGTCGCTTATCGCGCAGCACCCGGCGCAGGTCGGGCCGGTCACCCACATCCGGCTGCGCCTGCATCGGCAGGCTCAACCAGAAGCAACTGCCCTGCCCGGTCTCGCTGTCGACGCCGATGCGTCCGGACATGGCTTCCACCAGCCCCTTGCACACCAGCAGGCCGAAGCCACCCTGCCGATTACTGAACGGGTCCGGGTCAGGGCCGAGGAACTGATCCTCGAACAATTGCCGTGCCGTCTCCGGTTCCATGCCGATGCCCTGGTCGCGCACACGCAGTTGCAGCATGCCTTCGCGATCGGTATCGCCCTGGAAATCCACTTCCACACGAATCTCGCCACGCTCGGAAAACTTGATCGCGTTGCTGAGCAGGTTGTTCATCACCTGCAGGATACGCTCGCGGTCGCCACGCACCCGGCGCGGCAGGTGGCGGCTCATGACGCAGGTCAGTTCAATGCCCTTGCCCTGGGCGATATGCCCGTAGGCATCCAGTGACTGCTCCAGCGCCGAACGCAGATCAAAGAAATCCGGGTTCAGCACGATGCGGCCAGTCAGGATGCGGCTGTAGTCGAGCACATCATCAATCAGCGACAGCAGTAACTTGCCCGATTGGGAAGCGACCTGATGGTATTCCTTCTGTTCTTTCGACAACTCGGTTTCGTCGAGCAGCGCCAGCATGCCGAGCATGCTGTTCATCGGCGTGCGCAGCTCATGCGCCAGCCGGTACACCAGGCTGAGCTGGATATCCTGCCCCGAGCGCGGTACCACGCCGGCGACCGCGCCCTGCGACAGCGCAGGCCGCCGCTCACGCGCCAGCGCGTGCCAGAAGGTGTCGTAGAGGTTGGCAAACATGCGGTAAAGGTAGAGAGCATACACGGCCAACAGCAGCGCCAGGATGATGCCCTGGGGGGCGCCGCTGAGGGCCAGCGCCACGATGCCCGGTGCAAACATCAGGCCGATATACACTTGCCGGGTCGGCAACGCCGCCATCCAGGCACTGGACAGCGCCGTGGTGACACCGATGTTGTACAGCGCCACGGCGAAGAAATTGAAGCCGATGCCGTACAGCACCGTCACGGTGCCGAACAGCGCGCCCCAGACGCAGGCATGTGCCAGCAGGCCGATGCCGAACAGACGGCGCCAGCGCGCCGGCCCCGATGCATAGAGCGCATCAAAGCGCGCCACAATGAGCAACCGGTAGGCCGTGACCAGCAGGACCATCAGCCCGAAGCCGAGCACCAGCCCCTCGAAGTCGTAATACAGCCGCCCCCAGAAGCCGATCAGGGCAAAAACGGCAAGGGCCGCCAGGACGCCCGCGACGGACGTTCTGGCGGCCCCGAAGTCAATCCTGCGCAGGACCTTACGGTCCTTGCTGGCCGATACGGCAGAGCGATTCATGCAGCGCCATCTCCCAGGCCCGGGCCTGTTGCAACCTAACCCCCCGCCACACCGCCCTCATGGCGCAGGCGTCGCTGGCGGGACCGCACCCGGTTTCCAGGCTGAACCTGTTAAAGAAAGCAGGAAACCGGCCCCGCGATGACGCGCTACGTTACCACCGGCTCACGGGGCCGGCTACCCCTTGTCGGACAAGCGCTGGCGCGGCTTTCCGGGGCTGCGGACAGCACTTTACGTTAACGTAAACTTCCGCTACCGTTGCGCAGCATGAGCCAGACCAAAAACACCCCCCAGCCCCGCCCGGATGCCCGCACCTTCAGCATCGGCGAACTGGCCCGGGAGCTGGATGTCACCACCCGCACGATCCGTTTCTACGAGGACATGGGGCTGCTGACACCACGGCGCCGGGGCCAGACGCGTATCTACAGCCCCGCCGACCGGGTCCGGCTGAAACTGATCCTGCGCGGCAAGCGCCTCGGCTTTTCGCTGGCGGAAAGCCGCGAGCTGATCGAACTGTACAACCCGGCCAGCGACAACAACCGTGGCCAGTTGCAGGCGCTGATGGACAAGATCCACGAGAAGCGCGCGCAACTGACCCAGCAACTGCATGACATCGAGGTCATGCAACTGGAACTGGACGAAGCCGAACAGCGCTGCCGGGAAACCATGCAGCGCATTACCCATCACAACTGAGCCATCTCCGTGAGGAAGCACGCCATGAGCCTCTACCCCACCCTGCAATTCAATTTCGACGAGACACTGACCGCCCTGCGCGACAGCGTGCGTGCCTTCGCCGAAAAGGAAATCATGCCGATTGCTGCCGACGTGGACCGCGACAACGCCTTCCCAATGCCGATGTGGCGCAAGCTGGGTGACCTGGGCGTGCTCGGCGTCACCGCCAGCGAAGAATACGGCGGCGCGGGCATGGGCTATCTGGCCCACACGCTGGTCATGGAAGAAATCTCCCGTGCCTCGGCCTCCATTGGTCTTTCCTACGGCGCGCACTCCAACCTGTGCGTGAACCAGATATCCCTGAACGGCAGCGACGCCCAGAAAGCCCGCTACCTGCCAAAGCTGACCTCCGGCGAACACGTCGGCGCACTGGCCATGAGCGAGCCGGGCGCCGGTTCGGACGTGGTAAGCATGAAGCTGCGCGCCGACAAGCGCGGCGACCGTTACGTCCTCAACGGCAACAAGATGTGGATCACCAACGGGCCGGATGCCGACACCTACGTGATCTATGCCAAAACCGACACCAGTGCCGGCCCGCGCGGCATCACGGCCTTTATTGTCGAACGTGATTTTCCCGGTTTTTCCCGCGCCCAGAAGCTGGACAAGCTCGGCATGCGCGGCTCCAACACCTGTGAGCTGGTGTTCGAGGATTGCGAAGTGCCGGAAGAAAACGTGCTCGGCAAGCTCAACGATGGGGTGCGCGTGCTGATGAGCGGCCTTGATTACGAGCGCACCGTGCTGGCCGGCGGCGCCGTCGGCATCATGCAGGCCGCACTGGACGTGGTGGTGCCCTACCTGCACGAGCGCAAGCAGTTCGGCCAGAGCATCGGTGAATTCCAGCTCATGCAGGGCAAACTGGCCGACATGTACGTCACCCTGAACGCCAGCCGCGCCTACCTGTATGCCGTGGCGCAGGCCTGCGACCGTGGCGAAAGCAGCCGCAAGGATGCCGCCGGTGTGATCCTCTATTGCGCCGAAAACGCCACCAAAATGGCGCTGGAAGCGATCCAGTGCCTGGGCGGCAACGGCTATATCAACGACTACCCCACCGGCCGCCTGCTGCGCGACGCCAAACTGTACGAGATCGGTGCCGGCACCAGCGAGATCCGTCGCATGCTGATCGGCCGCGAGCTGTTCAAGGAAACCGCCTGAGCGCGGCCGGAGCCACCATGCCCAGAATCATTTCCCGTATCAACACCGGCAGCGACGACTTCGCCGCCAACCGTGCGCACAACCTGACGCTGAAAACAGAACTGCAGCACAGGCTGGCACACATTGCCCACGGCGGCGGCGAAGCTGCCGAGGCACGCCTGCGCAGCCAGGGCAAACTGCCGGTGCGCGAGCGGATCGCGCGCCTGCTGGACCCCGGCTCGCCCTTTTTGGAGTTGTCGCCGCTGGCCGCGCTGGATGTGTACGGTGAAGACGTGCCCGCCGCCGGCTGCGTCGGCGGCATCGGCCGCGTGCACGGCGTGGAATGCATGATCGTCGCCAACGACCCCACCGTAAAAGGCGGCAGCTATTATCCGCTGACGGTAAAAAAACACCTGCGCGCCCAGGCCATCGCGGCGGAAAACCGCCTGCCCTGCATTTACCTGGTGGATTCCGGCGGCGCCAATTTGCCGCGCCAGGACGAAGTTTTTCCTGACCGCGAACATTTCGGCCGGATCTTCTTCAACCAGGCGAACATGTCTGCACGCGGCATTCCGCAAATTGCGGTGGTGCTCGGCTCCTGCACTGCCGGTGGCGCCTATGTGCCGGCCATGGCCGATGAAACCATCATGGTGAAAAACCAGGGCACCATTTTCCTGGCCGGCCCGCCGCTGGTCAAAGCCGCCACAGGCGAAGAAGTCAGCGCCGAGGAACTCGGCGGCGCCGCCCTGCACTGTGAACAATCCGGCGTGGCCGATCACCTGGCCGAAGACGAAGCCCATGCGCTGGCACTGGCGCGGCAGGCCGTCTCGCGTCTGAACTGGCGCAAGCCGCAGCAACTGGACATGGCGCCCCCCGTATCGCCGGTGTACGACCCGGAGGAACTCTACGGCATCATTCCGCCGAGCACGCGGCAGCCGATGCCGGCGCGGGAAATTATCGCCCGCATCGTCGACGGCTCCGAGCTGGACGAATTCAAGGCCCGCTACGGCACCACCCTGGTGACCGGCTTTGCCCGCATTCATGGTTTCCCGGTCGGCATCCTGGCCAACGACGGCATTCTGTTTTCCGAGTCCGCCCTCAAGGGCGCGCACTTTATCGAGCTGTGCAACCAGCGCGGCATTCCGCTGCTCTTTCTGCAGAACATCAACGGCTTTATGGTCGGCAAAAAATATGAGGCCGAAGGCATTGCCAAGCACGGCGCCAAGATGGTCAACGCCGTGGCCTGTGCCAGCGTGCCGAAATTCACCGTGGTCACCGGCGGCAGCTACGGCGCCGGCAACTACGGCATGTGCGGCCGCGCCTACGACCCGCGTTTCATGTTCATGTGGCCCAACGCCCGTATTTCCGTCATGGGCGGTGAACAGGCCGCCAGTGTGCTGACACAGGTGCGCCAGGCATCGCTGAAGAAAAAAGGCGAACAGTGGAGCGAGGACGAGGCGAAAGCCTTCCAGCAATCCATGGTCGAGCAGTACGACCAGATGGCCCGCCCCTATTACGCCAGCGCGCGGCTGTGGGACGACGGCATCATCGACCCGGCCAGCACCCGCGATGTGCTCGGCCTGTGCCTGTCGGCCAGCCTGAACGCCCCCATCACTGAAACACGCTACGGCGTGTTCCGCATGTAACAGGATTTCCGCCATGAGCATTCTGCTGCAGTACGACGGCCCGGTGGCCCGCATCACTCTGAACCGGCCGGACAAACTCAATGCCTTTGACGATGCACTGATCGAAGACATCATCCGCTGTGTCACCGAAGCCGGTGACAGCGACGCCCGGGTGATCGTGCTGGCCGGCGCCGGCAAACATTTCAGTGCCGGCGGCGACCTGGGCTGGATGCGCCGCATGGCCGACAAGAACTGGGACGAAAACCGCGCCGACGCCGCGCGGCTTGCCGCGCTGATGAGCACGATTGATCGCGCCGCCAAACCGGTGATCACCCGCGTGCAGGGCGCAGCCTACGGCGGTGCCACCGGCCTCGCCTGCGCCAGCGACATCACCATCGCCGCCGACACCGCCCGCTTCTGCCTGAGCGAAGTGCGCATCGGCCTGCTGCCCGCCGTGATTTCGCCTTACGTCGTGCGCGCCATCGGCGCGCGCCAGGCGCGGCGTTATTTCATGACCGCCGAAGTGATCGACGCGGCCCGCGCCGTGCAGATCGGCATGGCCCACGAAGCTGTGCCGGAAGCCGAACTGGACGCAGCGGTAGACCGCTGTATCGAGGCATTACTGGCTGGCGCACCGAACGCGCAATTGAAAGCCCGCGAGATCGTCGACAAGGTGGCCGGGCAACCGGCCAGCGATGAGCTGATCGCCTGGACGGCGGAACTGATCGCCGGCCTGCGCAGCACCGACGAAGGCCGCGAGGGCCTGAGTGCCTTTCTGGAAAAACGCGCGCCAAGTTGGCGGCCACACTAACGTCACGGGAGCTCGCGCATGATCCACCGTCTGCTGATCGCCAACCGGGGCGAAATCGCCTGCCGCATTATCCGCACCTGCCGCGCACTGGGCATCGAAACCGTCGCCGTCTATTCCGACGCCGACGCCACCCTGCCGCATGTGATACAGGCCGATCAGGCGATACGCCTGGGGCCGGCGGCGGCGCGGGAGAGCTACCTTGATATCGAAAAGGTAATCGCCGCAGCGCAGCAAAGTGGCGCCGACGCGATCCACCCCGGCTACGGCTTTCTGTCTGAAAACGCCGCGTTCGCCAAAGCCTGTGACACCGCCGGCCTGATCTTTGTCGGCCCCGGCACCAGGGCCATCCAGCTGATGGGCGACAAAGCGGCTGCCCGGCAGCACATGGCGCAGCATCAGGTGCCAGTGCTGCCCGGCTTTGATCGCGAAGGCGCGAGCGATGACGACCTGCTCGCCGCCACCGGCGACATCGGCTTTCCCCTGTTGATCAAGGCCGTGGCCGGTGGCGGCGGCAAGGGCATGCGCGTCGTGCAGCGCGCCGACGACTTTGCCGATGCACTGGCCGCCGCCCGCCGCGAAGCCCGTGGCGCCTTCAATGATGATCGCGTACTGCTGGAGCGTTATCTGGAACAGGCACGCCATGTGGAAGTGCAGGTCTTCGCCGACCGCCACGGCAACGCCGTGCACCTGTTCGAGCGCGACTGTTCTGTGCAGCGCCGTCATCAAAAAATTATCGAAGAAGCCCCGGCCCCCGGTGTCAGTGACGCCCTGCGCCAACAGTTGGGCGAGGCCGCCGTGCGGGCCGCCCAGGCGATCGATTATCACGGTGCCGGCACCGTGGAATTCCTGCTCGCCCCCGACGGCCAGTTCTATTTCATGGAAATGAACACCCGCCTGCAGGTGGAGCATCCGGTCACGGAACTGATTACCGGCGAAGATCTGGTGGCCTGGCAGCTGACCGTGGCCGCCGGCGGTGCGTTGCCGAAACAGCAGGCCGACTTGCGCATCCAGGGCCACGCCATGGAAGTGCGGTTGTATGCCGAAGACCCGGCACGCCAGTTCATGCCCTCCTCGGGCGTGCTGGCCGTGTGCGAATGGCCACAGCAGACCGGCCTGCGCGTGGACACCGGCTTTGGCGAAGGCGACCGGGTCAGCGATCATTACGACCCGATGCTGGCGAAGATCATCTGCTTTGGTGACGACCGCGACCAGGCCCGCCGCCGGCTGGCCCAGGCCCTGTCCCACACACGCATTTCCGGTATCCGCCACAATATTCCGTTCCTGATCAGCGTGCTCCAGCATCCTGCGTTTGCGCAGGCCGAGCTCTCCACCCGTTTTCTGGAACAACACCAGCCCGCCACCGGCGTGGCCGACGACAGCCTGCCGCTGCGCCTGTGTGCCGCGGCACTGTGCTGGCGCGACCAGTTGCATGCCCGCGCCGACGACGATCCGTGGTCGCAACTGAGCGGCTGGCAGCATCTGGCGCCACCACGTTTTGTCGCGACCCTGTTGCTGGACGACAGTGTGCATACCGTCACGCTGGAAGGCGCTGACGAGGCCCTGAAGGCACGCTGCGATGATCAACGCCTGTCGCTGCACTGGCAGCGCAGCACGGGGCGCCTCACCGACAACCACACATCACGCAGCCTGAGCGCCAACGCGCGGCTCGACGGCGAGCGCATGCATCTCTTCAGCCACGGCCACACCGACACCCTGCTGCTGAACCCGGACCTGGGCAACGCCGACGATGCCACGCGGGGCGCCGCGTTTGCCGCCCCGATGAACGGCACGGTGGTGGCCTGCCACGTCAGCGCCGGCAGCCGGGTTGACGCGGGCGCCGCCGTGATCACCATGGAAGCGATGAAAATGGAACACACGCTGCGGGCGCCAGCGGCCGGCGTGGTACGCGAGTTGCCTTTCGCCGCCGGCGATACCGTCAACGAAGGCGCCCTGCTGGCGGTGTTCGAAGCGGACGACACGGAGAACGCAGGATGAGCACACCGTTGTGGCAACCGGATGCCCGGCGCGCCGCCGACACACGGCTGGCGCAGTTCATTCGTGACGCGGAAGCGGCCACCGGGCAGAGCTTTGCCGACTATGCGGCACTGCATCAATGGTCGGTGCGCGACAGCGACCGGTTCTGGCAACAGGTCTATCACTTCTGCAGCCTGATCGCCGAGGGCGACACCGCACCGGCGATACAACCCGGCGTGCATCTGCGCGAGACACGCTGGTTCCCGAACCTGCGCCTGAACTATGCGCAGAACCTGCTGCGCCACGCCGACGCACAGCCGCACGACATCGCCCTGATCAGCGAAACCGAAAACGGCCAGCAGCGCCGCCTGAGCTTCGATGCATTACGCCGCGCCGCCGGCCAGTTCGCCGCGCGGCTGAAACAGGCTGGCGTGATGCCCGGGGACCGCGTCGCCGGCTGGCTGCCAAACGGGCCGGAAGCGGTCATTGCCGCCCTCGGCAGCGCCTGGATCGGCGCCGTCTGGTCGTCCTGCTCGCCGGATTTTGGCGTCAGCGGCGTGCTGGATCGTTTTGGCCAGATCGAACCCAGCGTTCTGCTGCTCACCGACGGCTATCACTACAACGGCAAGTGGATTGATCTGACCGAGCGCGCCACACAGATTCGCGCCGGCCTGCCGTCCGCCACCGTGGTGCAGATCGCCACCGGCGAGCAACGCCTGCCGGACACGCAGGACTGGCAGACCTGGCTCGATGGCGCGCTCGACGTGCCAGACTATGCTCTGCTGCCGTTCGAACATCCGCTGTATATCCTGTATTCCTCCGGCACCACCGGCCAGCCCAAGTGCATCGTTCACGGCGCCGGCGGCACGCTGCTGCAACACGCAAAAGAACACGCCCTGCACGGCGACCTGCGTCGGGGCGACCGGCTGTTCTACTTCACCACCTGCGGCTGGATGATGTGGAACTGGCTGGTGGCCGGCCTGCAAACCGGCGCCACCCTGGTGCTGTACGACGGCAACCCGGCCTGGCCGGATACCGGTCGCCTGTTCGACCTGGCCGCGCGTGAGCGCGTGACCCACTTCGGCACCAGCGCCAAATTCATTCAGGCGGTGGAAAAATCCGGCCTAATACCGCGCGAAAAATTCGATCTGTCCGCCTTGCGCGTGCTGTTTTCCACCGGCTCACCGTTGCTGCACGAAAGCTTCGATTTCGTGTATCAGGCCATCAGCGAACAGGTGCAGCTCAGCTCTATTTCCGGCGGCACTGACATTATTTCCTGTTTTGCCCTCGGCAATCCGTTGCTGCCGGTCTATCGCGGTGAACTGCAATGCCTCGGCCTGGGCATGGACGTGGCCGTATTCAACGATGCCGGCGAGCCGGTCATGGGCGAAAAAGGCGAGCTGGTCTGTCGTGCGCCCTTCCCCTCCATGCCGGTGGGTTTCTGGCGCGATGCCGACGGCAGCCGCTACCAGAAGGCATACTTCAGCCGTTTCGAGAACGTCTGGGCGCACGGCGACTACGCCGAGTTGCGCCCGCATGACGGCTGGCAAGGCATGGTGATCCATGGCCGTTCCGATGCCGTGCTCAACCCCGGCGGCGTGCGTATCGGCACAGCGGAAATCTACCGTCAGGTGGAATCGCTGGAAGAAGTCCGGGAAAGCATTGTGGTCGGCCAGGAATGGGATGGCGATGTGCGCGTGGTGCTGTTTGTCGTACCACAACCCGGTGTGACGCTGGACGACACCCTGCGCGCCCGCCTGCGCAAGGCGATCCGTGAAGGCGCCAGCCCGCGTCATGTGCCGGCGGTGATCCTCGAGGTGCCAGAAATTCCGCGCACCGTGTCGGGCAAGATCGTCGAACTGGCCGTGCGCGAAATCATTCACGGCCGCCCGGTGACGAACCTGAACGCACTGGCCAACCCTGCAGCACTGGCGCACTTCCGCGACCGCGATGAGCTGCGCTGAACCGCTTGTCGGCACGCACGTCCTCTGTGATGGAGGTCATTGACAGCAAGGCGCACTTTTCGGGCTGACTGGCATTGACCTGCAGCCCGGAAATACCAATGATGGCGTTTCAGCCCCAGCCATTATTCTTATAAGAAAAATGACCATCACCCTTTTGCTTCGCCTGTTCTGTTCAGCTTTCCTCCTGAGCAGCCTGCTGCCGCCCGCCGCCCAGGCGCACCTGCTGCAACTCAGCGGCCGCGACCTCGGCCCGCTGGTCGGCCAGCCCACCGCGCAGTTTTCCGTGTTCAGCGCCAGCCAGGGCCAGCTTCGTCCGGTGCCCCACCAGTGGCTGCCCTGGTCGGAAGACGGCCTGCCGGCGTTTCGCAGCGACCGCAGCACACGCTGGGCCGGCCAGCCCGGCCGCATCAACGCCGGGGATCGCCTGTTTCTGGATGCCCAGGACGCCGGCGAAGCGCTGGACGCCGCCGCGCTGTCACACTCCACAGAGAATGTGGTTGGCGAATTGCGCGTCCGGCACGACGATGGCGACGCCTATTTCTATGTGGTGCGCAATGCCTACCAGCAGGCCACACAACGCTACGTGCGGTTTGACCGCGAGCGCATGCAGATCAAGAGCACCCACTATCAGCTCAATATGGCGCCGGACAATCTGCTGGTGTGGAATGACTTCTTCTTCCGTGGCTATGAGAGCCCCGGAGGCCGCCCGCAAAGCATTCTCGACACGCTGAAGATTCGACTGAGCGCCGGCGTGCTCGGCGATCGTTCACGCATCACGCTGGACAACAGCAACCTCAGCCCGCGCATTGAGGAAGTCATCGAAGGCCCGCTGGTCACCGCCGTCTACGCCACCACCTCGGTGCGCTTTGCCCGCGTGCCGGTGCTCAACATCGACAATTACTTCCTGATCATGCCGCAGCAAACGGATATCCACTCCCGCTTCACCCTGCCCGGCATTGCCAATACCGTGCTGAACAGCCCGGCGGTGTCCATGTCGCTCGACGGCAACCAGTTGCTCGGCGCCCGCCTGCGCACCAGTTGGACAGGTGAGCTGGAAGCACGGGTGGACGGCACTGTTTCGGACACAGAACAGCGCATGCTGGACACGCCCATGAGCGGCCGCAACTGGCTGTGGTTCAGCACCGGCCGGCAGTTTGACCTGCTGGCCGAGCTGGATTTCCGTGACGGTTTTGATACGCCAGTGAAGCTGGTCTACGAAGACGACCGCACCCTGGCCAACCCGCCAGAGCGCTTCCCCGGCCAGGGCCCGAATGTGGGTTTTGCATTGCAGGATATTCCGTTCGGGCAGGAGTTCTATTTTGTCGCGCGGTTGCTGTTCAGTGGCGACAGCCAGGGCTTGCCGGCAGAAGACTATGCGCGCCGGGCGCTGTCGGGCAATAGCGCGAGTTATCGTGTTCTAGGCGCGCCGTAAAGCCTTCCATGCAAGGGGCGCGTAGGGTGGGTAGAGCCAAAGGCGAAACCCACCATGTCCATGTCGCACACTGCTCGCACAAAACCATCGAAACTGCCCACTTCCCAAACCATCGAAACTCCCCACCTCCCAGACCAGGTGATTTCGATGATTTTGCGGGAGTGATTAACGGGCATGGACCCGGTGGGTTTCGCCTTTGGCTCTACCCACCCTACGCGCCCCTCATGCTTTGCCGTTCAGAAACAGTCCGCTGGCGCTGTCGAGAATATTGCGCGCCACCTGCTTGGCCAGCGCCTGCACCGTCCAGTGCGGTGCGGACGGCATCGGCTCGGGAATCAGGCTGGCATCCGCCAGGAACAGCCCCTTCACATCGTGCACTTCACCGCGCGCGTTGGCCACGCTCTGGAAGCGGTCATTGCCCATGCGGCAAGTGCCGTGCGGGCTGAAGGAATTGATACGCAGGGAATACATGCCCTTGAGGCCATAGCTCACCTGATCCATGGTCGCATCCAGCTCGAACACCGAGTCCGCCTGCAATTGCTGGAAGCTCGGGATATACACCCGCTTCGCACCCGCCGCGAAAAACACCCGTGCTGCCAGTGACGCACCACGCTTGAGTTTTTCGAACTCCGTGCGGCTGGGGTTCCAGCTGATCACCTTGCGCCCGGTGGCGGCATCCCCTTCCCAGCTCACCTGCCCGCGCCCTTCATCAATGGCAAAGGCGTTCAGGCCGGCGAGATGCTTGTACTGCTTCATAAAGCGAATATGGTCCGGCCCGGCACCCTGTTCGCCCTGAATCATCAATTGCTCAGGTTCAGCCAGCGCCGAGAAGAACATGTAACCGTCGCTCTCGAGGAATTCATCGATCTCGACACCGACCAGTGCCCCCCGAAAACCAAACAGCTCTTCGTCATACTGTGCCAGCACCTGCACAAACGGCTGCACCGCCATATTGCGGCCAATCTGGCCACTGATGTCGGGCACCTGGCTGCGTTGCAGCAACACCGGCGTCTGGATCGCGCCGCCGGCGACGACCACCACTTCGGCATCGACACGCATCTCGGCCATCTGCGCGCCGGTCAGCGGATCACGCACAATCGCTTCCACACCGGTTGCACGGCCTGCGCGCATCAGCACGCGCTGCACGTGGGTGTCGGCAAACAGCCGCGCGCCATAGGCGGTGGCCCAGGGCAGATGGGTCACCAGCGAAGACATTTTCCGGTCCGACGGGCAGCCGGCCAGGCAGTGGCCGGTCAGCGCGCACTGGCGCACGTTGCGCGCCACCGGCTTCCAGCTGAAGCCCATTTTTTCGCAGCCCTGGATCACCTTGTGCGCGGTGGTATTGATCTCGTGTGCCTCGTTGAGATGCACGTATTGCTCCGCGCCCACCTCATCAAACAGCGGGCCGATGGCGTCCGGTGCCAGGTTGCCCAGGCCCAGTTCCGTCGCCCAGCGCTGGAGCAGCGAATCCGGTGGCCGCTGCATCACGCAGGCGCCGATCACCGTGGAACCGCCAACGCATTCGCCTTCCACGAACAACACGTCCGCTGTGGAATTGAACTGGCTGCCCTGCTCGCGATACACCTCGGTCATGGTGTCGCCCAGGTGTTCGGTAAAGTTGGCGCTGGGGAAGTAGCGGCCGGATTCCAGCACGACGACCTTGCGACCCGCCTTGGCCAGTTCATAGGCCACCGTCGCGCCACCGGCCCCGGAGCCGACCACCACCACTTCGGTTTTCACGCTGAAGCGACGGCCCATGGACGGATCGCGGGCGATATCCGCCGCCGTCGTCACCGGCACACCGTCACGGGGTACAGTAATCATGCGCATGGGTGCGGCTCTCCTCAGACCTGCGGCAGGGGTGCGTTGCCCAGACGGCGCACGCCCCATATTTCGGTGACCGGGCCGTGGTAATCCAGGCCCGGCCAGGTACGGGCATCGCGCCAGTAGTTCACGCAGACGAGGGTTTTCAGGGTGGTCATCAGACCGCGCTCAAAAAAAGTGCCTGCCTGCATCGCGTTGACGTAACGCAATGCCTCATCGTCATCCAGCCGGCTGAAACGGCTGAAGCGGAAGCTGGCCATCGAGCGGTGCTCGAACACCCACAGCCCCAGCCCCAGCAGTTCACGGGTCTGGCCGGCCATCTGCCCGACCATGCCGTCGATGTTCTGCACGGTGGGGACTTCCGACAGGCTGGACGGCAGCCCGAACTGCTCTGCCGGCAGCAACACCTGCGTGAGCCGCTTGAGCACGATGGATTCGTCTTCGGTGAGGTGCTGGTAACGACGGTCGCTGTTGGCACCGCCACGGCCCAGCAGGGTGGCACAGCCACTGCTCAAGGCAGCGGCGCTGATCACTGCGGTACGCAGAAATCCCCGGCGAGATAAAGGCGCAAGGCCCGACATCCAGCCCGGCTCATCTGGACGGGCGTTATTATTATGCATTGACCTGTCTCCGCAGGACGGCCCTCGGGGGGGCCTTGTTGTTTTTTTGTTACTGCGGAAGTCTAGTACAAATATTCACTGACTGAAAACGCCCCGTGCGCCGCCCGGCGGCGGCGCTCAGGCCGAGGCCAGCAGCCGGTCGGCCACGTAGTTCGCCAGGGCGTACACCGTGACCTGCGGATTCACGATCAGCGAGGTGGGCAGCAGGCTGGCATCCGCCACATACAACCCCTCCACCCCGTGCAGGCGGCCGTGCGGGTCCACCGCGCTGTTGGCCGGGTCGGCCCCCATGCGGCAACTGCCCTGCGGGTGGTAGGACACCATGCGCAGCGCCTGCGGGCGGTTGCGCAACTGCCCCACCATGGCCTCGATCTCGCTTTCCCGGCGTACCGCCAGCCGCTCGGTGGCCGGCAGGAACACCTCTTCCGCACCGGCCGCCAGGTGCAGGCGGACGGCCGCTGTCAGCGCCGCCATCATGGACGGGAAATCCTGGTCGCTGAGGCGGTAGTCGATGGTCTTGTACTCACCGTTCCAGCGGATCTCGCCCACATTGTGGTCATGTATCAGCGTCACGATGCCGGCATTGAAACGGGCGTGCTGCATATAGTCGATATACGGCTTGCCGGTGCCCGGCTCGGTGATCAGGCACATTTCGGCCACGCCGAGGCCGCCGACTTCGAGCACGAAGCCGCCGTCTTTCGGGTGCATGAATTCATCGACATAGGTGCCCAGCAGCGCCCCGCGCCAGGGATAGACCGGCTCCGGGTAACGCGCCCCCACATACATCGACGGGTGGCAGGCAAAATGGCGGCCAACCTGCGCATTGCCCAGCTCACTGCGTTGCAGGATCACCGGCGTCTGCACCGCGCCGGCCGCCAGGATTACCCGGGGCGCCTCGACACGCACGTCCGCCACCTTGTGGCCGGTACGGTCGATCACCTCCCCTTCCACCCCGGTCACGCGGCCGTTGTCGCTCAGCACCCGGCTAACGCGGGTATCGCTGTGGATGCGCGCGCCATGCGCCGCCGCCCACGGCAGATACGTGACCAGCATCGACTGCTTGCGGTCGGTCTTGCAGCCGGACAGGCAATGCCCCGTCAGGGCGCATTCGCGCACATTGCGCTGGAAGGGTTTCATCGACCAGCCAAGCTTCTGCGCGCCGGCCATCATCAACTGGCTGTGGCGGGCAATTTCATGCGGGCCGTTGGTGCTGATAGAGAGGTGTTTTTCCACCCGCTCGAAATAGGGGTTGAGCGTTGCCGGCGTCATCTCGGCCAGCCCGAAGTCCCGCCGCCACTCCTCCAGAATAAAATCCGGTGTCCGGAACGCCACGCAGCCGTTCACCACCGTGGACCCGCCCACACAACGCCCTTGCAGGATCAGCAGGTCTCCGTCCTTGTTGGACTGGCTGCCGTGGTCCTCGTACAGGGTTTCCAGGCTGTCGGCAAAATCCTCCGTGAAGGCGGTCGACGGCACATACGGCCCCGCCTCCAGCACCAACACGTCCAGCCCCTGGCGCGCCAGTTCATAGGCCGTCACGGCCCCGCCGGCACCGGAGCCGACAATCACCACATCCGCCTTCAGCGTCAGTTGCGCGCTGGTCACATCACTGGCCTGCACCACCGGCAGGCCCCGGGCTATGGCTTGCACGCTCATTGCACTGCCTCCTGCGACACCGCCTGCTGGTCCGGCAACGGCGCATTGCCCAGATAGGCCAGGCCCCACTTCTCCGAGACCGGGCCATCGAATTCCACCGGCCCCCAGGTGGCCGGATCCCGCCAGTAGGCGACATAGACAAAACGCTTCACCAACGTCGCCAGCGCTTTCTGAATGGTGTTGCCGTGGGACCAGTCATCGAAATACTGCACCGCATCCGCTGTTTCCAGATCGACAAACCGGCGGCCGTGCCAACCGGAGACCACGGCGGCGTTATCAAACAGCGTCAGCCCCATGCCGACCTGCTTGCGCAGGTGGCCCGGCAACAGGCCGATCATATGATCAATGTGCTGCACCACCGGCACCTGCGACAACGGCGTCAACGGCGTGCCCTGCACCGGCAGCAACACTGCCGTGGCGTGCTGGAACAGATGGTATTCCGAGGCGGTGAGGTACCGGATGCCCTCGCCTGGCGGCAGGCTGTCCACCGGCGAGCGGCGCAGCCAGGCAAAACCGGCGCCCGCCAGTGCGGCCACACCGGCACCGGCAATAAGCGTGGTACGCAGAAAACGTCGCCGGCTTAGCGACGCAACGGGTGCCGCCGCATGGCGGGCAGCCCCTGGAGTGGGTGTTGTTGTTCTGGTCATGGCGGCCTCGCCGGTCAGGGCAGTACATCCACGGGCAGTGCACGGGATGAATAGCCGGGCTCAAATGCGCTGAAACGCGTTTTCGCACATTAACCAAGGCTTCAGGGTGAAACAAGCTGTCTACCTGACAGGATGGCTTGACCGGATACGACAATCCATACAACAACGCCCGGCATGGCCGGGCGTTGAAAGAGGCATGAAACCGGGGCGATCAGCTGCGCGCGGTTTCCAGCGTCTTGGTGATCGCCGCCACCGCACTGCCGATATTGCTCAGCTCCGCCGGCAGGATCATGGTGTTATTGGTCTTCGCCAGGTTGCCAAATTCGTGCACGTACTGCTCGGCCACGCGCAGCGCCACCGCATCCTTGCCCCCGGCAGTGCTGATGGCCGCCGCCACCCGCTCCAGACCCCGTGCGGTGGCCTCGGCGATCAGTTCGATCTCGCGGGCCTTACCTTCTGCCTCGTTGATCTGGCGCATCTTCTCCGCCTCGGAAACGTTGATCATCTCCTGCTTGAGACCTTCGGAAACGTTGATCTTCGACTGCCGCTCACCTTCCGACTGCGCCACCACCGCACGGCGTTCCCGCTCGGCGCGCATCTGCTTTTCCAGCGCATCGAGGATGGTCGCCGGCAGCTCGATGTCGGCAATCTCGTAACGCAGCACCTTCACGCCCCAGGGCTTGGCCGCATCATCCAGGGTGATTACCACCTGATTGTTGATGCTCTCGCGCTCTTCAAAGGTCTTGTCCAGGTCGATCTTGCCCACCACCGACCGCAGCGTGGTCTGCGCCAGCTGCATGGCCGCATAGCGGTAGTCGTTGATGCCATAGCTGGCCTGCTTGGGATCGATCACCTGCAGGTAGATGACGCCGTTCACCACCACCTGGATGTTGTCCTTGGTCACACAAGATTGCTGCGGCACATCGATGGCTTCTTCCTTCAGGGTGTGGCGGTAGGCCACCTTGTCCACAAACGGAATCAGCAGGTGAAAGCCGGCGTCCAGCGTCTTGGCGTATTTGCCCAGCCGTTCGACCACAAAGGCGGACCGTTGCGGCACAATCCGCGCCGTCTTGATCACCGCCACTACTACAAACACCACCGCCAGACCGGCGAGAATCGTCGCTATCGACATTGCGTTACTCCATGATGTGAAAATCGAGTCCAAGCTATAAAAACCGTGGCCCAGACCGCGCCGTCCCGGGGGACGTCAGCGCTGGCTGGCCGATACTTTCAGCACGATACCGCAGTTGCCTGATACCCAGGCCACATCACCGGCTTTCAGGTCATCACTGGACTCCGCATCCCATTTGGCACCGTGCATCTGCACATGGCCGCTGCCATGGACAAAGTCCGTCAGCACCGTCACCCGGCTGCCCACGGCATCCCCCAGCCCCGCCTCAGAAGACGGCGCATCCCCCACATTGCCGGTCAGCCAGCCCTTGAAGTGACGGCGGGCGCCAAACAGCGCCACCAGGCTGATCACCGCAAACAGCCACAGCTGGCTGGTCAGGCTCTCGGTGATGCCGAACAGCGTCAGCAGGCCGACGATGATCGCGCCGATGCCGAAGAACACAGCGATGACGCCGGTGACGAACAGCTCGGAGATGATCAGCAGGAAACCCAGGATCAGCCACAGGGCGTAATCGGTGAATAGTTCAGCAAGCATGGCGGGGTTCCGTGTTGGGGATATGACGGGGAGTGAATATAGCAGGATGAGGGGGTTAATGCGCGGGGGGAGTCGAGGCCACAACGCTATGGGGCAAGCGGCCTAGCCTGCGGAGGATAGGCGATATGCTTCCCTAGGCCCCAGACCAGAGGCGATGTTTCAGTGAACGATATTCGGCTTTTCCCCAACGTGCGGTACGGCGGGCCGGCAGCAGGGACAAAGAGCCCCCGATGCCAGCACTTGCCAAATTTCTCACTCGCTCGCATACCAATGATGATAAAAATCATCTTCGGCCACTTCGCCTAGCGAAGGCGGCACTATTAGCTGATAGTCGTTTGAGAAACCCAGTACCAAACGCCCCTTGCTATACTCAACCGACGTCAGGCGCACTCGATCAAGCGGATTCAGGCAGACGCACCATACTTCAAACTCTGGAGTAGCTCCCGGATATTCACTTGAATCAGCCACACAGCCTGACAGACCGTGAAGCGTCCAGGGTGGGTCAATCCAGATGTACTCTTTCTTGCCAGCGAAGCGAAGTTTTATTGAGTTACATGCCAGTGTTCTTTCGCAGAGTCTACCGACAAAACCGTTAATAATTCTTACATCTTTGTCGTGATCCATTTTTTCCCTGAAGTTAGTCCCCAGAAATCAGCCAACGAATTCAATTAGGTACACGCATGGATTCATGATATCAATTCCTGCTGGAATGACATCGCACAAACATCAACCTAAACCACCAGCTCGTGCGTGCCCGTATTTTCCGACCGACAAAGCCTGCTGTGACTCCGCAGCATCTACCGCACCGCTCACCCAACGCTTCACCACCATCGGGCCACTAAAGAGCATCATCCAGCGTTCTGCCACCTCCAGACCAGTCCAGGAGGCAGCCTTGTCGCGGTTGATCCGCAACACCAGATGGTAATGATTGGACATCACTGCATAGCCACACAGATCAATGGCGAATACATCAACCAGCACCGCCAGACGATCCACCACCCACTGGCGGCGGTGTTCACAATTCTGCCCTGAATAGCAATCCTTGCCACAAAGAGAAACAATCGGGGACACGCATGGATTCATGACACAGCCCACCATGACATCACCTTAACATCCACATAGATTGCCAATTCATGCATATCTCGCACTTACTACCGCCAGAAAATCATGCCAAATCCGCCTCTATTATTATAGAAAATACGCAAATTAATGTGCGCCACTAGTTTTTCTTGTCTAGTTTACGAAACAAGTCATTTTGAAATACATCCGCCATAAGAAGCAGCATCATCTGCGTAAATTGAATATGCTGCTGCAGATCAATCGAAGATAAATCTGGTTCATTACCATGAGCGACCCCATGCCTCCAGCCGACCAGCTCTTTATCAATTTTTATTCTCCATCTCTGAAACGGTACAATCTCAAAACCGAGAATATTAAAATTGTGGGAGAGGGTTTCAAAGTTAAGATTTGATCTTGATCTAATAGCCATATCGTCAAAACTACTGAAATTGCTATTGATGAGCAACTTCAGCCTATCAACGAACTCTCTTTCTGCAGACGGAGAATGGTTCCTATCCCTAAGACGCTGCAAATCCGGCTTTAAAACACCTATCAATAAAGACCAAGATATATCACTAACCTTGCTATCAGAATCCCTCAGAGCTTCAATATATTTGTTTACACATTCGTTATAGAACCCTTCCCAATGTGCATAAGATAAGACAATCAGGGCCTTAGAGTTAATGCCATATTTTGCCACCCCATTGATTTCAGCCATTCTAATTTTCAGTTCTGAGAGTTCACGAGCTCTCCTTAATCGCTCCGCATCGATCTTGTGTATAAAATTAGCTAGATTAGTCATTTGGATTAAACCAGGCTTCTCCAAACGGTATAGTCCTCTGCAATCTAGTTGTGCCCCTGAGCCCTGACGCACTTAAATCGGCAACTTCCTTTTGCCTCCAAAAATCATCGATCCTAGATCCAATAAACTCTCTAGGGTTCCCCATGCTAGAAATTGATTCTTTATTTCTTGCAATGCCTACCAAAATTGACTCTAGCCCTCGTAGAGAGAAGCGCTTTGCGATTCCTGAATGAGCCTCGTCATGAGGAATTAGTGCGTTTCCCTGATACAAATCGTCGAGCATATTCAATGCCCAAGCGACCTTATCTATTTCAGGCTCTGGGTCGCCATCTACGATTACCTTTAAGATACTTCTATCTAAAAAATCTTGCACATCGAGCTCACCACTATAGTCTTCTGCTGTATGAACTATAGCTCGAACCAAATACTCCACATTCTTTTGCTTATACCTTTGTTCCTCAGTGACATTAAGGACCCTAATGAACCTTTCTGAATCTGCTATTTCCTTAATACGCCGAGTGGCGTCGGGATTACCAAGCACCATTGAACATGTACGGACTTCCTGCTCATTTGCGTACTCCCCTCCTCTATTTAACCTCTGAAACAAATCGAACTTTGTTTTGGGATCACTAGGATGCTTTAGTATTTGAAAATCCAAACGAGATCTACGAAAAAAAAGCTGTAGAGACTTATCCAACGCAGAGTTTGCATCCTTTCCAGACCAACTTATTCCTTTAAGGGATTTTAGGTAAGTCGCAGAGTATAATATTGAAGAGGGAACTATTTTAGTTCGATCATCGGGATCTCTTAGTATCCCCATAAACTCTAGTATGGTTGAAATCCTTTGCAATCCATCAATCAACTCCCACGTACCATCACTATTCTCAAAAGCGAAGGCAGGAGGAACTGGGATTCCTATTAGGATAGATTCTATAAATGCTGTCTTTTTCTCAATTCCCCAACGAAACAATCGTTGAAAATCAGGAATGATATCCAACTCCCCTTGGGAATACATTGATGCGATCTCACCGATAGATATTTGAATATTATCTGTCGTAACAGATCTTTTGGCTTGTTCTAGCTCTTCTCTTAACATAACCCTACCTTGCTGGAAAAACCCTATTGAGGACACGCATGAATTCATGATACTAACCTGCACCACTATGCCATTACATTAACATCCACATAGATCGGCAATTTGTGCGTGTCCCATGCTTGCTTCGTCGCAAACAGCGGCGCGTCAGCGTCCGCCATTGCTTTGCCTTGTTATACGAACTATACATCATCCAGGTATTTTCTCTGATTCAGGGGCCAATCGCCCATACAGACGACCGACAATCCTGGACGTGAAATTCTGGAAGAACAACTTTGAATATTACCCCATGGTTGTACACGATGAATTAACAAGCTTTCGATATCGCAAAGCAGCTGGTGGGTTAACCTGCGATCGTTATCCAAAGCCACCTCACCGATTAACGCGCTATGCTCATAAATCCCACGCTGACGCTCTAGATCATCCCAGAATTCTGCTTTACCCGAACGACTCCATCGTTCTCGGACTGTGGCGCCCCAAGATTTTCCGATATACAAAATTTCGCGCTGACCCGGTGCCAGATAGGCATAGAGGCAGCGGATCTGCCGCCAGCCTTCATGTCCCTCATCCAAATTCTGCCAATGGATATCTACTCTCATGCTCGACACGTATAACGCCCGCCGCACGCGCGGCTTTGTAGTGGAGGCGAAGCCGCAACGAAAAAGCCGTCGCTGTACCTGCGATTTTTATGCATATCTATTCAGCCCCCAGCATATCTCGCAATTCATTTACATAACGCTGCCATTCCTCAACAATCTGCCTAGTAACGGTAGATTCAAACTCTGGACGAACCAATCGGGGACACGCATTGATTCATGACATCAATTCCTGCTGGAATGACATCACACAAACATCAACCTAAACCACCATTTCGTGCGTGTCCCGTATTTTGGTCCCCTGTCCCCTACTTTTTCTTTAGCCCCCAGCCGCGCCGCGAATCAGGGCCACCGAGATCTCGGATGCGACGGACTTGACCAAGTCAAACGTCATGTCGATGCCCTTTGAGGTGAATGTTTTCTTGGTCTTATTCCAGACAGTGTCAGACCGGATGGCGTCCAAGAGCTCGTGGCCCGGCCACGTGAGGCGTCTGGCGAAGAAGTGTGTAGGGCCATGGCCCAGCGTCCGCGACATCTGTCCCTCAATGAGACCAGCGCCAATGAGTAGCTCTACATGGTAGGAGTACTCGTAGGCGCGATCAGCAGGGAAGTCGGATAGGTGAAGCGTAGCATCGGTATCCGGCAGTTCTTCCAAGCGTGTCAGGATTTCGCGGATTGTGTCCCAGTTGCGCTTCATCTTTCCCTTAGGGTCTCAGAGATTAGAACGACGGATCGTATATTGAATAACGACGAACGCCCCCCCTTCAATAATTTATGCATTCACAGAATAAGCCCCATCCATCAAGGACTTACAAATAAAGCAGAAGAAAAGCATGAAACCGATTTGGGACATGCATGAATTTATGATGTCAACTTCCGCCGCCACGAAATCACCTTAACATTCACATAGATCGTCAATTCGCACCAATTCGTGCGTGTCCTATACTTACTCCTGACGGTCGTTATTTGAAACAATCGCAGAACCCACGTCATCTTCTGTTCTCATGCCCTAACGCCGCCAACACGCGCGGCTTTGTAGTGGAGGCGAAGCCGCAATGAAAAATACGCCGCTGTGCTTGGCCTTGTTAGAGATCAGATCACTTAAGAGATGCAAGAAAGACGATCTCCTGAACTACTGTGCGTACATCTTGCATAACCCTGTCAATATCTCTTCTTTGTGCAATGAATCTTCGACTGTGCGCAGATTTGTCACCAATATCTTTTAATGCCTTAAGTGATGCCTTGGCATTTCTACCCAGATTCCAAGTTGGTTCAGTCAGCATTGCAGAAATTAGATCACTTAGATACACGAAGTCACCTGAGCTATTTTTTATTTTTTCAGACAATCCCTTAGATTCAAAGCACTCAATAATCAACGTCTCTACAAGTCGTCTAGTAATGACTGCACATGCATCATACCAACCGTGCTCATATGTGCCATTGATTTGGTGAGCGAGTTTTTCAATATACCCCCTCGTCCCACTGACTAAAGATAGATATACAACTGGCTGCTGCACACTATGCCCAGTGTCTTCTGGGGGTGGATTATTTTTCCTTAAAGCCTCATTTAGAGCTTTTACTTTTTCGAGGACTTCAGTCGTACTTTCGTTTAGCATTACTGGTTAAAGTCCTTAAGATGCTTTGCCATTGATTCGAAGATCTTATCAATTTGCTCAGGCGAACTTTCAGGCGATATATGCACCTGCACATCGATATGTAACTTTGGGCTAAAGCCACGACCATTCGGGTCTGGATTACGAAGCTGTTGTTGTGGTGCTGGATCAACCGCTTTGGGATTGGAAGTCTTCGGTTTTGGATTGTCCTGTTTCTTAGCAGATTTTGTTCGCGGGCTGGACGCCTTTCCTAGATCTTTCGAAGGTTCTGGCTTTTTCTGGAGCAGCATTAGGTATGTCGCAGCATATTTTTTGGCCGCTGCCTCGCCGACTTTCGCATCTCTCATGAACCAGGTCGTTAAATTTCCGAGTTCTGCATCAGCGGTGTGATAGAGATCACGCAACTCTTGCGGGTAAATCGTATCGATTATGCTTTCGCAGACTCCCGGATATTTACTGTCATCGCGCCAATCATACGCGAGATCAGTGGGTTTTGAGTCGGCTCCTATTATCCCAAGCGCTTTTAGTGGGGAAACAACGTTTGATCTGGCTGATGCTTCAGCCATTGACATAGCACTCGCAACGTAAGACGAACTAATTTCCGCCGGAACCCTTTGCTTCAATTTGTCTCGCAGGCCGAACCAATTGGCCTGTGCGATCATGGGATACCCTTTCTTCTTATCCTCTGCCATATAAAGGCTCCTTGAGTGCTTTCAGTGTCTAACTCGGATCTCTAACAGAGATTAGGACGACGGCTCGTATATTGAATAACGACGCACGCGGCCTATCTCCCCTCAATAATTTATGCATTCACAAAATAAGCCCCACCCATCAAAGGCTTACAAATAAAGCAGAAACATCACGCCCTATTTGCTTGGCTTCCGCTCTCCCAACCCACCAACAACACGCATATCGATATTAACGAAATCCTCGATAATTCCAGAAAATAATACTGACCACATTGCCGCCCTGCCCTATTATCCAAGCATCAACAGGCACACAATCAAAACACGAAATGGCATTAACACAGCGGCCCTTTCTCCCGAGCGCCTACCGCCTACACCAGCAACCTTCACCCGATAGTGCCTTCGCCAAAATGTGATATCAAGCACAAAAACAGCGAGCTGCGCATCACCACAAAGCTCTGCATTCGGAGTCCGACCACACAACAGGCCGTAAGATCATCCCCTATGATTCCTCAGGAGAGGAAAGACAGGCATCTAAACGAGGAATTCCCTTTAACTACCCAACAAACCCCATTACCCCAAAACAAAAAAATCCGGCCTCCCCTCTCAGGAAAGCCGGATCCTCCAAGACCCCACCCCAGACCGCAACACCTACCTAACCAGCATCACGCCCCAGCCGGGCCTCTTTTCCTTACAACCATCTAACGCAACACCAATCAGAGCTTGGAATCCAGCTCCGGCACCGCCTCAAACAGATCCGCCACCAGGCCATAATCCGCCACCTGGAAAATCGGCGCTTCTTCGTCCTTATTGATGGCCACAATCACTTTCGAGTCTTTCATACCCGCCAGATGCTGAATGGCACCGGAGATACCCACCGCCACATACAGATCCGGAGCAACGATTTTGCCGGTCTGGCCGACCTGCATATCGTTCGGTACGAAGCCGGCGTCGACAGCCGCGCGGGATGCACCCACGGCAGCGCCGAGTTTGTCGGCCACTTTGTACAACATTTCGAAGTTGTCACCGTTCTGCATGCCACGGCCGCCGGAGATGACGATCTTGGCAGCGGTCAGTTCCGGACGGTCGGACTTGGCCAGTTCTTCGCTGACGAACTTGGACACGCCGGCGTCTTTCACGACGTCGATGCTTTCAACGCTGGCGGAGCCGCCTTCGGCGGACACGGCGTCGAAGCCGGTGCCGCGCACGGTGATGACCTTGATGCTGTCGCCGCTTTGTACGGTGGCGATGGCGTTGCCGGCGTAGATCGGGCGCTTGAAGGTATCGGCGGATTCAACACCGCTGATTTCGGAGATCATGCCCACATCCAGCAGTGCCGCCACGCGCGGGGCGAAGTTTTTGCCGGTGGTGGTGGCGGCAGCCAGGATGTGGCCGTAGTCCTTGCCCACTTCCGCGACCAGATCGGCCACGTTTTCGGCCAGTTGGTGGCCGTAGGCGGCATTGTCGGCCAGCAGGACCTTGCTCACGCCTTCTACCTTGGCAGCTTCGTCAGCGACAGCGGCACAGCCTTCACCGGCAACCAGCACGGTGATGTCGCCGCCGATGGCCTTGGCGGCAGCAACGACGTTCAGGGTGACCCCTTTCAGAGCGGCATTGTCATGTTCTGCGTAGACTAAAACACTCATCAGATCACCTTCGCTTCGTTCTTCAGTTTATCAACCAGCTCCTCGACGGAAGCCACCTTGATACCTGCCTGGCGCTCGGCCGGCGGCTCAACCTTGAGGGTCTTGACGCGCGGCGTCAGATCCACGCCCAGATCGGCCGGGGAAACGGTGTCCAGCGGCTTTTTCTTGGCTTTCATGATGTTCGGCAGGGAGGCGTAGCGCGGCTCGTTGAGGCGCAGGTCGGTGGTGACCACCGCCGGCAGGCTCAGCTCAACGGTTTGCAGACCACCGTCGATTTCGCGGGTGACGCTCACTTTGCCGTCGGCGACGTTCACTTCGGAAGCAAAGGTGCCCTGCGGCATGCCGGTCAGCGCGGCCAGCATCTGGCCGGTCTGGTTGTTGTCGTCGTCGATGGCCTGTTTGCCGAGGATGACCAGATCCGGGCTTTCCTTTTCCACCAGCGCCTTGAGTGCCTTGGCAACGCCCAGCGGCTGGGTGTTCTCTTCGGTTTCGACCAGGATGGCACGGTCAGCGCCCAGTGCCATGGCGGTGCGCAGTTGTTCCTGGGCGGTCTTGCTGCCCACGGTGACCACCACGATTTCGGTGACAACACCTTTTTCTTTCAGGCGCACGGCCTCTTCCACTGCGATTTCGCAGAACGGGTTCATGGCCATTTTGACGTTGGCGAGATCGACACCGGACTGGTCCGCCTTGACGCGTACCTTCACGTTGTAATCCACGACCCGCTTGATCGGTACAAGAACCTTCATAGGATCCTCGGAATATTCCGTTAGTGATGACTGGAAAGGAGGCGCGCCAGCGCCGGCCGCGGCCACCCCCGCGCGATGAGTGCGGTATGTTGACGGCAGACATCTTGGACGTCAATAGCCACGGGCTTGCCCAAGCGCCCCGAACCTTTTGATTTTCCTGCAAATAGCCTTGCAGTTCGTACCAGAAAACCGACGCGGCAGTCACATTTAGCCATTGCCTTTTCCTTGTAAATCAAGCAGTTCAAAGCCGATAATTAAAACGGTTGTTTGAATTGACACCGGGACGCGGCGCGCGGGCCATGCACGGGGTGGCATGCCGGCCCCAACGGTGTGGCAGGGGCTGTCCCTGCTCTATATACTGCGCGCCACCCCGATATTGCCCGCCCGACGGGCACATGCTCTCTAACCTTGTGACAAAGGAGACAGGCTGTGGAACGCGAAGCAATGGAAGTCGACGTCGTTATCGTCGGCGCAGGCCCTTCCGGGCTGGCAACTGCTTGCCGTCTGGGCCAGATCGCACAGGAAACCGGCCAGGAAATCAGCGTCGTCGTGGTCGAGAAAGGCTCCGAGGTCGGCGCCCACATCCTCTCCGGTGCCGTGCTGGAGCCGCGCGCGCTCAACGAACTGTTCCCGAACTGGAAGGACCTGGGCGCACCGTTGAACGTACCGGTGAAAGAAGACGAGATCTTCTATATGACCAGCGCCGACAAGGCGATGAAGGTGCCCGGCCTGTTCGTCCCGAAAACCATGCACAACGAAGGCAACTATATTGTCTCGCTGGGCAATGTCTGCCGCTGGCTGGCTGAACAGGCCGAGGGCCTGGGCATCGAAGTGTTTCCGGGCTTCGCCGCCACCGAGATTCTCTATGACGAGAACGGCGCCGTGCGCGGTATCGCCACGGGCGATTTCGGCATTGGCCACAATGGCGAGCACAAGGCCAGCTACGCGCCGGGCATGGAGCTGCATGCCAAGTACACCATCTTCTCCGAGGGCTGCCGTGGCCACCTGGGCAAGCAGTTGATGGAGAAGTACAACCTGCGCGAAGGCGTGGACCCGCAACACTACGGCATCGGCATCAAGGAGCTGTGGGACATCGACCCGGCCAAGCACCGCGAAGGCCTGGTGATGCACTCCGCCGGCTGGCCGCTGACCGAATCCGGCTCGCTGGGCGGCGGCTTCCTGTATCACCTGGACAACAACCAGGTGGCGCTGGGGCTGATCACCGACCTGTGCTACAGCAACCCGCACGTCAGCCCGTTTGACGAGATGCAGCGCTGGAAGCTGAACCCGGAAGTGAAGAAATACCTGGAAGGCGGCAAGCGCGTCTCCTATGGCGCCCGTGCCATCGCCAAGGGTGGCCTGCAATCGCTGCCGAAGATGACCATGCCCGGCGCGCTGCTGGTCGGCTGTGATGCCGGCACGCTGAACTTCGCCAAGATCAAGGGCAGCCACACGGCGATGAAGTCCGGCATGATCGCGGCCGAAGTGATCGCCGAGGCGCTGAAGGCAGGCCGTGGCAATGACGAGCTGACCGAGTACAAGGCCGCGTTTGACGGCAGCTGGATTCATGAAGAGCTGCATACGCAACGCAACTTCGGCCCGTACCAGCACAAGTTCGGCAACTTCATCGGCTCCGGCCTGGCGGTGCTCGACCTGAACTTCCTCGGCGGCAAGATGCCGTTCACCCTGCGTGACGAAACGCCGGACCACGCCACCATGAAACTGGCGTCCGAGTGCAAGAAGATCGATTACCCGAAACCGGACGGCAAGCTGACCTTCAACAAGCTGGATTCGGTGTTCCTGTCGAACACCAACCACGAAGAAGACCAGCCCTGCCACCTGCAGTTGAAGGACCCGTCCGTTCCCATCGACGTGAACCTGCCGAAGTGGGACGAGCCGGCACAGCGTTACTGCCCGGCGGGTGTGTATGAAGTGGTAACCAACGACGACGGTTCCAAGCGCTTCCAGATCAATGCGCAGAACTGTGTGCACTGTAAAACCTGTGACATCAAGGACCCGACCCAGAATATTAATTGGGTGGCGCCGGAAGGCACGGGTGGGCCGAATTACCCGAATATGTAATTTCCCCCGCCTCATGACAAGGCCCCGCAATGCGGGGCCTTGTTTTTTTGGGTGCATCACACATGACGTCTGCCGTAGGGTGGGAAGAGCCAAAGGCAAAACCCACCACGTCCATGCCGCACACTGCTCGCACAAAAACAGCGAAACCACCTACCTCCCAAGCTGGGTGATTTCGATGGTTTTGCGGGAGTGATGAACGGGCATGGACACGGTGGGTTTCGCCTTTGGCTCTACCCACCCTACCCCTCCTTCAACCGTTGCTGCCAGGGAACGATCTGGCTAAGCGTATCCGCCAGGGCCCGCTCCGCAAGCTCGGAATCATGCTCCATCTGCGCGCGTAGCCAGTAGCCTCGGGACAGGCCGAAGAAGCGGCACAGGCGCAGGTCGGTGTCGGCGGTGACGGCGCGTTTGCCGGCGACGATATCGCCGATGCGCTGGGCCGGCACGCCGATTTCCTTGGCCAGGCGGTATTTGGTGATGCCCAGCGGTTTGAGGAATTCTTCGTCCAGCAGTTCGCCCGGGGTGACGGGATCAAGACGGGTCATGGTGCACCTCCCGGTCAGTGGTAATCGACGATCTCCACCTCGGCCGGGCCAAGCGGCGTCCAGCGGAAGCAGAGACGGAACTGATCGTTCACCCGGATGCTGTAGCAACCTGCGCGGTCACCATAGAGGGACTCCAGCCGGTTGCCGGGCGGGACGCGCAGGTCACTGAGTTCGCTGGCGATCTGCAACTGCCGCAGCTTGCGCAGCACCACCCTGGCCACCGCACTGAAACGCGGGACGGACTGCCCTGCTGCCAGCCGTCGCGTCTCCCGGCATCGGAACGACACGATCATGGCGAACAATAACGCGATGCGTTAATAACGTCAAACGTTAATATCGAGAACATGGCGACCCCCTGCATGAATGTCAGCAGGACGGTAGCAAGCCTGGGCGGGGAACGACGTCAGCCATCCGCCCGGATGGCTGTCAGCCTTTGCGGTCTGTTGCCGTAGTCTTTTGCTGCCTGGCAGGCTGTTGAAAAACAGCCTGCGCTGACGGCCCAATCAGGCCGCCAGCAAAATCAAACGCGATAAGCGATTGATTTTCCATGTCCACCTTGATGGACCTGCGCCGCAAAAGTGGCTTGAAAAAACTCGAAGAGGCTTTTTCAATACCCTGTCAGGGGGACGGCTACTCCGCCCCCACCTGGCTGCGCCACTTGAGGCGATACATGTCGTGGCGGCGGTCCTTGAGGTTGGTCACCGAGCCCTCCTTGTGCAGCAGTTTCAGTTTTTCCAGGTCCACGTCGGCGAACAGCAGCATCTCGGTGTTCGGCACCGCTTCGCTGATGATGCCGTCGTGCGGGAAGTAGAAATCGCTGGGGGTAAATACCGCCGATTGCGCGTACTGGATATCGACGTTGTCCACCCGTGGCAGGTTGCCGACCGAGCCGGAAATGGCCACGTAGCACTCGTTTTCAATCGCGCGCGCCTGGGCGCAGTGGCGCACGCGCAGGTAACCATTTTTGGTGTCGGTCCAGAACGGCACGATCAGGATTTCCATGCCCTGCTCGGCGAGGATGCGGCCCAGTTCGGGGAATTCCACGTCGTAGCAGATCAGGATGCCGATACGCCCGGCGTCGGTTTCGAATACCTGAATATGGTCACCGCCTTCGATCCCCCAGTCACGACGTTCGCCCGGAGTGATGTGGACCTTGCGCTGTTCTTCCACGGTGCCGTCGCGCCGGCAGAGGTAGGCCACGTTGTAGACGTTGCCATTGTCCACCAGCGGCATGGAGCCGGCCACGATGTTGATGTTGTAGCTGACGGCCAGGTCGGATACCGCATCGCGGATTTCTTCGGTGAAACCGGCCAGGAAACGGATCGCATCGATGGACGGCAACTCTGCCTCCAGCCCCATCAGCGGCGCGCTGAAAAATTCGGGCAGCACAGCGAAATCCGCGCGGTAATCCGACAGTGCATCGACGAAGAACTCCACCTGGCTGAGCAGGTCTTCCACCGAGCGCGCGGCGCGCATGCGGCGCTGCACCACACCCAGCCGCACGATGGTCTTGCTGACGTAGCCGGACTCGTCTTCCGGCTCCGGCATGTAGAGGATGTTGTCCCATTCCAGCAGCGTGGCGTAACCGCGCGAGTCTTCGTCTTCCGGCAGGTAGCGCTTGAGCAGGCGCTTGACGTCAAAGCCGTTGGACAACTGGAACGAGAGGATCGGGTCGTACAGCTTTTGCCGCTCGACCTGTTCGATATAGTCGGTCACCGACAGCGTGTCGGCATGCGCGGCGTAGCCCGGCAGACGGCCGCCGGCCAGTATCGCGCGCAGGTTTTCCTCACGGCAGAGTTCCTTGCGCGCCTCGTACAGGCGCCGGCCCAGGCGGTAGCCACGGAATTCCGGGTGCACGAACACATCCAGCCCGTACAGCGCGTCGCCTTCGTCATCGTGCGAGTGAACCTGGTTCTCGGTGATCAGGTCTTCGTAGCGGTGCGGGTTGGAGAAGCGGTCGTATTTCACCTTGATGGTCAGCGCCGCGGCCACCAGTTCATCATTGTCGACGATGCAGAGCTGGCCTTCCGGGAACAACCGCATGAGTGCGCGCACGGTGTCTTCCGGCCAGGCGCCGCCGATGTCGGCGTAGACCATGTTCATCAGTTCCGCCAGTTGCGGGTAATCGTCCTCGGACAACGCACGCAACCGGAGTTTGGTACTTTCCTCGCCCATGGGAGCCCTCGAAGGTTACTGTCGCGGGGTGAAGGGGATCAGCCACTGCATGGCCTGATTACGCAGTGCGGACGGCCCGTCCGGGTACAATGCCACGCCATCGGGACGGATAAACAGTACCGCGCCGGAGGTGAGGCCGACAAAGCCGGCGATCTGCTCGCGCACGAAGCCGTGTTCCTCGTGCCAGTCCGGTTGCATTGGCGCCGGGATCAGTTCGAAGCCGAGCACGCCGTTGCCGAGCGGGTCGGTCAGCGCCGGGCGGTCGCGGTACAGGCCCACCGCTTCAGCGCTGATCATCAGCACCATATCATGGTGAAAATACAGCAGGTTCACGTCCCCGCGTTCTGCGAGGGCGCACCGTTCATGAGACTGGATGATGGTATCGGTCATGGGCGGCATTATAACGTCAGGAGGGCGCCGTGCGCGAAAGCCGTGAAGCATTGAATATTGTGATCCTGACCGGGGCGGGCATTTCGGCCGAGTCCGGCATCCGCACTTTTCGCGGCGATGATGGCCTGTGGGAGAACCACCGGCTGGAGGACGTGGCCACGCCCGAGGCATTTCTGCGCCAGCCGGCACTGGTGCAGCGTTTCTATAACGACCGCCGCCGGCAACTGCATGCCCCGACACTCGCCCCCAACGCGGCGCACCATGCGCTGGCGCGGCTGGAACAGGCTCTGCCCGGACAGGTGCTGGTGATCACCCAGAACATCGACAACCTGCACGAGCGTGCGGGCAGCCAGGCACTGATTCACATGCACGGCGAACTGCTCAAGGGGCGTTGCCGGCTGTGCCAGGCGGTCACCGATGTGAGCGGCGATATCGATGGCGACACGCCCTGCCCGGCCTGCCACAGCACCGGTTGCCTGCGCCCGCATGTGGTCTGGTTTGGTGAAATGCCATTGCAGATGGATGACATTTACGAGGCCCTGTCGCGCTGCACGCTGTTTGTCAGCATCGGCACCTCTGGCAACGTCTATCCCGCCGCCGGATTTGTGGAGGTGGCGAATGAGGCCGGTGCCCACACGCTGGAGCTGAATCTGGAAGCATCGCGGGTGCGCACGGCTTTCCGGGAACACCGCGAGGGCCTCGCCTCGGTGCTGGTGCCGGCCTGGGTCGAGGGCCTGCTGGACGGCCCGTGATGGCATTTCCACCGTGTTTCTTCACTGCCGGGATTCCGCTAGACTGCCTGTCCCTGAACGACACGCAACAGGACCACCGGCATCATGGCGCAGACACAGGTTGACGACCTCAATATTGAATCCCAGACGCTGCTGACCACGCCGCGCGAACTGAAAGCGAAATTGCCGCTTTCCGACAGCGCGCGCGAGACGGTCGCCGCCGGCCGTCAGGCTGTGCGTGACATCCTCGACCGCAAGGACCCGCGCCTGTTCATCGTGATCGGCCCCTGCTCCATCCATGATGTGGACGCTGCCCATGACTACGCCGCCCGCCTGAAGACACTGGCGGACGAAGTCCAGGACACCCTGCTGCTGGTCCAGCGCGTGTATTTCGAGAAACCGCGTACCACGGTCGGCTGGAAGGGATTGATCAACGACCCGTACATGAACGACACCTTCAAGATCGAAGACGGCCTGCACATTGCCCGCAAGCTGCTGCTGGACATGGCCGAAATGGGCCTGCCCACCGCCACGGAAGCCCTGGACCCGATCACCCCGCAGTACATGCAGGACCTGATCACCTGGTCGGCCATCGGCGCGCGCACCACCGAATCGCAGACCCATCGGGAAATGTCCTCCGGCCTGTCCAGCCCGGTGGGCTTCAAGAACGGCACCGACGGCGGCCTGGACGTGGCCATCAATGCCATGCTCAGCGTGCGTCACCCGCACCGTTTTCTGGGCATCGACTCGGACGGCAAGGTCGCGGTCACCGTGACCCGTGGCAACCCGTACGCACACGTTGTGCTGCGTGGCGGCGGCGGCAAGCCGAACTATGATTCCGTGTCGGTGGCGCTGGCTGAGAAAGCGCTGGGCAAGGCCAATGTCTCCACCAACATCATGGTCGACTGCAGCCACGCCAACTCCAACAAGGACCCGGCCTTGCAGACGCTGGTGATGGAAAACATCACCAACCAGATCCTGGAAGGCAACCAGTCGATTGTCGGGCTGATGGTGGAATCCAACCTCAAGCACGGCAACCAGTCGATTCCGGCGGACCTGAGCCAGCTCGAATACGGTGTCTCCGTGACTGACGGCTGCATCGGCTGGGACGATACCGAAAACGCCATCCGTCACATGGCGGCAAAACTGCGCGACGTGCTGCCCGGCCGCAAGGCCTGATCACACCGGGGCAAGGTGTGCACCCTGCCCCGTCGTTCATTCCCCTTCGGCATCCCGCAATGCGCCGCGCTCCAGCGCCTTCAGTGCCGGCCCGGTATCCGGGCGGCTGCGTTCGTTATCACACTGCGCCAGCAGGATCAGATCGCCGTCTGCATCGGTCACCATCAGCGTCGGGTGCAGCACATCACGGCCCCACAACCCGCGCAGTAACCACGGCATACCGCCCTCCCGTACCAGGCCAAGACGGCGTGCGAAGGCCAGGCCGGGGTCCTGACACAGCCGCACACTCTGCAACGCGGCACCACGACACAATGCCTCGGTACGTGGCAGCGGTTGCGGGCTGACCAGCACCAGTTGCATGCCCCGCCCGGCCAGCTGCGGCGCCAACGCCAGCAGTTCGCGCACCTGGCCGCAGCACAACGGCGACCAGTTGCCCCGGAAAAAGAGCCAGAGCGTCGGGGCCGCTATCGCCTGGGCATCAAGGCCGTCGACACAGTCTGCGACACGCAGCGTACCCGCCGGCAACCGCATGCCACGCTGGATATTCGCCTCCGGGGGTGGGCGGTGGCTGTACCAGAGCAGGTAGAACAGGAACCCGGCCAGCCCGGCGGCCGCGCTGGCCAGCGGGCGCCAGTCCGGGTTGTCGTCCACCAGGGTGCCGAATACCGCCAGTCCGGTGCCCAGCCACACCACCAGTGTCACGCCGGGCAGATGCGCGGCCACCCTCGGCGGGCGCCGCCAGTACAGGCCCAGCAGCCACAACGGCAATGCGGCGCAGGCCAGCGCGGCACCGAGCCAGCTCCAGCACAACATCGGCCAGTGCGCCAGGCACTGCCACAGCACCCAGATCGCCAGGACGCTGGTCAGCAGCAGATATAACGAGACAAAAACAGCTTTGAGACGCTCCATCGTCTGTTCGGTACTCCCCTTTAATAATCAGCCATTCAACAATCAGCCACCAAACAGCCAGCCATCAAGCCGCCGGCCATCTGTTCCCCGTTTACGCGGTCACCTCAGCGCTGGCGACCGCGGATCACTTGTGCACTGGCGCGCCAGTGCACTTCCCCACCCGCCGCGGCTACACGCTCGCGGACGAAAGCACCGATCTCCCGCACCGCCAGCGACGCTTCCGGTACCCAGCCGGCCAGCGCCTGGAATACATGCGGCATGTTTTCCCAGACCTGATATTCGCACGCCACACGGCATTCGCGTGCCTGTTGCACGATACGCTCTGCGTCACTGCGCAGCACTTCGGTACTGCCCGCCTGAACCAGCAGCGGCGGCAGGCCGGTCAGGTCTGCCCAGGCCGGCGAGATCAGCGGTGAGGCCGGGTCGCTGCCACGGCTATAGGCCGCCGCCGCAAAGCGCAGCGTGCGCTCAGGAATCAGGGGATCGGCGCTGGCGTTGTCCCGCACGCTCTGCCCGCTCACGGTGAGGTCCGTCCACGGGCTGATCAGTACGGCTGCCGCCGGCAGCGGCACACCCATTTCACGCAACCGGATCATTGCCACCAGCGCCAGATTGCCACCGGCAGAATCCCCCGCGATGACCAGATTCTCCGGCCGGTACCCCTGTGCAAGCAAACCCTGGTATGCGCGCACGGTATCTTCCAGCGGGGCCGGATACGGCCACTTGGGCGGCTGCCGGTAGTCCAGCGCCAGCACCCGCGCCCGGCAGGCCCGGCTCAGGCGCCAGGTCAGTGCCCGGTGCGAACGTGGTGAGCCGAAGAAATACGCCCCGCCATGCAGGTACAGCAGCACCCTGCCGGACACCAGTTCACGCCCGGTCATCAGCCATTCGCCGGGCACGCCGCCGGGCTGCGCCGGTGCAATATGCACATCCGGGTGCACCGGCAACGCGAGCGTGACGGTATCGAAACCAAGCTGGGAAAAGCGCATTACACGCGGTGTCAGCGGCACGCGGGCAATCACCGGTTTCACCAGGTGCCGCATGAGACGGTTGGCCAGGCGCCCCTGCCAGCTGATCGCGGGGCGCAGCGAATCATTATTGTTATGCATCCTGCCCATTCCTGGCGAAGATGAAGCGTGACGTGATTACAGCCGGCCGATCAGAAAACGCTCGCCGTCGCTTTCGGTGGCCAGCCAGGATTCTCCCTCATGGTGCACCGGCGCCGCCTGTTCCACCAGTTGATAAAACACGTTGCGGCTGAGCAAGGCTTCCAGGTTGTCACGCACCCGCAGGTAGGGCGCCGGCTCCCCGGTCTGCGGGTCGGTTTCAACGCGCAGGGGGTGGCGCGGCCCGGCGACGACGGTGCTGCCGACCTGCGTGGTGAACACCAGTTTCTGCCGGCCCTCGTCCTGCACCACTTCCAGACTGACGGCCACAAACGGGGCGTCATCCACCTGGATACGCAGTTTTTCCACTGGCGTGACAAGGAAATAGTCATCCCCCTCGCGGCGGATGATGGTTGAGAAGAGGCGCACCATGGGGGCACGGTTGATAGGTGTACCCAGGTAGTACCAGCGCCCGTCGCGGGCGATGCGCATGTCGATGTCGGCCTGATAATCCGGCTGCCAGCGGTGCACCGGCGGCAGCCCCTGCTCGTCCTTTTCGGCTTTCTGCAGGAGTGCCAGGATGTCGTCCGGCTTGCGCGTCGTCACTTGCCGCGCTGGCCCTTGTTGCCCATGCGGATACCGATGCTGACGAGGAAATCCAGGAAGTCGCTCTTGTCGTCGATGAACTTCTGGTAGAACGGCGATTCCATCAGCGCCACTCCGCCGTGCACCAGCGCCCAGGCCGCGGCAATGTGGTAGGAAGCCGGCACATTCTCCAGTGTGCCGTCGTCCATGCGCGCTTCGATGGTGCGCACGAGATTGTCCAGATTGGCAGAGCGGATGGCGTGCAGCTTTTCGACCAGCTCGGGCACGGCATGGTCCTTGATGACCTTGTTCTCCAGCCGGTCGAACAATTGATAACGGCGCGGATCGCTGATGCGGAAGCGGAAATACTCGCGCGGCAGGCTCTCTTTGTCGCCGGAGCTGGTGATCTGCCGGAACATCTCGGCGAGATCTTCCTCGTAACGGATCATCAGCAGCAGGTAGATTTCGTTCTTGGTTTCGAAGTGTTTGTAGATAGTGCCTTTGCCGATGCCCACGCGGTCGGCGATCATTTCCACCGTCACGCGGTCTTCCCCCTGTTCGAGGAACAACGCCAGCGCGGCATCCAGGATTTCCCGTTCACGTTGACGGAATTCCTGCGCCTTGCGTGCTGCTTTCTCCAGGTCACCCATCTGCACTGCTCTCCTGAATTGACACACCGCCCGGCTGAAGCCCCACTGCGGGCGTGGCACTGGCCAGGCATGCTGCTCCAACATTAACGGCAGGCAGCGGACACCGACAAGCGCCACGGGGCAGACTGCGATGCTGGCCCGGCGCGCAAAAAGAGCGCGCAAAGAGCCTGCGACAAGCCACGGAAGTCTAGCCCACTGCCCGCCACCGGGCAAAAGCACTACCATGACGGGACACTGACCAAGGCTACCGATCAGAACAGGCCCGGCGCGATGATACGCCAACCGTCCCGAATGGCAACGAGGCACAGCATGGCATCCCGTTCCTCCCTCCCCTTGTCCCAGGTCCTGCCGGCACCGGCTGCGGAGATCGCCGCAGAATTTCCGCTGGCAGCGGACCTCTGCTACCTCAACCACGCCGCCGTGGCACCGTGGCCCGGACGCACGCTGGAGGCCATCACCGCCTTCGCGCAGGAAAACGTCACCCGTGGCGCTGCGGATTATCCACGCTGGCATGCCATGGAAGCGCGTTTGCGTGCGCAACTGTGCACCCTGATCAACGCGCCCTCCACAGACGACATTGCGCTGCTGAAGAACACCTCCGAGGGGCTGTCGCTGATCGCCGCCGGCCTGCCCTGGCAGGCCGGGGACAGGATCGTGACCAGCGATCAGGAATTTCCCTCCAACCGCATTCCCTGGCAGGCATTACGCCCGCGCGGTGTCGACACCCTGTGCGTGGACATCAGCGGGGACGATCCGGAAGGTGCCCTGATCGCAGCGCTGACGCCCCGCACCCGTCTGCTGTCGATCAGTTCGGTGCAGTACGGCACCGGCCTGCGCATGGACCTGCCACGGCTGGGCGACGCCTGCCGGGCCAACGGCACGCTGTTCTGCGTCGACGCCATCCAGAGCCTGGGCGCCCTGCCGTTTGACGTGCAGGCCTGCGGCGCGGATTTCGTTGTCGCCGATGGCCACAAATGGATGCTCGGGCCTGAGGGGCTGGCACTGTTCTACTGCCGCGACAGCGTGCGCGAGCAGCTCGCGCTGACGCAGTATGGCTGGCACATGATCGAAGACGCCGGCAACTACGACCGCGACGACTGGACACCGGCACAGAGCGCCCGGCGCTTTGAATGCGGCAGCCCGAACATGCTCGCCACCCACGCGCTGTCGGCCAGCCTGTCGCTGTTGCTGGAAGTGGGCATGGAACAGGTCAGCGAGGCACTGCTGGCGCGGACCGACTATATCGACCGGCAACTGCGCGCCAGCGGCCGTGGCACCGTGCTCAGCCCGGCCGACGCCGGCCGCCGCGCCGGCATCGTCACCTGGCGCCCGGATGAGCCACTGGAGGTCTGTTTCGAGCGTCTGCGGGCCGCTGGCGTAGTGTGCGCCAAGCGCGGCGGCGGCATTCGGCTGTCACCGCACTTCTACACTGACCAATCAGTCATCGACCGTGCCCTGGGATTGCTGCTAGCATAGCCGGCCATGAGTACAGACCCCGATTTTTCTGATACCGCAGACTGGCCGACCCTGGCGGGCTGGCTGGAATCCGAGCAGCCCGGCGCCACCCCTCGCCTGTCCGATTTCGAGCGGGTGCGGCAATTGCTGCGCCCCTGCGATGTGTTGCTGGTGGACGGCCGCACACGGCTGGATGAGCGCGTGCGTGGTATCACCACCAGCCGCTGGTCGCAGGCGGTGCTCTATCTGGGACGTCTGCATGAAATCCGTGACGCGGCGCTACGCGCCACCATCACCGAATATTTCGCCTGTGAACCGGATACGCAGCTGATCCTGCGCGCCATACCGTCGCGCGGGCTGTGCCTGGATGCGCTGTCGGAATTGCAGGAAGAACACCTGCGCATCTGCCGCCCGCGCGGCATGCGCGGCGACGATGCACAGACCGTGATCCGCTACGCCATCAGCCGCCTTGGCGTCGTGCCGCCGCTGACACTCAGGGAAGGCTTGCGCCTGCTGCTGCCCTGGGGGCTGGTGCCGCGCCGCTGGCGTACCGGGCTGTTCGCGCGGCTGGCCGGCCGCACGCTGCGCATGCTCACCGGCAGCGCTGTTGGCGAGGCCTTCTCGTTCATCCAGTTTCCGGTACTGCCGCTGGTCAAGCGGACCGAGACCGATATCAGCCGGCTGTACCGCCGCCATCCACGTATTTTCTATCCGGCGGATTTCGATCACTCACCCTACTTCGATATCGTCAAATACCCGTTCGTGGACCATAACGACGACCGCCGCATCCGGCTGCTGCCCTGGAAAGGCAGCCTCGGTGCGCTCGACGAAGCCGCCCCGCGCCAGAACGAAACGGCCCGGGAAGCCCGGGCCGATCGGGAAGCCTGACACCTCAATCAATGCCGGCGCTGACGCAGTAATCGCAACAGTGCCAGCGCCGGCAACGCCAGCCATCCCAGGCTGCCGCCACCACTGCGGGCAGACGCCAGCAGGCCAGACGCAGGCATCGAGCGCTCTGCATCACTGAGCGGGTAGCTGCCATTGCGTGCCGCCAGTTCAAAACGCAACTCGCCCTCGCCACTGCCCACTTCAATATCCAGCGGCAGGTTGCGTGCTTCTTCCGGGCGCAGCGTGCCGAGGTCGCAGACCACCGGCACCCCGTTCACACAGCCTGCGGCCTCCAGGTTCGCAATGCGCGTGCCGCCTGGCAGGAACACTCGCAACTGCGCGCCTTCAGCCGCCACATGCGGCGCGTCGTTGGCCAGTTGCACTGTCACGCGGGCACGACGATCGGCGAGCACTTCGCGCAGCAGGTGCAGGCTCAGGTCCGGTTTTTCAGAGAAACGCAGGCCAATCACATCATTGGCGCGCTGGCGATAATTGTGCTGGCTGGCGATCGGCGTCACTTCCAGCTCGACATCGGCATCCGTCTGGCCGCTATAGCTGATCTCGAAGCGGCGCGGGTTTGCCTGCTGCCCCACCGACAGCACGGTCTGCGAACGGCAGTCAGTGATGCCGCCTCGCTGGGTGCAGGTCAGGCCGTCCAGGCTGCGTACCGACACCGGGGCATCCGAACGCAGACGCCAGCCCACCGCCGAGGCCTGTGTCAGTGCACTCTCATTGCTGATCGCACTGGTGACCACGCGTGTCGTGAAACGGCTGCCGGAGGTGTTGTCAGAACGGCTGCTGGATGCCAGGTCTACCAGTTGCCCGGTCGCGGTCTGTTCCATCCACCCGGAGAAGGACGCTGCCGAAGTGTAGACGCCCGGCACACCGGGGCTGCCACACTCCTGGGCGCCATAGCTGGTGATGCCCCCCAGCCAATGGGTACCGTCATGTTCGAGCACCAGCGGGCCGCCGCTGTCGCCGGTGCAGGTATCCACCGCCCCCGCACCGCCGGCACAGATCTGGCTGCCGGTCACACTGCGCCAGGTGCTGCGGCACTGTTTGCCCGGCACATAGCCCAGCGAGACTTCGTGCAGCAGCCGTGCACCGCTGGCCGGGTCGTTGGCGCGGGTGCGCCCCCAGCCCAGTGCCGTGAACAGCGCGTTGCGACCCACCGCACCGAGGTAATCGAGTTGCGCGGCACCCGCCACGTTCACCGGCGCCACTGTGGCCGGGCTGGCCAGTTGCAGCAGCGCAATGTCGTTATGCAGACCGTCGCGGTTGTAGTTCGGATGGGTGCGCACGGCGGCGACGCGCAGATGCTCCCCGCCACTGCCGTCGCGGTGGGCACTGCCCACAACCACCAGCAGGTTGTCTGGCAGCGTACGCTGCCCCTGGCTGTTGATGACACAGTGCGCCGCTGTCAGCACCCAGCGCGGTGCGATCAGCGTACCCCCACAGATCAGGGACTTGCGGGTGCTTTCAGGACCGGGCACATAGTTCACCGCGGCCATCCAGGGCCACTTGTTGCCTTGCTCGATTTCCGTTCCGCCGATGACTCGTGCTTCGACCTCGCCCCCCGCCACCCCCTGGCTGGTCAGGCACAAAGCCATGACCAGGCCAAAGCCCAGCAAGCGAAACATAGCACTTTATTCCTAGATTTATGATTTTTGTAATCGGTAATCTGGCGGAGAACTTGAGGGGCGTACAGGCCGAAAAGGCTGTTCTGTGATGGGTGGCTCGCTTTCACGCGGCCAGGGAAAAAAACTTGCGAAAGAGGTCTCAGGGAACAGCCGGTCTGCTTCACAGCACACCGCCTGCCCGCTCAGGTGTCAGTCAGTTTCCGGTTCGTCGTCGTCTTCATCGCTGTCTTGTGGTGCTGGCAGTGCCCGTCGCGCTTTCGCCCCCAGGTCTCGCAATTGATGCGCCTGGCGCAGCAGGTTGCCACGGCCGTCGGACAGCCGCTTGTAGCTGGTTTCCCAGGCATCGTGGGCCTTGCTGATGCGGTCGCCCACCTCGCGCAGGGATTCTTCCAGCAGGGAAATCTGGTCGCAGATGCGGCCGGCGCGGTCAGCAATCGTGATCGCGTTGCGGTTCTGGTATTCGTAGCGCCAGATGTTGTTGATGGTGCGCAGGGTGACCAGCAGCGTGGTCGGGCTGACCAGCACGATGTTGCGGTTGTAGGCGTCGTTGTACAGCGTCGGCTCGTGTTCCATGGCAATCAGGAACGCCGCCTCGATGGGGATGAACAGCAGCACGAAATCCAGCGTGCGCACGCCGCTGAGGCCCTCGTAGTTTTTCCGGTTCAGCCCGCGAATATGGTTGCGCAGGGACTGGATGTGTTCGTCCAGTGCCAGGCGCCGCACGTCATCGTTTTCTTCGCTGCAGAAGCGTTCATAGGCCAGCAGCGACACCTTGCTGTCGATGATCACGTCCTTGTCGTCCGGCAGGTGCACGATCACGTCCGGCTGGCGCCGCTCGCCTTCGTCGCCGGTCAAGGATACCTGGGTATCGTATTCGCGCCCGCGCACCAGACCGGATTCTTCCAGGATGCGCTCCAGAATCATCTCGCCCCAGTTGCCCTGGGTCTTGGTCTGGCCTTTCAGTGCATTGGTCAGGTTGCGCGCGTCCTCATGCATCTGTTGATGCAGGGCATGCAGGCCGCGAATCTGTTCGGTCAGTGTCGCCTGCTGGCGGGCATCCTCGCCGTGGATCATGTCGACACGGCGGCGGAAATCCGCAATCTGCTCGCGGAACGGTTTCAGCAGGTCATCCAGCCCGGTGCGGTTCTGTTCCTGCAACTGCTGGCTGCGGGTTTCAAAAATCCGCGCGGAAAGCTGCTCGAATTCCTGTCGCAACTGCTCGCGGCTCTGTTCCACCCAGGCGATTTTTTCCTGTTGCGACTGTTGCCGCTCTTCCAGCCGGGCCAGTTGCGCCTGCAATTCCGCCACCCTGCCCTGCGCCTGCTGCAACGCCTGCTGCGCGGCACTGGTTTGCGTGGCCTGTTCGGCCACACGTTGCTCGCCGGCCTGTTGTTGCGCCTGGGCGGCGGCCAGGGCCTGTTGCAGCGACTGCACCTGCGACGTGGCGCCGCGTGAACGCCAGAACATCAGCGCAACGCCGAGCAACAGCCCCAGCAAGGCCGCGAGGGCGCCAATCAATAACGTGCTGTCGGTCATACCGGGCGGGCCTTGTTGAACAGGCGAAAGAAATTGTCACGCGTACAGGCGGCGACATGCTCTACGGGCACACCTTTGAGCCCGGCCACGCAGCGCGCCACATCGGCGACGAAACGCGGTTCATTCTGTTTGCCGCGATGGGGCACCGGTGCCAGCCAGGGCGAGTCGGTTTCAATCAGCAGGTGCTCCAGGGGCAGTGCGCGCACTACGTCGCGCAGCGGTTCGGCATTGCGGAAGGTGACGATGCCGGAAATGGAAATCATGAAGCCCATCGCGATGGCGGCTTCGGCCATCGCCAGGTCTTCCGTGAAACAGTGCAGCACTCCGCGCACGTCACCACCGCCATGCTCGCGCAGCATGGCCAGCGTATCGGCACGCGCGTCGCGGGTGTGGATCACCAGCGGCAGGCCGGTCTGGCGTGCGGCCAGGATATGCGCCACAAAGCGCTCGTGTTGCCAGCTCGGGTCATCGCCCGCGTAAAAATAATCCAGCCCGGTTTCACCGATGGCGACCACTTTCGGATGCTGTGCATGGCGCACCAGTTCTTCGGTGGTGGCGGCGCGGGACTTGCGGTACAGCGGATGCACGCCGACCGTGGCATGCACCTGCGGCCAGGCTTCCGCCACCGCCAGCACCTGCGGAAAACTTTCCAGGTCGACGCCGATACACAGCATGTGCGACACACCGGCTTCGGCCGCCGCGCGCATCATCGCATCGAAGTCGCCGTCATGGGCCGTCAGGTCCAGGCGGTCCAGATGACAATGGGAATCCACCAGGCCTGCCACGGCCGGGTGTACGGAAGCATTCATGGGCGCGTCCGTGTTACATGGTGTGGGTGGGTCGGTCTGACTCCAGCGAGCCAGCCAGGTAATTCTCGATGGTCCGGCGGGCAATGTCATCCTGGTCGGAGAACTGCACGCCGATACCGGCAGTGCGGTTGCCCTGGGCGCCGCGCGGGGTGATCCAGACCACCTTGCCGGCTACCGGGATCTTTTCGGACTCTTCCATCAGACTCAGCAGCAGGAAAATTTCCTCGCCCAGCTTGTAGTCCTTGGTGGTGGGAATGAACAGGCCACCGTGTTTGATGAACGGCATGTAGGCCGAGTACAGCACTGCCTTGTCCTTGATGGTCAGCGACAGGATGCCACTGCGACCGCCAGGCATTTTCATAAGCAACCCCAATTCAGGATATCAATCGAGACATCCGCCGCCGGCGCAGGTTCCTTCACGCCAGCCGGGCCGTCCCGCAGCACCATAGCACCCGGCTCCGCGACAGGCGAGCCTGTGCCCTTCTCCTCCGCCCCGTTGGCCGGGGTCTTTGTAGCGGAGCTGTGCAGCTTCCGTGCCATGACGCAGCCCGTCAAGCCTGCAGCGCATCAAGCGACTGGCTGCCGGCCAGCACCAGCAACATCTGTTCCAGCAGCAGATCACGGTTCGGGTTGGCGCCGGAACGCGCCAGCCGCCGGGCACGCGACAGCGCACCGGCAAAATCCAGCAGCCGGGCCGGGCCGACCGCCGCCAGGTGCTTGAGCGGCTGATTCAGTTCCGGATCGCTGACCAGCAGCGCCCCGCCCGCCAGACGCAGCGCCTGCCGCACCCAGCCGTAGCAGGCTTCCAGCAGATCACTGGTGTCATGCGCAGCCAGTTGCCGGGCCACCACGGCCACACTCGCCTGCCCGGTGCCGACCCGCGCCAGGGCCTGCACCAGCGCACCACGGTCGACGAACCAGTCGGCCTGCTCCAGCGCCAGCGCTTTCAGCGGCGCGCCTCCGGCAGCAGCCAGCAACGGTGCGGCACGCTCCGGCACGGCCAGTTGCTGGGCCAGCCACGGTTCTGCCTGTGTCGGCGGCGGCACAGGCAGCAACTGCTGCTGGCACCGGCTGCGCACGGTGGGCAGTAACTGGCTGACCTGATCGCAGACCAGCAGCAACAAGGTATTGGCGCCCGGTTCTTCCAGCGTTTTCAGCAGGGCGTTCTGTGCCGCCCGGTTCATCGACTGGGCCGGCATGATCAGCGCCACACGATAACCACCGTATTGCGGGGTGCGGCCAGCGAAATCGACCAGTTCCCGGATCTGGTCGATGCGGATCATCTTGCCCGCCTCGGCCGGTTCCACCAGCCACAGATCCGGGTGCGTGCCAGCCGTGCTCATGTGGCACGCATGGCAGCGGCCGCAGGCCAGCCCGCCACGGGGCGATTCGCACAACAGCAGTTGCACCAGCGCCAATGCCAGACGTGCCTTGCCGATGCCCGCTGGCCCGGCCAGCAACAGGGCATGAGGCAGCCTGCCATCATCACGCCGGGCAACCAGCTGGTTCAGCGTATCGCGGTGCCAGGGGCAAGGCGCCTGGACGGCGGCCGTCTCACTCACGATGCCGCTCCGGTGGCAGAGCCACGTACGATGTCGTCAATCACCTGCTGCACACGCTCGCGGACTTCGTCCAGGGGCGCGGCCGCATCGATCAGGGAAAAGCGTGCCGGTTCGGCCTGTTGCCGTGCCAGATAGTGTTCGCGGATACGTTCAAAGAAAGCGCGTTCCTCACGCTCGAAGCGGTCCAGCGCCCCCCGTTTGCCGGCGCGGCGCAGCCCTTCCACCACCGGCAGGTCGAAAAGCAGTGTGTGATCGGGGCGCAACGCACCCTGCACCAGTTGCTCCAGCGTGGCGATATGCGCCTGCGGCAAACCACGGCCACCGCCCTGGTAGGCATAGGTGGCATCGGTAAAACGGTCGCACAGCACCCATTTGCCGGCCGCCAGCGCGGGCTCGATCACCTGGGCAATGTGCTGCGCCCGGGCAGCGAAGATCAGCAGCAGTTCGGTGGTCGGCGCCACTGGCTCTGGCTGATCGCGCAGCAGCAGGTCACGGATCGCCTCGGCGAAGGGAGTGCCGCCCGGCTCGCGGGTGATCAGCACTTCAATCTGGTTGGCGCGCAGCAGCTCTGCCGTCCAGGCCAGGTTGCTGGATTTGCCGGCGCCTTCGACACCCTCGAAGGTGATAAAACGACCACGCACGGAGGTCATGGCTGCTCCACGTCAGGCGCCGGTAGCGGTGCCGGTGAGGAGCGGTAATCCTCACGGCGGTTGAGCTGGTAACGGCGCACGGCGTCCTGATGCTCGCGCAGCGTTTCCGAGAACACATGCGAGCCGTCTCCGCGAGCGACGAAGAACAACGCTGCGGTGCGCTTCGGATTGACCGCCGCCTGGATGGCCGCCGCGCCGGGCATGGCAATCGGCGTGGGTGGCATGGCCGGGATCACATAGGTGTTGTAGGGCGTCGCTTCGCGCAGATCGGCGCTGCGAATACGGCCTTCATAGCGCTCGCCCATGCCGTAGATGACGGTCGGGTCAGTCTGCAGGCGCATGCCCTTCTCCAGGCGGCTGACGAACACCCCGGCAATCTGGTCACGCTCTTCCGGCACGCCGGTTTCGCGCTCCACGATCGACGCCATGATCAGCGCGTCGTACGGATCGCTGTACGGCAACCCTTCGGCGCGTTGCGCCCAGGCCTGTTCCAGAATCGCTTCCTGTCGCGCCAGCGCCCGGCCAAGCAGCGCCAGATCGGTCTCGCCGCGCGTGTAGAAATAGGTATCCGGTGCAAACCAGCCTTCCGGGTGCCGGTCAGGCCGCCCCAGTTCAGACATGATCTGCCGGTCACTGAGGTTTTCGGTGACCAGCGTCAGGCCGGCCGCGCTGGCAAACTGGCGACGGATATCACGAAAGGTGCTGCCCTCGACGACGGTAAAGGCACGCTGGATCACATCGCCGTTTTCCAGCTTGTCGAGCAGCATGGACAGGTTCTCGCCCGGACGGATGCGATACTCGCCGGCGTGGATATGCCGTGCGTCTTCGTTGGTGAAGGCGTAGACACGCACGGCCATGCGATGCAAACGCGCCTCCGACGGCTCGCCCAGCAGGCCATCGGCGGACAGCCGGCGTATTACTGAAAACAGACTGCTGCCGCGCGGTACATCGAGCAGGTACTCCTGCTCGGTGTCCAATGGTTCATGCAGGTGGCCGGCCAGCCAGGCAATCCCTGTCGGCACGGCGATCAGCAACATGAAGCTCAGCAGTACGAAATACTTGATATGGCGTTCTTTCATTGGAATATCTGTGCCCACCCGGACTGTAGCGCCAAGGTAGCCCTCCCCACGGGCCACTGCCAGTCTGCCAGTGTACGGACCGGCAGGATTCCGGCAACACTGTTGCAGGCAAAAACCTCGTCGGCCGCTTCCAGCTGTGACAGTGAACGCATCTGCACGGCGGTTTCCAGGCCCGCCCCGGCAGCCAACCGCTCCAGAATCAGCGCCCGTGCCACACCGGCCACGCCGCAGTGTGTCAGCGGTGGCGTCCACAGGGTGTCACCGAAGCGGGCAAACAGGTTCATGCTGGTGAATTCCACCGGCGCACCCGCGCTGTCCAGCAGCAGCCCTTCATCCCAGCCCGCCCGCTGCACTTCGCGACGCGCCAGCACCTGCTCCAGCCGGTTGAGATGTTTCAGGCCCGCCAGCGCCGGCTGCTGTGCCAGGCGCAGTTGGCAAAGGCCAGTGGCCAGCCCGTCGCGGTAGTGGGCTGCGGGACGCACCGGCAGCGGGTGCAGACTGGCCAGCAGACGTGGCTCGCACGGCTCGGGCCCGCGTAGCCACGCCCGCCACTGCCGCGGGTGAGGATCAGTTTCAGCACTGCCGCGCCGCTGCACCGAGCCAGCGCCTGGCGCAGGGCCTCGTCCAGCGTGTCGTCGGTCAGGGGGATCGCCAGGGCCGCTGCACCGGCCAGCAGGCGCCGCCGGTGCCAGGGCCACAGGGGGGCGCCAGCGGGGCCCAGGCGAAGCGTTTCGAAGCAGCCGTCGCCGTAGGCCAGGCCGCGATCATCCGCGGCCAGGTACGGCTCCCAGAGTCCCTTCAGGGGCGCCATCGGTTACACGCGGCGAAACAGCAGCGACGCGTTGGTGCCACCAAAGCCGAACGAGTTGGACAACGCCACCTCCACCTCGCGCTTGAGCGCGGTGTGAGGGATCAGGTTCAGGTCGCAGCCGTCATCCGGGTTATCCAGGTTGATGGTCGGTGGCAGCATGCCGTCGCGCAGGGCCAGCATGCAGAGGATGGCCTCGACCGCACCGGCGGCACCCAGCAGATGCCCGGTCATGGATTTGGTCGAGCTGACCGCGAGCTGTTCGGCATGCGCCCCGAACACGGAACGAATGGCGCGTATCTCGGCAATATCACCTGCCTTGGTGGAGGTGGCATGGGCGTTGATGTAACCGACCTGCTCCGGGGCGATACCGGCATCACGCAGCGCACACTGCATGGACAACGCGGCACCGGCGCCGTCTTCCGGTGGCGAGGTCATGTGGTAGGCGTCACCGCTCATGCCGAAGCCGATCAGCTCGGCGTAGATTCTGGCGCCACGGGCTTTCGCATGTTCGTACTCTTCCAGCACCATGATGCCGGCGCCGTCGGACAGCACGAAGCCGTCGCGGTCACGGTCCCACGGACGGCTGGCTTTCTCCGGTTCATCGTTGCGGGTGGACATGGCGCGGGCGGCGGCGAAGCCGGCCATGCCCAGCGCGCAGGAGGCTTTTTCCGAGCCGCCGGCGATCATCACGTCCGCCACGCCGTGCATCACCTGCTGCGCCGCCAGCCCGATGCTGTGGGTGCCGGTGGTGCAGGCCGTCACGGTGGCAAAGTTCGGGCCACGGTAGCCGTACATGATCGAGAGGTTGCCGGCGATCATGTTGATGATGCTGCCTGGCACAAAGAACGGCGACACCTTGCGCGGGCCACCGTCGAGCATTTTTTTGTGATTTTCCTCGATGCCGGTAAGGCCGCCGATACCGGAGCCGATGGCAATGCCGATACGGTCTGCGTCGGCTTCCTGGTCTGTCAGGCCGGCGTCACGAATCGCCTGCACTGCCGCCGCCAGGCCATACTGCACGAAGATATCCATCTTGCGCGCGTCTTTGGCTGGCAGGTATTGCTCAATATCGAATTCCGGCACGGTACCGACAATGCGGGTGGACATGCCTTCGGGGTCGAAATGCGTTATCGGGCGAATACCGCTTTTGCCGGCCAGGATGTTTTCCCACCCCGATGCCACATCCGTACCCATCGGACTGAGCATGCCCATGCCGGTGACGACTACTCGACGTCTTGTCACTGCCATTCCTCCATCCACACGTTGCGCGCAGTATACGAAAAACCGCTGCGCAGCATGCCGGAAAGTTGTGTCAATTAGTCAATGGCGCTGCCTCGACGAGGGCACTCGGCATGCCCGCCTCTCGCCCGACACAACACGCATAAAAAAACCGCAAGTTCACACCGTGAACCTGCGGTTTTTTATTCGATCAGGCCAGAGCCGGATCAGGCGTGTTGCTTGACGTAGTCGATAGCAGCCTGAACGGTGCTGATCTTTTCGGCTTCCTCGTCCGGAATCTCGGTTTCGAATTCCTCTTCGAGGGCCATCACCAGCTCAACCGTATCCAGCGAGTCGGCGCCCAGGTCTTCCACGAAGGATGCTTCCGGTTTCACGTCTTCCGGTTTGACACCCAGCTGCTCGATGATGATCTTGGCGACCCTTTCTTCAATGCTGCTCATGATCCTGACTCTCTCCTGTTGTGGTGTCCATGCACCTCAGGCGGCTATTCTAGGTGAACGCTGTTTGCCCATGCAAGCCGCGATCCCAGCCCCCTGCTGTGCGTATGTTGCGAATTATTCGCTATAAATATCAACAACCTGTAAAGCAATCTTCAACGCCGATCAACCAGTGAACATGCCACCATTGACATGAATGGTCGTGCCAGTGACATAACCGGCCCCTTCCGATGCCAGCCAGGACACCGCACTGGCGACTTCCTCCGCCTGTCCGAGACGGCCTAGCGGGATCTGTGCCAACAGGCCATCACGCTGCCCTTCGGCCAGTGCATCCGTCATGTCGGTCTGGATAAAACCCGGTGCAACCGTGTTCACCGTGATCGCCCGCGAGCCCAGTTCACGCGCCAGCGCGCGGCTGAAACCTTCAGCGCCACCCTTGGCGGCCGCATAGTTGGCCTGGCCCGCATTGCCCATCACACCCACGACTGAACTGATGGTGATGATGCGCCCCCAACGTGCTTTGGTCATGCCCTTCAGGCAGGCACGGGTGACCCTGAACAGTGCATTCAGGTTGGTATTGATCACCGCATCCCACTCCTCTTCCTTCATGCGCAACATGATGTTGTCGCGAGTGATGCCGGCGTTATTGACCAGCACCAGCGGCGCACCGAAGCGTTCCTGGATCTCGGCCATGGCGCGCGTTACCGACGCCGCGTCGCTGACATCCATCACCACGCCGCCACCGGCATTGCCAAGCGCCTTGAGCGCTTCGCTGATGCCGTCCGCGCCGGCTTCCGTGGTCGCGGTGCCGACCACCGTGAAGCCCTGCCCGGCCAGCATCGCCGCAATCGACTTGCCGATACCGCGGCTGGCACCGGTGACCAGTGCAATCCTGCCTTGTGTCTCGCTCATGACTACTCCCGTTTATTCAGGCGTCCGGTGTTGCCGCCTGCATGGCGGTGAAGCTTTCCAGCGCCACCACGTCAACACTGCGATCAATCCGCTTTACCAGCCCGGCCAGCACTTTGCCCGGACCACATTCATACGCCAGCGTGGCGCCGTCTGCCGCCAGCCGTTGCACGGTCTCCACCCAGCGCACCGGCGAGTACAACTGCCGTACCAGTGCGTCGATGATCCGTGCCGTGTCAGTTTCCACCGCCACATCGACATTATTGATGACAGGGATTTCCGGCGCGTGCAGACGCAGGCCGGCCAGCACCTCGCCCAGTTGCTCCGCCGCCGGGCGCATCAGCGCGCAGTGCGACGGCACACTGACCGGCAGGGGCATGGCACGTTTGGCACCGGCCGCCTTGCAGGCTTCCACGGCGCGCTGGACAGCAGCCACACTGCCGGCAATCACCACCTGGCCCGGGGCATTGAAATTGACCGCTTCCACGACGTCGCCGTTGGCAGCGTCAGCGCAGGCGGCGCGAACCTGTTCATCTTCCAGGCCGAGAATGGCGGCCATGCTGCCCTGCCCTTCCGGCACGGCACTCTGCATCAGTTTGCCCCGCTGCTCCACCAGGCGCACTGCATCTCCGAGGGTAAGCACGCCCGCGCAGCACAGCGCGGTGTATTCCCCCAGGCTATGGCCGGCCAGCATGTCGGGGCGGGCGCCGCCACGGTGCTGCCACAGACGCCACAGCGCCACCCCGGCAGTCAACAATGCCGGCTGGGTCTTGTCGGTGCTGTTGAGGTCGCTTTCCGGGCCGTCCTGCACCAGTTTCCACAGGTCATAGCCGAGGGCGCCGGACGCTTCATTGAAGGTGTGCTGCAGTACCGACTCGTCGCGATAGTCCGCGAGCATGCCGACGGTCTGGGACCCCTGGCCGGGAAACAGAAAAGCTGTCTTGCTCATATGCGCTCCGTTCTGGGTGCTTGCCGGCGGGCATTATGCGCAGCCTGGCCACGGGATGCGCGCCGGCGTTGCAACAAAATCTTATGCCGTGCCGCCGCGCTTATTCTCCAGCGTGGCGCCGATCAGCGCCGGCACATTGCGATCCGCCTCGCGCACCGCCACTTCCAGGGCCGCCAGGAAGCCGCTGACACCGGCGCCGCCGTGGCTCTTTACCACGATACCGTTCAGGCCGAGCAGGCTGGCGCCGTTGTAGCGCTCCGGGTCCATGCGGTTTTTCAGGCCGCGCAGCACCGGCAGGGCCAACAGGCCGGAGAGCTTCTTCAGCCACGAGCTGTTGATTTCGGAGCGCAGCATATGGCCGATCATGGTGGCAGTGCCCTCCATGGTTTTCAGCGCCACATTGCCGACAAAACCATCGCAGACCACTACGTCGGCTTCACCGTCGAAGATGCCCTTGCCTTCGATAAAACCGCAGTAATTCAGCGCCGGGTGTTCCTGCAACAGCTTTGCAGCCTGTTTGATCAGGTCGTTACCCTTGATGTCTTCTTCGCCGATATTCAGCAGCGCCACGCGCGGCGCCTCGATGCGGTCCAGCGCGCGCACCACGGCAGCGCCCATCAGCGCAAACTGCAACAGGTGTTCGGCTTCGGAATCCACGTTCGCGCCCAGATCGAGCATGTGGCAGTGGCCGGTACGGGTGGGGATGGCCGTGCAGATGGCCGGGCGTTCGATACCCGGCAAGGTCTTCAGGACAAACCGGCTCACCGCCATCAGCGCGCCGGTATTACCGGCGCTGACCACCGCCTGGGCCTGCCCGTCGCGTAGCTGGTTGACCGCCACGCGCATGGAGGAGTCCTTTTTATTGCGCAGCGCCACCGCCACCGGATCATCCATGGTCACGATGTCACTGGCCGGCACGGCACGCACCCGCGCATGTTGCGCCAGGCCGGCATCACGCAGTGCAGCCGCCAGCGGTTCCGGCTGGCCCACCATCAATACTTCAACGGTGGCGTGCTGTTGCAGCAATTGCGCCACTGCGGGCACGGTCACCGGCAAGCCGGCATCCCCGCCCATGGCATCCACAGCCAGCGTAACCTGTGCCATGAAACCCCTCTATTGTCTTTTATAAAGCCGACATGCAACCTGATTTGCCACCGTGTCGCAACGGCCTGGACATATCTGGAAAAGCTTTATGCCGACGCAACGAAAAACGGGAGCCTCGGCTCCCGTTTTCCGTGGTGTGTGCGTTACGCTTCGTCGTCGTCCGCTTCCACCTGTTTGATCACCTGGCGGCCACGATACATGCCGTCCGGGGAGATGTGGTGGCGACGGTGCACTTCACCGGTGTTGGTGTCTTCGGTCAGCGCCGGCGCGGACAGCGCGTCGTGCGAGCGACGCATGTCACGCTTGGAACGGGTTTTCCGATTCTGTTGAACTGCCATGGTTCGCTCCTGTGGGGCTTATTCCTGACCATCCCGTTTCTTGAGAGTGGCCAGTATTGCAAAAGGGTTATCCGCCTGTTCCTGTGACGCGGCTTCTTCTTCCTCCTCCACCTGAGTGGTGGTGGGAAGCTGCGTCGGGCATTGCTCGTGCATGGCGACCAGCGGCAGCGCCAGCAGCAATTCTTCTTCCAGCAGCGGCGCCAGCGACATCTTGTCGTCCGTCACCAGCCAGGGATCAAAACGATCCGGCACCGCATCAATATCGTCTTCGCTCCAGACCAGTGCCAGACGCACTCTGGCAGTGATGTCGCAGCGTACCGGTTCGAGGCAGCGCTGGCAGGTCAGCACCAGATGCGTGCTGATGGTGCCTTCCACACTGCGCACACCATCCTCGTCGCTGCGCGCAAACGTGAGCGCGACATCCACCGGCTCGCCCTGACTTTGCTCGAATTCGCTCAGTCGGGGAAGCGCTGCGACAGTGGTCTGGCCACCAATGGAACCGCCCTGATCGGCCAGCTTGCGCGGCTCAACGTAATGCGGCAATTGCCCGGAAAACATAAGCGCGCAATTCTAGGGCCGCAGCCCGCCCCTGTCAAAGCGTAAATTAAATGCCAACCTGTTGATGAAAAAGGGTTTTTCAGTGCAGCGGCAAAACCGTCGCGTTACACTGCGGCAAACCCTGGCGAGAAACCGCGACCGGAGCCCTCATGACAACCCCCGCCCCGCCCCTTGTTCTGGCCTCGTCCTCCCCGTTTCGGCGCAGCCTGCTGCAGCGCCTGGGGCTGACGTTCAGTTGCCACAGCCCGGATATCGACGAATCGCGCCGGCCCGGCGAGACGCCGGTGGAACTGGTGCTGCGCCTGGCACGGGAAAAGGCGCACGCCGTCGCACAGGAGTACCCCGGCGCCCTGATCATCGGCTCTGACCAGGTTGCCGTGACAGCCGACGGAGAGGTGCTCGGCAAGCCTGGCAGCCGTGACAATGCCATTCGCCAGCTCGAAGCCAGCAGCGGCAGCACGGTCACCTTCCAGACCGGCCTGTGCCTGCTGAACAGCGTCACCGGACGGGACCAGTGTGGCTGCGAGCCGTTCGCCGTCCACTTCCGTCAGTTGCCGCGTGCGGCCATTGAGCGCTACGTGGACCAGGAGCAACCGCTCAATTGTGCCGGCAGCTTCAAGTCCGAAGGGCTGGGCATCGTGCTGTTCAAGGCACTGGAAGGCCGTGACCCGAATGCGCTGGTCGGCCTGCCGCTGATCATGCTGACCGACTTTCTCGCTGCCGAAGGCGTGGCCCTGCCTCCGGAGCACTGATCAGCCGTGACCCGTGTCGCGCAGCACCGGGCAGGTCACGTTCCAACCCGCCCAGCTCGGCGGGCCGCCCGTCTCCCACTCGGCCAGCGGCGGCAACAATGCTGGCCGGTAACGTTCCAGCAAGGCCCACAGGATCGCCACCGTTTCCGCATCCGGCACACCACGGTAATCCGTCGGGCGAAAGCGCATCTGGAAAGCCTGTACGGTGGAGCAGGTCTGCCGGTCCGGCTCGCCGGTCAGGCGAACCGGATACCCGAGCGTGGCCAGCGCCTCCTGCACATCGCGTAACGTAGGCGGCAGCAGCGTGAACCAGTCGCGATAACGCTGCACCACCCGTTCCTCCGGCCAGATACCCAGACCGGCGTCATACAATACTTTCCAGGGAAACGCCGGGCCGGGGTCCACCTTGCGCAGCGGCGCCACGTCGGAATGCGCGACGATATTGATCGGGTCAATGTCATAGCGGCGCACCAGATCACGCACCAGCGCAATCACCGCATTGATCTGCTCCGGTGGATACGGCGCCCAGGCCACGCCATCCTCTACCGCACGCGGGCCCGTATTGATGATTTCGATACCGATGGAGGTGTCATTGATATTGCTGCGGCTGCCCCACGCACTGACACCGGCATGCCAGGCCCGCTCATGTTCCGGCACCATCTGGTAAATCACCGGGCGGGTTTCGCCCCGGGGCGGCACCGGCACCAGATAATGACTGCTGACCTCCGGCCCGGTCAGCGAACGCAACGCGCGAGGCTCCTCGCTGCTGGTGTAATGCAGCACCACATGATAGATGCGGGAACCGTAGGCCGAGGCCTGATGCCGGTGGTCGACCCGATAGCCATCGCGGCGCTCGGGCCAGTGAGTGCAGGCAGCGAGCCACGCTGCCATGCAGAGCAGAATGATGAGCCGTCCTGACGCCATGACGCGCCCTCGCCGACACAGATTCTTCATGGGACAACGCCGCAACAGCCGCTGCGGCGCGCGTTATTCAGCGCAGGCTCCAGCCATCCACACCAAGCATCTGGCCCACACCCTTGCCGATACTCACACCGAAACCGCCAAGCAGGCGTTCCAGCGGATGCGGCAACACGGAATAGTCGACGATCTCTTCCTCGCCCACCACATCGCGCGCCACCTGACCCGGACTGCCCGTGCCATCAGCCAGCCCCAGCTGAACCGCTTCTTCGCCAGACCAGACCAGGCCGGAAAACAGTTCTGGATGACCATCCACCTGCAGACGATCACCGCGCCCGGCTTTCACTGCCTCAATGAACTGCTGGTGAATCTGGTCCAGCATGCCCTGGAAGTGTGCAGTCTGCTCCGGCTTCTGCGGCTGGAACGGGTCCATCAGTGCCTTGTTTTCACCGGAGGTCTGCACACGGCGCTCAACGCCGAGTTTTTCAATGGCCTCGGTAAATCCGAAGCCGGCCATGATGACACCGATAGAACCAACGATGCTGGCCGGGTCCACATAAATCTCATCCGCCGCTGCGGCAATATAGTAAGCCCCGGACGCCCCCATGTCGGTGATCACCGCGTAGACTTTTTTTTCCGGGTGTTTGGCTTTCAGCCGCATGATTTCGTTGTACACATAACCGGATTGCACCGGCGAACCGCCCGGGCTGTTGATGCGCAACATCACCGCTTTTGACTGCTCCGCCTCGAAGGCACGACGCAATCCCTGGCTGATGGCGTCAGCATTGGCTTCTGCGCCGTCGGCGATTACACCGGAGACATTCACCAACGCTGTATGGGGCTCCACCGCCGCCATGCTGCCGGACAACCCGGCACGCAGCGGCAGGAACATCAGCAGTACCAGCACCAGATAACCGAGCGTCGCGGTGCGGAAAAAAATACTCCAGCGACGCTGTTTGCGCTGCTCGTCCTGCATGGACAGCACCAGCTTCTCGATCAGCTGCCATTCGCGGTTGCTTTGCGGCGGCGACACCTGTGCCCCGCGATTATCGTTGTACTGATCCATCCACGCTTACTCCACTTTCCATCTGATCCGATTTGGTCTGCACCGATAACCGCCGCGCCGCGATCAACGGCAGCAGCGCCTCAATCTGTTCCAGCAACGCCAGCGGCCGGTGAGCCAGCAGGCGCTCGCGTGGGTGCGCCCCATACAGGACACCGACACGATCCACGCCGGCACGTTCGGCCATTTCCAGGTCAAAGCTGGTATCACCGACCACCAGCGTCTGTTCCGGGGCATGCCCCAGCTCCGCCAGCAGCTCCAGCACCATATCCGGGTGCGGCTTGGAGCGGCTCTCATCCGCGCAACGGGAACTGTCGAACCATTTGCCCAGCCCGGTGCTGCCCCACACCCGGTCCAGCCCGCGACGGCTCTTGCCGGTTGCCACGGCCAGTTGCATTCCCTGACCACGCAAGGCAGCCAGGGTTTCCAGCGCACCGGGAAACAATGCACTCGGTTGCGCTTCGGCGGCAATGAAATGCACCGCGTAACGGTCACGCATGGCCTGCACCAGTGCATCGTCCGCCTCGGGATAAAGGTCGCGAATGGCCTCGAACAAGCCGAGCCCGATGATACTGCACAGCCTTTCCGGCGGCAGCGCCGGCAAGGACACATCGGCGGCGGCCGCCGCCAGGCAACTGACGATACGCCCGGTGGAATCCATCAGCGTGCCATCCCAGTCGAAAATGACCAGTGAATAGCTCATCCCCGTGACCTGCCGCGCCGCCCGGGCGGTTTACCCGCCGGCTTGCGCCCACTGCGGGCCGCCGGCGCCGTCTTTTTCACCGTTGCACGCGGGCGCCGGGCCTCCCCACTGGCCGGCTTCGGCGTCGGTGGGCTGGCCGGCAGCGTCGCCGGCCCGCCACGCAGCCGGACCAACGCTTCTTCAAAAGCGTCGTCCAGCGGCGCCTCGACGCGCAGCTCTCGCCCGGTCTCCGGGTGCCGCAACACCAGCAGGCGGGCGTGCAGAAACATGCGCCGGGAACCGACCTGTTCCGCCAGCGCGCTGTTGACCTCGGCATCGCCGTATTTATCGTCACCGAGCAGCGGGAAACCGCCGAACTGGGCATGCACGCGAATCTGGTGTGTTCGCCCGGTGGCCAGCACGGCCTCCACCAGTGCCACGTCACCGAAACGCTCCAGCACGCGAAAATCCGTCCGTGACGCCTTGCCCTCGCGGGAGACCCTGACCACCCGCTCGTTGCCGTGGGTCTGCTTCAGCAGCGGCGCCTCGATGGTTTTCTGGGTGCCTTTGAAACCCCGGCACAACAGCCAGTAGCGCTTTTCCACCCCGCCAGCCTGCATCAACCGCTGCAGGCGACGCAGAAAGGCACGGTGGCGCGCCACCATGATGGCGCCGGACGTATCGCGGTCCAGCCGGTGCACCAACTCCAGCGACGGCGCCTCGGCGGGGTACAGCGCCCGCAGCGTCTCGATCAGCCCCAGGCTGATACCGCTGCCACCGTGCACGGCCAGCCCGGCCGGCTTGTTATAGATGTAGAGCCAGTTGTCCTCATGGATCAGGCTGCGCGACAGCCGCTCGGACAACCCCTGCCCCACGGCGGGCGGCGGGCCATCGTCGCTGGCCACCCGCACCGGCGGGATGCGCACCTCGTCGCCTTCTTCCAGGCGCTGGGTCTGCTTGGCGCGGCGTCCGTTCACGCGCACCTGACCATCGCGGATGATCCGGTAGATACGGGATTTCGGCACCCCTTTCAGGGTCGCCATGAGGAAGTTATCCAGTCGCTGCCCGGCGCGATCATCACTGATGCGCACATGGCTGACGCCGGGAGAACCGGACGGAGATTCGGGGGTCTGTGACATGGCGGCGATTCTAGGGCCTGACCGCCGCCAATGCATCATGCACGTTGCATAGCGCCGGCCCGGCTTGCCACAAAGCGCTATCTGATTGATGTCGCTGTCATTTTGCTGCTATAGTCGGCTGTCGGCCTGGACCGGCCCCGGCGACGCGATGCGAACATTCGCCGGTAGCTGCGGACCCTGCGCCTTGTTTACTTCAAGCGCGCTCGCCATCCGCGTGGCCTGGCTCCGCCCGACAGCAAAGATAGCGAACACTGTGATATGACGCCTGTGCCACACGCACAGCGTCGCAGGTAACACACCCGATTGATTGACTGGCGCCCTCCTAACGCCCTTGCGCGGATGGCGATTCAACAACCCTGGTGGCCTGCAGAGACGCCCGGCACGATGGGCGACAGACACTGACGACAAGAGATGCCACGCGGGGCGCCCCTTCGGGAGAGCGACCCGCGGCAAACTGAAGGGCACACGCCCGCGGCCCGGTCTGAACCGCTTCGGCCCGCCCGTGTCCCTGGTATGACTCTCCGCAATCAATACGGGGACCAGCAGTACGGACAGCACCACGGCCGGCGACACCGGCCCGTGCCTGTGGCAGGAAAGGATATTCCCTGACAAGACTATCCCGTTCCCGCGCTGGCGCTTATTTCACCGCTGCCCATGCCCTGCCCCGGTCTGCCGCCCCCTGCGGGCGCTCTGCGCTGGCTGCCACTGAATGTGGTAGACACATGAAACGTATGCTTATCAATGCGACGCACCCTGAAGAGGTTCGCGTCGCGCTTGTCGATGGTCAGCGCCTGTACGATCTGGACATCGAACACCGCACCCGGGAACAGAAAAAAGCCAACATCTACAAAGGCAAGATCACCCGCGTCGAACCCTCTCTTGAAGCCGCCTTCGTCGATTTCGGCGCCGAGCGTCATGGCTTTCTGCCACTGAAGGAAATCTCCCGCCAGTACTTCAGCAAAGACCCGAAAGACATCCAGGGCCGCATCAACATCAAGGACGTGATTCGCGAAGGCCAGGAAGTGATTGTCCAGGTCGACAAGGAAGAACGTGGCAACAAGGGCGCTGCCCTGTCCACCTTCATCAGCCTGGCCGGCCGTTACCTGGTACTGATGCCGAACAACCCGCGCGCCGGCGGCATCTCGCGCCGCATCGAGGGTGACGAGCGTCAGGAACTGAAAGAAGCCATGAACGCCCTGACCATCCCAAACGACATGGGCGTGATCGTGCGCACCGCCGGCCTCGGCCGTTCCGCGGAAGAGCTGCAGTGGGACCTCAACTACCTGCTGAAGCTGTGGGACTCCATAAGCACCGCCGCCAACGAGCGCCCGGCACCGTTCCTGGTGTACCAGGAATCCAACGTCATCATCCGCGCCATCCGCGATTACCTGCGCAAGGATATCGGCGAAGTCCTGATTGACTCCGAAGAGACCTTTGCCGAAGCCAATGGCTTCGTCAGCCAGGTGATGAATGACTTCTCGCACAAGATCAAGCTGTACCGGGACGAAACACCGCTGTTCTCCCGCTACCAGATCGAGTCCCAGATCGAGACCGCCTTCCGCCGTGAAGTGAAACTGCCCTCCGGCGGCTCCATCGTGATCGACCCGACCGAAGCGCTGGTGTCCATCGACATCAACTCCTCGCGCGCCACCAAAGGGGCCGACATCGAGGAAACCGCGCTGCAGACCAACCTGGAAGCCGCCGACGAGATCGCCCGCCAGTTGCGCCTGCGCGACATCGGCGGCCTGATCGTGGTCGACTTTATCGACATGGGCCCGGCCCGCAACCAGCGCGATGTGGAAAACCGCATGCGCGAAGCGCTGGAAGCCGACCGTGCGCGCGTCCAGGTGGGCCGCATTTCCCGCTTCGGCCTGATGGAGTTGTCGCGTCAGCGCCTGCGTCCGTCGCTGGGCGAGACCTCCAGCATTGTCTGCCCGCGCTGTAACGGCCAGGGCCATATCCGCGACGTGAAATCCCTCGCCCTCTCGATCCTGCGCCTGGTCGAGGAAGAGGTGATGAAAGAGCGGACCGGCGAAATCCAGGCCCAGGTGCCGGTGGCAGTCGCGACTTACCTGCTCAACGAAAAACGCCAGGCCCTGCGTGATATCGAAGGCCGCTACAAAGTACGTGTGCTGATCATCCCGAACCAGAACCTGGAAACACCGCACTTTGAAGTGCAGCGTATCCGTGATGATCAGGTGCAGTCGGACCTGGTCAGCCACGAAGTGGCGCTGCTGGAAGGCGAAGAAGACCCGACCCTGGTGTCCGCGCAGGATACCGAGATCAAGCGTCAGGAAGCGGCCGTCAAGCTGGTCGCCCCGGACACTGCCCCGCCGCCGCCGAAACCGGTCGCCGAGCCGGGGCTGTGGGAACGCTTCTTCGCGTTCCTGGCCGGCATTTTCAAAAGCGATGAACAACCGGAAAAGCGCACCAAGCCGAAAACACAGCGCGCCCAGCCGGCAAACCGTCGTGGCAATGACAACCGTAACGCCCGTAACCGCCGTGGCGGCACCGAGCAGCGCGGCAACCGCCGTGACAACGACAAACGTGACGACAAGCGCGATAACGAACGCGACAGCAAGCGCGACGACAAGCGCAGCGACAACGACAAGCCGCAACGCAATGCCCGTGACGACAACAACCGCGACAAGCCGCGTGACGGCAATCGCGACGGCGGCAAGGGCGCGCGCAACGACACCCGTCCCGAGCGTCAGGAACGGGCTGAGCGCGCCGAGCGCCAGGCACGCCAGAATGACCAGGATGCCGACACCAAAGGCAACCAGGACAAATCGGCTCGCCCGGACAACAGCGCTCCGCGCAGCGAAGACGGCCAGAGCCAGGAGCGTCCCGGACGCCGCCGCCGTCGCAACCGGGGCCGCGGCGGCAACAGCAACACCGAACAACCGGCTGCCCGGCAGGACAGCAATACTGACGGTGACAATCAGGACGACCACAACACCATCCGCGAACAGGACAGCGCCGAGCGCCGTACCCAGGTGAAGGATGATCGTCCGTTGCGTCAGCGCCAGCGTCCGCGCCGCCAGCGTGATGACAGCAACGAAGCCGAAGAAGCCGCCATTATTGCTGCGGCCACTGCCAGCACCGTCGTGGTCACCGACGCAGCGCCTGACGCGCCCCGGACTGAGGCCGTCGCCAGCGAAGCACCGCAGACCGAACCGGCGCCCGTTGTCGAAGCGCCGGCTGACAAGCCAGTGTCGGCCTCGGCAGAGCCGGTCGTTCAGGCGGACGCTACTACATCAGAAGCGGCTGACGTCAACGCAGAAACGGCACCGACGCCATCGGAAGAACGCACTGCCGACGCCCCGGTTGCTGAAACACCGGTTGTCGAGGCCGGCGCTGACGCCGACGTTCAGGCTGACGTAACGCCGACCGCTGAAGAAGCCCCCGCAGCGGCCATCGCTGACGTCGTCACTGAAACCGAAGTGAAGACCGAAACCGACACCGCGCCGCAACCGGTCGCTCAAGCGCCAGAGGAAGAAGCGGCTGCAGCCGCCCAACCCAGCGGCGGACGCGCCTCCAACGACCCGCGCGTGCTGCGTCGCCAGCAACTGGAAGCAGCGCGTCGGGAGACGGAGCAAAGCGGATCGGATAGCTGATTCGTACGCAACACAAAAAAAGGGCGGAATTTTCCGCCCTCAGACTGCTGACAAAGCCCTCGCCCTTGTGGTGAGGGCTTTTCTATAATCGGTGCATGCTAAAAGATCGCGCTCCGACCCAATCGACACTTGAGTTCGTCTGTATTGATGAACTTGTCCCGCCGGACCACCTGCTTCGCAAGGTGGATAAACACATCGACTTCCGCTTTATCCATGATCGGGTGAAGGCGTTGTACTGTGCCGATAATGGCCGGCCCGCGCTGGACCCGACCCTGATGTTCAAGCTGCTGTTGCTGGGTTACCTGTTCGGTGTTCGCAGTGAACGTCAGTTGATCCGGGAAGTGCAGGTGAATGTGGCCTACCGGTGGTTTCTGGGGCTGACGCTGACGGACAAGGTGCCGGACGCCAGCACCCTGAGCCAGAACCGTCGGCGCCGGTTCAACGACTCGGATATCTATCAGCAGATCTTTGACGAGATTGTGTTGCAAGCGATCCGCCGCAGGCTGGTGTCGGGGGAGGTGTTGTACACAGATTCCACCCACCTCAAAGCCAATGCCAACAAGGGCAAGTGGACCAAAGCCCGCGTGGAGCCATTGCGTCAGGCTTACTTGGATGACCTGGATCGCGCGGTGGAGGAGGACCGTTTGGCCCATGGAAAAAAGCCCTTGCGGTCGGCGTCCAGGCCGGCAGCGGCTCGGGAGATCAAACGGAGCACGACGGACCCTGAGAGCGGCTACATGACCCGGGATAACAAGCCCCAGGGGTTCTTCTATCTGGACCACCGTACGGTGGACAGCAAGGCCAACATCATCACCGATGTGCACGTCAGCGCGGGCAATGTACACGATGCCGTGCCTTATATGTCCCGCCTGAAACGGCAGAAAGAGCGCTTCGGGTTCCCGGTCAGTCATGTGGGGCTGGATGCCGGTTACCACACCACCGCGATCAGCAAGGGACTGGAGGAAGAGCAGATCAAGGCCGTCTTTGGCTACCGTCGCCCCACGCACCGCAGAGGCTCTCTTTACAAGCGGGAATTCCACTACCAACCTGAT
>NZ_AQOR01000015.1 GCF_009846755.1 Alcanivorax sp. S71-1-4
GCTCTACCCACCCTACCGCACAATTAAAAAAAGGGCCGGCATAATGCCAGCCCTGTTTTCCTCTCCGCGACGTCGGAGATTTACCAGCCTGTCAGTTCTTTCAGGGCCAGGCCGATCTGTGCCGGGTTGCGCACGGTTTTCACACCGGCGGCCTCCAGCGCCGCGAACTTCTCATCCGCTGTGCCCTTGCCGCCGGCAATGATCGCGCCAGCGTGGCCCATGCGTTTGCCCGGAGGCGCCGTCACACCTGCAATATAGGACACTACCGGCTTGGTGACGTGTTCCTTGATGAACGCCGCAGCCTCGTCTTCAGCAGTACCGCCGATTTCGCCGACCATGATGATGGCTTCGGTCTGCGGGTCTTCCTGGAACAGTTTCAGCGCATCAATGAACGTGGTGCCGGGGATCGGATCACCGCCAATACCGATACAGGTGGACTGGCCAAAGCCGAGCGCGGTGGTCTGGTTCACGGCTTCATAGGTCAGCGTACCGGAACGGGACACGATGCCCACCTTGCCCGGTTTGTGAATGTGGCCCGGCATGATGCCGATCTTGCACTGGCCCGGCGTGATGATACCGGGGCAGTTCGGGCCGATCAGGCGCACGTTTTCCTTGCGGCTGACGTATTCCTTCACGTACAGCATGTCCAGCGCCGGAATGCCTTCGGTGATGCAGACAATCAGTTCGATGCCGGCATCCGCCGCTTCGATGATCGAGTCCTTGCAGAAAGCCGCCGGCACGTAGATCACGGAGGCGGTGGCGCCGGTGGCGTCCACGGCTTCACGCACGGTGTTGAACACCGGCAGGCCCAGGTGTGTCTGGCCGCCCTTGCCCGGCGTCACACCACCGACCATTTTCGTGCCGTAGGCAATCGCCTGTTCGGAGTGGAACGTGCCCTGCGAGCCGGTGAAGCCCTGGCAGATCACTTTGGTGTCTTTGTCGATCAGTACGCTCATGCTGCACCTCCCACTGCCTTGACGATCTGCTCCGCGGCATCGTCAAAGCCGCTGGCTGCAATCACGTTCAGATCACTTTCCGCGAGTTTCTTCGCACCCAGTTCGGCGTTGTTGCCTTCCAGACGCACCACCACCGGGACAGTCACACCCACTTCCTTCACCGCAGCCAGGATACCGTCGGCGATCAGGTCGCAACGCACGATCCCGCCGAAGATGTTCACCAGCACGCCCTGCACCTTGTCATCGGACAGGATGATCTTGAAGGCTTCGGTCACGCGCTCTTTGGTCGCGCCGCCGCCCACATCCAGGAAGTTTGCCGGTGCACCACCCTTCAGCTTGATGATGTCCATGGTGGCCATGGCCAGACCGGCACCGTTCACCATGCAACCGATGTTGCCGTCCAGCGCGACGTAGTTGAGCTCCCATTCCGCCGCGCGGCGCTCGCGCTCGTCTTCCTGGGTCGGATCGTCCATCGCCTTGAGTTCCGGGTGGCGATACAGGGCGCTGCCGTCGATGTTGATCTTGGCATCCAGGCAATGCAGGTTGCCTTCGTCGGTGATCACCAGCGGGTTGATTTCCAGCAGTGCCAGGTCTTTTTCCTCAAACATTTTCGCCAGACCCATGAAGATCTTTACGAACTGTTTGATCTGGTCGCCTTCCAGGCCGAGCCTGAACGCCAGCTCACGGCCCTGGTAGGGCTGCGCGCCCACCAGCGGGTCGATGATCGCCTTGAGAATCTTCTCCGGCGTTTCTTCGGCCACCTTTTCGATTTCCACGCCACCTTCGGTAGATGCCATGAACACTACGCGGCGGGTACCACGGTCCACGACGGCACCCAGGTACAGCTCGTTGGCAATATCGGTGCAGCTTTCAACCAGAATTCTGGAAACCGGCTGGCCACGCTCATCGGTCTGGAACGTCACCAGACGCTGGCCGAGCCATTTCTTGGCAAATTCGGCCGCCGCTTCCGGACTTTCCACCAGCTTCACGCCACCGGCCTTGCCGCGGCCGCCCGCGTGTACCTGGGCCTTGACCACCCAGCGATCTCCGCCAATTTCTTTCGCCTTGGCCGCAACCTCTTCGGCGCTGTCACAGGCGAATCCTTTTGAGACCGGCAGCCCGTATTCAGCGAAGAGCTGCTTGCCCTGATATTCATGCAGGTTCATGTGCAGTTTCCGTTGTAAAAAAACAGCTTTCCAAACAAGTGGGCCGCGTTACTTGTGGTCACGCGGCCCGACTTCCCGAATTACTTTTTCCGGCGACGCTGGGCAATGTGGATTGCCCGGTAATCTGTCGCCAGTGCCGCCTCATGCACTGTCTCCGACAGTGACGGGTGGCTGAAGACCATTAATTGCAGGTCCTCGATGGTGGCGCCGAACTCCATGGCGATGACCCCTTGCTGTACCAGTTCAGAGGCCTGTGGGCCAATCACATGCATACCGAGCACGCGATCGGTTTTCTCATCCACCACGAACTTGACCATGCCTTCCGCTTCCGCGGCAGCGAGCGCCCGGCCATTGGCCGCAAACGGCACCACGCCGGTCTTGTAGGCTTCACCGGAGGCTTTCACTTCGTCTTCGGTCTTGCCGACCCAGGCCACTTCCGGGTGGGTGTAGATCACCGAGGCAATGGCGTCGTAGTTCACCTGGGTGTGTTCCCCATGGATCACCTCGGCCACCATCACCGCTTCTTCCAGTGCCTTGTGCGCCAGCGCCGGGCCACGCACCAGATCACCGATGGCGTAGACACCCGGCACGTCGGTACGGCACTGGCTGTCCACGTAGATGTAGTTGCGCTCGTCCAGCGACACGCCGGCATCCGGTGACAGCAGGTCTTCCGTGACCGGGCGCCGCCCCACCGCAACGATCAGACGGTCGAACGTCTCGCTCTGGTCACCGCTGCCATCGGCATAGGAGACAGTGACCTTTTTGCCTTTTACTTCACTGCCGGTCACGCGCGCGCCAAGGCGAATATCCAGACCCTGCTTCTTGAGAATCTTCAGCGCTTCTTTGGAAATCTGTGAATCCACATTCGGCAGGAACCGGTCCACCGCTTCCAGCACGATCACTTCCGCACCCAGGCGAGCCCACACAGAGCCCAGCTCCAGGCCAATCACGCCGGCACCGATGACGCCCAGGCGTTTCGGCACGCTGTCGAATTCCAGCGCGCCGGTGGAATCCACCACCAGATCATCCTTCAGCGGGACCGGCGGGATGTTCACCGGCACGGAGCCGGCTGCCAGGATCACGTGCTCGGCGTCCAGCGTTTCGGCGGCATCCTTGTCATTCGGCGTGAACTCTACCTGCTTGTTCGCCAGCAGCTTGCCGGTACCCTGCAGCCAGGTCACCTTGTTCGCCTGGAACAATGCAGCAATGCCACCTGTGAGCTGCAGTACCACTTCGTCCTTGCGTTTCTGCATCTGGGCAATGTCGATCTTGACCTTGCCCACTTCGATGCCATGCAGCGCGAGCTTGTCCTGTGCTTCATGGTATTTCCAGGAGGAATCCAGCAGTGCCTTGGACGGAATGCAGCCCACATTCAGGCAGGTACCGCCAAGCGCCGGCTTGCCCTGCTTGTTGATACGCTTCTCGATACAGGCGGTCTTGAAACCCAGTTGCGCACAGCGAATGGCGGCGGCATAGCCGCCTGGTCCACCGCCGATGACGATCACATCGTATTTGTCGCTCATAATCTCTTTCCTTGCGATCCACCGCCACGCCGTCTCCGGCGCAGCGGCTTATCAGAAACCAGACACAGCCGTGTCAGATATCCAGCAGCAGGCGTGCCGGATCCTCGATAAAGTTCTTCACCGCGACCAGGAACTGCACGGCTTCCTTGCCATCGATCAGACGGTGATCGTAGGACAGCGCCAGATACATCATCGGCAGGATTTCCACCTTGCCATCCACTGCCATCGGACGCTCCTGGATCTTGTGCATGCCCAGGATCGCGGTTTGCGGCGGGTTGAGGATCGGCGTGGAAATCAGCGAACCGAACACACCACCGTTGGAAATGGTGAAGGTGCCGCCGGTCATCTCGTCGATCGACAGTTTGCCGTCGCGCGCCTTGTTGCCGTACTCGATGATCTGCGACTCCACTTCCGCCAGACCTTTCTGGTCGGCATCACGCAGCACCGGCACCACCAGTCCGCGCTCGGAAGAAACGGCCACACCCACATCGTAGTAACCGTGGTAGACGATGTCGTCGCCGTCGATGGAGGCGTTCACCGCCGGATAGCGCTTCAGCGCCTCGACGCAGGCGCGCACAAAGAAGCTCATGAAGCCCAGGCGCACGCCGTGGGTTTTCTCGAACGCGGCCTGGTAATCCTTGCGCATGGCCATGATCGGTTTCATGTTCACTTCGTTGAAGGTGGTCAGCATGGCGGCGTTCTGCTGCGCGGCCACCAGACGCTCGGCAATGCGCTTGCGCAGGCGGGTCATCGGCACCCGGCGCTCTTCGCGCTCACCCGGTGCGGCGGGCACTTCAGCGACCGCCGGCTGTTGTGGCGCCGGGCTGCTGCTGCGTTTTTCCTCGCGCGCCTTGAGCGCCTTTTCAACGTCTTCGCGGGTGATGCGCCCGCCTTTGCCGGAACCGTCGATGCTGGCAGCATCCAGGCCGTGTTCGGTCATCATCTTGCGGGCGGCCGGACCGGCCACGCCGTCACTGTCACCCGCCTTGGCCGAGTCTTCTTTCGCGGCAGGCTGCTCATCCGCCTTGGGCGCCTCGGCGGTCTGCTTGTCTTCCGCCTTGCTGTCGCCAGAGGACTTGCCGCTGCCTTCTTCGATACTGCCGAGCAGTTCCTGGCTTTCGACGGTATCGCCCTCGCCTTTGAGGATCTTGCCCAGCACACCGTCGGCGGCAGCCACCACCTCCAGCACGACTTTGTCGGTTTCAATATCCACCAGCAGCTCGTCGCGTTTCACCGCATCGCCTTCCTGCTTATGCCAGGTGGCAACGGTGCCGTCTGCTACGGATTCCGGAAATTGTGGCGCCTTGATTTCGATTGACATGTTCTGCCCTTGGTCCCGAGTGTTAATTCCTGACTGCTCAATTGAGTCCGAATGCGTCCTGCACCAGCTTTTGCTGCTGCGCCACGTGTTGTGACATCAGACCCGCCGCCGGCGCTGCCGCCGAATCGCGCCCTGCGTATTCCAGGTTCAGTTTCGGATTCAGGCGCGCCACCACGTTACGCATGTGATGCTGGCTGCAATACCAGGCGCCCTGGTTCATCGGTTCTTCCTGACACCAGACCACCGACTTCAGGTTGCTGTACTGCTCCATCACCTCGAACAGCCGCTGTTCCGGGAACGGGTACAACTGCTCCACCCGGACAATGGCGGTGTTGGTAATCTCTTCCGCCTCGCGCTTTTCAAGCAGGTCGTAATACACCTTGCCGCTGCACAGAATCACGCGCTCGACAGCGGCGGCATCCTGGATCTCGTGTTCGGCCAGCACCGTCTGGAAGTGGCCGCCGGCCAGTTCTTCCAGCGAAGAGATCGCGCGCTTGTGACGCAGCAGACTCTTCGGGCTCATCACCACCAGCGGCTTGCGCAGCGGGCGGATCGCCTGCCGGCGCAGCAGATGGAAAATCTGCGCCGGGGTGCTCGGCACACACACCTGCATGTTGTGCTCGGCACACAGCTGGAGGAAACGCTCCAGGCGCGCGGAAGAGTGCTCCGGCCCCTGCCCCTCGTAACCGTGTGGCAGCAGCAGGGTCAGGCCGCAGACGCGCGCCCACTTCGCTTCACCAGAGGAAATGAACTGGTCAATCACCACCTGCGCACCGTTGGCGAAATCACCGAACTGGGCTTCCCATATCACCAGCGATTTCGGCGCCGTGGTGGAATAACCGTATTCGAACGCCAGCACCGCCTCTTCCGAGAGCAGCGAGTCATAGATTTCAAAACCCGGTTGCTCATCGTACAGATGACGCAACGGCACATAGGCCTCGCCGTTCTTCTGGTTGTGCAGCACCGCGTGACGGTGCGAGAAAGTGCCCCGGCCCACATCCTGGCCGGTCAGCCGCACCGGGAAACCCTGGTCCAGCAGCGTGGCGTAGGCCATGGTCTCGGCATAACCCCAGTTGATGCCCAGCGCACCGGCGGTCATCTTGTTGCGGTCTTCGAGAATCTTCTTCACCTGACGCTGCGGCACGAAGGCTTCTGGCAACTGCTCCAGCCTTGTGGCCAGGTTCTGCAGCTTTTTCAGCGGGAAGCCGGTGTCCCAGTCATCCACCACCTCATGACCGATGTACGGCGACCAGTCGACAAACAATGCCTTGTTCGGCTCGCGCACCAGCGCCTTCACCACATGCAGACCCTGGTCCAGCATGTTGCGGTATTCCTCGGCCATCTGGCTGCTTTCGTCATCCGACAGCACGCCGTCCTTGATCAGGCGCTCGGCATACAGCGTACGGGTCGTCGGGCGGGACTTGATCTTCTTGTACATCAGCGGCTGGGTCGCGGAAGGCTCATCCGCCTCGTTGTGACCCAGACGGCGGTAGCAGATCAGGTCGATGACCACGTCTTTCTTGAACTGCATGCGGTAGTCCATCGCCACCTGGGTGACAAAGAACACCGCTTCGGGGTCATCGCCGTTCACGTGGAAAATCGGCGACTGGACCATTTTCGCCACGTCGGTGCAGTATTCAGTGGAACGTGCGTCTTCACGGCGGCTGGTGGTGAAACCGACCTGGTTGTTGACGATCACGTGCACCGTGCCGCCGGTCTTGAAGCCGCGCGTCTGCGACATCTGGAAGGTTTCCATCACCACGCCCTGGCCAGCAAAGGCCGCGTCGCCGTGAATCAGCAACGGCACCACCTGGTCACCGTTGTCATCGACACGGCGTTCCTGGCGTGCGCGGACGGAGCCTTCCACCACCGGCGAGACAATTTCCAGGTGCGACGGGTTGAACGCCATCGCCAGGTGAACTTCGCCTCCTGGCGTCTGCACGTTGGATGAAAAACCCTGGTGATATTTCACGTCGCCGGAACCGCGCTCGTTGAAGGTCTTGCCTTCGAACTCGCCAAACAGATCAGCCGGGCTCTTGCCCAGTGTGTTGACCAGCACGTTGAGACGGCCACGGTGGGCCATGCCCAGCACGATTTCCTTCACGCCGTAACTGCCGGCGCGCTGGATCACTTCGTCCACCAGCGGGATCAGCGATTCGCCACCTTCCAGACCGAAACGCTTGGTGCCGGGATAGCGGCTGCCAAGGTATTTTTCCAGGCCTTCGGCGGCGGTCAGGCGCTCAAGAATGTGTTTGCGAATATCCGCGCCATACTGTGGATGGCTGCGCACACTTTCCAGACGCTGCTGGAGCCAGCGTTTTTCCGCCGTGTTGACGATGTGCATGTATTCCGCACCCACCGTCGAACAGTAACTGCCTCGCAGGCAGTCGACGATTTCACGCAGTGTCGCTTCCGGTTTGCCGATAAACAGGTTGCCTGTCTGGAATACGGTATCCAGATCGGCCTGGCTGAGCCCATGGTGCGCCAGCTCCAGATCGGGCACCTGTTCGCGTTCCATCAGGCCGAGCGGGTCCAGGCTGGCCACCTGATGACCGCGGTTGCGGTAGGCAGCGATCAGGTGCAAGACCCGTACCTGGCGACGTTCGTGTTCAGTGCTGACCGCACCGCCACCAAACTTCTGCACACGGGAACGGTTCTTGGCCTGCAGCAGGAAATATTCACGCACGGCACTGTGTGGCAAATCGGATTCCACACTGCCTTCAACGCTGGGGAGTTTTTCGAAGTACGCGCGCCAGTCTTCCGGCACGGCATTGGGATCAGTCAGGTAGGCTTCGTACAGTTCATCAACATAGGCCGCGTTGCTGCCCCCGATGTGTGAGGACGCCAGCTGGCGCTGAATGGAACTGTCTTGCATCGTGTTCGTTCCTTCTCGGGAGAAGGAGCCGGCCCCCTGGCCAGGTGTTCGCAGGGGGATCGCCCGTTTCCCGCGTTTAGATTACAGAGACGGCGCCTTGTAAGCGCCGACTCTCCCGATACATATTTTTCCGTCCGGGGGATGACCCCGACAAGGAAATAGTGTAGCGACTTTCACGCCCGATTGTTAGACGCGAAAGGCAAAAAATTTGACAAACGCACCCTCACTTTAGTCGAACGGAGGCCTCTGCAACACACCTCTCCGACATGGGGACGTCCACCCGCATTGCAACCCCACCCGCCAGAGCGACCGTAGGGTGGGTAGAGCCCACGGCGAAACCCACCATGCCCATGCCCGGTATCCACTCCCGCAAAACCATCGAAATCACCCAGCTTGGGAGGCGGGCAGTTTCGATGATTCTGTGCGAGCAGTGTGCCGCATGGTCCCGGTGGGTTTCGCCGTGGGCTCTACCCACCCTACCCGCCGGGGCGCCTGCGCTCATTGCCAGCCAGGGCGCACACCGTTCCTGGCACCGCCAGAGGGCTTCTTCACGGCCACGCTGCCCATGCAGGCTGCGTATCAGACCACTCCCGGCGCCCCGATAAAGCAAAAAAAAGCGGCCCGGAGGCCGCCTTTTTCATTCCGTCAGATTGCCCGTTCCAGCAGCATATCCCGGATATGGCCGATGGCCCGGGTCGGGTTCAGCCCCTTCGGACACACGCTCACGCAGTTCATGATGCCGCGGCAGCGGAACAGCGAGAACGGATCGTCCAGGCGGCTCAGCCGGTCATCACGGGCCGTATCACGGCTGTCCGCGAGGAAGCGGTAACCCTGCAGCAGTGCGGCCGGGCCGAGGAACTTCTCCGGGTTCCACCAGAACGACGGGCAGCTCGTGGAGCAGCAGGCGCACAGGATGCACTCGTACAGGCCGTCGAGCTTCTCACGCTCTTCCGGGCTCTGCAGACGCTCGATGGCCGGCGCCGGGGTGTCGTTGATCAGGTACGGCTGCACCTTCTCGTACTGGTTGTAGAACATGGTCATGTCCACCACCAGGTCACGAATCACCGGCAGGCCCGGCAGCGGGCGGATCACCAGGGCTTTCTTGCCCTCGAGCACGCCCGGCGCCACGATCGACAGTGCGGTCACGCAGGCGAGGCCGTTCTTGCCGTTCATGTTCATGCCGTCGGAGCCACAGACGCCTTCACGGCAGGAGCGGCGGTAGGCCAGGGTCGGGTCCTGCTCTTTCACCAGCGCCAGCACATCCAGCACCATCAGGTCCTTGCCCTGGGTATCGACCTCGTACTCCTGCATGTACGGTTCGCGGTCGGTCTCAGGATTGTAGCGATAGATACTGACTTTCATTGATCCTGGCCTCCGTTAGTAGGTCCGCACTTTGGGCTGGAAGGTATCGACCGTCTTCGGCGAGAAATTCACCGCACGCTTGCCGAGTTTCAGGGTGGCCGGGTCAAAGATCGAGTGGCACAGCCAGTTCTCGTCATCACGGTCCGGGAAGTCATAGCGCGAGTGAGCGCCACGGCTTTCCTTGCGGCCTTCCGCAGCAATCGCGGTGGCCTGGGCCACTTCCAGCAGGTTGTCCAGCTCCAGCGCTTCGACACGGGCGGTGTTGAAGGCCTTGCTCTTGTCGTCCAGGTGCCCTTCGGCGATACGGCCACGCAGGTCGGCCAGCATGGACACACCTTCCGCCATCAGGTCGCCTTTGCGGAACACACCGAAGTGGTTCTGCATGGTCTGCTGCAGCGCCTTGCGCAGGCTGGTCACGGACTCGCCTTTCTTCGACTCGTCCCAGCGACGGTAGCGGCTCATGGCCTGCTCGATGTCGTCACGGCTCGGCTCGGCCTGTTCCATACCCTGGCGCAGCCCGTCTTCGATGAACAGGCCGGCGGCGCGGCCGAACACCACCAGGTCAAGCAACGAGTTGCCACCCAGGCGGTTGGCGCCGTGCACGGACACACAGGCCACCTCACCCACGGCAAACAGCCCGTCGATGATCTGGTCGTCGCCTTCATGACCACCGGAGAGGCGCAGGGCCTGCCCGTGAATGTTGGACGGGATACCGCCCATCATGTAGTGGCAGGTCGGCACGACCGGCACCGGCTCTTTTACCGGGTCGGCATGAGCGAAGGTCTTGGACAGCTCACAGATGCCCGGCAGGCGGCTGTGCAGCACTTCCTCGCCCAGGTGATCCAGCTTCAGGTAGACATGGTCCCCGTTCGGGCCGCAACCACGGCCGTCCAGGATCTCCATCATCATGGAGCGGGCGACCACATCGCGGCCGGCCAGGTCCTTCGCGTTCGGCGCGTAACGCTCCATGAAGCGCTCGCCGTCCTTGTTGATCAGGTAGCCCCCCTCGCCCCGGCACCCTTCGGTCACCAGTACGCCGGCGCCGGCGATGCCGGTCGGGTGGAACTGCCACATTTCGATGTCCTGCACCGGCACGCCGGCACGCAGCGCCATGCCCACACCGTCACCGGTGTTGATCAGGGCATTGGTGGTGGAGGCATAGATACGGCCGGCACCACCGGTGGCGAATACCGTGGCCTTGGACTTGAAGAACACCACCTCGCCGGTCTCGATGCACATGGCGATCACGCCACACACCTGACCGCGGGCGTTCTTCACCAGGTCAGTCGCCAGCCACTCATTGTAGAACTGGGTGTTGTGCTTGAGGTTCTGCTGGTACAGGGCGTGCAGCAGCGCGTGGCCGGTACGGTCGGCGGCGGCGCAGGTCCGGGCCGCCTGGCCCCCTTCGCCGAAGTTCTTCGACTGGCCACCAAACGGACGCTGGTAGATGCGGCCTTCCTCGGTGCGCGAGAACGGCAGGCCCATGTGATCCAGCTCGAACACCGCTTCCGGGCCCACCGAGCACATGTATTCGATGGCGTCCTGATCACCAATATAGTCGGAGCCCTTGACGGTGTCGTACATGTGCCAGCGCCAGTCATCGTTCGGATCGGCACTGGCAATGGCGCAGGTGATCCCGCCCTGGGCGGACACCGTGTGCGACCGGGTCGGAAACACCTTGGAGATCAGCGCGGTCTTGAAGCCGGACTGCGCCAGTTGCAGCGAGGCACGCATGCCCGCGCCGCCGCCGCCCACGATGACGGCATCAAAGGTAATGGTTCTGATCGACATAGTCTCAAGCTCCCCAGATCATCCACAGGCCCCACAGCACGTAGCCTGCCAGCAGCAGCACCAGCAGCGCCTGCGCCGCCAGACGTACACCGGTGGCTGCACCACCGAAGGTCATGCGGGTCAGATAGTCAGTGGTGACGGTCCAGAGACCCACCCAGGCATGGGCCGCAATGGCCAGGATCACCAGGGTGTTGATGATTTTCATCGGCACGGACGTCATCAGAGCGTGCCAGGCGGCATAGTCAACGCCTGCGCCGCAGACGAGGTAGCCAAACAGACCAATAAAGTAGGCGCCAAGCAGAATGGCGCTGAATCGCTGGACAAGCCAGTCCGACACGCCATTACGGCTGAAGCTCGTGACGCTGGTTACCATACCCAGACTCCCGCCAGCAGAATGAGAACGACCGAGATGATGAACACCAGGGTGGCGCCGCGACGGCCGCCTTCCAGGCTCTCACCAATACCCAGGTCCATGATCAGATGCTTGATACCAGCCACGAGGTGAAAAATAAGTGCAGCCAGCATGGCCCAGACCACCAGTTTGGCGATCGGGGTGGCGAGGAGGTCTTTCAATTGCGCAAAGCTTTCCGGTGACGCCAGAGAGCGATCCAGCATCCACAGCAGAATCGGCAGTGCCAGAAAGATGGCAACACCTGTAATACGGTGGGTAATGGAAGCCAGGGCGGTGACCGGGAACTTGATCGTCGTCAGATCGAGATTTACAGGTCGCTTATCGTTCACGGTAGCCATCACTTATAGCCGGGCTCCGAAAGGAGCGGTTGTCGGGAACGGAACCCGCGGACAGTTCGGAGGTCACAACCGAAGCACGGGCTCTATCCGCACACCAGCCGGGGTGGACCGGCGCGCGACGGGCGGGAGTATATCGCCGCGCCTGCATGAAAACAAACGCCTTCGACTCTGGCAAAATCGGGCAACACACTGTTTTTCAAGGCCGTTAGGCTAAAGTCTCAATTACAGCCCCCTTCCGCGCCCCTATCGTATCCGCGCATCTGCGGTGAAACTGGCGTAACATGCTGTTTAGCCGGTGGTTTGTGATCGGCGCTCCACAGCACGCTGCGCGTTGACAAAGATGTATCAAAACCTTAACGTCCCCCGCGCCCGGCGTGCTACGCCGCCCGTACTCACGCGATACCACAGGTGGGCTCCCTGAACCGCCTCCGTGTAGGAGAACTCCATGACCGAGAAGAAAGCCATCCTCAAGGTGGACGGCCGTGAGGATATCGAGCTGTCGGTATACTCCCCGACCCTGGGACAGGACGTCGTAGACGTCGCCCCGCTGACCGCCAACAACCTGTTTACGTTTGACCCGGGCTTCACGTCCACCGCTTCGTGCGAGTCAAAGATCACCTACATTGACGGTGAAAAAGGCCAGCTGCTGCACCGCGGCTACTCTATTGAAGAACTGGCCAGCAACTCCGATTACCTGGAAGTCTGCTACCTGCTGTGGCACGGCGAGCTGCCGACCCAGGCACAGAAAGACGCGTTCGTCAGCACCATCAAGAACCACACCATGGTGCATGAACAACTGCAGTTCTTTTACCGCGGCTTCCGTCGCGACGCACACCCGATGGCGGTCATGTGCGGCGTGGTCGGTGCCCTGTCGGCCTTCTATCACGACTCCACCGACATCAAGAACCCGCAGCATCGCGAAATCACGGCCATGCGCCTGATCGCAAAAATGCCGACCATTGCCGCCATGTGCTACAAGTACGCGGTCGGCCAGCCGTTCATGTATCCGCGCAACGACCTGACCTATTCCGAGAACTTCCTGCACATGATGTTCGGCACCCCGTGCGAGGAATCGAAGATCAGCCCGGTGGCCGCGCGCGCCATGGATCGCATCTTCATCCTGCACGCCGATCACGAGCAGAACGCCTCGACCTCCACGGTGCGCCTGGCCGGCTCGTCCGGTGCCAACCCGTTTGCCTGTATCGCGGCCGGCATTTCTGCGCTGTGGGGCCCGGCGCACGGTGGTGCGAACGAAGCCGTGTTGAACATGCTCGACGAAATCGGCGACGTGTCCAACATCGACACCTACATTGCCAAGGCGAAGGACAAGAACGATCCGTTCAAGCTGATGGGCTTTGGTCATCGCGTGTACAAGAACTACGATCCGCGTGCCAGCGTGATGCGCGAATCCTGCCACGAAGTGCTGAAAGAGCTGGGCGTGAAAGACGCCAAGCTGGAACTGGCGATGAAACTCGAAGAAATCGCCCTGTCCGACCCGTACTTCGTCGAGAAGAAACTGTTCCCGAACGTGGATTTCTACTCCGGCATCATTCTCAGCGCGCTGGGCATCCCGACATCCATGTTCACTGTGATCTTCGCGCTGTCCCGCACCGTGGGCTGGATTTCGCACTGGAACGAGATGATTGCCAACCCGTACAAGATCGGCCGTCCGCGTCAGCTTTACACGGGCGAAACCGAGCGTTCGTTTGTGCCGGTGGACAACAGAAAGTAAGCGCCATGCGCCAATAAAAAACCGCCCTCCGGGGCGGTTTTTTATTGCCTGCAAGAAAGAGGCTACACACGACCGGCCCGGCGACGACGCCAGCCCAACAATGTCATAGCCAGGCCCAGCATCAGCCCCACGGCACCGCCATCATCATCGTCGCCCCCGGCACCGGGTTCCGTCGGTGTTTCACCGCCCGTCTCGGCCACCAGACGCAAGTCCGCGTAGACCGGATCATGGTCACTTGACCGGTAAGCATCCGGCGCATAAAAAGCGGCCACCTGCGCCTCGCTCTTGTACTGCGTGGTGTACTCCAGCGCGCGCGGTTCATCCGCATTGATGTGCCAGGCACCTGCCCCGACCACATGTTGCCGCAGCGCGGCACTGGCCAGCACATGATCCAGGTAACCGCTCTGGCCGAAGAACACATAGCTGTGCACATCATCGCCGTGGAAGCGCGCCAGCAGATTTTCATAACCTGCATTTTCCAGCAGCGTCACCGGCCCTTCCTTGGCATAGGCATTCAGGTCACCCACGATCATCGTGCGAGCGCCCTGCTCGCCCAGCCCGGTCGGATCGTCCGCAAGCCATGCCTGCAGTGCCGTGGCAGCCGCCTCGCGGGTCGGGTTCCAGCATCCCGCGCCGTCATCCTGATCCATGTCAGCGCCGGTGGCGTCATCACAGCTTCCCTTCGACTTGAAGTGGTTCACCGCCACGACCAGTGCCTCGCCACCATTGAGCAGACGAAACGCCTGCGCCAGGGGCACACGGTTGAGCTGCGAGAAAGCCCCGTCCGCCAGTACTGCCGCCGTGCCTGCCTGCTCCACAACATCGCTGCGATACAGCAGGCCGACCGCGATGGCGTCCGAGCCAAGTGTCGCGGTGCCCGGATCAACGTAACGCCATGACGCGCCCATCGCAGCGGCCAGTTCGGCAATGGCCGACGCACTGCCGTAACCGTCATTCTCGATTTCCATCAGCCCGATCACGTCGGCATTCAGCGCGGTCAGCGCGGCCACCAGCTTGTCGCGCTGGCGTGTCAGCTCTTCCGCGTTGCGTGCGCCGCGTGCCGTCGGAAAGCCGCCGCCCTGTCCGTCACCGTTGAAGAAGTTGAGCACGTTGAACGCCGCCACCCGCAGATTCGCCTCCGGGTGCCGGGCCGGTGCGGGCGGGCGGGCATTGCTCGCCTCGAAGCTGATCGCACTCACTGGTTGCAGGCGCCAGGCATCGAAGCCGTAACTGAGCACCGCCGTAAAGGCACCGGCCTGGTCACCGACGCGCAGCGTGTTGTCTGCCGCCAGCTCCGGCTGCGGGTAAATCACGGTGCCTGGATTCTGCTGGTTGCTGGCGTCATCCAGGATAATGCGATGGCGGTCGTTGTACAGCTGCTGCGCCCGGGCAGCGTCACCCGGCGCGGCCACGTGCGTGGGAATCGGCAGACGTCCCTCACTGAGCACCACACTGCCGTAGCGGCCCAGGTCATAGACATCGCTCACGGTCAGCCCGGCAGGCACTTGCACCAGCATGCTTTCCAGCGCTTCCGGATTCGCCAGCGGCAGGCTGAAGGCCGCCGCAGGCACACTCATGCCGCTGGCACAGACCACCACCTCCTGCGCACTGATCTGCGTCTGGCCGAAATACTCCGAGACCGGGCCGCGCACCCGCACTTGCTGCCCGGCCACCACGGTGAAACCTGGCTGATAGATGAACAGAGCTTCCGATGTCGCCGGATCCATGTCCTGGTCGGCGGCTTCCTCCATCAGGAAGTAACCCTCAAGGTCCGGATAAACCACCGTGACCACGGCCTCGACCTCATGCACAGTGCCCGCCAGGGGCGAAACGTCTGCGCTGCCCTGCACCGCCGAGATCAGCGTTGCCGGATCACCGCAGGCACCGATGGCACCCGGCACCGGCTCCTCCGGCGCATCGTCTTCGCCATGGCGGCCAAGACCATTGAAGGTGTTACTGGCAAAAAAGTCCCACTCCACGGCCGGGTCGAACACGCCGCTGAAGTCCGCATCCCCGACCAGCACCGACAGCTTGCGGCGCAGGGTGTGGTCCCTGCTGTTATCGTCCGCGGTCCCCCAGTATCCGGTCGCCGGGCGCTCCCCCACCCGGCCAAACCGGTCCACCACTTCAGTGCCACGACGCAGCACATAAGCATCGTCGCCGTTATGATTGATCACCGAATTATCGATCACCGGGTCCAGCATCAGGATGTCCGTTGCAGCGCTGCCATGGGCAAGCACGAGGGTTTCACCAACCGCCAGCGAGCCTGTCAGCGCCAGGGTGCCGGTCGCCGAGCTGCTGCCGTTGCTATACAGCTCAAGACTGTACTGCGACAGATCCAGCGTGTCTGTGCCGCTGTTGTACAGCTCCAGCGCCTTGTTGAAGCTGCTGCCCTCGACGTATTCACTGATGATCAGCGCGCCCTGGGCGGCACCGGCCCAGCACAGCAACCCGCCCGCCAGCGGGGCAATCCTTGATACTCGCATGTACCTCACTCCCTGTCTGAATCAAAAGCTGCCTGAATCAAAAGCCCATCCTCAAGGCGGCGAATGACCGGGAAGTGGATACGCGGTGGCAATTTTCTTGCGCCGTCGGGCCATCCGCTGCGCACTTCGCTACACTCTGGCCTGTCATCCGTCTTCACAGGGACACAGCATGAGCACGCAAATCGCCTTTATCGGCCTGGGCGTCATGGGCTACCCCATGGCCGGCCATCTGCAACGCGCCGGCTATCAGGTCACCGTCTACAACCGCACCACCGCGAAGGCCGAACAATGGGTCGCTGAATACGGCGGCGAGCGTGCCGCCACACCCCGCGATGCGGCCCGTGGCGCGTCGTTCATCATGAGTTGCGTGGGCAACGACGATGATCTGCGGCACGTGGTGCTGGGTGACAACGGCATCCTCGCCGGCGCCGGCCCGGCGTCGGTGCTGATCGACCACACCACTGCCTCCGCAGAAGTCGCGCGCGAACTGGCCGCCAAAGCGCGGGAAAAAAGCTGCCACTTCATCGACGCCCCCGTCTCCGGCGGTCAGCAGGGCGCCGAACAGGGCACCCTGACCATCATGTGCGGCGGGGATGCCGACGCCTTCGAGCGTGCCCGGCCAGTGCTGGCACACTACGCGCGGGCCGTGACCCTGATGGGCCAGAGCGGTGCCGGGCAATTGACCAAGATGGTGAACCAGATCTGCGTCGGCGCAGTGGTACAGGGGCTGGCCGAAGGCATGGCGTTCGCGGAAAACGCGGGGCTGGATGTGCAGCGCGTGATCGATGTCATTTCCCAGGGCGCCGCCAGCTCCTGGCAGATGGTGAACCGGCACCGCACCATGATTGCCGGCGAGTACGAACACGGCTTTGCCGTCGACTGGATGCGCAAGGACCTGGACATCTGCCTGCGCGAAGCGGCCCGCAACGGCAGCGAACTGCCGCTGACCGCGATGGTGAACGATTTTTATCGCGACGTGCAGGCCATGGGCGGCGGCCGCTGGGACACGTCCAGCCTGCTGCGCCGATTGCAAAGCCGGCACGGAGACCCGCTCAGTCCGGCAGTTGAAGCACCGACTCCACCACTTCCGTGATCGACGGCCGCACGCCAAATACACCCTGAATCTGGCGTTCGTCACCACGGCGATACTTGCCGGTCTGCACCAGCATCGCGCGCAGGCCGGCATGCAGTGCCCCTTCCACATCACCGTGGACGTCGTCGCCCACCATCAGCGCCTCCTGCGGCGCGCAACCGGCATCCCGCAGCACCTCGCGGAAAAAATCCGCGGACGGCTTGCCCGCCACCACCGCCTGCGTCCCGGCGGCAAATTCCAGCGCACGCACGAACGGCCCGGCGTCCAGATGCAGGCCATCCTCGGTCTTGAAATAACGATTGGTCCCGATGGCGAGCAATGGCGCGCCAGTCATCAGCAACCGGAAGGCGGTGTCCAGATTGCGGTAATTGAGCCCGTCTTCGGCATCGGCCAACACCACGGCATCCGGCGCCTCCCTGGGCAGCCCCTCGAATTCACAGGCGATATCCGGATGCACCAGCAGCAATGGCCGATGCCCGCGGTGCTCCAGCCACTGGCGGGCCGCCAGGGGGGCGGTGAACAGGGTCTCCGGGGCGATATCAAAGCCCAGTTGCGCCAGATCATCGAGCAACTGGGCCCGGCTGCGGCGGGAAGTATTGGTGACAAAGCGCAGCGTCAGCGACGACGCCTGCAGGCGGGCCACCGCCTCCCATGCACGGGGGATGGCGCGGCGCCCTTCATACAGTACGCCGGCGAGATCAAGAAAGACCGCTTTCAGTACCATCAGCCTGCCCTCCGGGATGCATCCATTCTGCGCCTTGGCCCGGATGAATTCGAGCAAGGACCATGCCACCCCGGAAGCTTCACAGCGGCGGCGGGCAGCGAGCCGAGAGACAGGCTCCGCGCTCGCAGCTCGCAGCTCGCAGCTCACAGCTCACAGCTCACAGCGGCACCCAAAAAGGGGCCGACGTCAAGCGCCATATCCTGTCGGCACTGTGTTTGAAATCACAAGAGAACCAATGGTTTGGCCAGGCTTGGCTCGATTTGCGGAAAGTTCGTCGATGCACGCCAGGAGCCCCAAACAGGAGCCGTGGCGAAGCAAGTCTGGGCGCGCTACGGCGATCGACGGAAGTTATCACCATTGCGAGCGACCAGAGCGATACCCGATGCACCATCAGAGCAGGACACATGCACCTGATGACAAGCGCCGGCGCCGCCCCCCCTCACCTGATTGGCTACTTGACTGCTCGTCGGCCGGACGTTGCGCCACTCAACAGGGACCTTCGCCCTCATTGCGCCCCGAGCCGCTTTTTGCGCAATCGCAATGCATTGCCCACCACCGAAGCGGAACTCAGGCTCATGGCCAGTGCCGCGAACATTGGCGACAGCAACCAGCCGGTGAACGGATAGAGCAGCCCTGCCGCCAACGGCACGCCCAGGCCGTTGTAGACCAACGCGAAACCGAGGTTCTGCTGCATATTGCCGACCGTGGCATCGGACAGGCCCAGCGCGATCGAGATACCGCGCAGGTCACCCTTGACCAAGGTCACCTGTGCGCTGTTCATGGCCACGTCTGTGCCGGTGCCCATGGCAATCCCGACATCGGCCTTGGCCAGGGCCGGCGCATCGTTGATGCCGTCACCCGCCATGGCCACCACGCGGCCCTCGCGCTGCAGCCGCTCGACCAGTGCCAGTTTGTCGGCCGGCTGTACCTCGCCGTGTACCTCGTCGATCCCCAGGCGGCGAGCCACCGCCTGCGCCGTGGACAGCCCGTCGCCAGTCGCCATGACGATGCGCAACCCGGCCGCGTGCAGGGCCGCCAGCGCCTCCGGGGTGCTCGTCTTGACCGGATCGGAGACCGCCAGCAGGCCCGCCAGTCGACCATCGACAGCCAGGTACATGACGCTCGCGCCGCCCTGGCGCAGCGCCTCGGCCTGATCCGCCAGCGCCTGGACGGACACGCCCGCCTGTTCCATCAACACAGTGTTGCCCAGCGCCAGCGACTGCCCGGCGACCCGACCCCGCACCCCGATACCCGAGCCCGACTCGAACGTCTCCGGCGCCTCCAGGGCCAGGCCCCGCTCGCGCGCCTGCCGCACGATGGCGTCGGCCAGTGGATGCTCGCTGCCCTGATCCAGGCTGGCGGCCAGATGCAGCACCTGGTCATCGCTGAAACCTTCGGCACCAATAGCGCGCTCAAACGCCGGGCGGCCTTCGGTAAGGGTGCCGGTCTTGTCCACGATCAGGGTATCCACCTTGCGCAGGTTCTCGATCGCCGCAGCATCGCGGAACAGCACGCCCTGAGTCGCGCCGCGCCCGGTGGCGACCATGATGGACATGGGCGTGGCCAAACCCAGTGCGCAGGGGCAGGCGATGATCAACACCGACACTGCGTTGATGAGGCCGAACACCCAGCTCGGCTGCGGCCCGAACAGCCCCCAGCCGAAGAAGGTCAGCACAGCGATGGCCACGACGGCCAGCACGAACCATCCCGCCACGCCATCGGCCATGCGCTGCATGGGCGCCCGGGAGCGCTGGGCCGATGACACCATCTGCACGATCTGCGACAACATCGTCTGCGAGCCGACGCGCTCACTGCGCATGACCAGCGCGCCGCTGCCATTGAGGGTCGCGCCAATCAGATGATCACCCTCGCGCTTGCTCACGGGCACCGGCTCGCCAGTGAGCATGGACTCATCCACCGAACTGCGGCCTTCGAGGACAACGCCATCGACCGGCACCTTCTCGCCGGGGCGCACTCGCAGCCGGTCACCGACGTGGACGTGATCGAGCGGCACATCCGCTTCGCTGCCATCGGCGTTGATCCGGCGCGCCGTCTTCGGCGACAGGCCGAGCAGCGACTTGATCGCCGCCGACGTCTGCGAGCGTGCCCGCAGCTCCAGCAGTTGGCCCAGCAGGGTGAGGGAAATGATCACCGCCGCCGCCTCGAAGTAGACGTTGACCCGCCCCATGGAAACGAACGAGGCGGGAAACACGCCCGGTGCCACGGTGGCCACCACGCTGTAGACGAAGGCCGCGCCGGTACCCAGGCCGATCAGCGTCCACATGTTGGGGCTGCGGTTCACCACCGACTGCCAGCCGCGTTCGAAAAACGGCCAGCCCGCCCAGAGCACGACAGGCAGCGTCAGCACCAGTTCCACCCAGCTCTGCGTGCCCGCCTCGAAGAGATGCCAGCGATGACCGAACATCGCCAGCAGCATGACGACCACAGACAGCGGCAACGTCCACCAGAAGCGCCGAGAAAAATCCCGCAGTTCGGGATTGTCGTCATCCTCGAGGCTGGGCAACACCGGCTCCAGCGCCATACCGCACTTGGGGCAGGTGCCCGGCCGATCCTGGCGGATCTCCGGGTGCATCGGGCAGGTGTAGATCGTCCCGGCGGCAGCCGGTGCGGGGGCTGATGCCGCGTGATCGCTGGCATGCGAGTGATGTCCATGGTGCGCATGCGCGCCATCGGCATTGGCCGATGCGGCAGGCGACTCACTGTAGCGACCGGGTTCCGCATCGAACTTCGCCTTGCACATGCTGCTGCAGAAGGTCCAGCGCCGGCCTGCGTGGTCGGTGTGATGTCCTGAGGACTCGCTGACCGCCATGCCGCACACAGGATCCTTCAACTCCTCCGAGCGGGTCAGTGACATGGCACGCTCGCCATGATGGCCCGCCCCGTGGGCATTACTGGTTTTTGTGTGATCATGAGCGTGTGTATCCGGACTGTGCTTGGGCATATGCATTCCTGAATATGTGCCGAAATCCTCAGGCAGTTTGGCGCGCTGGAAGACGTACTCAGCAGCCGTCTCCCGGCGCGCAGGGCAGACTGGCCAGCCGACGGGCCTCGCCCTGTCAGAGGCGCTCGCGCCGGACGTACTCGCCGGCGCTTTCCGGCTTGATCGCCGGACAGCGACTGTTCGCAATCGTGTGGAGCCTGCCTTTGCCGCCAAAGGATCCACAGTAATACATCAGCGGCAGCCAGGCATAGAAATTGTCCGGCCCGGACGCCAGACGCTGCGCGATTTCTTGATCGAGATCGTCCAGGCTGCCCTTCTTCACGATCGTGATAGCGATTGGCCCCGATGGCGAGCAACGGCGCGCCGCTCATCAAAAACCGGAAAGCGGTGTCCAGGCTGCGGTAATTTGGTGACAAAGCGCAGCGTCAGCGACGACGCCTGCAGGCGGGCCACCGCCTCCCATGCACGGGGGATGGCGCGGCGCCCTTCATACAGTACGCCGGCGAGATCAAGAAAGACCGCTTTCAGCATCATCAGCCTGCCCTTCGGGATGCATCCATTCTGCGCCTTGCCCACGGTGAATTCGAGCTGGGACCGTGCCACTCCGCAAGCGTCACAGACACAGCCGCGGGCAGCGAGCTGAAAGACATGCTCCGCCCTCACAGCTGCCAAAAAAGGGTTCATCGCGGATTAGCGGGAAAGGTGTGATGTCAGGGGCATGGGTCGGACGTCGGACGCCAAACCCGAAGCAAAAGCCGGGACAGGCACAAGGCGACAAGGCACCCGAGCAGTGCTGCCCGCATCGGATATCAAGCGCTTTGGGCGTCCGACGTCCGTCGTCCGACCCTGCCTATCACGTTAATCCGCGACGACCCCAAAAAAAAACCGCCCGTCACGGGCGGCAAATAACGGAGCAGGAGCGATCAGCGCAGCGTCATCTCACAGCGCGCTCACCAGCAACAGCGCCAGCGCACCCAGTTCCGCGCCAGCCCAGCGCTGCACCCGTGTGTCCGCTGTGGCGGCACGGTCAAACAACGCCAGCCCGACCAGGAAAAGGTGGATGCCATACAGGGGCAGCCAGCCGCTCAACGGCAGTGCGTACAGCCCGCCCAGCATCACCGGCAAGTGCACGACCGCCACCAGCAGGAACAGCGGCCGCCGGACCTCAACGGCCAGGCCCAGCATCAGCAGCGCAGCGGCCATCAGGAGCAGCGGCACCGCGTAGGCCAGCAGCCCCAGCCCCCAAACCGCCAGCACCGCCACCCCCAGCCACAGAGCACCGCTGGTGCCCGCCGCCAGCGGCACGGGGACAGGCCTCACCGGCGCACGGCGCAGCGGCAACGCCCGGCGGCGCAACGCGGGGTCGAACAGCTCGTCCGCCAGCAGGTGATAGAAATTCGCGGCCGGTACTGCGGCAGCGTCACGCAACAGATACGTCGTCATGGAACACCTCCCTGAAGCCCCGAACGGGGCATCGCCTGAGACAGCACCAGACTACGGCTTGACATAGCCACCCCGTCAGTGGCGTTATTGACATTGTTATGGCCAATTACGCCAACCAGAAGGGGCCAGAAATGCCAAAAGTGACAGTTTTCGCCGTCGACGACATTCTGGCGACCGGGGTGACCGGCCCGCTGGAGCTGTTCAACAGCGCCAACATTCAGGCAGATGCCGCCGGCATCGAGCCCTCCCGGCGGTTCCAGTGGAACGTGGTCTCTGTGGATGGCAAGCCAGTGCGCAGTTCAGCCGGCTTCATGCTCCCGGTGGACGGCAACTACACGCACGCCGGCGATGCCGACATCATCATCATTCCCGGCTTCAATCACCGGAACAGCCGCGAGGTAGCGCACTTCGTCGCCAACATGCCGGACGGCTACCTGAACTGGCTGAAGGCTCGCCATCAGGCCGGCAAGGTGCTGTGCGGCATCTGCAGCGGCACTTTTGTCCTGGCAGAGGCCCAATTGCTGGACGGCCGGGTGGCCACCACCAGCTGGTGGCTGACCAAGGCGTTCCGCCGCCGCTACCCGGCCGTGGCGCTGCATCCGCGCGATGTGGTCACCGAGGCTGACAACCTGATCTGCGGCGGCTCTGCCACCTCCTGGATGCACGTCGGCCTGCGCCTGGTGGCCCGCTACATTGACGCGGAGGTGGCCGCCGCCTGTGCGCGCATCATGCTGGTCGACACCGGCACCGCCTCCCAGGCCCCCTACCTCAGCGCCGCCCACCTCACCGTGCACCGCGACAGCGCCATCGAAACCGTGATCGACCACATGCGCGCCAATCTCGACAACGATCTGCCGGTCGCCGACATGGCCCGGCTGGCCAGCATGAGCGAGCGCTCCTTTATTCGCCGCTTCCGCGAACTGACCGGGCTGCCCCCCGGGCATTATCTGCAGAAAATGCGCATCGACACCGCCAAACACCTGCTGGCACAGACCGACCTGTCGCTGGAGCAGATCATCGGCCAGATAGGCTATGCCGACGTCAGTTCCTTCCGGCGCCTGTTCAAGAAAGAGGTGGCGGTGTCGCCGGGGGAATACAGGAGGCGCTGCGCGCCGGCGGCGAGCTACGGGCAGCGGGCGACGCACAGGTGATCTTTGTTGTCACCCGCAGCCGAAAACGAAAAGGCCGGTGCGAGCCCCCAGGGGAGACAGAAAAGAAAAAGCCCGCTGCTGGCGCAGCGGGCTTTGCTCTTTATGGCGTCCCCTAGGGGATTACGCGCGGCACAGCCGCTTGCCCTGCGGGCCGTCACCGCGACGCGGCGACGTTCCGGCGGCACGCCGCCGGTCAAACCCCTGCAAGGCCGGTTCGAACCCCCTAGGGGAAGAGACAAAAGAAAAAGCCCGCTACTCTCGTAGCGGGCTTTGCTCTTTATGGCGTCCCCTAGGGGATTCGAACCCCTGTTACCGCCGTGAAAGGGCGGTGTCCTAGGCCTCTAGACGAAGGGGACGAAACCTTCTGGAATCTGGTGGAGCCAGGCGGGATCGAACCGCCGACCTCTACAATGCCATTGTAGCGCTCTCCCAGCTGAGCTATGGCCCCAGAAAGCTGGACGACCTGGCGCTGTGCGCCCCGTCGAGGCTGCGCATTGTAGCAGCAGCCCGAGGGGTGTCAAGCGCTTGAATCGGCTCTTTTTATCAACCGCTTAATGCTTGATCAGGCTGGCGAATCATTCGTCGGTCGCCGCAGCCGGCGCCCCACCCTCGCGGATATCGGCCCAGCGTTTTTCCAGTTTCTTGGTCTGTTTCTTCGATACACCACCCAGCACCTCAATGGCCGCACGCAAGCGCGCACGGGACAGGTCCGGGCCGAGGATCGCCATACTGTCCACCACCGAAAAACTCGCCGGCGTGCCGGCAATGGCGACGAATACCGGGAACAGGAAATCCTTTACCTTGACACCCAGTGCCTTGGACAACGACTGAGCCTCGGCAAACAGCAGATCACGCTCCCACTGACGCAGCGCTTCCAGCGACCAGAGCAGGTATTGCAGCCACTCTTTCATGTCTTCCGCGCTGTGCTGATTGTGCGCGAAGGAAGCCTCGCTGATGGACGGCGCATCGCCGAAACAGAACCCGGCCTTGTCCACCACCTGGCTGAGCGTTTCTACCCGGCTCTTGATATGGGGAATCACTTTGAGCGCGTAATCACGGTTGAACAGCCAGCCCTGCAACTGGTCCAGGAACTGCTCGTCGTTCAGGTCACGCAGCCATTGCCCGTTCAGCCATGACAGCTTTTCCACGTCAAATACCGGACCGCCCAGTGACACACGGGAGATATCAAAGCTCGCCTGCATGTCGGCCAGTGAGAATTTTTCCCGCTCATCCGGCATCGACCAGCCCATGCGGCCGAGGTAATTCAGCAACGCTTCCGGCAGGTAGCCCTTGTCGCGGTAAAAGTTGATGCTGGTCGGGTTCTTGCGCTTGGACAGTTTCGACTTGTCCGGGTTGCGCAGCAGCGGCATGTGGCACAGCACGGGCATGTCCCAGCCGAAGTATTCGTACAGCAATTTATGCTTCGGCGCCGAGTTGATCCATTCCTCACCCCGGATCACATGAGTGATCTGCATCAGGTGGTCATCCACCACGTTGGCCAGATGATAAGTGGGCATGCCGTCGGACTTGAGCAGGATCTGCGCATCCACCAGCGCCCAGTCCAGTTCGATGCTGCCGCGCAGCATATCGTCCACCGGACAGCGACCGTCTTCCGGCACGCGCATGCGGATCACCGACAGCGCGCCGGCCGCTTCGCGACGGGCCACTTCTTCCTCCGGCAGTTCCAGATCGGACGGCTTCAGCGCACGCTGGATGCCCTGCTCTTTCAACGCCTCGCGCAACTGGTCGAGTTCTTCCGGCGTGCGATAGCACCGGAACGCATGGCCCTGGTCGAGCAGTTGTTGCGCGTACTGCGCATAGGTGTCGCCACGTTCGCTCTGCCGGTAGGGGCCAAAAGGACCACCGACATCCGGGCCTTCGTCCCAGCCCAGGCCGAGCCAGCGCAGTGAATCCAGAATCGCCTGCTCCGACTCCGCCGTGGAACGCTGTTGGTCGGTATCCTCGATACGCAGGATGAACTGCCCACCGTGCTGGCGGGCAAAACAGGCATTGAACAGCGCGATATAGGCCGTGCCCACATGGGGATCGCCGGTCGGCGACGGGGCAACGCGGGTGCGAACGGTCATGCTGGCTCCGTGATGGGTATGTTCAGTGGCGCGCATTATACGCAGCTTGCACCTCGCCTGCCGCATACCCGGTTGCCGTGTTCTGCTAACATCGGCCCACGGTCGCGGCGATGGCGGCCGATATCGTACCGTGGACTGCCAAAGGATATGCCCATGAACGCGAGACTCTCTTTCCCTCTGATGCCTTCCCTGCTGCTGGCCCTGGCCGGCGGCGCCCTGCTCCTCCAGGGCTGTTCCGAATCCCCGGAGCCAGCCAAACCCCGGCAGGAAACCGCCCAACCGGCAGCACCGGCCCCTGCAGCCGAACAGGATGCCCACGCGCACCACGATACCGGGCAGGCCGGCAAACTGCCGCGCAGCACCGCGCCCGCCGATGCGAAAGTGTTCTTTATCGAGCCCAGCGACGGCGCCACCGTCAGCAGCCCGCTGACCGTCCGCTTCGGCCTGGAAGGCATGGATGTGGTGCCGGCCGGCACAGAGAAACCGGACAGCGGCCACCACCACCTGCTGATCGATCTGGAAGAACTGCCGGCGATGGACTTCCCGCTGCCCGCCACCGAGCAGATCGTCCACTTTGGTGGCGGCCAGACCGAAACCACGCTGGAACTGCCGCCGGGCGAGCACACCCTGCAACTGGTGCTGGGCGATCACTTCCACATCCCGCACAACCCGCCGGTGATGTCCGAGAAAATCACCATTACCGTGCAGGACGTCGAGTAACCGATCAGGGAGCGGCGGCACCGCCGCTCCTGTCCCTGGCCGCCGGAAATCAGTATCCTTGCGCGCCATGACCCCCGCCGCCCCGCTCAACCGCCGCCTCAGTGTGGCCCCCATGATGGACTGGACCACGCGCGACTATCGCTACCTCGCGCGCATGATCAGCCGTCACACGCTGCTGTACACAGAAATGGTCACCGCCCATGCGGTGCTCCACGGCGCGCGCGATTACCTGCTCGGTTATGACGACACGGAACACCCGGTGGCGCTGCAACTCGGCGGCAGCGAGCCGGCGCAGCTGGCGGAAGCGGCGCGCATCGGCGCTGATTACGGTTACGACGAAATCAACCTGAATGTCGGCTGCCCTTCCGACCGGGTACAGTCCGGCCGCTTTGGTGCCTGCCTGATGGCCGAGCCGGCGCTGGTGGCGGAATGCGTGGCCGCGATGCAGGCAGCCGTGTCCGTGCCGGTCACGGTAAAGAGCCGCATCGGCATTGATGATCAGGATGAGTACGCCTTCCTGCACACCTTTATCGACACCGTGCGCGCGGCCGGCTGCCACAGCTTCACCATTCATGCGCGCAAGGCGATCCTCAGTGGCCTCAGCCCGAAGGAAAACCGCGAGATCCCGCCACTGATCTATGAACGTGCCTACGCGGTGAAACAGGATTTCCCCGACTGCGAAATCATCATCAACGGTGGCATCCGCAATATGGAACAGGTGGCCGCGCACCTGCATCAGGTTGATGGTGTGATGATCGGCCGCGAGGCGTACCAGAACCCCTGGTTCCTGGCCGACGCCGACCCGGTGCTGTTCAACAGCCCGGCGCCCTTCACCGACCGCCACGCGCTGGTAGACGCCTTCATGCCCTATCTGGAACGTCGCTACGCGGAGGGCGTGCATCCCAAACACGTGCTGCGCCATGTGCTCAACCTGTTCCAGGGCGTGCCCGGTGCACGCGCTTTCCGCCGCCATCTGAGCACCCGCGCGCACCTGCCTGATGCCACGCCGGCAGTACTGCTGGAAGCCTTGCAGCGCGTCCCGCGTTAACGCAGTCTTGTAATCCGGCGCGGTTAGACTGCGCCGCTGACACTGACTTCGGCAGGCGGAATGACATGACGAGCAAGCGCGCACAACTGGCAGCATGGAGCACCCTGGTCGCGGACACGGGCGAATTGGCCGCCATCCGGGCACTGACCCCGGTGGACGCCACCACCAACCCGTCGCTGCTGCTGTCCGTGGCAAAGCAGGACGCACAAAGCGCATTGCTGGCCGATGCCCGTCACCTGGCCCGGCAGATCGGCCCGGCAGAGGATCTTGCCCTGCGCTGTGACGCCTTCGCCACGCTGACCGGCCAGACCATCCTCGAACTGATCCCCGGCCTGGTCTCTACCGAAGTCGACGCGCGCCTGTCCTTCGACACCCGCGCCACGGTGGAACGTGCCCGTGGCCTGATGGCCCTGTACCGCGAACTCGGCGTCGACACCGATCGCGTCTTGATCAAGATCGCTGCCACCTGGGAAGGCATCCGCGCGGCGGAAATCCTCGAACAGGAAGGCATCCGCTGCAACCTCACACTGGTGTTCTGCCTGGAACAGGCGCTGGCCGCCGCACAACGCTGTGCCACCCTGATCTCGCCGTTCGTGGGCCGCATTTACGACTGGTATGTGAAACGCGGCATGCAGGTGGACACGGCCGAGCAGGACCCCGGCGTGATTTCGGTGCGCACCATTTTTCACACCCTCAAGGGCCTGGGGCTGGACACCATCGTGATGGGCGCCAGCTTCCGCAATCAGAGCCAGATCGAAGCCCTGGCCGGCTGCGACCGCCTGACCATCAGCCCGGCGCTGCTGGAAGGGCTCGAGCAGGACAGCGGCCCGCTCACCCGCCACCTGGACCCGGCCGACATCACCCTGCTGCCGGAGCAACTGCCGATGGACGAGACCACCTTCCGCTGGGCACTGAACGACAACCCGATGGCCTGCGAACTGCTCGCCGACGGCATCCGCCGTTTCGCCCGCGACCAGGAAGCACTGGAAGCACTGCTCCAAGCCACCGACTGAACCCGACGCGCGATACGCGGTCCATGGGTGTGACACCTGCTACAGGAACCCCGCATGCTTAAACCCCTGCTGGATAATCTGTTTGGCCGCGCCGGACGGCCGGAGGCGGAGCCGGTGGATCTGCGTCGCGCGGCGGCCGCCCTGCTGTATGAAGTCGCCCGTGCCGACGGCGACCTGGACGCACAGGAACTCGCCACCCTCATGAACGGCCTGCAGACACGCTGGCAACTGGACGACGATGCCGTGCGGACGCTGCTGGACGCGGCGCGCGAAGACGCGGAAGGCGCAACCGATTATTTCCAGTTCACACGTCCGCTGCGCGATCACTGGTCGGCGGAACAGCGCGCTGCGCTGATCGAGGACATGTGGGCCATTGCCCATGCAGACCAGCAGACACACCCGCGCGAGGAGTTCGTGATCCGCAAGGTGGCCGATCTGCTGTATGTGCCCCACAGCGTGTTCATTCGCGCACGCCACAGCACCAGCGCCTGATACCCGGGCCACTGCCCCGCTGATTTCCCCCCGCACCAACCTGCCCCCGCTGGCGCCGAAACGGCCAGGGCGGGCCCGGGTGTTAGCGCCTGCGCCCCCGTCATCCGGTGAGCGCGAATGATGTCCGGGTTCACGTTCTGCCGCTTATCCCGACATCTGTCGGGTACCCGTTCCCGCCGCCGATGTTTACCGTCTGGCCCTTCAATCACAGGTGGAGGAGACAGCAATGCGTTCGCGGATGAGGGTGCATGGAGGGGCGGCGATAGCGCTGTTGGCCCTGTTAACCGGCTGTGGGGGTGGCGGCAGCACAGGGGGCGCTCCGGCACCGGCAGCCCCCACCGCACAGATTCAGTTTCCGCCGGACAACGTCCTCTACGACGAAGCGGTGATCACCGTGTCCGGCGTCGCCCGGGACGCGCAGGGTGACGACATCGTCTCGGTGCACGTCAATGAGGTGGCCGCGCACAGTGACGATGGCTTCGCCACCTGGTCGGTAAGCCTGCCACTGACGGTGGGTGAAAACCGGCTGGTGGTGGAAACCCTGGACGACAGTGGTCAACACGCCGCCGAAGCGGATGTGGTGACGGTCCAGGTACGCGCCTTCCCCGCCCTGCGCAGTGTGGGAGAAGGCGGGCTGGTGCTCGACAAGGCCAACAACCGGGCCTTCGTGTCCGATGGAGATCGGCGCGCCGTGTACACCTTCGATCTGGAAACCGGCCAGCGCACCGTGGTAACCAGCAGCCGGCCAGCGGACAAGCTGCTCAACGCCGAGCCCTTTGGCAGCGGGCCGGAAATGGTCCTGCCCCGGCATCCCGGCCTGGACGGCCCTGAAAGCCGGGTACTGCTCATATCCGGCGCGAGCAGACTCGATCGCCGGGTCATGGAAATAAACCCCAACACGGGTGAGCGCAGTGTGTTCTACAGCCCGGAAAATACCTCCGGCTCGGGGCCGGCGTTCGATTTGTTGCGCTCGGCCATTCTGGACCAGGCCAACAACCGCCTGCTGGTCACTGAAGGATTCAACGGCAACATGCGCGTCCTTGCCGTGGACCTCGACACTGAAAACCGCACGCTGATCTCCGGTTCCGGCCGGGGCAGCGGACCGGGGCTCGAGGTGACAGAGTCCCTGTATCTGGATGCCGGGGCCAATCGCCTCTTTGCGGTCGATAACCGGAGTGTCAGCGGCCCTTCGCGGCGCCTGCTTTCCATCGACCTGGCCAACGGCAATCGCACCGTACTCTCTTCCAGTGGCGAAAACATCGGTACAGGCCCCGCGATTCTCAACGCTACGTCGCTCGACTTTGACAGCGAGACCCACCGTTTCCTGATCGCCGATTCCAGCGCGCAAAGGCTGCTCACGGTGGATCGGGAAACCGGTGACCGGCAAGTGGTGTCCGGTTTGCTGGAGGCAGAAATGATCGGTGAAGGGCCGGCCTTGCGCCGCCTGCGCGCAGCGCGCTTTCTGGACAGCCACCGTGCCGTGGCGGTGGACGACGAGCTGGAAGTGCCCCTGATGGTGGACCTGGGCAGCGGCGCGCGGCGCCTGTTGCCCAGTAACGCCATCGGTGCCGGCCCGCGCTTTGAAGAACCCCACGCCATGGCACGTCTCGGCGAGAGACTGGTGGTCGCAGACCAAACGGCCAATGCGCTGTTCTCTGTGGATCTGAAAACCGGTGACAGGACAGTGATGCTCGGTGGCGCATCGTCAGGCCTGCGCGAGCCGGCGCTGCTCACACTGGACCCGACGGCAAACCGGCTGCTGTTTGTCGACGATATCGCCCAGGCGCCACGCCTGATGGCGATGGACCCACAGACCTTGCTGTTGAGCAGTGTGTCAGGGCCGGAGGCGACCGGGCCGGCATTGTCCAACCCGGTGTCCATGGTGCTGGATGCCGCCCACCACCGCGTACTGTTGGCGGACGCAGGCGGCCAGCGGATCACCGCCATCCATCTGGCCACCGGCGAACGGACCCTGCTGCTTGATGATCTGCCCGTTCGCGGTATCGAGCTTGGCGCCAGCCTCGCCCTCGGCGCGGACGGCAACACGCTGTTCATGCTGGCTGGCAGCAGTGACGGCTTCCTGCTGTCGCTGAACCTGACGACCGGCGAACGGCACACCTTGTCCGGTGAGGACCCGGATACCGGCGACCTGATCGGCGGGCCGGAGTTCGCCCTGTTCGGCTGTTTCGGGATAGCGCTGGATGAAGCCCGCCAACGGGCCTACGTCAGTTGCCCGGAGGGGAACATCCAGCAGGTGGACCTGGACACCGGGCATGTCAGTGTGGTGTCCGGCAATTCGGAAGAGATCAACGCAGGCGGCGCCGGACCCGGGCTCGTGGACCCCGTGGCCCTGATCGCGGACCTCGACAATCAGCGGTTACTGGTGCTGGACAGGGCGCAGCGGGCCGTCATGACCGCGGACCTGCGCAGCGGCGACCGGGTGGTGAACTCCTGGACCGATGTCATTACCCGCTAGAGCCCGGTCACGCCGGTGGCCGCCGGGATCACCGGCGCCACCGCGCGAAGCATGCCTGATCAAAGAAAATGCCTGATCAAAGAAAGGGGATGCAGGACGACGACCTTACCAGTCGTCCTCGTCCCATTCCTGCGCTTCCAGATCACTCCCGAACTCGAAATCGTCGTCGGCAGTGTAAGTGCCCGCCGCCATGGCGCGGCTGTTGAGATAGAAATCCCGCAGGAAGTTGTAGCGGTCACCGGAAATGGCCGCTTCGTAATCCAGCACTTCCGCGCGCAGGTCCAGCGCGTACAGCGCCAGCACGGTCCAGGACGTCAGATCGTGGTCCAGGTACCGCCGGAACGTCAGGTAATCATCCGGAATCATGCCCACCGTATCCCGCACCGTGGAAGGGCCAAGCAGCGGCAGCACCATGTAAGGCCCCTGCGGTGCGCCCCAACGGGCCAGGGTAATACCGAAGTCACTGCTGCGGCGCTCCAGGGTCACGTCACTGGCGACGTCAAACAGCCCGCCCACGCCCAGCGTGGTATTGACGCCGAAGCGGCCCAGGTTCTGCCCGGCATCGCGCCAGCGCCATTGCAGCATGTTGTTCACGCCGCTGCGCAGGTCGCGCAGGTTGTCAAAGAAATTGCCGATGGGGGTGCGGATAAAACCGGGCACCACCTTGCGGTAGGCTTTCGCTGCCGGCTTGGCGGTGTAGGTATCGACGGTCTCGTTAAAGCCGAAGATCTTGCGGTTGAGTTTTTCCCAGGGGTCGTTGGGATGTGCCACGGCCTGATAGCGCTGCCCTTCGTTCGCAGCACGCACCGCCTGGTCATAGTCCGCCTGCGCGGGCACTGCGTTCAGTGTCAGCAGTGCCGCCAGCAGCAGGCCCGTCCATCCATCCCTGATTCTTTGCACAAACGCCAACACATGGCCTCCGGGCCTGTTTTTACGACCGGCGCAGTATAGCACTGCCGCTCCGGGCTGCTACCGCAGCGTACTCAGTGCCCGTCCGCTGGCAGGCGGCTGACGTCATCCAGCCGTGTGCCGAGCAGAATACCGCGCTGCCGCAGGCCGTCCAGCAACCCGGCACCGTGGCGCAGCACACCGTCCGGCGGCTGGCCCAGTTCACCGGCCAGCGCGGTCAACAGCCGCTTGCCACTGTGCAGCGGCTGCGCCTGCATCAACGCCAGCAGGCGCGCGGTCACCGCATTGATTTCCATGAAGCGCACCCGGTCCTCGGCGTCGCGGTAGACCAGCAGCCACACCGGCTGCGGCAACGGCGCCTGCGGCTGATACGCCGGGCCGATGCGATGCACCGGCCAGTGGTAACTCAGCACACACACCAGCGGCGACAGCACCGGCGCGCCCACCAGCAGATCACCGTCCGGGTGGAAGCCGCTCTCCGGCAGGGTTTCCTCACTGGTGTCGAGCACCAGTTCCATCCACTCGTAATGCGCCAGCTCACACAGGAACGGCGGGTCTTCCGGTGCCGGCTGAAAGGCGTCCGACGCCAGGAACGTCACGAATTCGCGGGAGATGTCGCGGAAATACGGCGACTGGCAGCGGTGCTGCACCAGAAACGCCCGCGCCAGCGCCTGCCAGCGTGCCGCCGGCAACAGCCGGTGCAGCACCGGGAACCCCAGGCGCAGAAAGCTTTCCACGTTGCTGAAAAACAGGTCGCGATAGATCTGCAGGCGGCGTTCTTCCACCGGCGGTGCCGGTGCGTTGTCCGGGTCACGGAGATGGGCGGCAAAGCGACGCTGTATGGCCTGGAATGCCGCCTCGGTCACCGGCGTGCCTCCCGGCGTGCACCACCCGCAGCCTGCTGCTGGGCAACGCGGATACGCTGCACTTCGGCCAGCAGGTCAGGCAGCGCGGGAAAATTGAAATCACGCTCCAGCAGCGTCGGCTTCACCCCGTGCGCCCGGTAGGCCACATCCAGCAACGCCCACACCGGCTCGATCACATTGCTGCCATGGGTGTCGACTTTCAGGTCGTCTGCTTCGTCATAATGGCCCGCGATATGCAGGTACATGATGCGCTCACCGGGCAGGCCACGAATAAATTCAGCAGCGTCGTAACCGTGATTGATGCCGTTGACATAGGCGTTATTCACATCCAGCAGCAACCCGCAATCGGCTTCCGCCAGCACCGCGTTGACGAACTCCAGTTCGCTCAGTTGCTGTGCCGCCACGCCACCGGGTGCGGCATAGTAACTCACGTGCTCAATGCCGATGCGCTGCCCGAGGAAATCCTGCACCTGACGGATACGGCCCGCCGCGTAATGCACGGCTTCCTCGGTAAAGGGAATCGGCATCAGGTCATACAGGTGGCCGTCGTCGCTGCAGTAGCTCAGGTGCTCGGTGTAGCAGCGCACCTTGTGCTCGCGCAGGAAATCGCGCACATCGGCCAGGAATTCAAAATCCAGTGGCGACGGGCTGCCCAGAGACAGTGACAGGCCGTGGCACACGAAGGGATAACGTTCGGTAAATGCGCGGAACTGGCGCCGCAACCGGCCACCCAGGCGAGCCCAGTTTTCCGGGGCCACTTCCATGAAATCAATGGCGCCAGCGAGTTCAGGCGCCTCTGCAAGCGGGCCCATCAGGGCCCGCCGCAGACCGAGACCGGCACCGCTGAGCGGGACGTCTGCCGTCATCATTACCGGTGCTCTCTCTGTGCAAAGACGGCGTTCAATGGTGTCGCTCAATGCACTGGATCAGGCAGAACCGCACTTGCCTTCACCGCATTTGCCTTCACCGTCCTTGTCTTCACCGCAGGTGCCTTCGCCGCATTTGCCTTCACCACACTTGCCTTCGCCGCCATCATGGTTATCGGCCAGTTGATACCCTGCAGCCAGATCATCGGCAGCAAACGGGTTCTGGTCGGCCTGCGCCGGCATGGCGAACGCGGAAGCCATGACGGCCGCGCCGAGGGTGGCCGCCAGCGGATTCAGTTTCGAGAACTTGGACATGGTCGATCTCCTTGATGATCATCATTGGTCGGATGGCGGCTGCACTGCCCGCACCTTCAACAGATGCGCCGTGTCCAGGAATGTTACAACGACCCGGCATATCCTTTCCGGCAGGCTGTCCTTCGATGACACCTGATGGCGCTGCCCCGAACGACTCTGCCAGAGCCCCTACCTGACAACAAGCACCGTGAACGGTGTGTCAGTGCCGGGTAAAGCGCACCCTGGCCACCTTGCCGACTTTTATCCGGGCGGGTCATCCCGGCCCTGATCGGCCTGACAGGTATGCGATCTGCCTTCCCGGCTTTTTTTTGTTGCTGTCTTGAACCTCCAGCTACTACAGCTTTTATGCTCCCGTCTGCTGTACTACCATCAACGCCAACCTGGACTGCGACACCTGACCATGCCCCTGCGCCCCCCGGCCCGATTACTGACTGCACTCGCACTGGCATTGTTCATGCTGGTGAACGCCGTCACGGTGGTCAGCGAACCGGCCCGCGCGGCGTTGAATGAGCACGATGCACAGTACGCCCTGCTTCACCCCGACGAGGCCAGCGCACACGCTGACCACGCCACCTGCGGCGACGACTGCCACCAGCACCACTGCTGCCATCAGCACAGCCCGCTGACCACGCCGCTGCGCGGCCTGTTGCTGTCGTCGATCCCCCACGGACATCACTGGCGCACGCAGTTCATCGCCACGCACGATTCCCTCCCCAGCCAGCCCCCGGTTCCGCCTCCCGATCACGCCCGCCTGAGCTGATCCGTTCCGCAACCGCGCAGCCTCGGCCAGCGCGTTACCGACTGTTGAACCGGGAGAACCCCGATGCAGAACCGATTGCGTGGCTGGCGCCTGTGCGCGCCGGCCCTGGCGGTCTGGCTGATTACCGGCGCCGCCAAGGCGGCCCCCAGCCCGACCGACGACACAACACTGATTGCCCTGCCGGCGGTGCTGGGCAGAACACTGGAACGCAACCCCGACCTGGCGACCTACCCGCATCGCCTGCGCGCCGCCGACGCAGCCGTCCTGCAGGCCGGCCTGCGGCCGCAGGCCGAACTGTCCGTGGAGGTGGAAAACCTGGCCGGCGATGCCCCGGCCGATGGCGTCAACGGCGCCGAGATCACGCTGGCGCTGAGCCAGATGATCGAACTCGGTGGCAAACGCCAGCAGCGCACCGATGTGGCCAGCCTGGCACTGGACAGCGAGCGGCTGGCCTATGACCAGGCCCGGCTGGAGGTGCTGGGCGACGCGGTCCGCCGCTACATCGCGCTGGCCGCCGCCCAGGCACGCGTGAACCTCGCCGAACGGACGCAGGCGCTGGCCGGCCAGGCCGAGCAGGCCGCCCGCCGCCGCGTACGCGCCGGTGCAGCACCCGATTCAGAACTGACCCGGCTCACCCTGGCCACCCGGCAGGCGGAGATCGAGCGCCGTGCCGAGGTCGAACGCGACGCCGCCAGCCAGCAACTGGCGGCGTTGTGGGGTGAAACCGATGCCGCCCACCTGCGCCCGGCCACCGGCCTGCGCCCGCTGCCCGACCTGCCGCCCCTGGCGCGGATACGGGCACAACTGGCGCAGGCGCCGGATTTGCTGCGGCTGGCCAGCGACACCCGACTGCGCGAAGCCCAGGCACGGCTGGCACAGGCCGAGGGCCGCCGCGACGTGACCGTATCGCTGGGTGCCCGGCACGCGCGGCTGAGCGACGAGAACACGCTGCTGCTTGGCGTCTCCACCCCGCTCAACCTGCGCAACCCCAACCGCGGCAATGTCGCCCGCGCCGAAGCGGCGCTGGCCGAAAGCCAGGCGCGGCTGGCAGCACGTCGTATCGAACTGACCGCCGCGCTGGAAGCGCTGTACCGCTCGCTGTCGCTGCTCCGCGAAGAACTGGCGCTGATCGACGACACCGCCCTGCCCCTGGCCCGCGATCTGTACCGCGATATCGAAGCCGGCTACAGCGCCGGCCGTTACAGCCTGCTGACCCTGATCAACGCCCGGCAGGAACAACTCGCCCTGGAACAGCGCGCCATTGATCTGGCCACGCGCTTTCATCAGCAACGCAATGAACTGGAACGCCTCACCGGCCTGGACTTCGCCGACGCCGGCGCGCAGGAGAACACACCATGACACGCACACTGTTTATCTTGCTGACGCTGGTGCTGTCCGCGAACGCCGCCACCGGCGCCCGGGCAGCCTCGGATCATGATCACGGCGACCATGACACACACGACACAGAACACGCCGACGACGGCCGCGTCGAGATCGACGCCGACATGGCACAGCAATCCGGTGTCACCACCGCCCTGGCCGAGGGCGGGCAGATTGAGCGCCTGGCACAGGTTTACGGCACGCTGGCGACACTGCCTGATCGCCGCGCGGTGTTGCAGGCGCGGTTTCCCGGCGTCGTGACCTCCGTGCAGGCCACGACCGGTGATCGCGTCCAACAGGGCGATACGCTGGCCGTGATCGAATCCAGCGACAGCCTGCGCAGCTATCGCGTGCGCGCACCGATCGACGGTGTGGTGCAGACGCGCTCTGTCAGCCCTGGCGCCGTGGTCAGCGATGCTCCGCTGTTCACACTGGTGGACGACCGCCAACTGTGGGCCGAACTGAAACTGTTCCCGCGTCAGCGCGGTGCCGTGCGCGCCGGACAAACCGTGCACCTGCGCATCAATGATCAGACCGCAGAGGGCCGCATCGCCCATATCACACCCGGCAGCGCGGAAACGCCCTATGTGATCGCGCGCGTCGCCCTCGACAATCCCGATCGCCGCTTCGCCCCCGGCGATCTGGTCAGCGCCGACATTGTGGTGGAACACGCGGTGGTGCCACTGCGCGTGGACAACCGCGCGCTGCAAACCCTGGACGGGCAGACCGGTGTCTTCATTCAGGACGGCAATCAATATGAATGGCACCCGCTCGAACTCGGCCGCCGCGATGCCCGCTACAGCGAAGTGCTCGACGGCCTGCATGGCGGAGCACAGTACGTGGTCGGCAACAGTTACCTGATCAAGGCCGATCTGGAAAAAGCCGGCGCGGCCCACGAGCACTGAGGAGAGCCCCATGATCGATGCCATCGTGCGTCTCTCCATTGAGCGACGCTACCTGATGCTGAGCCTGATCCTGCTGCTGATCGGCGCGGGACTCTGGAGCTACCAGCGGCTGCCCATCGACGCCGTGCCCGACATCACCAACGTGCAGGTGCAGATCAACACCGAAGCACCGGGCTATTCACCGCTGGAAGCGGAACAGCGCATCACCTTCCCGGTGGAGACCGCGCTGTACGGGCTGCCCGGGCTGGAATACACGCGCTCGCTGTCGCGCTACGGGCTGTCGCAGGTCACGGTCGTGTTCGAAGAAGGCACCGACCTGTACTTCGCCCGCAACCTGATCAACGAGCGGCTGGCCGCCATCGCCAGCGCCCTGCCCCCGGGGCTGTCGCCGCAAATGGGCCCGATCGCCACCGGCCTGGGTGAAATCTTTGTCTATACGGTGGACGCCGCACCAGACAGCACCCAGCCCAACGGCGAGCCCTGGGATGCCATCGCGCTGCGCGAAGTGCAGGACTGGATCATCAAGCCGCAACTGGCACAGGTGCGCGGCGTGGTCGAGATCAACACCATCGGCGGTTACGACAAGCAGTATCACGTCACACCGGACCCGCAACGGCTGTTGCAGTTCGGGGTGACCATGGAACAGGTCAGCGAGGCACTGCGCCGCAACAACAGCAACCAGGGCGCCGGCTATATCGAGCGCAACGGGCAACAATTGCTGGTGCGCTCCCCCGGCCAGCTGGCCAGCCTCGTCGACATTGAAAACGTGGTGATCCGTCAGCTTGCCGGCACGCCGGTCAGGGTGGGCGATGTCGCCGACGTGGCCATCGGCCGCGAGTTGCGCACCGGCGCCGCCACCCGCGATGGCCATGAAGCCGTGCTCGGCACGGCGATGATGCTGGTCGGTGAAAACGCGCGCACCGTCGCCCGTGCACTGGCGGACAGGCTCAACGACATCAAGTCCTCGTTGCCCCCGGGCGTGGAAGTGGAAACGGTGTATGACCGCACCACGCTGGTGGACAAGACCATTGCCACGGTGCAGAAAAACCTGCTCGAAGGTGCCCTGCTGGTGATTGCCGTGCTGTTTTTGCTGCTCGGCAATTTCCGCGCCGCGCTGATCACTGCGGCAGTGATTCCGCTGGCGATGATGGCGACACTGTTCGGCATGGTGAAAACCGGCGTGTCCGCCAACCTGATGAGCCTGGGCGCGCTGGACTTCGGGCTGATCGTCGATGGCGCGGTGATTATCGTCGAGAACTGTATCCGGCGCCTGTCGCAGGCCCAGCACCAGGGCACCCTGCCGCTGCGCGAACGGCTGCAGTGTGTGTTCGAGGCCACCACCGAAGTGATTCGCCCCAGCCTGTTCGGGGTCGCCATCATCACCGTGGTGTACATCCCGATTTTTTCGCTCACCGGCGTGGAAGGCAAAATGTTCCACCCGATGGCGGCCACCGTGGTGATGGCGCTGCTGGCTGCCATGTTGTTGTCGCTCACACTGGTGCCCGCCGCCGTGGCCACCTTCATGACCGGCACCGTCAGCGAAAAGGAAAGCCCTGTCATCCGCGCCGGCAAATCCGTGTATCGCCCTCTGCTGGAATGGGCGCTGCGGCTGCGCCATGCGGTGGTCGCCGCCGCGCTGGTGCTGGTGCTGGCGTGCGGCTGGCTGCTGAGCACGCTCGGTTCGGAATTCATTCCGCAACTGGACGAAGGCGATATCGCGCTGCATGCCATGCGCATTCCCGGCACGGGCCTTGAACAGTCCGTCGCCATGCAGGCACTGCTGGAACAGCGCATCAAGGCCTTTCCGGAAGTGGACAAGGTGTTCGCCAAGATCGGCACACCGGAAGTAGCCACCGACCCGATGCCGCCGAACGTGGCCGACAATTTCGTGATCCTGAAACCGCGCAGCGAGTGGCCGGACCCGTCGCGCCTCAAGGCCGATCTGGTCGCCGAGATGGAAGCTGCGCTGGAAAAACTGCCGGGCAACAACTACGAGTTCACCCAGCCGATCCAGATGCGTTTCAACGAACTGATCTCCGGCGTACGTGCCGATCTGGGCATCAAGGTGTTTGGCGATGACCTGGAGCAACTGGTGGCCACAGCCAACGATATCCTGGCCGTACTGCAGGATGTCGAAGGCGCCGCCGGTGCCCGCGTCGAACAGGTCACCGGCCTGCCGATGCTGTCGGTCATTCCCCGGCGCCTGGCGCTCGCCCGTTACGGGCTCACCGTGGACGCCTTGCAGACACTGGTGGCCACCAGTATCGGCGGCGAACAGGCCGGCCTGATCTACGAAGGTGATCGCCGCTTTGAACTGGTGGTGCGCCTGCCGGAAGACCTGCGGCGTGATATCGACCGCCTGGCGTTCCTGCCGGTGCCGCTGCCCGACGGTGGCTACGTGCCGCTGGAGGAAGTGGCCGAGCTGGACATCCGCCCGGCACCGGCGCAGATCAGCCGTGAAAACGGCAAGCGCCGCGTGGTGGTGACCGCCAATGTACGCGGCCGCGACCTGGGCGGTTTTGTCGAGGAAGTGAAAGCACGCATCGGCCAGGACGTCACCGTGCCCAGCGGCTACTGGCTCGATTACGGCGGCACCTTCGAGCAACTGCAATCCGCCAGCCAGCGGCTGGCGATCGTGGTGCCGGTGACGCTGGCGGTGATCATCGGCCTGCTGGTGATGGCTTTCGGCTCGTTCCGCGATGCACTGATCATTTTCACCGGCGTGCCGCTGGCACTGACCGGCGGCGTGCTGGCGCTGTGGCTGCGCGACATGCCGCTGTCGATTTCCGCCGGGGTCGGTTTTATCGCGCTGTCCGGTGTGGCGGTGCTGAACGGACTGGTGATGGTGTCGTTTATCCGCGACCTCTGGCATCAGACGGGCGACCTGCGCCATGCGGTGATCGAAGGCGCGCTGGTGCGTCTGCGCCCGGTGCTGATGACGGCGCTGGTGGCCAGCCTGGGCTTCGTGCCGATGGCGCTGAACACGGGCACCGGGGCGGAGGTGCAGCGACCGCTGGCCACGGTGGTGATCGGCGGCATTATTTCGTCAACGCTGCTGACGCTGGTGGTGTTGCCGGTGTTGTACCACTGGTGGCACGGGAAGAACCGCCAGACGCAGACCCCTTGATGCCGGAGGCGTAATACAAAAAAAGCCGGGTTATCTGCATAACCCGGCTTTTTTTCTGGTGTCCCGCGTGGTCCTAAAGCTTTTTCACCACCACCGACCCAATCGAATACCCCGCACCAAACGAGCAAATCACCCCCACATCGCCCACCGCCAGATCGCGGTTGTACTTGTGGAATGCAATGATCGAACCCGCTGAACTGGTATTGGCGTATTCGTTCAGAATCACCGGCGCCTCTTCTTCCGTGGCATCGCGCCCCAGCACACGCCGGGCAATGAACTGGTTCATGCCCAGGTTGGCCTGGTGCAGCCACATGCGGCGCAGTTGTTCCGCGCTGATCGACATGTCACCGATATGCCCGCTGATCTGTTCGGCCACCATCGGGCACACTTCCTTGAACACCTTGCGGCCTTCCTGGCGGAACAGCTTGTCGCGCTGGCCGATGCCGCGTTCATCACCACGATTGAGAAAGCCGAAGTTATTACGGATGTTGTTGGAAAATTTGGTCTGCAGGCGCGTGCCGAGAATTTCCCATTGGTTGTCGGAATCGGCAGCGCCTTTGGCTTCCAGCACCAGCGCGGTCGCCACATCGCCAAAGATGAAATGACAGTCGCGATCTTCCCAGGCCAGGTGGCCGGAACAGATTTCCGGATTCACCACCACCACGCAGCGGGCATTGCCGGAACGGATCGCATCGCTGGCCGCCTGCAGGCCAAACGTGGCGGCGGAACAGGCCACGTTCATGTCGTAGCCCCAGCCGCGCTCCATGCCTAGGTAGTGCTGAATCTCCACCGCCATGGCCGGGTACGGACGCTGCATGTTCGAGCAGGCCACCAGGATCGCATCCACATCGGCCGGGGTGCGCCCCGCATTGTCCAGCGCTTGCTGGATCGCCTTCACCGCCATCTCGGCCTGCACCGAGATTTCATCATCGGAACGCTCGGCAATCCGGGGGGCCATGCGCTCGGGGTCGAGCACGCCGTCCTTGTCGAGCACGTAGCGCTGCTTGATGCCGGAGGCTTTCTCAATGAATTCCGCACTGGAGGGTTGCAGCGCAACCAGTTCGCCGGCCTCGATCTCAGCGGCATGTTCTGCGTTATAGAGCTCGACATAACGGTTGAAAGAAGCCACCAGCTCGTCGTTGCTGATGGACAGTGTCGGCGTCCACAACCCGGTGCCGCTGATGACTACTGCCTGCTGTGTCACTGAATCGGTCCTCGCGCAAAGGCCGACGGGGGAGGTAACGGCCCACCGGCTGAAAGTCGTAGCGGCAGATTATCACCGCTCGCGCCACGATAGGCAAAGTGCCAGTGCGGGGCTTGCCTGATCCTTCCGGACAGCACGCGCCCCCTCAGCAGGCTTCCCACTGCTGCCGCAGCCGCTTGGCCGAGACCGGCATGCGGGTGCCCAGTTGCTGGGCAAACAGGCTGACGCGGTATTCTTCCAGCAGGAAGCGGTAGCTCACCAGCGGCTCGGGCTGACGCCACAGTGGCGTCTCCCCGGCGCGGGTCTGGTACTGCGCCCACAGGGCCTCCAGCTCCGCCACCTGGGCCCGGTCACGGCCGATCTGCCCGCCCAGGCGCTCCAGCCGGTGCGCCAGGGCCTTCAGGTAACGCGGGTACTCGGCCAGCCACTCCGGCGGCACCTGGCACAGGAAACCGGGAAAGAACAGACCGGCCAGTTGCTGCTTGATATCCCGATGGGCATGCGCCCAGGCCAGCGGGAACTGTTTGTCGAGTCGCCCCGCGATATCCCGGTAGGCCGCCAGCAGCCCACTCCAGCCGGCCAGCCGCGCCTCAACGGCCTTGACGAAATCGCCCCGCCCCGCCGCCAGCAATGCGCGGAAAGCGGATTCATCGCGCACCGATGCCAGCGCAGGAAAATGCAGCGCCGTGGCACTGAGCAAGGCGTCGTCCAGCACGCCGCGTGCCAATGCCGATTTCTCCGCCGCCATTTTCTGGAAGCCGGGTTGCTGCCCGGCAAACTTGCGCAGCATCCGCACCTGCTCGCCCTGTCGCAGCATCAGCAAACGCGCCACACCCCAGCGATGTTGCCAGGCGGCCTCTTCTTCACTGGCGCACAGGATCGACGCCACCTCGCGGGTACGGTCTTCCAGTGCCGGCCAGGTACGCAGCACCACCCCGCCGCGTGACAGCTCGCTTACCGGCGGCAAGGTGTCGAAGACCCAGTCGGTGCCGGTGAGCACCTCATCGCCCTGCGCGGGCGTCATGGCAGCTACCGCGTGGCCGGCGAAGCGCGTCTGCATGGCGACCAGGTCACGACCTTCCGCCAGCACCCGCTCGCCATCCGTCACGCGCAGATTGAATTGCAGGTGCGGCGGCAGCGTCACGCCCTGCCAGGCTTCCAGTTCAATGCGCACGCCGGTCATGCGTGCCAGCTCGCGGGTCAGCGCAGGCAGCAACGGTGTATCGCCGGGTGTCAGCACCTCCAGCAACGCCGCCACGTAATCCGGCACCGGCACGAAATGCCGGCGCTGTGCTTTCGGCAGGCCGCGCAGCAGCGCTTCCAGCTTGTCACGCAGCAGGCCCGGCACCAGCCAGTCGAGCCGTTCCAGCGACAACTGGTTCAGCACCGTCACCGGCACATTCAATGTCACACCGTCGCGGCTGCCGCTGGGGTCGAAACTGTAGCACAGTGGCAACCGCAGTTCGCCCACGTCGAGGTGATCCGGAAAAGCGTCCTGCCCCAGGCCCGGGTCACGCACCAGCAGATCGGCACGGGTCATGCACAGCGCCCGGCGCTCGGCATCACCGGCGCGGCGGTACCAGCTCTCCAGATGCTTGAGGCTGTACAGCCCGGCCGGCAGACGTGCGTCGTAGAAAGCGAAGCACTGTTCTTCGTCGGCCAGCAGATCGCGGCGACGCAGCTTGTGCTCGAATTCTTCCAGCTCGGCGCGCAGGGCGCGGTTGGCGCGCACGAAATCCGGTTCACGCGGCAACTCGCCGGCCACCAGCCCTTCGCGGATCATCAGCTCGCGCGCCAGTTCAGGATGCTGCGCGCCGTAGCTCACACGCCGGCCCGCCACCAGCAACAGGCCAAACAGGCTGACCTGCTCGCGCGCCCAGACAGCGCCGTGTTTTTTCGACCAGTACGGCTCCACATACTGACGCTTGACCAGATGTGCACCCTCCTGCTCGATCCACTCCGGCTGGATCTGCGCCACACAGCGCGCAAACAGCCGGCTGGTGTCGATCAGCTCGGCTGCCATCAGCCAGGACGCCTTGCTTTTTGAGAGTGCGGAGCCGGGCCAGATCACCGGCTTGCGGTTGCGCGTGGACAGCCACTCGCCTTCTTCAGTGCGCTTGATCACCTGCCCGAGCAGGCCGGCCAGCAGCGCGCGGTGCAGGGCATCGCTGCTGGCGTCAGCCTGCGCAAACGGCAGTTTCATTTCCCGGCACAGCAACAGCAGTTGGTGATGCGTATCGCGCCATTCACGCATGCGCGTTGGCGAGAGGAAGGTTTTCTTCAGCAGCTTTTCATACTGATTGCGGGTCAGGTCCTCGCGTTGCGTCTCCGCCCACTGCCAGAGCTTGAGAAAAAACACGAAGTCCGACTGCTTGTCGGTAAAGGGCTGGTGGGCCTGATCCGCCTGTTGCTGCTGGTCGTGCGGCCGCTCGCGCGGATCCTGCACGGACAGCGCAGCGACAATGATCAGCACTTCCCGCAACGCGCCGGTTTCGGCAGCACGCAGCACCATGCGGCCCAGTCGCGGGTCCAGCGGCAGCCGTGCCAGTTGCCGGCCCACCGCGCGCAGGGTGCGACCGTCGATGGCGCCGAGTTCTTCCAGCAACCGGTAGCCGTCACGTACCAGCCGGCCGTCGGGCGGGTCAATAAAGGGAAAATCCTCCAGTTCGCCCAGGCCCAGGTCGGCCATTTGCAGGATCACGGCCGCGAGGTTGGTGCGGCGAATTTCCGGGTCGGTAAAGGCGGGCCGGGACAGAAAGTCCGCTTCGCTGTAAAGGCGATAGCAGATGCCGGGCATGACCCGGCCACTGCGCCCCTTGCGCTGCTCGGCACTGGCCTGCGACACCGGCTCCACCGGCAGGCGCTGCACTTTGCTGTGCACGCTGTAGCGGCTGATGCGTGCCGTGCCGGCGTCGATCACATAGCGGATGCCCGGCACCGTCAGCGAGGTTTCCGCCACATTGGTGGACAGCACCACGCGACGGCCACGGTGTGGCGCAAACACCCGGTGCTGTTCCTGCTGTGTCAGCCGGGCGTACAACGGCAGGAATTCGGTATCACGAAAATCGCAACGGCGCAGGTGATGGTGCAGTTCGCGGATATCGCGTTCGCCGCTGAGAAACACCAGCACATCACGGGCCGGCGGCACCTGCCCGCGCTCTTCGCGCTCGATCTCGCGCAGCACCTCCTCCACGTCGCGGCGCAGGTCGCGCTCGCCCTCCTCGGCACTGTCGCGGTAACGCACTTCCACCGGGTAGGTACGGCCGGAGACTTCCATCACCGGCGCGCCTCCGAAATGTGCAGCGAAACGTTCGTGGTCGATGGTCGCGGACGTGATGATGATTTTCAGGTCCGGCCGGCGCGGCAGCAGCCGTTGCAGATAACCCAGCAGAAAATCGATGTTGAGGCTGCGTTCGTGCGCTTCGTCGATGATCAGCGTGTCGTACTGGTCCAGATACCGATCCTGCTGGATTTCCGCCAGCAGCATGCCGTCGGTCATCAGTTTCACCAGCGTGCTGTCGCTGACCTGATCCTGGAAACGGACCTTGAAACCGACCATGTCGCCGACGCGGGTGTCGATCTCTTCCGCCAGCCGGTTCGCCACGGCGCGCGCGGCCAGCCGGCGCGGCTGGGTATGGCCGATCATGCCGGCACGCCCTCGGCCCAACGCCAGGCACAGTTTCGGCAACTGGGTGGTTTTACCGGAGCCGGTTTCACCGGCCACCACCACCACCTGATGCGCGCGGATCGCTTCACCCAGTTCGTCCAGGCACTGCACCACCGGCAGGTCCGGCCAGTCGATGCGCGGCGTCAGCGCCTCGCGTGCCGTGCGGCGGGCCACCGACGCTGACAGCGCCTGTTGCACCTGCGCCAGCGCGCGGGCATCAAACCGTTTGCGCAGGCCCTGCAGGCGCCGGCGCAACCGTGGCTGGTCCGCCTGCATGGCCTGCTCCAGTTGCCGGCTCAATGCCTGCAACTGTGCGGCGGGCGATAGCTCAGAAATCGGTGTGGTCATGGTGCCCCGGATCAGGCCTGGCCGAGCCAGCGGCGGCCCAGGTCGGTCAGGCCGTCGCTGTCGAGCGTCAGGCAGGCCAGCGTGGCCTCGCCCGGCGCGAGCGTCACGGTGAACGACATCAGTTCGTCACGACGGAAGGCATGCACGCTGATGCGGTCTCCCGGCTGATACGCGGCCAGTTGGTCGTCCAGTTTACGTGCGTCGGTCTTCAGGCCGTCCAGCGCCACGATCACATCGCCGGCGGACAAGCCTGCTGCCATCGCCGCGCCCTGGTCATAGGCCACCGCGATGCGCGCACCGAGCGGATCATCCGCCAGCCGCACGCCCAGGTTCACGGGGGGGGTGGTGGCGGGCTTGCCACCGTTGTCGGCGTGGCTGGCTGGCGCGCGCCAGTTCAGCGCCACACCGCGCGCATGCAGCAGGTCCGTCAGCGGCAGCGGGTCCGTGCTGTACAGCGCCAGAGTGAAGAAGTCATCCAGCGATTGCCCGGCCAGTTCCTCGGCCAGCGCCTGGATGCCCCGCTCGGGCACGCCCTCGCCGGTCTGTCCGTAGCGTTGCCAGAGCAGCCGCATCAGGTCGTCGAGGGATTTTTCTTCCTGTGTCAGTTCGCGCAAGGTGAGGTCGAGCGCCAGCGCCACCAGGGCACCCTTGGCGTAGTAGCTGACAATTGCGTTCGGTGCGTTCTCGTCCTGTTTGTAGAAGCGGGTCCAGGCATCGAAGCTGGATTCGGTCACCGTTTGCCGCAGCGTACCGCTGCCCCGCTGCACGCGGCTGATGGTCTGCCCGAGCAGCTCCAGGTAACTCTGCGGTGTAATCAGGCCGCTGCGCACCAGCGCCAGATCGTCGTAGTAGCTGGTGATGCCCTCGAACGCCCACAGCAGTTCGGTGTAGACCTCCTGGTTGAGATCAAACGGCGTGAACGCCTCCGGCTTGATGCGCTTGATGTTCCAGCTATGGAAATATTCGTGGCTGCACAGGCCGAGGTAACCCCGATAGGCATCGCGCACCTGATCCGGTGCGTCGGTGAGGCGCGGCAGATCACTGCGTGCGCACATCAGGCTGGTGGAGTTGCGGTGTTCCAGGCCGCCGTAGCCGTCGCCGGTGACCAGCGTCATGAAGACATACTCCTGCATCGGCGCCGGTTCGCCGAACAGCCGGATATGCTGTTCGCAGATCGGCTTGAGGTCCCGGCACAGGCGCGCCATGTCGGTACGGTGGCGGCCACTGAGGACCACCTGGTGCGGCACGCCGCAGGCCTCGAACGTGGCATGGGTGAAATGCCCCATTTCCACCGGGTAATCGATCAGCGCGTCGTAGTTGTCGGCACGGAAGCGGCCAAAACCCAGTGCATCGCCGCTGACGCGCGGCATGCCGGTGGCGATTTGCCAGGTCGCGCCGGTGCTGCCGTCCGGCGGCAGGATGTCGACCTCGCAGGGTTGGTCCTCAAACCCTTTCGCCGCCAGGAAGACGCAACTGCCGTTGAAGTAGCCGTGGCTCGTGTCCAGGTGCGCGCCGCGCACGGACAGATCCCAGGCATACACCTCGATACGTACGGTCACCGCCCCACTCGCCGGCGCCAGTTGCCAGGTGTGTTTATCCAGCTTGTGCCAGCCCAGCGGCTCGCCATTGCAGTCCGCCTCAAAGGCCACCACATGGCGGGCGAAGTCGCGGATCATGTAGCTGCCCGGAATCCAGGCCGGCATCGCAAAGGCCTGCCCTTCCGGCGTCGGCGACGGCACTTGTATCTCGACGGCAAACAGATGGGCTTCGGGACGCAACGGCTGGATGCGGTAGTGAATCACGGGCGCTCCTGTTGAATGACCAGAGTGACACGACAAGACCGGCAGTATACAGATTGCGTCCCGCCCCGGCTTGATTCCTTCACGGGAATGCTGCAACGTCCCGCGATCACTTCAGCACAGCAAGGATCGCAGGTCATGAACGACGCCCGCTTCACGCTGACCCACCTGGACACCGCCGACGGCCATCGCATTGGCGTGCGGCTGTGGCCTGCGACCACCGACGCCATCGGCGTGCTGCACTGGATGCACGGCATGGCCGAGCACGGTGGTCGCTATCAGTCCCTGGCCGACGCGGTCAATGCTGCCGGCTGGCACCTGTGCGTGCATGACCACCGCGGCCACGGTGAATCCGTTTCCGGGGTCTCCCCCCGGGGCCATTTTGCCGACCACCAGGGCTGGCAGCGTGTGCTGGATGACGTGACCCAGGTGCAGGACTGGCTGCGCGGGCAGTACGGTGCCCTGCCGGTGGTGCTGGCCGGCCACAGCATGGGCAGCTTCGTGGCGCTGGCCTGGGCGGAGCAGCACCACCAGGACCACCCGCTCGCCGGGCTGGTGCTGTGCGGCAGCGACTACAGCCCGACCTGGTTCTACCGCGTGGCCCGGCTGCCCATGTTGCTGGAGCGCCGTCGCTGCGGCGCCCGTGGCAGCAGCACGCTGATCCACAACATGACCTTTGGCGCCTGGGCGAAGAAACTGAAAAACCGCCACACCGATTTCGACTGGCTCAGCCGCGACCACGACGAAGTGCGCGCCTATATCGACGACCCGCAATGCGGCTTTGATTGCAGCACGCAACTCTGGATCGACCTGATCGGCGGCCTGGTACGCACCCACGGCGGCCACGCCCTGCGGCGCCTGCCATCGTCATTGCCGGTGCTGCTGGTGGCCGGTGACAGCGACCCGATGAGCCGCTTCAGCAAGGGCGTGCCGGCACTGCACAAGGCACTGCGCCAGGCCGGTCTCAGCGCCGTCACATTGAAGGAATATCCCGGTGGCCGGACGTCACGGCATCCGACGGCGCTGCGCCAGGCCGGCCTCAGCGCCGTCACGTTGAAGGAATATCCCGGTGGCCGGCATGAGATTCTCAACGACTATTGCCGTGCAGAGGTACAGCAGGACCTGCTGCACTGGCTGAAACATCTTTAAGGGGTGCGGTAGGGTGGGTAGAGCCGCGGAGGTGCAGCAAGACCTGCTGCACTGGCTGAAACATCTTTAAGGGGTGCGGTGGGGTGGGTAGAGCCAAAGGCGAAACCCACCGGGGCCATGCGGCACACTGCTCGCACAAAACCACCGAAACTGCCCGCTACCCAAGCCGGGTGATTTCCATGGTTTTGCGGGAGTGAATAACAGGCATGGACGTGGTGGGTTTCGCATTCGCTCTACCCACCCTACCATCACCCGAGCAGTTTTTCTTTCATGTCCTTGATACCGCGCGTCACGGCATCCCAGGTGTCGTCGATGCCCTTTTTCATGTCGGTCCAGGTGTCGTCGGCGCTGTGACGGAGTTTTTCCAGACGGTTGCTCAGATCCTGCCGCTTTTCCTGCAATTCCAGGCGCCGGCTTTCCCACTGGTGCCGCAGGTCCTCGTTCGCCTGCCGTGCCTTGATCTCCAGCGTGTCGATATCGTTATCCCACTCGTTGAGCTTGTTCTTCAACTTGTCGATGTATTCCTGACGCGTTGCCATCTGTCCGTTACTCCTTTTCGGTCAGTGAAGTAAACCGCAGCCGGTTTACCGGGCTCTCTATTTACAGGCTCTCTCAATCTTCCAACTCAGTCTTCCGGGCATTCACCGCGCACTTCAAGGCATCCGGCGATATTTCACGTTTTTTCACGACCGGCCGCCGGTACGCCTGTCCAATGACGCAATACCGGCCACCCTCGAGTCATGCAATATTCATGCACCGGGAACGATAGTGCCATTCTGACAGCATACGCTGCGGCCTCCGCACGATAACAACACGACGAGGGGCATTTCGTGACAATCCGTTCTCTTACCCGTTTCCCGGCACTGCCCGGCCTGCTTGCCTGTGCCACCCTGGCGCTGGCCGGTTGCGGCGGTGACAGCAGTTCATCCCGTGGCGATGGCGAGCCACCGGCACCGCAACCCGCCAGCACCCTGCGCATCGGCCTGCTGCCCGACACCCAGGGCGGCGGCAACAATGTGTCCATGCACCCGATGCGCGCGCTGCTGGATTTCTACGCCGAACAGGACGTGGATCTGGTCCTGGCGGTGGGCGACCTGAGCGAGAACGCCACCATTGGCGAATATGAGCAATGGCGCAGCGTCACCGACGACTTCACCGACCGCATGACGATCCTGCCCGTACAGGGCAACCACGACATCAAGGGCGCCGACCAGGACTGGTACGAATACACCGCCGACCTGATCCCCGCCGACGCCATCCACATGCCGGGCCAGCACGGCAAGAGCTACGCCCTGGTGCGCGACAACGTGCTGATCATCGCCGTGTCCTACGGTCAGATGCCGTTCGCCTATGAATTCGTGCGCGACACCATCCAGCAGCACGCCGGCAGCGTCGATCACATCCTGCTGATGACCCACAATTCCTGGGTCGGCACCCGCTACGGCCTGGTGCGCGAAAAAGGCGTGGACGCCTACGATATCTCCGCGTCGGACCAGCGTTTCCTCGAAGTGCGCAGCGACTACAACCGCCTGTTCGCCGAGCACGACGTGATCTACATTGCCGGCCACGAACACCAGTACTCCCGCAGTGTGCTGAACCCCGACTACAGCGGCCCGTTCATCGAGCTGATCTCCGGCAACGCGTCTTACAAGGGCTACGACAACCGCTTTGGCGAAAGCGAGCAGATCCAGAACATGGTCATGTACAAGTCCAACGACTCCGGCGCCACCGGCTCACTGGACGTCAATGCCGCAGTGTTCGAGATCACCGGCGACCTGATAGAATACCGCGCCTGGTTCGACACACACACCATCACCGCCAACGAAGACGGCATGAAAGAACTGGCCAGCCCGGACTGGAAACTGATGGACCGCTTCACCCGCACCGCGCACCGTTGCGACAAGGTCGTGTTCCCGAGCAGCATCCCGCCGGGCAACCAGATCAACATGACCCATGACAAGCGCTACCGCACCCAGCACTGCGTTTCACCCAACGGCGACAGCGCGCGCCTGCTGGCCGGCGAGAACAATATCTTCAACCGCCACGACACCCGCACCCGGACCAACAGCATCACCCCGGGCGTGAGCACGGCCAAAAGCAACCTGGAACTGCTGGCCCGCTACTACCGCTTCCTGAACATCGCGCACGAAAGCTTCAGCCCGAACCTGAACAACAGCCAGCGGGTACGGCTGATCAACGCCGGCACCGAAGACGAGGAAGTGGAAATCCGCGAAACCACCATCGACCTGAAGAAGCTGGTGTCGCTGAGCTGGACCGGCCGCACCGCCGATACGCTGTCTGACGTGCTGATCGTCAGCGGCATCCAGGGCCAGGACGGCACCTACATCAGTGCCCGTGGCGTGCCGAAAGACATCACCACCGACACCGGCCTGACCGGCTCCCGCGGGGACGGCAGCGAAAACGGCAAACCGCCGGTGACCCTGCCGGCCGGCAAAGTGAACAGCAACTGGGTATTGGAAGAAGACGAGCTCACCGACGACTACGCACTGGAGTTCGTGCTGCCGGAAGATATGGACCCGGCCAGCGTGACACTCGGCCGCTACGACGCCGCCTCGGAAAGCTGGGTGCCCGTGGCAGACGATGCATGCGTCAGCGCGCTGCCCTGGGACGACAGCTTCCTGAGCGCCCCGCCCGCAGACGTGGACCCAGGCTGTACCGGCGGCATCTCGGTGGTCACCACCGGCACCGCGCACATCTGGGCGAAGCTGGACACCGAAGGCCGCTTTGCACTGATCCGCCGTTAACAGGGTGTTGAAAAAGTCTCTTTGAGACTTTTTCAAGCCACCTTTGCGGCGCAGGTCCGCAAAGGTGGGCACGGAAAATCAATCGCTTATCGCTCTTGATTTTGCTGACGGCTTGATTGAGCCGTCAGAGCAGGCTGTTCTTCAACAGCCTGCTAATCAGGCGGTGCCGCAGCGGGAGCCTTTGGGGCGCCCGCTGCGCGCGCTTCGGCAACGCGTTCGGCCGTGAGCTGGACGCGTTCTGCCGTTTGCGCCGCCAGCACCGTAAAGGTGGCTGCCATGCGCTCAAAGCGGATCAGGTCGGTGACCAGTCTTGTTGCCAGTGACATCACCGTTACCGCACCGCGCAACTGGCCGAACACCACGCCCGCCGCAAACGCCAGCGGCAAGGCGGCTGGTGAACGCACGCGGTCGCGCCAGCGCGCCGCCACATCACTGGCACCGTCACCAAACTGCTGACGTCGTGCTGCCAACGCTGCCGACTGGCGCTCCGCACGACGACGCAGACGACGTTGTCGCATCAGCATGGCGGATTACTCCTCTGCTTTTTCGTCGGTTTTTTGCTGTGGTGCTCGTGCAGCGCGCCGGTCATCGCCACGAACATCGCCACGAAACAATGCCGCCCATCCGGCCCGCGTACGGGCGAATCCCATCTCCCGCGCCAGCCTGCGAATCCAGGCGTACACCAGTACGGCCGTGACCGTCAGCACCGCAGCGCCGAGAAACGTCGCCAGCGCCGGGTTAAGCCCTCCCTCACGCACCAGCAGCAACACCACCGCCGCGCCGAGAAACACCCATGCACCAGCGATCAGCAGGCCCACCATGGCCGCCAGCGCCACCACCAGCAACAGCGTGGCCAGGAACAGCCGGGCTTCCGTGCCCAGCAGTGCCAGGCTGTCACGAAACCAGCCCAGCAGATCCTCGCCCAGCCGCCCGAGCTCGGCGGCCTCTTCCCTGAGGCGCAGGTGCTCGCGCTCGTCGGCTTCCCTGGCCTGCTCACTGGACGGGTCAGGCCCGCCGCTGTCCGTCGCGGCATCAGTCTCCTGCGACCCTGTTGCCGTCATCAGCGCCGACGCAGCAGCGATGACACCAGCGTGCCGGCGGCGAAGGCGATGCCCAGCGACATGAGCGGATTCTCCTGCACATAATTGCCCACACTGCTGGCGACCTCGCGGGACCGGGTGCGGGCATACTCAGCACTCTCGCGCGCCTTGTCGGCGGCACGGGCCGCCTGGGCACGTACCCGTTCCTCGGCGGGGCCAGCACGCCCTGCGGCGCTGTCGACCGCATGGTGCAGCGACTCGGCGACGTGATCAGTCGTTTCGTGGGAAGACGGTTTGGCTGCCATGATACATCCCTCCTTGCTGTTTCCTGAGTGAGAAAACGGACCGCAATGCGGGTCAGGGTTTGCGGCGTCCGGTAATCAGCGACACGATCAGCAGCACCACAAAAATAACGAACAGCACCTGCGCAATCCAGGAGGCGGTGCCCGCCACGCCACTGAACCCGGCTACACCGGCCACGATGGCGACGATCAGAAAAATCAGAGCCCAACCAAGCATGTGTCATCTCCTTATTAACATGATCAACAATGTTTGCTGCGTGCACGCCCGGCGCATCCTGTCCGGGTACGGCGTCCTGCCGCCTTGTTGAACACCTTGTGACGACGCGCCGCACGCTGTCAACGCGCACCGTCCAGGCCGGTAGCGCTATGTAAAATGCGCCAATGCTGCGCGGCCCGTCACGACACCGCCGCCAGGGCCGCGCCCCGTCTGACCCGCTACGCCGGCTGCCGCCGACGCCATCGCCTGCAGCCTGCAATTCCCGCCCCGGATTGTTTAATCAAACCCTGTAAAACCTCGGTGCCACCAGCCTGCTGACACGCACGCCGGCGGCCCTGGCAGGATTGCCTGGCGGCGCGCTTCCCCTGACACCGTTCTGTCACCTTCCGTTAACCGAACCGACCCCGGCGACACCTAACCTCGGTGCGGAAATCTTCAACACTGAATTTGCGACAACACAGGGAAGCTCTCATGTCCAATCTGTTCCGCCTGCGCACACTGCGCCATCCCGCCCTGCTGGCCGCCCTGGCCGTTGGCCTCAGCGCCTGCGGCGGTGATTCCAACACCCGGCGCCCCGACGTGCAGCTACCGGCCTACCGCCTGCAACTGCTGCATTTTGCCGACGTGGATGGCGGTGGCACCGCCGCCCTGGGCAACGTCGCCGCATTTTCCGCACTGGTCTCGCACTTCCGCGATCTCGCCCCGGCCAATACGCTGCTGGTGTCCTCCGGCGACAACTACATTCCCGGCCCGATCTACCAGGCCGGCCGCGAGACCAGCCTGACAGCCGTACTCGGCGAGCCCGGCGTCGGCCGGGGTGACGTGGCGTTGCTGAACGCGCTGGGCGTGCAGGCGAGTGCCGTCGGCAACCATGACCTGGACGGCGGCACCGCCGAGTTCGCCGGCATCATTTCCCCGGATGGCGACTGGGACGGCGCAGACTTCCCGTGGCTGTCCGCCAATCTGGATTTCAGCACCGATGGCAGCCTCGCGCCGCGAGTGGTGGCCGATGGCCAGCCGGCCAATGCCAACCCCGGCAAACTGGCCGGCAGCGCGACGGTCATGGTCAACGGCGAGCGCATCGGCCTGGTCGGTGCCGTAACACCGACGCTGGCGAGCATCACCAGCACCGGCGGCATCACCATCAGCCCCAGCCCGGTGAACCCGGACACCGACGCCATGCTGGAAGAACTGGCCGCCGCCATTCAGCCGGCGGTGGATGCGCTGACCGACGACGGTATCAACAAGATCATCCTGCTTGCCCACATGCAGCAGATCAGTGTGGAGAAAGGGCTGGCGCCGCTGCTCAGCGACGTGGATATCATCGTCGCCGGCGGCTCCAACACGCTGCTCGCCACCAGCATGGATGCCCTGCATCCCGGCGACACCGCCGCGGACACCTACCCCCTGAATTTCACCTCCGCCAGCGGCGAACCGGTGCTGGTGGTGAACACCAACGGTGACTACACCTACCTGGGCCGCCTGGTGGTGGATTTTGATGAGAACGGTGTGTTGTTGACCAACTCCGTGGTACCCGGTGTCAGCGGTGCCTGGGCCACACTGGAAACCGTCACCTCGCAACTGGGCGCCAGCCCCATCGATGACGTCGAGGACGTGGCTGACGCCCTGCGCGACGTGCTTTCCGCCAAGGAAGGCAACGTGGCCGGCTTCACCGATGTGTTCCTGGAAGGCCGTCGCAATTTTGTGCGCAGCCAGGAAACCAACCTGGGCAACCTGACCGCCGACGCCAATCTCTGGTATGCCCAACAGGCGGATGCTACCGCAGCGATCTCACTGAAAAATGGCGGTGGTATCCGCGCGGCCATCGGCCAGATCATCGCCCCGCCCGGCTCCACCGACGAAAGCGAAGTGGAACTGCTGCCGCCGCAGGAAAACGAGTTCAAGCCAGCCGGCGCCGTGTCACAACTGGATATCGAAACCTCGCTGGCGTTCAACAACGCCATCAGCCTGGTGACCGTGACCGCAGCCGAGCTGCATGACCTGATGGAATACGCCGTCTCTGGTGCCGGTCCCGGTGCCACACCCGGCTATTTCCCGCAGATCGGCGGCATGCGCTTTTCCTTCGACCCGACCGCAACGGCCCGCACCGGAGACGACACCAATCAGGGCGCCGCCACCAACGGCGAGCGCATCCAGACGCTGACAGTGGATGGCGATGTCGTCGTCACCAGCGGCACCCTGCAAGGCGACCCGGCCCGCACCTTCCGCATGGCCACCCTGAGCTTCCTGGTGAGCTGTGTGCCGGACAGCGGCGGCGCATCGGCGGCCACCTGCGGCGACGGTTACCCCTTCAAGAACCTGACTGCCCCGGCGCGCCTTGACCTGACCAGCGACACCGACTTCCCGGATGCCGCCTACGATCCCGGCCTGTCGGATTTCTCGCCTGCCGGCGGCGAACAGGACGCGCTGGCCGAGTACCTGCGCGCCACATACCCGGATGCCGAAAACGCCTTCAACGTCGCCGAAACACCCGCCGCCGAAGACACCCGCATCCAGAACCTGTCCGAACGCGCCGATACCCTCGCCCCCTGACCGGCGCCGCCACGGCGAAACGGTGTCCCACGGCACCGTTTCGCCATCCTGCAGGGCACATTTTCACGCCGGCAGCGCTTCGCGTCGTTGCGTCACCGCGACGTCCCGAAGCGCTGCCGGCCATTTTTTTGCCCCGGCCCCTTCAAAAAGATGCAAATAATTCGCATTATTGTGCCCCTTGCGCGTCACGCACGCGCCCACGGACCGCCACGACCCGACAGGACTCCATCATGAATGCCACGCGTCTGACGACCACCGGCCTGCTGCTGGCCGCCCTCACCGCCTGCAGCGACACCCCGGATAGCGCACCGAAAAAAGCCGCCAGCGCCTATGACCCGACCCAGGCGAGCGCCGTCATTACCCATTACGCCGACATCGCCGAAGCCGCCTTCAGCGACGCCCTGGGTGGCGCCCGCACCCTGCAGGCCGCCGTCGATGCGCTGCTGGAGGCGCCTTCCGACAGCACCCTCGCCGCCGCCCGCGACGCCTGGCGCGACGCCCGCGTGCCCTACATGCAGACCGAAGTGTTCCGCTTCGGCAACGCCGTCGTCGATGAGTGGGAAGGCCAGGTCAACGCCTGGCCGCTGGACGAAGGGCTGATCGACTACGTCGACGACAGCTATCAGGCGGCGCTGGGCAACCCCGGCGCGCGCGCCAACATCATCGCCAACACCAAGCTGCGCGTGGGCGAGGAAGAAATCGACCTCAGCGACCTGAACGGCGAACTGCTCGCCAGCCTGAACGAGTTGGCCGGCTCCGAAGCCAACGTCGCCAGCGGCTACCACGCGATCGAATTCCTGCTCTGGGGCCAGGACCTGAACGGCACCGGCCCCGGCGCGGGCAACCGCCCGGCCAGCGATTTCATGACTGGCGAAGGCGCCACCGGCGGCCACAATGAGCGCCGCCGCGACTATCTGCGCGCGGCCACCGCCCTGCTGATCAGCGACCTGGAACAGATGGTCGCCGAATGGCAGCCGGACAGCACCGACAACTACCGCGCCACCCTGCTCGGTGACACGCCGGAAAACGGCCTGCGCAAAATGCTGTTCGGCATGGGCAGCCTGTCGCTGGGTGAACTGGCCGGCGAGCGCATGAAAGTCGCCCTGGAAGCCCACTCGCCGGAAGACGAGCACGACTGCTTCAGCGACAACACCCACCATTCGCACTACTACAACGGCCTCGGCATCGCCAACGTCTACCGGGGCGAGTACCGCCGCGCCGACGGCAGCCAGCTCAGCGGGCCCGGCCTGCATACCCTGGTCGCCGCCAATGACACCGAGACCGACGCCACGCTGAACGCCCGCCTGGACGACAGCCTGGCCGCCCTGCAGGTGCTGGTCGACAGCGCCGAAAACGACAACGTGCATTTCGATCAACTGATCGCCCCGGGCAACGAGGCCGGCAACCAGATCGTGCGCGACGCCATCGCCGCGCTGGTGGCACAGACCGCCGCCATCGAAAATGCCGCGGCCGCCATCGGCATCACGCAACTCAACCCCGACACGGCCGACCACCAATTCTGATACCATCCGCCGCCGGTACCGCCGGCGGCGTCTCGCCGGCCCGAGGATGACAGGCTTCTGATGCGACGTTTGCTACCCCTGCTGCTGGCCACTGCGCTGAGCGGCTGCGACCCGACACCGACCTTCACCGAAGCAGAACCGGGAGAGCACCTCTCCGGTGGCGCCACCACGGTGATACGCACCGACCAGAATGCCTTCTCGCTGCCGTCCGCCAACCTGTCGCCGCTGCGTCGGCTGGACTTCAGCGTCGGCAACAGCTTCTTCCGCAATCCCTGGGTGATCGCACCGGCGTCCACCGACGCCCGCGACGGCCTGGGGCCGCTGTTCAACACCAACGCCTGCCAGAACTGCCATATCAAGGACGGCCGTGGCCATCCGCCAGGCCCGGATGCCGTGCACGCGGTGTCAATGCTGGTACGGCTTTCCGTGCCGGCGGGCGATGGTGATGAGGAACGTCTGCGGCGCCTGGGCGTCATTCCCGAACCTGTCTACGGCGGCCAGCTTCAGGACGCCGCCATTCCCGGCGTGGCACCGGAAGGCCGGGTACGGATCGACTACACCCCCGTGCCCGTCACCTTCGCCGACGGCACCGTGATTGAACTGCGCAAGCCCACGCTGCGCATTACCGACACCGGCTACGGCGACCTGCATCCCCAGGCCCTGTTTTCCGCCCGCATCGCGCCGCCCGTGATCGGCCTCGGCCTGCTGGAAGCCATCAGCGATGAAGACATCCTCGCCAACGCCGACCCGGACGACCGCGATGGCAACGGCATCAGCGGCCGCCCCAATCAAGTCTGGGACCGCGCCAGCCAAACCACCGTGCTCGGCCGCTTCGGCTGGAAAGCCGGCCAGCCGAACCTGAACCAGCAAAACGCCGAAGCCTTCGCCAACGACATGGGCCTGACCAGTTCACTGGTGCCGCATGATGGCTGCACCCCGGCGCAGACCGACTGCCTCGCCGCACCGCACGGCGGCGAGCCGGAAGTCAGCGACAATATTCTCGCCACGGTGCTGTTCTACAGCCGCAACCTGGGCGTCCCCGCGCGCCGCAACGTCGATGCCCCGGAAGTGCTCCAGGGCAAGACACTGTTCCACCGCGCCGGCTGCCAGCAATGCCACACACCGAGCTTTACCACCCGTGCCGACGCCGCCGAGCCGGAACTGGCCAGCCAGACCATCTGGCCCTACACCGATTTGCTGCTGCATGACATGGGCGACGGCCTCGCCGATGGCCGCCCGGAATTCCTCGCCACCGGCCGCGAATGGCGCACCCCGCCGCTGTGGGGCATCGGCCTCACCGAAGCCGTCAACGGCCACACCTTTTTCCTGCACGACGGCCGCGCCCGCAACCTGCTTGAAGCCATCCTCTGGCATGGTGGCGAAGCCGAAAACGCGAAACAGGCCGTGCTGCAATTCAACACCGAAGAACGCGATGCACTGCTCGCGTTTCTTAATTCGTTATAGCGGAGAAACGTCATGCGCCTGCTCACGGTTGCCACCACCGCCCTGCTGCTCACCGCCTGCGGCGCACCCCAGCGCCACGTGATCACCCATCTCGCCGACAACGTGCTGTTGCCTGCACACCAGCATTGGGCCGACAGCAATCGCGCACTGGCCGAACGTGCCCGGCAATACTGCAACGATGAAACCGACCTCAATGCCCTGCACAGCGCCTTCGGCAACGCACGCCATCAATGGGCCGCCCTGCAACCACAACTGGTTGGCCCCCTCTCCGAAGGCAACCGCAGCTGGCAAGTGCAGTTCTATCCCGACAAACGCAACCTCGTCGCGCGCCAGGCCGAAGAACTGCTCGATACCCACCCGCAACTCGACCACGCCCAACTGGCCGAGGCGAGCGTCGTGGTCCAGGGCCTGAGCGCGTTCGAATACGTGCTGTTCGATGACAGCATCGACCTGCCCGCACAACGCGAACGCTACTGCCCGCTGCTGATCGCCATCGGCCAGCACCAGCAGCAACTGGCACAGGACATGGTCGACCTCTGGCAACAGCCGGAAGGCATGCTGGTGCAGTTGAAAGCATTTCCCAATGAACGCTACGCCGAACCCCGCGATGCCCTGGCCGATATCCTGCGCGTACAGATCACCGGCCTCGACACCCTGAAGAAAAAACTCGGCACCCCGATGGGCCACCTCAACCGTGGCGTACCGCAACCGTTCCAGGCCGAAGCCTGGCGCAGCCAACAGTCCCTCGACAACCTGCGCGCCACCGTCGAAGGCGCCCAGGCCATCTGGCAGGCGCCCGGCGTGCGCGAACTGGTCAGCGACGACGCCCTGGCGACACGCATCGACGACGCCTACACCGACGTGCTGACACGCCTGGACAGCGCACCGGCGCCCCTGATCGAACTGGTGCAGGACAGCGCACAGAAAGACTGGCTCGACGCCCTGTACGACCGGCTCAATACCCTGCATCGCCTTCACCAGAACGAGCTGGCCGCCGCCCTGGACATCCAGATCGGCTTCAACGCCAACGACGGAGACTGAGCATGGCCCTGACGCGACGCGAGCTGCTGCGCTGGAGCGGCCTGCTCACCGGCGCCGCCACCCTCGGCGGCCTCGTCCTCTGGCAACGCCGGCCCGGCGCCGAAGGCCCGCTGCTGCTCTCCGCCCGCAACGACACCGACGGCCACCACTACGCCGTCGGCTACTACCTCAACGGCCGCAAAGCCTTCGCCACCCGCGTCCCCGAACGCTGCCACGCCATTGCACCGCACCCGTTCCTGCCGGTCGCCCTGTTCGTCGGCCGCCGCCCGTCAACCGAAAGTTACCTGGTGCACTTGCAGAGCGGCGAACTGTTGCACACCCTGCACAGCCAGCCGGACCGCCACTTCTACGGCCACGCCGTCTTCCACCACAGCGGCGAATGGCTCTACGCCACCGAAAACGACACCACCGACCCCGGCCGTGGCGTGCTCGGCATTTATCACCTGGACGGCCTGCAACTGCGCCACCATGACGAAGTGCCCACCCACGGCATCGGCCCGCACGAACTCGCCTGGATGCCCGACGGCGACACCCTTGCCGTCTGCAACGGCGGCATCCGCACCGAAGCGGAAAGCCGGGTGGAAATGAACCTGCATGCCATGGCACCGAGCCTCGTGCTGATGCAGCGCGATGGCCAGTTGATCAGCAAGGAAATGCTGGCGCAGGCGAAAAACAGCATCCGCCATATGGACGTGGCCAGCGACGGCACCATCGTGACCGGGCAGCAGTACATGGGCGAGTTGTATGAAAGCGCGCCACTGTTGGCGATCAAACGACCGGGGGAAGCATATCGGGCGTTTCCGCTGGAAGAGCCGCAAAGGCAGATGATGCAGCAATATACGGCCAGCATTGCGATTCACAGCGAGTTGCGGTTGCTGGCGATGACGGCGCCGAGGGGCAACCGGTTTTTTGTCTGGGAACTGGATAGCGGGAAGACGGTGGTGGATGCGCCGATGCAGGATTGTGCGGGGGTGAGTGCGGTGCGGGAAGGGTTTGTGGTGACCTCAGGGCAAGGCAGTTGTCGGGGCTATGATTGCAGCGAGCGCGGAGTGCCGGCACGGGTTTCCCATCTCGATCTTCCCGCAGGGCTTTGGGATAACCATGCCGGCTTGTTGGTTTGAATCACCCCGGTGGGGCGTAGGGTGGGTAGAGCCAAAGGCGAAACCCACCGGGACCATGTCGCACACTGCTCGCACAGAATCATCGAAACTACCCGCCTCCGAAGCAAGGCAGTTTCGATGATTTTGCGGGAGTGAAAAATGGGCATGGACACGGTGGGTTTCGCCTTTGGCTCTACCCACCCTACCGCACACGTCGCGTTGATTAGCGGCTCAGGTATTTAATCGCTTCCTCAATCCCCTGCAACGTCAACGGATACATCCGGTCCTCCAGCAACTGCCTCGTCCAGACCGTGGAGGTGGTCATCTCCCAACTCCGACGCGGCTCGGGATTCAGCCAGATCACTTTCTCGAAGGTCTCGGTGATGCGCTGCATCCACACCGCGCCCGGTTCTTCGTTCCAGTGTTCCACGCTGCCACCAACGGAGTTGATCTCATACGGGCTCATGGCCGCGTCGCCGACAAAAATCACCTTGTAGTCGGAGCCGTATTTGTGCAGCAGGTCCCAGGTGGCCAGTTTTTCGTCCCAGCGGCGGCGGTTGTCCTTCCAGACGTATTCGTAGATGAAGTTGTGAAAGTAGAAGTGCTCCATATGCTTGAACTCGGTCCGCGCGGCCGAGAACAGTTCTTCGCACAAGCGGATGTAGGGGTCCATGGAGCCGCCGATATCGAAGAACAGCAGGATCTTGACGCGGTTTTCCACTTCCGGGCGCATGCGGATGTCGAGCAGGCCGGCGTTGCGGGCGGTGGAGGTGATGGTGTCGTCCAGGTCCAGCTCTTCGGCCTTGCCGGTGCGGGCAAATTTACGCAGGCGGCGCAGGGCCAGCTTGATGTTGCGCACGCCCAGTTCAACCGAAGCGTCCAGGTTGCGGTACTCGCGTTTCTCCCAGACCTTCACCGCCTTCTTGTTGCGCGACGGGCCGGTGAGGCGAATCCCCTCCGGGTTGGCGCCATGGCCGCCGTAGGGTGACGTGCCGCCGGTACCGACCATCTTGTTGCCGCCCTGGTGGCGCTTGTGCTGTTCTTCCAGGCGCTTGCGGAATTCATCCAGCAGCTTTTCCAGGCTGCCCATACGCTGCAGCTGCGCCAGCTCTTCCGGCGAGAGGTTCTTTTCGATCTGTTTGCGCAGCCATTCGTCCGGGATGGCCTTGTTGAACCAGTCCGGGTCGATGGATTCCAGCCCCTTGAAATAGAACTCGAAGGCGCGGTCGAAGCGGTCGTAGTACTTCTCATCCTTGACCATGACGGCGCGGGACAGCATGTAGAAATCGTCCACGCTGCCATAGGCCAGGTGCTGGCCCATGGCGTCGTGCAGGTCAAGCAGCTCGCGCAGTGTGACCGGGACGCGGTACTCGCGCAGGGTCTCGAAAAAGCGTACCAGCATGGCCTCAGCCTTCCCGGCGGTTCATGAACGCCAGGCGCTCCAGCAGTTGCACATCGGCTTCGTTCTTGACCAGTGCGCCGTACAGGGGCGGGATGGCCTTTTTGGTGTCGCGGTTGCGCAGGATGTCTTCCGGGATGTCGTCGGCCAACAGCAGTTTGAGCCAGTCGATCAGTTCAGAGGTAGACGGCTTTTTCTTCAGGCCCGGCACCTTGCGCAGGTCGAAGAAGATCTCCATGGCCTCTTTCACCAGAGTCTGCTTGATGTCCGGATAGTGCACGTCGACGATTTTCATCATGGTCGCGGCGTCCGGGAAATTGATGTAGTGGAAGAAGCAGCGGCGCAGGAAGGCATCCGGCAGCTCCTTTTCGTTGTTGGAGGTGATGATCACGATCGGCCGCTGTTTGGCCTTGACCAGGGTCTGCGTCTCGTAGACGTAGAACTCCATGCGATCGAGTTCCTGCAACAGGTCGTTGGGGAATTCGATGTCGGCCTTGTCGATTTCGTCGATCAGCAGGACCACCTGGTCATCGGCCTCGAAGGCTTCCCAGAGCTTGCCTTTCTTGAGGTAGTTGCCGATGTCCTCGACGCCTTCGGCACCCAGCTGGGAATCACGCAGGCGGGATACCGCGTCGTATTCATACAGGCCCTGTTGCGCCTTGGTGGTGGATTTGATGTTCCAGGACAGCAGGCGCAGGCCCAGGGATGCAGCGACCTGCTCGGCCAGCAGGGTCTTGCCGGTGCCCGGCTCGCCCTTGATCAGGAGCGGGCGACGCAGGGCAATAGCGGCATTGACCGCCATTTTCAGGTCGTCGGTGGCTACGTACTGGTCGGTACCCTGGAACTGCATGCTGACTCTCCGCCTGTGAATGCGTCTGTATAAAGTGCGCTGCGGAGGCCCATCGGGGGGGCCGCCGCAGGTATATTCGGGAGCCTGCTACTGTAGCAAGGGGAGGGCCGATGGCAAGGCGAAATCCGCTGCGGCGACTGAGCGGTCGGGTCAACCGTGCCGGCGGCCGGTCTCTGTGGAATAATGCCGCCCCATGAACCTGCTGTTACTGCACCCTGATGACCGTCTGGACGACACCCGCTGGCAGATATCCGGCCGCCGCGCCGAGCACCTGCGCCGGGTGCGCGCCCTGTTGCCCGGCGAGCAGGTGCCGGCCGGGGAATGCGGTGGCCTGCTCGGCCGGGCGACCCTGCTGGACGACGATGGCGACAGCATGCAACTTGATTTTCGCGGCACCCGCCCAGCCCCGCCCCCCCTGCCCCTGACGCTGGTGCTGGCGCTGCCCCGCCCGAAAATGCTCAAGCGAATTCTGATTGACGCCACCAGCCTTGGCATCAAGCGTATCGTGCTGCTGAACAGCCACAAGGTGGAGAAAAGTTTCTGGAAAACCCCCGAGCTCAAACAAAGCCTGCTGCGTGAAAAAATGTTGCTGGGCCTTGAGCAGGCCGGCGACACGCACATGCCGGAATTATTACTGCGCCAACGCTTTCGTCCGTTTGTGGAAGACGAGCTGCCGGCACTGAGCGAACAGACACGACGGCTGCTGGCACACCCGGGCGATTATTCGCCACTCCCGTCCGGGCTGGACACCCCCGTCACACTCGCCGTCGGCCCGGAAGGCGGATGGACCGGGTATGAAGTCGCGATGCTGCAACAGTGCGGTTTTGTCTGTCACAGTCTGGGCCAGCGCATTCTGCGAGTTGAAACTGCCGTACCGGCCCTGACCGCGCATATCATGCAACTGCCCTGAACACACACTGCAAAATCATTTCTGTTACGCAACACCAACAAACTTCGTAAAATATTGCGTCAATAAATTAACAAAGCGCAACGCATTGTAATTTTTCATATTATCTCTTGTCCGCGTATTTACCGCACAAGTGTTTCCTCCTGAAAATATTCCTGTTTTCCCACGGACCGGAACAAGGAATATCGATATGCGCATGAAATTGCTGTCTGCCTGCATCATTGCCACTTCTGCCTTTGGCACAACCTCAGCCTTCGCGGCTGCCCCCAACACGCTGGAGCGTGCCGGCTACATCGGTGGTCAAGGCGCCCGGCTGTGGTATGACGACAAGATCAGCTCTCCACGCCTGGATGACCATGCGCTGTACGGTGGCCAGATCGGTTATCGCTTCAGCCCGCGCTGGTCTACCGAGCTGTCCTACGTGGAAGGTGACACCGAACGCCGTGGCACAGCCGGCCCGGACTACGACATTGCCCTGCCACTGATCAGCGGTCGTTTTCACTTCAGTGAAAGTTCTTTCCTCGGTTTCGAACCTTATGCCGGCCTCGCTGCCGGTGAAATGTGGGTGGAAGCCGATGTCAGTGGCAGCGACAAGCACCGTGAAACCGTCGCTGCGCCGGAACTGGGCATGCAAGCGCGCCTGTTCCGTAACCTGATGCTGGACATTGGTGCTCGCGCGCCGTACAGCGTCGACAATGATCGCTGGCACGGCCAGGCCTATGCCGGCCTGAACCTGCTGTTCGGCGTGCGCGAACGCGGTCAGCAGGAAGTGGCACAGCTTGAACCGACACCGCGTGCCGAACCGACACCGCCACCGGCGCCGCAACCGCAGGTGGTACGTCGTCAGGTAAACGAAACCCACACTGCGCAGTTTGCGTTTGACGACGCCACCATCAGCGCCAGCAACCGCGCTGACCTGGTGTCCGCCGCGCGGTTCATGAAGCAGAACCCGAGCACCACGGTGACGCTGGAAGGTCACACCTGCAGCATTGGCCCGGAAGAGTACAACCAGTACCTGTCCGAGCGCCGCGCAGAGGCAGCACGTCAATTGCTCGTCAACGACGGCATCGAAAGCAGCCGTATCACGGTCGTCGGCAAAGGCGAGCGTGAGCCGGTGGCGGACAACGACACGCGCGAAGGCCGCGAGAAAAACCGTCGTGTGGAAGCCATCATCAGCGGCACGGTAGAAGAGAAACGCTAACAGCGTTCGTTCGGGAGAGAAGCCGGCGTCCTTCGGGGCGCCGGTTTTTTTGGTTCATCGCGGGTTGGCGAAGATGAGCAGTGAGCGGGCTCAGGCCGGGGGACGGACGCCAAACGGGATAGATCCTGCGGAATGAGCCTTTATCGAGCGATGGTGCCGTAGGGTGGGTAGAGCCAACGGCGAAACCCACCACGTCCAGGCAGCACACTGCTCGCACAGAACCATCGAAACTACCACTACCCAAGCCGGGTGATTTTATCCAAGCCGGTTGATTTCGATGATTTTGCGGGAGTGATTAATGGGCATGGACACGGTGGGTTTCGCCTTTGGCTCTACCCACCCTACAGCAGCCTTGATGCGGTTGGTGGGCGGTGTTGCGCAGCGAACCCCACCACTTCGCGCTCGCAGAACGCCGCTTATTCCGGCAACAATGCCAACATATTCGTCCGTGCGACACGATCTGCCACATCCTCTGGCAGTGCATCCAGAAATGCATCAAAGGACTGGATATTGCTCGCCAGGTTATCGAACCGCCCGACCAGATCGGAACCGATCATGAAGCGCTCCGGATAGGCGCTCACCAGCGCCAACCACCCTTCATCCGGTTTGCCGTCCGCGATCAGATAAGGCTCCAGCACCGTCCATGACAGGTCGATGTACAGGTTGTCGTGTTCCGCCAGCAGGTTGCTGACGATCCCCTGCAATCCCTCCACACGCTCCTGGTAACGATGTATTTCCGCGCTGGTACCGGCATGCGCCCAGATAAAAGTTGTCTCCGGATTCTGCTCCAGGGCTTCGACAAGTTCTTCAAGATAGATCGGTGCACGTTCGCGTTTCGAGGTGATGTTGCTGTGAAGGATCACCGGCAGGTTTTCCTCTGCCGCCAACTGGTACACTTTCATCAGCGCCGGATGATTGGCGCGCGCGGTTTCACCCTTGGTCAGCGCGGTCAGGTCGTCATGGCGCGTCAGGATTTCGCCAATGCCTTTCCACAGGCCGGGATGCATGTCGAGCATCAGGCGAATGTGGTTGACGGCATTCATATCGGTGGGATTGAACCCCGAGATAAAGGGATGCAAGCGGGCCTGCTGTGCAGCCGGGCGCTCCAGTATGGCGTCCGCCAGCAGGGCGTCGGTGGCACTGTAGTAATACACAGGCGCTTCATCACCCATGTAATAGCGTGGCTCTTTCGGCGCTGACTCTTCCCATTTTTTGGCCACGCCGAGCCCCATGATGGCCACGTCATGGATATTGCCTTCGTCCATGGCCCGGAACAGCGCCTCCATGCCGTCGGTTTCCTGGACAAAGTTCACGTAGTGCAACTGGGCATCGGTATAAACGCGGTCCGCCCAGGCACTCCAGGGGGTAGCCAGCGCCAAGGCCAGCAATGTGGCGGGGAACAACGGTCGGGCTTTGCTCATGCGTGCACCTTGCTTGTCTGTTTCGCTCGTTTAAACAGACTCGGTGCCGGCACGAGGGTTCTGCACCCGGCAGGGTCGGCGGGTGAAAGATTGCAAAAAAAAAGAACACGGCGCGCACCATCCGGCACGCACCGTTCTGCGGTCAGCGACGGTAAGGGCTGCGGCGCTTGGTGCGCGGCGGCTTGTCACCGGCACGCTGCGTGCGCAAGCGTGCACGGCCATACAGGCCGGTGTACTGCTTGCCCTTGAGGTCCACTTTCTGCGCCAGCTTGTCCACTTCTGCCGGATCCAGGTCCATCCAGCGGCCCTGGCGCAGTTGCGGCGGCAGGGTCAGGTCGCCAAAGCGGATACGGATCAGCCGCGCCACTTCGAGTTCCTGTGAGGCAAACAGCCGACGTACTTCGCGGTATTTGCCGCCCACCAGCGACACCTTGTACCAGCGGTTGGCGCCCTCTTCCGTACCGCCAGCGTCACTGATGCTCTGGAAGCGCGACATGCCGTCCTCCAGCATCACGCCGGCAAGCATGGCGTCACGTTTTTCCTGGCTCAGTTCACCGTGCACGCGCACAGCGTACTCTCGCACAAAACCGTTGGAGGGATGCATCAGGCGGTGCGCCAGCTCACCGTCGGTGGTGAACAGCAGCAGCCCCGAGGTATTGATATCCAGACGCCCCACCTGCACCCAGCGGGTGCCTTTCAGGCGCGGCAGGTTATCGAATACGGTCGGGCGGCCTTCCGGGTCATTGCGTGAGCAGACTTCGCCCGGTGGCTTGTGATAAAGAATTACCCGACGCACCATGTCGTCGGCGTCCTGAGTACGGACAATATGCCCATCCACTCGAATCATGTCCTCTGGTTCGACACGATCGCCCAGCGTGGCGACCTTGCCATTGACGGATACCCGTCCCGCCGAGATCCAGGTTTCCAGTTCCCGGCGAGAGCCCAGCCCGGTACGGGCCAGGACTTTCTGCAGTTTTTCACTCATCGTCTTTTTCGGCTCCAGCGGTGGAGGTCTCTCCGTCCGCTTCAATGGCCTCCTTTGGCGACGCAGGTTTCTTGCGATACTGGCTGTCGAATTCCGCCAGCAGTGCATCCACCTTGTCCATGTCCATCATGTCGGACTCGTCGATATCCGGCTCTTCTTCCACCAGGCCGTCGAAGCCGGTCTGGACAGGCGGTACTGCACCGCCCTCCCCGGTGTGGTCCTGCTCACTGCCGCCTGCCTCCTCACCGTCCCGGGCCTGTGCGTCTGTCTCAGTGGGACGGTCGTCCAGCGCCAGTTCCTGGTTCAGTTTGTCGAGGTCCTTGATCTCTGCCAGTGACGGCAGGTCTTCCAGGCTCTTCAGGTCAAAATAGTCGAGGAACTGGCGGGTGGTGGCGTACATCGCCGGCCGCCCCGGCACGTCGCGATGTCCGACCACGCGCGCCCAGCCGCGTTCCAGCAATGTCTTGATAATATGCGTGCTCACTGCCACGCCACGGATTTCTTCGATCTCGCCACGGGTGATCGGCTGCCGGTAGGCCATCAGCGCCAGCGTTTCCAGAATCGCACGGCTGTATCGCGGCGCCTTCTCCTGCCACAGGCGGCTGACCCAGGGGCCCACTTCCTTGCGCGCCTGGAAACGGAAGCCGGAGGCCACTTCGCGCAATGCCACGCCGCGTTCGGCGTAATCTTCCACCAGTTCCTCAAGCAACTTGCCGAGCACGGCCTTGTCCGGCCGGTCCGCCTCGTCAAACAGCATCAGCAATGCATCGCGGTCCAGCGGGGCATCCGCGGCAAAAATGGCGGCTTCTACAATGCGTTTGATCTGATCCGCTTCCACTGGTGTACCTCGTTATCCTTTTCCATTCACCGGCTCACGCCGCTGGCGATCCTGTTCATTGGCAGGCTGTTGAAAACACCCTGTGCCGACGGCCGAATCATGCCGTCATGATGTCCGTGCCCACCTTTGCGGACCTGTGCCTCAACGAGCCTGTTTCAACACCCCGTTAATCGTCCGACGAGGTGATCTCGGGCAGTTCATCCTGGCCGGCCATATCGTCTTCGCTGAATTCACCTTCCTCCAGCACCAGCGTACGTGCCTTGATGTGGATCGGTGAAAAGGGTCCGTTCTGGATCAGTTCGATCAGCGAGCCCTTGACCAGCTCCAGCACCGCCAGGAACGTCACGACCACGCCGGCACGGCCTTCCTCCATGGGAAACAGCGACACAAACGGCACGAACTCGCGGCCCTTGAGCCGGTCCAGCACGTTCGCCATGCGTTCGCGGGTGGACAGTTTCTCGCGCGAGATATGATGGCTCTCGAACATGTCCGCCCGGTGCAGCACATCCTTGAAGGCCAGCAGCAGCTCGCGCATGTCCACGTCCGGTTCCGGGCGTTCGCGCACGAAATCGGGGCGTTTGGCCGAGGCGAGGAAGATATCGCGCTCCAGGCGCGGCAAGGCCTCGATGTCTTCCGCCGCTTTCTTGAAACGCTCGTACTCCTGAAGGCGCCGGATCAGTTCTGCGCGCGGATCTTCTTCTTCCGCTTCTTCCTCGGCCTTCGGACGCGGCAGCAGCATGCGCGATTTGATCTCGCCCAGCAGCGCCGCCATCACCAGATATTCCGCCGCCAGCTCGAAGTTCAATGCCTTCATCAGCTCGACGTACTGCATGTATTGCAGGGTAATCTGCGCCACCGGGATGTCGAGGATATCCAGGTTCTGACGCTTGATCAGGTACAACAGCAGGTCCAGAGGCCCTTCGAAGGCTTCCAGAAACACTTCCAGCGCATCCGGCGGGATGTACAGGTCATCGGGCAGCTTGGTGATCGCCTGGCCGTACATCAGGCCGAACGGCATCTCGGCCTGGCGCGGGCTTATGGCGCCGGGCGCGCTGGCGGCGGCAGCGTCTGCAGCCGTCTGAGCTTCGACAGCCTCACCTTCGACAGCCTCGTTTTCGGCAGTCTCATCCTCGGCCGCCACGGCCCCGGCGTCGGTTGTCTCGTCCATCATGCGTGTGCCTCGTCAGTCGCCTCACGGCGGTTCAGCGGTAATTCAGGCCCATTACCGAACGCACTTCCTCAAGTGTGGCACGTGCCGCTTCGCGTGCTTCCTCGCAACCGTCGGCGACAATACTGCGCACCAGATCAGGGTTGCGGGTATGTTCCTCCGCGCGACGGCGGATCGGTTCCAGCTCGGCCTGCACGGCTTCCACCACCGGCTTCTTGCAGTCCAGACAACCGATGCCCGCCGTGGTGCAGCCTTCGCGCACCCACTGGCGAGTCTGCTCGTCCGAGTAGACCTGATGCAATTGCCATACCGGACAGTTATCCGGGTTGCCCGGATCGGTGCGGCGCACACGCGCCGGGTCGGTAGGCATGCGACGGATTTTCTCGTCAACGCTGTCCGGTTCCTCGCGCAGGCTGATGAAATTGCCGTAGGACTTGGACATTTTCTGCCCGTCCAGCCCCGGCATTTTCGATGCCGGCGTCAGCAGGGCCTGCGGTTCCGGCAGGATCACCTTGCCGCCGCCTTCCAGATCACCGAGCAGCCGCTCGCGATCACCCAGGGTAATGTTCTGCTGGTCCATGACCAGCGCACGCGCCGTTTCCAGCGCGCTTTCATCGCCCTGTTCCTGATACTTGCGGCGATTGTCCTGGTACACCTTCGCCTGCTTCTTGCCCATTTTGCGCACTGCGGCGGCGACGGCCTCTTCAAAGCCCGGCTCGCGGCCGTACAGGTGGTTGAAGCGGCGCGCCACTTCGCGGGTGATCTCCACGTGCGCCACCTGGTCGGCACCCACCGGCACCAGCCCGGCGCGGTACATCAGGATGTCCGCCGATTGCAGCAGCGGATAGCCGAGGAAACCGTAAGTCGCCAGGTCTTTTTCCTTCAGCTTTTCCTGCTGGTCCTTGTAGGTCGGCACGCGCTCCAGCCAGCCCAGCGGCGTCATCATCGACAGCAGCAGGTGCAATTCGGCATGCTCCGGCACACGGGACTGGATAAACAGGGTGCATGAGCCGGGGTTCACGCCCGCCGCCAGCCAGTCGATCACCATCTCCCAGACGTTCTGTTCGATGCGCTGCGGGTTTTCATACTCGGTGGTCAGGGCATGCCAGTCAGCGACGAAGAAAAAGCACTCGTACTCGTGCTGCAGCCGCACCCAGTTCTTCAGTACGCCGTGGTAGTGACCCAGATGCAGGCGGCCGGTCGGCCGCATCCCTGACAACACACGCTGAGAGGACACCACAGAACTCAAAACAGACTCCTGAAAAACAACTGACGGGGAGAGCGACGGTCCCGGACCGCTGCACGGGCCACCCGCGCAGCTCGGCGCGGGGGCGGAAAGGCGCAAGTATACCGGGTTCGGTGAGCTCTGATCTATGCAACCGGCGGGCTCACGGTGTAACTGGCGGAGAAATGAGCAACCCGCGCCAGCGGTTCAGAAAATGCTGTCCAGCGGCCCGGCGCCCTCGCGCACCACTTCGGGGCCGTCGCCATCGACCAGCGAGATCACGGTGGTCTCGGTGACACCGCCAAAACCGCCATCGATAATCAGGTCCACCTGCCCTTCCAGCACGTTGCGCACGTCCACCGGGTCGGTCAGCGGGAACGCCTCACCCGGCAGCAGCAGGGTCGAGGTCATGATCGGCTCGCCATGCTCGGCCAGCAGCCCCTGGCAGATGGCATGCTCCGGCACGCGGATACCGATGGTGCGCTTTTTCGGGTGCATCAGCCGGCGCGGCACCTCATGGGTGCCACGCAGGATCCAGGTGTAAGGGCCGGGGGTATGGGCCTTGAGCAGCCGGTAATCCGGGTTTTCCACCTTGGCATACAGCGCCAGCACCGACAGGTCTGCGCACAACAGCGTGAACTGGTGCTTGTCATCCAGCCGGCGCAGACGGATCAGCCGTTCCAGCGCGGCTTTTTCGCCGATACCACACCCCAGCGCATACGTGGTGTCGGTGGGATAAGCGATCAGCCCACCGCCACGCAACACGTCGACCGCCTCGCGCAGCAGGCGTGGTTGGGGGGTAACAGGATGGACGTGCAATACCCTGGTCATGGGGCTCCGGCGTCAGTGAACAGGGCGGCATTGTAGGGCCTGCGCCCGGCCATCGCGAGCCTGTTGCAGGGCAATGGCATGCTGCCATCCACCATGGGAGCGATTGGCTGAGGCTATCGGGGACGCTCAGGCCGCGCGGAACAGTTCCCACACCGGGCGGGCATCGTCCGGCAGTGGCGGCAGCCGGCCCAGTTCCAGCCATTGCTGTGCCGGCGTGTGGAAATCGGAGCCGCCCGAGGCATAGAGCGGGAAATCACGCAGACACTCGCGCAGCAGCGCCTGCTGGGCCGGGTTCAGGCGCGGCATCGCCACTTCCAGGCCTTCGCCACCGGCCGCGCAGAAATCCGTCAGCAATTGCCGCAACTTGCGGCGCGTCATGCCGTAGCGCACGGGATGGGCCAGCACCGCGACACCGCCCGCCTCGCGCAGCGCCGCCACGGCGTCGTCAAGGGCAGCCCAGGGGGTACTTACAAAAGCCGACTGGCCCGGCTTGAGGTAACGGTTGAAGGCATGCTGTTCGTCACGCACCTTGCCGGCAGCCACCAGCATGCGCGCAAACAGCGGCCGGCCCGGCGCATCGGTGCCGGCCAGGCTGGCAGCACGTTCATAGCTGCCGGTCAGGCCGGCGGCCTTGTCCAGCTTGCGGCCAATCTGTTCCGCACGGCGCACCCGCGCCTGCTGCTGGGCTTCAACCAGCGCCAGCAACGCCGGGTGCTCCGCCTGCATGCCCAATCCAACCACGTGCAGTTCGCGACTCCCCCAGCCCACCGACAACTCGATGCCGGTCACCAGCTCTATGCCCGCCTGGACGGCGGCGGCCCGCGCCTCCGGCAACCCGGCCAGGGTGTCATGGTCAGTCAGCGCCAGTTGCTCTACCCCGGCCGCCGCCGCGCGCGCCACCAGTTCAGCCGGCGTGAGCGTGCCGTCGGAGGCAGTGCTGTGGCAGTGAAAGTCGTAGCAGGGCGAAGTCATGCGGGGTCCGGGGTTGTTGAATGCGGCCCGCAGCATAGCATGCGCGCGGCGATTTCACCTGTTCACTCAAAGGAGCATCCATTACCATCAGGGCCTCGCAAACAGGGAGCAGGCATGAAAAAGCTGTTCGACTACCTGCCGGTGATTGTCTTTTTCGGCCTGTATTTCGCCAGCGGCCGGGACATCTACCTGGCCACCTGGGGCATCCTCATCGCCAGCCTGCTGCAGATCGCGCTGGGCTATCTGGTCTGGCGCAAGGTCGAGCGCATGCACCTGCTGGTGTTCGCCGTCACCCTGGTGTTCGGTGGCCTGACGCTGCTGTTGCGCGACGATATGTTCATCAAGTGGCGCCCGACCGTCATCTACGGTGCGCTGGCCGTGGTGCTGCTGGTCGGTCAGTTCCTGCGCGAGCGCTCGCTGCTGCAGCGCATGTGCGAGGCGATGATGATCAGCGGGCTGGGGTACGTGGTGCCGCTGGTGAAGCGCGACTGGACCATCCTCAACATCAGTTTTGTACTTTATTTCAGTCTGCTGGGCGGCCTGAACATCTATATCGCCTATCACTTCAGCACCGATTTCTGGGTCAACTTCAAGCTGATCGGCTTCACGCTGCTGAACCTGGTGTTCTACATGGGCCTGTTCCTGTTCGTGTACAAACGGCTGCCGGAGGAGGAACGCCAGCGCCTGTTTCATGACCGTGCGGCAAAACCGGATGCACCGACCCGGCATCACGAGGAATGACACGTGTTCTACGCCTTTATCAGTGAAGACGCTGCCGGCACGCTGGCGCAACGTCTGGCCGCGCGGCCGGAACACCTGGCCCGCCTGCGACACCTGCAGGACGAAGGCCGGCTGCTGCTGGCCGGGCCCCACCCGGCCATCGATTGTGAAGACCCGGGCGAAGCCGGTTTCACCGGCTCGCTGGTGGTGGCGGAATTCCCCAGCCTGGAAGACGCCCAACGCTGGGCCGATGCCGATCCGTATGTGGCAGCGGGCGTCTACGCCCGTGTCACTGTGAAACCATTTCGTAAAGTTCTGCCCTGATGTGACCAGTATCACAACCCGGCGGAAACGCTTTTTTCTACACTGCGCGCGCCTGTGACACGGAGTTCGAATTCATGCGCTTACGGTTTGTGTTTGGTTTTGTCTTTTTTGCCGCCCTGTTCACGGGCATGACCCTGCCCGCCACGGCCCAGGCCGCCCCCGGCTGGATTGGCGACAGTATCTATGTACCCGTGCGTGCCGGTGCCGGCACCGGTTTTCGTATCGTGCACCGGGGCCTGCGCTCCGGCACGCAGGTGGACGTACTGAAATGGGACACCGGTGCAGACTGGGTGCAGATTCGCGTCGGCGACACCGAAGGCTGGGTCGAAGAGCAGTACATGAGCCGCCAGCCGATCGCCCGCATCCAGCTCGAACGGGCGCAACAGCGCGTACAGAACCTGGAACGGGAACTGGCCGAAGTCCGCAGCGCGCTGAATGAAGTCAGCACCGAACGTGACCGCTTCTCTGAACAGGCCACTGAGCTGAACCAGAACCTGAACGCACGCGGCGAAGAGCTTGAGCAACTGCAGCAAGTGGCCGCCGATCCGCTGCGGCTGGACCGTGCCAACCGCAAGCTCAACGAAGACCTCAGCCTGCTGCGCACTGAACTGGATCAGGTGAAAGCGGAAAACGCCCTGCTGCGTAACGACCGCACCTTCCAGGGCTGGCTGTTCGCCCTGCTGACCATCTTTGGCGGCATGACACTGGGCTGGTATTTCAAATCCCGCGCCAGCCGCCAGCGCACCAGCTGGGTCTGAGGCCCGACGGACGTGCCACGCTGGCAGGCGTTTGAAAAACACTCTGCCAGCGTCGCCCCGCCCTACCAGATCCCGAACAATGTCTCGACCCGGAACACGATGCCGGTAGTGGTATCGAAGTCCCGCTCACGCGGCCACAGCAGATAGGGTTCCAGTTCGTAGAAGAACCAGGGCCGCCAGATATTGCGGCGGTAGGTGACGCCGGCACGGTAGTTTTCTACCCGGGTATTGGGGCGGGTAAAGCCGTCCATGCTGACCAGATAACGCAGCGCTTCGCGCTGGTTCAGTTCAATGCCAAGCACCGCACTTTGCTGCCAGCGCCAGCCACGTCCTTCCTGAATGTTCTCTTCGCTGATCTCGACAAAACTGGTGCTGCGGAACAAACGATGCCGGGCCAGCGGCCGGTCGAAATCCACCACTGTGCGGCTGCGCCAGCCTTTCAGATCACGCCAGTCCACCGTTTCTTCCAGCCGCGCCGACCAGTATTCCGAGATCGGCCGCTGCTGCCGGTAGCGGCCCCGCCAGTACAGCGTGATATCCGAGCGCACCCCGATATCCATGTCGATATCCATGTTGTCGGCGGTGGCCAGCACCCAGCGCAGGCCGGCGCGGGCAGCATTCTCCTCGTTGTCGCCGGTGGTCTCCGGCGAGCCTTGCAGGCCGGCGTTTTCGTCTTCGAAGTCCCGTTCACTGGCCAGCACCAGGCTCAGCCGGTGTTCGAGGTTCGGCAGGTGGACCCGCACCCGAAAGCGCACATCGCTGTCCCGCTCGCCGTCATCACGAAACAGTTGCGCACCCACCACCCGCACCGAGGTACCGGCCACGCCACGGCTCTGGTCATCCGCGTCACCGAACACACCATCCAGCCACTGGGTCGGCCAGCACAGACCACGGGAGAATGCATGGTGGGCACGGTCGACCCATTGCAGTTCACCACTTTCCCAGGGATCACAATCCACCGGCACCCGATAAACCTCGCCAGTGTCGTCGGTGTCCAGCAGCACGGTGCCGTCCGGCTGTTCGATCCAGCCTTCCGGGTCGTCGAGTTCAGGGTCTTCGGGGAGTTCGATGACTTCAGGCGCCACCGCAGGGGGAGCCATGGCAGGCTCGGCGGGAGCCGCCTCCACAGGCGGAGGCAGGTCCTCGGCGCGGACAACACCGGCCAGCACCAGCAGACAGACGACGCTGCACAGCACAGAGGCTGCACGACGCACGCCACGCGGCGGCCCGGCATACCGGCATATCGGCTGGCTGCGCTGCGCGCTCCCTGCACACAGGGCTCTTCCCGCGTGATGCACTACTGCTCTACCTGCTCCATTGTTACCGCGAGCATAAGCGGGGACGGCGCGACGGAGCCAGCCGGTGCCGACAAAATCTGCGGGCAGGCCCGCAGATTTTACCGGTACATCACACTTCGCCGGTCATTACATGGCCGCGCCGGCCTGCACCAGTGCCTGGATCGCTTCCTCACTGAATCCGTTTTCGGCCAGCACTTCGCGCGTGTGCGCACCCGGCATCCCACCGGCGAAACGGTATTCCGGCGCGGTGGCGGAGAATTTGAATGGCGATGCCACCTGCCGCTGCGTGCCCTCCCCGGCGGGCACCTCCACCACCATGCCGCGCGCCTTGAGCTGGGGATGCTCGGCCGCTTCGGACAACGACAGCACTGGCTCTACGCAGGCATCCACACCGGCAAAAATGGCGGCCCAGTCGTCGAAGTCCTTTTCTTTCATGGCGGCGCGAATTTCCGCCTTCACTTCAGCGACGATCTCCGGTGCCATGGCCAGCCCCCGGGTCGCCAGTTGCGGACGGCCGATGGCCTGGCAGAACTGCAGAAAGAACTGCGGCTCCAGCCCCGCCACCGAGAACCAGCGGCCATCGCGGGTTTCGTAGCAGTCATAGAAGGAGCCACCATTGAGCTGAGTGCACTCCAGTGTCGGGTCTTCGCCTGTGATCAGTGCTTGCGGCGCGGTCAGTGCGTGCAGGCTGAAGGCCGCATCGGTCATGGAGATGTCGATATGCTGGCCTTCGCCGGTGGCCTGGCGGTGAATCACCGCCGCCAGGATCGCCATCACTGCATGGCAGGAACCGCCGGCGATATCCGCCGCCTGCAATGCCATCGGCGCCGGGCCGCTGTCACGACGGCCGTTGTAGGCGGTCATGCCGGCGACGGCCAGATAGTTCAGGTCGTGCCCGGCACGATCACGATAAGGGCCATCCTGCCCGTAGCCGGTGATCGAACAGTAGATCAGGCTGGGGTTGATCTCGCGCAACGCTTCATACCCCACTCCCAGGCGGTTCATGACGCCCGGGCGGAACTGCTCGACAATGATGTCGTATTGCCGCACCAGCTGGTGGATCACCGCCACCGCCTCCGGCTTTTTCAGATCCAGCGCCAGCGAACGCTTGGAGCGGTTCAGGTAGCCATGCACCGCGGAAATGCCGCCGGCCATGGGTGGCAGCATGCGGACCATGTCCGGCCGGGTCGGCGACTCGACACGCAACACCTCGGCACCAAGGTCGGCCAGGATCAGGGTGCCGAACGGCCCCGGCAGCAGCGTACTGAAATCGAGCACTTTGAGCGTGGAAAGCGGACCAGCCATGGCATGCCTCTTCAAATGGGTGGGGATTCAGGTTCCCGGGGAGCATAGGCAGCGCCCCGTCCGGCGCCAATGACGGGGCTGCTCAAAATCCTGACCGGAGCGACCAGACAGTCCCCCACCGGCCGGGACAGCCCCGGGGTTTTCCGCTAGGATGGCCGCTCCCTGGACTTTCTATACAACTGTATGAACATCTGGAACTACATCCGTGCATCGCTGGTCCTGCTGGGCATCCTCCTCAACACCGTGATCATGGTGATCCCGCTCTACCTGTTCACCCTGGCCCGGATGGCGATCCGCCACGAGCGCACGCAGATCGCCCTGGCGCGGGTACTGGTGCGCATTGCCGAATCCTGGATGTGGGTCAACAACACCCTGATCGGGCTGATCAGCCGGCCGCGCTGGCAGGTCGAGGGCCTTGAGGGGTTGAGCAAAGACCAGTGGTACCTGGTGACCAGCAATCACCAGTCCTGGGCCGATATCCTGGTGCTGCAGAAGGTGTTCAACCGCCGCATCCCGATGCTCAAGTTCTTCCTCAAGCAGGAACTGATCCGCGTGCCACTGCTGGGCCATGCCTGGTGGGCGCTGGACTTTCCGTTCATGAAACGCCACACCCGCGAAGAGATCGAGCGTGATCCGTCCCTGAAAGGCAAAGACCTGGAGACCACCCGCAAGGCCTGCGAGAAGTTCGCCCACTTCCCGACCTCGGTGATGAATTTCTTCGAGGGCACCCGCTTCACCCAGGCCAAGCACGACCAACAGCAGTCCCCTTACCAGCACCTGCTCAAGCCCAAGGCCGGCGGCACTGCGTTCGCGCTTGGCGCCATGGGCGGCAAACTCGGCATCCTGCTGGACGTGACCATTGTTTACCCGCAGGGCGTTTCGCGCAGCCTGATGGCCTTCCTCGGCGGTGCCATTCGCGATATCCAGGTGCTCATCCGGCAACGCCCCATTCCTGAGTGGGCATCACAGGGTGACTATGAAAATGACCCCGCCTTCCGTGCCCGTTTCCAGGCATGGATCAGCGACCTCTGGGCCGAAAAAGACGCATTGCTCCAGGCCCGCCTCACCCGCTGATCTCTCCGCTGCCCGCGCCGGGGGCTGTTGTTCCCCGGCACGGGATCGCTATCATGTCCCGCACGCCGCACCGCCATCCGGTTGATCGCGGCAGCGGCCCGCACACGCCGTGACGGCTGTGTTGCACAGCCCGCCGGAGGTATGATGCGGGCCAACTATACGCTACATCATCGCGGCGCCCCGCCCGGCGCCGACAGCAGGGGATATCAATGCTGGGCAAACTTTTCCGACCACGCTGGCAGCATCAGAACGCTGCCCAGCGCCTGCGCGCCATTCACGAACTGTCCCTGGACGACCCGCAAAGCAGTCATGTCCTCGCCACCCTCGCGCGCGGTGACAGCGACAGCGAAGTCCGCGCTGCAGCGGCCGGCCGCCTGCCTGATCTGAAGCTGCTTGATCACCTGATCAGCCAGGACACCAGCGACACGGTGCGCACCGCCGCCGCCGAACAACTGCACCGGCTACTGGCCGGCCTGGCCGAACAGAGCCCCGCGCTGGACAACCGCCTGCGCCTGGTGCAACTCACGAACAATCAGGACACGCTGCTGTACGTCGCCCGACAGAGCCCCGATGCCGCCTGCCGCCTGGCCGCCACCGAACGCCTGACCGATCCTGCCGCGCTGCTGGCGCTGGCACTGCATGGCCAGGACCCGGCCCAGCGCATCAGCGCCGCCGAACGCATCCAGGATGCCACCACCCTGCGCCAGTTGGTGCGCGAAGGGCGTGACAAACGCGTGCAACAAAGCGCCCGTGAAAAACTGCGCGAACACCAGCAGGCCACCCAGGCGAGCGAGGAACGCCAGCGCACCCGCGAGGCCATCCTGGCGGAGATTACCCAGCACGCCGGCCGCCAGGTCGACAACCTGTATGGCCCGCGCCTGGCCCAGCTACGCCAGCAATGGCAGCAGGCCAGCGAAGGTGCCGACGGCGATGCACAACGCCAGTTCAATGAGCAGGCCGCCCGCTGCGAGGCGCTGCTCACCGCCCGTGAACAGGCGCAGGCCGAGCAGGCCCGCAAAGCGACACTGCGCGCCGAGCAGCAGGCCGCCATCGACGGCCTGCTGGCACTGCGCGACGAACTGACCGCAGAAGTGTTCGACAGTCACCTGGGCAGCCTGCGTGCCGCCGTGGCCATGCAGACCCGTCGCTGGCAGGCCGCCAGTGAAGAGCACCCGGCCGACGCACCGACCCAGGCACGTTACACCGAGGTACTGGAGGGCTGGCAATTGCTGCTGGCCGCCGCCGATGACCTGCAGACCCGCCAGCCGGCACTGACAGAACTGTGCGCCGCCTTGCAGGCCGGCAACGCCGACGACACCCTGCTCGCCCAGGCACAGGATTGGCTGGCGCAATGGCCGGCCGATGCACCACGCCCGTCACTCCTGGTCAGCCTCGCCGACCAGTTGACCCTGGCACAGCCTGCCCCGGCGCCGGTGCGTGAAAAACGCGAGGCCCGCCGCACCCCGCGCAGCAATGAACAGGAAGCGCTCGACAACCTGCTCGGCGCCGTGCAACGGGAACTGCGCCAGCGCAACCTGCGCCATGCCAACCGCCTCTGGCACAAGGCCGAAGCGCTGCTGGCCGAGCACCCGGACAGCAGCCGCGCCGCACGCATGGAAAAACTGCGTCCGGAACTGGACGAATTGCGCGACTGGCACGCCTTCGCCGCCGAGCCGAAAAAAGAAGCCCTCTGCGCACGCATGGAAGCCCTGGCCGGCGAGACCATGGACGCAGAGGAAAAAGCCACCGCCATCCAGGCGTTGCACGATGAATGGCGCAGCCTGATGTCCTCCAATCAGGACATCGACCAGGCGCTGTGGGACCGCTTCAAGGCCGCCTCGGACACCGCCTACGAACCCTGCCGCGAACACTTCCGCGAACAGGACACCGAGCGCGCCGCGAACCTGGCACAACGGACAGCACTGTGTGACCAGCTTGATGCCCTGCTCGCCAGCCAGGCACAACATCCGGAACAGACCGACTGGCCGGCGCTGTTCGAAATCCGCCGCCAGGCGCCGCAGGAATTCCGCCAGCATCAGCCCGTGCGCTTTACCGACGCCCGTGGCGTCAGCCGCCGTTTCAGCCAGTTACTCAGCGCGCTGGACGAACGGCTCGACCAGGCGAGCACACAACATGGCGAGGCCCTGGAACGCTACTGTGTGCAAGTCGAGCAACTGCTTGAACAGAACGACCTGCGCGCCGCCACCGAGCAGGCCCGGCAACTGCAACAGCAGTGGAAACAGGCCGGCTGGGTACACCCGCAACGCTATCGTGGCCTGCATAAACGGTTCCGCAAGGCCTGCGACAACCTGTTTGGTCGCCAGCAGGCCGAGCGCGATGCCCAGCGCCAGCAACAGGCGCAGGACAAGCAGGCCCTGGCGGCGGCGCTGGAACAGTTTGGCACCGCCCTGCCCACCCTGGACAATACTGCGCTGCGCGAGCAGATGCAGGCGCTGGAAGCCCTGCCCTGCCCGCGCCGTGAACAGCATTTGCTGAAACAGCGCGACCAGTTACTGCAACAGGCCCGCGCCCTGCTCTCGGCCTGGCCGAAACGGCAGCGCTGGCAAAAGCTCAGCGAGCGCGTGGCCAGCGCACCGGACAGCGATACGGACAACGCCGCCCAACGCGAACTGGCAGTGGCGCTGGAAGTGAGCGCAGATGTGGAAAGCCCGGCGGACGCACGCGAAGAACGCATGCGCTGGCAACTTGAAAAACTGCCACAGGCGATGAAACGCGCCAACCCGGACCGGCTGGAAGAATGCGCACGCCTGCTCGAGGAAGCCGACGCCCTGCTCGCCGCCGGCCTGCACCCGGCCATCCGTGGTCGCCTGCAACAGGCGCTGGCACGCCTCGCCCCCTGAAAATCACTGGGTGCAGTAGGGTGGGTAGAGCGAATGCGAAACCCACCGGGACCATGTAGTGCACTGCTCGCACAGAACCATCGAAACTACCCACCTCCCAAGCCGGGTGATTTCGATGATTTTGCGGGAGTGATTAACGGGCATGGACCCGGTGGGTTTCGCATTCGCTCTACCCACCCTACTGCACCCGGGTTTTACTGCCCATACCGCTTTGCATCGCGCAGGTACTCCACCTCCTCCGGCGTGCTCTCCCGGCACAGGGCCTCGTTGCGGTGCGGGAAGCGTCCGAAGCGCTCGATCACTTCCACATGCTCGATGGCAAAATCGAGGTTGTTCGCTATTTTTTTCGCGACGTCCGGTGGGGCGCTGTCACGCAGCCAGGTGAAGCACTTGACGCATTTGCGTTGCAGCGACAGGTCCTCGGCATGCATCAGCGGCATATAGAAAAACACCCGGCCGACCCACGGCAGCTTGCTGTCCATGCCCAGCGCCAGCCCTTCGTTCACCAGTGTCACCGCACGGTGATCGCCGGCAAACGCGCGTGCGGTGCCCCGGAACATGTTGCGCGGAAACTGATCCAGCAGAATCACCAGGGCCAGCCGCGCAAACGGATGGCTTTCCCAGTCCACCAGTTCCTGCGCCAGTGCCGCGTCAACCAGGTCACCAAAGCGGTCGGTGATCTCTGCGTCCACACCATGGTTGCTGCCGAACCAGAGTGCATCACGGGGCGAATCCGGCCAGCCATGCTCCAGACCATTACCGAACCAGAAATCCAGCACCTGCTGCCAGCGTGGTGTGTCATAGAACATGGCGTGTCCATCCTGCTCGCCTGAAGGGAAATGACATGGTAGCGCGCCATCCGCGCCGGATCATTCGCAATGCCGCTGCACCGGGGCCTGCAACAGCGCCCAGGCATTCTCCAGCAGGCGCGGCTGCGCCGAGGCAACCGGGTGGATGCCGTCTTCCTGCATCAGCGAGGCGTCGCCCCCCACGCCATCGAGAAAGAACGGCAGCAACGGCACCGTCTGTTCCTGCGCCAGCTGTGTGAACACGCGATCAAACATCTGCGTGTAGGCGTCGCCATAATTCGGGGGAATGTGCATGCCGAACAGCAGCGGTTCGGCGCCGGCCTCGCGGCTGAGGGTGATCATGCGCTGCAGGTTCTGCTTCATCTGCGCCGGCGGCATGCCGCGCAAACCATCATTGCCGCCCAGTTCGATCACGACAATCGAGGGCTGATGCTCGGCCAGTAACGAGGGAAGCCGTGCCGCCCCCCCTGCGGAGGTTTCACCGCTGACGGAGGCGTTGTACACCGCCATGCCGGCACACTCATCATCGAGTTTCTGTTCCAGCAAACTGACCCAGCCTGCCGACTTGTCAATGCCATACGCGGCACTGATACTGTCGCCAACCACCAGAATGTCGGCCGACGCAATGGATGCCACGGCAGTCAGGCAACCACAGAGCAACGCGGACCCCAGACGCATGAATCAGACTCCTTCTTTACGGGACGACATCTCGGCCCCCATCCTGATTGCCCGCCACCTTAGCAAACGGGTTCCCGGCCCGGAAGGTGAGCTGACCCTGCTGGACGGCATTGATATGACCGTGATGAGCGGCGAAAGTGTCGCCATCACCGGCCCCAGTGGCAGCGGCAAGTCCACGCTGCTCGGTTTGCTGGCCGGGCTGGATGTGCCGTCCGGCGGCGACGTGCTGCTGGCCGGCGGCGCGTTCAGCCAGCTTGATGAAGACGCGCGTGCGGTCAAACGTGGTGAATACTGCGCGTTCGTGTTCCAGTCATTTCATCTGGTCGCCGATCTCAATGTGCTCGAGAACGTCATGCTGCCACTGGAAATCCAGCGCCGGGGCAACGCCGGCGAGGTGGCCCGCCAGTGGCTGGATCGCGTCGGCCTGGCGCACCGGCTGAAACACTTCCCCACCACGCTGTCCGGCGGCGAGCAACAGCGCGTGGCGCTGGCACGGGCGTTCGCTGTGCAACCGGCGCTGCTGTTTGCCGACGAGCCTACCGGCAGCCTGGACCACGCCAACGGCGAACGCATCAGCAGCCTGCTGTTCGATCTCAACCGTGAGGCCGGCACCGCTCTGGTGCTGGTCACCCACGATAATGCGCTGGCCGCACGTTGCCACCGGCAACTGCGGCTCGATGACGGCCGGCTGTGAGGCACCCCCATGCTGCGAACAGGTAGTCTCTGGCGCCCCTGGCGCGACGGCGCATTCCGCGTGCTGGCCCTGGCGCTCGGTATCGCGGCGCTGGCACTGGCCTCCGTGGTGCTGTTGCGCGCGGAGCTCGATCAGCGCTTTACCATCCGCTCGGCGGAAATGCTGGGCGGCGATCTGGTGCTGGTCGGCAGCGAACCGCCCTCTGACGAGCAACTGGCATTGCTGTCCGCACTCGATCAGGGCCAGGTGGCAGATTTTCCCACCGTACTGGTGCACGGCGACGAGATGCTGCTGGTCAGTGCCCGCGCCGCAGACGCCGGCTACCCGGTGTACGGCCAGCTCCAGCAGGCATCCGGCCGTTTCGCGCCGGCCACACCGGCTGACACCGGCCCGGCCGCCGGCGAAGTCTGGCTGGCCGACCAGGCACTTGATCGCCTGGGCCTGGCCATCGGCGACACCGTGCAGGTGGGCCGGCAACCCCTGACACTGACCGCCGTGATCCGGCAGGAACCGGACCAGGGCGCCGGCTTCTACAGCATGAGCCCGCGCGTGCTGTTCAATCTCGCCGACCTCGACGCCACTGGCGTGCTCGGCCCGGGCACCCGCGTGCGCCACCGGCTGATGCTCGGCGGCAGCGCCGGTGATATCGCCACGGCCACCACTGCACTCGACCCGGTACTGCGCCCGGACCAGCGCCTGCGGACGCTGGAAGACGCCGCCAGCCGCACCCGTGGGCCGCTGCAACAACTGACCCTGTGGGTAAGCCTGGGCGTGCTGCTGGTCAGCCTGCTCTGCGGCGCAGCCATCTATCTCGCTACCAGCCAGCGTGTGCGCAAGCGCGCACGCATGGCGGCATTGCTGCGCAGCTTTGGCGCCCGGCGCGGGCAGGTGATGCAGCGTCTGCTCGGCGAAGAATTCATCGCCGTCCTGCCGGCAGTCGCTCTCGGCACCCTGCTCGGGCTGGGACTGATCCAGATCCTGCGCGCGATGATGGGCTGGCAGGCGCCTCTGGCTGCCGCCCCCGGCGACTGGATCGCAGTGCTGGCCGGGCCGCTGGTGCTGTGGCTGGCGTTTGCATTGCCACGGCTGAGCACCCTGGTGCGCACACCGGCCATGCAGGTACTCAATGATCGTCTCAGTGCACGGCCGGTGTCCGGCATCGTCGAGCTGGCCGCGGCGCTGGGCGCACCGGTGATTCTGGCCGCGCTGCTGACCGGTTCACTGACCGAGCTGGGCCAGTTGTTGCTGCTGCTGGTGGTACTCGGCGCCCTGCTGCCGGCACTCCTGTGGCCGCTGCTGAAAGTGCTCGACATCGGCAGCCAGCGCCTGCCGCTGGCCGGCCGGCTGGCGATTCGCCGGCTGAGCCGCCGCCCTGGCCTGACCCTGCCGCTGCTGGCCTCCCTGACCATCGCCATGGCCGTGCTGGCGCTGGCCGGCCAGACCGGCAGCCAGTTGCTCAATGACTGGCGCGAACGCCTGCCGGAACAGGCGCCAAACCATTTCGTCTTCAATCTGTTCGAGGCCGACCTGCCGCGCTTCCACAGCTGGATGGCAGACCACGGCGCTCTCCCGCAGCCACTGTATCCGGTGGTACGGGGCCGTCTGACCGAGATCAATGGTGTACCGGTCCGTGACGCCGTGACCAAGGAAAACGAAGATGCCCAGCGCGCGCTCAATCGCGACCTCATACTGACGGAAGTCACCGACACCACCCTGCCGGACAGCAACCGCGTGACCGACGGCGACTGGCCACCGGCCCCCGGCACCGTGTCAGTGGAACGGGAGCTGGCAGTGAATCTCGGCCTGCAGCGCGACGACACGGTGCATTTCGTTACCAGCCAGGGCACCGTCGCCGCCACGATCAGCAGCATCCGGGACGTGGACTGGGACAGCTTTGAGCCGAATTTCTATTTCATGTTCGCCACCGATGGCCTGCGCAGCCAGGACATCACCTGGCTGACCAGTTTCTGGCTGCCCCCCGGCGACGGTGCGCGGCTGGCCGCGCTGCTGCGTGACGTGCCGCACCTGACGGTGATCGACGTCAACGCCCTGCTGGACCAGGCCCAGGACATCATTGGCCAGGCCAGCCGCGCCACCGCCCTGCTGGCGGTGCTGCTGATGGCGGCGGCGATGCTGGTGCTCGGCGCCGCACTGCTCGGTGCGCAGGCCCAGCGCGGCCGCGATAACGCCCTGCTGCGCACCCTTGGCGGCGACAAGCAGTTGATCCGCCGTGTGACCTGGCTGGAATCGCTGGCGTTGGGCTGCGCCGCCGGCGTCTGCGCCACGCTGATCATGCTGGCGGCGCTGTATCCGCTGGGCCAGCGGTTGTTCGCCGGTGCCCTGCCCTGGTCCGGCTGGCTGCTGCTGCCGTTGGCCCTCGGCCTGCTGGTGGCGGTCACGGGCGTCAGCCTCGGCGCGCGCTCGCGGCATCAGCCGGCCCTGGGGCTGCTGCGACAGGAATAACGGCAGCCAGAAGGCGTCGCGATGAGGGGTCCGCTCCTCTGAATAGGCACAGGATGACTTTGCACTAACGTACCTTAAAACAATAAGCTGCGTCCGCCACTCAACCGACAGGGACGACTCCATGCCGAAACGCCGCCGCTTGCCACGTCTGCGCCTTTTCCTGCTGGCCGTGCTGCTGGGCACGGTCGGCGCGCTGACTTTCACCGCCTGGCCGTTTCTCACCTACCCGGCCACCACGCTGACCATCAGCCGCCCCGCGCCCCTGCCGCCCGCCACCAGCGGTCCGGCCCTGGCTGGCCTGGCCGAGGCGGACATCACGCCCCCCATCGGCATCCCCAAATTCGGCTACTCCGCCTGGGCGCGCCCCTCCGACGGGTTCCGCACGCGCCTGAAAGCACGTGCCTTTTACCTGCACAGCCCGGGGCAGACACCGATGGCGCTGGTGACGCTGGATCTCGGCGCAGGCTCGCGTGTGCTGCACCACCGCGTGGCCGAACTGATCGCCGCCCACACCGATGTGCCCGCGCACGGCCTGAGCCTGCTGGTGACGCACACCCATTCCGGGCCCGGCCAGTTCCTCGACAGCGATTTCTACAATGTCTTCGGCAGCAACCTGCCAGGCTTCGATCCGACGCTGACGGAATTTCTCAGCCGACAGATCGCCGATGCCGTGATCCGCGCCTACCGCGAGCGACGCACCGCGCGTTTTGCCACCGGGCAGACCGAGGTCTACGGGTTCACGCGCAACCGTTCGCTGTCAGCCTGGGCCCGCAATTTCAGTCTGGACGAGCGCCAGCTCACTGATGACATGACCTACCAGGCCGTGAACCCGACCATGACCATGCTGCGGGTCGACCTGGCCGGCGACGACGGCGCCTTTTACCCGGCCGGCGCGCTCACGGCATTCTCCATCCACGGCACCGCCATCCCGCCGTTCACGCAGCCCTGGCATGCGGACGTCTGGCACTGGCTGGCACAGGACGTGGCCGAGGCCATCGGTGCCCGCTACGAGACACCGTTCACGCCGCTGCACGGCGCTTTCCAGGCGACCCACGCCGACAACAGCCCGGCCTGGATCGAGGGTCAGCGCGGCGACCGCGAGGCCCGCCGCATCGGCGGCGCGCTCGCCGGCCACGCACTGCGTCTGTTTGAACGCCTGGGCACGGAACTGGACGATCAACTGGTCACCGGCATCGGCAGCCGCGAACTGGATCTGCTCACGCTGGCGCCGGACAGCCGCTTCGGCCTGTGTGAACGGGCCATTGTCGGTGCCGCGACCGCCGGTGCGGCAAAAGGCGACGAAGTCTTCCCGATCTCCTGGTTGCCATTCATTCGTCCCGGCCAGCCCAAAACGCTGTTCAACGACAACTGCCAGGGTGCCAAGCACTGGATGCTGTCAAAGCTGCAACTGCTGTTACCGGCCGAGCGTTTTCCCCACGACGCCCTGATCCAGGTAGTGCGCATCAACGATCTGGTGCTGGTCAATCTGCCGTGGGAAGTGACGCTGGAAAGTGGCAACCGCATTCGCAAGGCCGTGCGTGAACAACTCCCCGCCGGCCGCTGGCGCGTGGAAATCTCCAGCCTCGCCAACGGCTTTTTCGGCTACGCCACCACGCCGGAAGAATATTCCCTGCAACACTACGAAGGCGGGCACACACTCTACGGGCCACACACGCTGGACATGCTCACCGCCCAGAGTGCCTTGCTGGCCGGCGACCTGTTCACGCGCGGCAGCATTGACGACCTGCCGGCGCAGTGGCGCTTCAGCTTGCTCAGCCGTGACTTCTGGCCGGTTACCGACGCACCGCTGGCGGCACGCACGCTGTTGAGTGCGCCACGTTTCACCGAGGCTGACGGGCTGCGCGAAGCCTACTGGTCGTTTCGCTTTCGCGGCGAACATCCCGCCCACCTGCCCCTCCACGAACCGCTATTGCGCGTAGAACAGCAGGATGCCGACGGCCACTGGTCACTGTTGCAGGATGATCAGGACAGCGCCCTGCAGTTGCTGCGGCTGGAACAGGACACTGACCAGGCCGAGTACGAGGTGCGCTGGTATAACCCGCCGCACACGCCGGTCACGCAGCCACGCCGTTTCCAGGTGCTGGGCCATGCCCCGCTCAGTTCGGCGGTATTCTGAGGTAGAATCGACGGCAGGCACCGCCCCCCGGATTGCATCAGGAGAGCAGCATGGAACGAAGGATGTCAGGCCCCACCCGTCGTCTGTTGAGCAGCGCCCTTGTCGGCCTTGCTTTCCTGACCGGCTGCGCGAGCACCTCGGATATCGCCACGCGTTACGGGGCGATCAGCCTGGAGGGCGACACGCTGCTGCTGGCCACCCGTTCGCCCGATCCCCAGGTACGCAAGCGCTGGGAAAACGCCTGCGAACCGGCGTTCCGCAAGCAGGGCTATGACGTCACGCAAAGCTTCACCGTGCTGCCCGCCTGGTTTGCCACCGGCACCGACGAGCTGGAACGCTGGGCCAGCGCCAATGGCATCCGCAACATCCTGGTGGCTGAACTGACCGGGCTGCTGCCGGCGCCACCGCACTACAACCCGCCGGAAGTGCTGTCCGGCAACAACATGCACCACGACGTGCAGATCATGGTGCCCGCACGCGAATATCGCGAAACCCGCGATGCCGCAGAAGCGGACCAGAATATCGAAGTGAACCTGCTGAACAATGAAGGCCGCATTCTCTGGCGCGCCGATGTGGTCACGCGCGAAGCCAACAATATTGCTGCCATTGCCCGCAGCCAATGCGAAGCCCTGGCGAAAAGCCTGCGCCAAAACAACGGGGATCGGTAGGG
>NZ_AQOR01000016.1 GCF_009846755.1 Alcanivorax sp. S71-1-4
CGGCGGCGGCGGGTTCCGGTGCGGGCGCGCCAAAGCTCATCTGCTCGGCGCTGACAAAGGTGAGCGGGAAGCGCGAGGTCTGCGGCGGATAGCAGAGCGTGTCCTCGATACAGCCCTGGTAATTCACCTCCAGCACGGTGTCGGTCAGCGGGACGGCCTCCAGTGGCAGGCGCAGCGCGAGCTGGCCGTAGTAGACCTGTACCTCGCCGAACAGCTCGTCGTGCTTGAGCTTGCCATCGGGGACGGTGAAGTCGCTGAAGTCGTCCAGCAGATTGCCGTGGGTGTCGGTGAGCCGGAAGCTGAAGGCGTGCTGGTAGAGATAGACCTGATCGATCATCTCGAAAATCAGGTCAATTGCCCCGGCGTCGACATTGGTCAGGGCATCGACATGGATCGCCTGCTCGGGCGTCGGCAGTTCGTGCTGATTGCCGCCGAACAGGGACGCGTTGCTGTTTTCCCCGAACAGGGCCAGGGCCGGTGTGGCGCACACCAGCAGAAGAGGCAGCACCAGGCTGCGGAAAAGAGATCGCTGAAGTATTGTCATGGTCACGCTTGGAATCGGGCCGGCCGGAAAAGTTCGGCAAGCATAGCAGAGCCGGTGCCGGCCTGCCGGGGATGGACTGCATCAACGGTGCGTGGCGATGGTATATTCGGTGCCAAACGATACGGGCACAGTGCCATCTATATTGTACGGCCGGCCAGGCTGCCGGCATTCATCGCAGCAGAGGGATTTCATCATGGACACTTCCACCGCGCCGCCGGGCACGTCAGCACCGCAACGCAAACGCCGCTGGAGCGCCACGCGCTGGGTGGGGGTGGTGCTGGCGGCCCTGTTGCTGATCAACTTGGTGCTGGGCTGGTACTGGAGCCGCGAGCCGGCGGCCTTTGCCGTCATCGCGCCACCGCAGGCGGTGCCGGGGCAGGTGATGACCGGCACCCTGATCCAGGTGGTGAACACCCTGCTGGACAAGCCTGGCGGCTACCTTTCCAACGACATCCTGCCGCACCGGCTGTGGCTGGATAACATGCCGGCGTGGGAGTTCGGCGTGCTGGTGCAGGTGCGCGACATGGCCCGGGTGTTGCGCCGTGACATGAGCCGCTCGCAGACCCAGAGCCGTGAAGACCCGGACCTGGCCGTGGCTGAGCCACAGTTCAATTTTGATCACAAGAGCTGGGCCATCCCGGCCACCGAAAGCGAATACCGCCGCGGTGTGGACGCGCTGGAGCGCTATCTCGGCCGGCTGATGGACCCGGCGAACGACAATGCCCGCTTCTACGCCCGGGCAGACAACCTCAACTACTGGCTGAGTGAAGTGCAGAACCGTCTCGGCAGCCTGTCGTTGCGGCTGTCCAACAGCGTTGGCCGTGCGCACCTGGATGTGGACCTGGACGATGGTGACGGCAGTGGTCGCATCGACCGGACGCCCTGGCTGAAGATCGACGATGTGTTCTTTGAGGCGCGCGGTGCCTGCTGGGCGCTGATCCAGTTGATGCAGGCGGCGGAAATCGATTTCGATGAAGTGCTGCGGCGCAAGAACGCGCAGGTGAGCATGCGGCAGATGATCCGCGAACTGGAAGCGACCCAGGAAGCCGTCTGGAGCCCGATGATCCTGAACGGTTCCGGGTTCGGTGTGCTGGCCAACCATTCGCTGGTGATGGCGAACTATATTTCCCGTGCCAATGCACAACTGATCGACCTACGGGCGTTGTTGTCGCAGGGCTGAGTGTTTTCTCTGCGCAAACAGAATCGGCGGGGTGAGGCAGTGTGAACACGAAACCTGCCACCGCCGCCGGATTTCAGTTCAGGCCGTCGCCTCAAACGCGCGGTGATAAGAAACGTCGCCTTGGGGCCGATCATCTGTAAAGCCGAGCGCCTGAAAGTATGCCGGCGGTACGCCGGGCAGGGTCAGGCCGGGTTGCGGGCGGAAACCGAAGCGGGCGTAGTAACCGGGATCACCCAGCAGCACACAACCGGCAGCGCCGTGCTGGCGCAGGGCCGCGAGGGCGGCGTGCATCAGTGCCGAGCCGATGCCCCGCCCCTGGTGCGCTGGCCAGACGGAGATCGGTCCCAGGCCGTACCAGCCGGTGACGCCGGACGATATCGTGACCGGAGAAAGCGCCACATGGCCGACGACCTGCTCACCCTCAAGCGCCACCAGCGAGAAAGTCAATTGCCCCGCATCGCGCAGCGCGTTGACGATGAACTGCTCGGTATGGCTGCTGTGTTCCGCGTGCAGGAATGCCGCCTGTGTCAGCCGGGCAATGGTGTCGATATCGTCAAGCTGCTCGGCACGCACCATGATACTCAAAACACATTTCTCCCGTAGGGTGGGTAGAGCGAATGCGAAACCCACCGTGTCCATGCCTGTTAATCACTCCCGCAAAATCATCGAAACTACCCTGCTTCGGAGGTAGGCAGTTTCGATGGTTTTGTGCGAGCAGTGCGTTACATGGACATGGTGGGTTTCGCATTCGCTCTACCCACCCTACTCCAAACCTGAATGATATCCCCAACAAAAAACGACCGGCAAAGCCGGCCGTTTTTTCAACACCAACAGTGCTCAGTCGTTCTTGTAGGCCTCGATCGATTTCAGCACTTCCTTGCGGGCGGCATCAGCATTGTCCCAGCCATCCACTTTCACCCACTTGCCGGGTTCGAGATCCTTGTAATTCTCGAAGAAATGCTCGATCTGCTGGATCAGCAGGGCCGGCAGGTCAGTGTATTCCTGCACATCCTTGTACAGCGCCGACAGTTTGTCGTGCGGGACCGCGATCAGTTTGGTGTCCTTGCCGGATTCGTCGCTCATGTTGAGCATGCCCACCGGGCGGCAGCGGATCACGCTGCCCGGGATGACCGGGTACGGGGTAACGACCAGCACGTCCAGCGGATCACCATCCTCGGACAGGGTGTTCGGGATGTAACCGTAGTTGGCCGGGTAGAACATCGGCGTGGCCATGAAACGGTCGACGAAGATGGCGTTGGTGTCCTTGTCCACTTCGTACTTGATCGGGTCGGCGTTGGCGGGGATCTCGATCACGACGTAGAGGTCGTTCGGAACATCCTTGCCGGCGGGAATCTTGGCAAAATCCATGGGGTATCAATCCGTTGGCTGTGCGGGATGGCGGCGGATTATAGCAACCGCGAGTGTGCCGTGGCCACTCGCCGGCCTGATACTTCCGTCTCGGCGGGGGATAGCGCCAAATGGAATAAGCACAAAATTATTTATTCTTTCTTGCCCTTGCAGGGGGCCGGGTACCCTGCCGGCAGCCTCGGGCCGTGCGCCTGTCCTGTTATCCGCCACCCTGCGCAGGGAGCTGACCGTTGATTGCCGAATCCTTCCAGCCCCTGGTCGTGGGCCTGATCCTGATTGCCCTGTTCGCCGCCTTCGTGCGCGAATGGTTCAAGCCGGATGTGGCCGTGATGCTGGCGGTGGCGGCGCTGCTGGTGCTCGGGCTGCTGGACAGCTCGCAGGTGCTCAGCGTGTTCAGCAACAGCGCCCCGGTGACCATTGCCTGCCTGTTCGTGATCAGCGCCGCGCTGGAAAAGACCGGCTGCGTGGACCGCCTCGGGGACTGGATCGGCCAGGCGGCCGGCGGGCAGGAGCGGCGCCTGCTGGTGGGGCTGCTGCTGGCCGGCCTGCTGGTGTCGCCGTTCATCAACAACACCCCGGTGGTGATGGTGCTGATGCCGGCGGTGCTCTCGATGGCGGCCCGCTACCGCATCGCACCCTCCCGGCTGCTGATTCCGTTGTCCTACGCCACCATCCTCGGCGGCATCATCACCATGGTCGGCACGTCCACCAATATCCTGGTGGATGGCGTGGCCCGTGACATGGGCCTGGCGCCGTTCAGCATGTTCGAGATTTCCGCCCCGGCGATGCTGATCGCGCTGGTCGGCTGCGTGTTCATGTACTTCGCCGCGCCGCGCTTTCTGCCGATACGGGAGACCCTGACCCAGCAGTTCACCGGCAGCGGCGACCGCACTTTCATGACCGAGCTGTTCGTGCCGCAGGGCTCGCGGCTGGCCGGGCGGACGCTGCATGAGGCACGGCTGACCAACGGCACCGTGTCGGTGCTGAAGCTGTTTCGTGATGATGAAGAATTCTCCGCGCCAAAGCCGGGTATGCGGCTGGAGGTGGGCGACAAGCTGGTGGTGCACAGCCGGTCCAGCGACATGGTCGACCTGCGCAGCACCGATCTGGTCGGCCTGCAGGCGGCCAGGGTCGATGACAGCCAGGATCTGGAGACCCTGCGGCGCCAGGACGTGGTGATCGTCGAGGCCATCGTCGGTTCGTCATCCCGCTATGTCCAGCGGCCGATCCGCGACCTTGACCTGCTGGCGCGTTACGGCATTCACCTGGTGGCGGTACACCGCAAGGATGCCTCAATCCAGGACATCGTTGACGACTTCCAACTGCAGTTTGGCGACGTGCTGCTGGTGGAAGGCACCCGCGCGCAGATCAAGCGTTTCTGCGACAACGGTGACCTGTTCGCAATCACCGACGGCAAGGCGCCGACCAACCGCCAGCACAAGGCGCCGATCGCGCTGGCGACCATTGCCGGCGTGATGCTGCTGGCGGCGCTGAACGTGATGCCGATCGAAGGGCTGGCCATCATCGGCGCGGCGGTGGTGGTGGCCACCGGCTGCGTGCGGCCGGACGAAACCTACAAGACTATCGAATGGCCGATCATCATCCTGATCTTCGGCATGCTGGCGATCAGCATTGCCATGCGTGAATCCGGCCTGGCAGCGATGCTGGCCTCGGCGCTGGTGACGCTGGGCGAGGGTTGGAGCCCCTGGGCCATGCTGGCGCTGACCATCCTGCTCGTCTCTATCGCCACCGAGCTGATCAGCAACAATGCGGTGGCGGTGCTGTTCACCCCGATTGTCATTGGCGTGGCCCAGCACCTGGGCGTGGACCCGCGGCCGTTCGTGGTCGGCGTGATGTTTGCCGCCAGCGCCAGCTTCGCCACACCCATCGGCTACCAGACCAACACGCTGGTCTACAGCGCCGGCAACTATCGCTTCACCGACTTCGCCCGCTTGGGTATCCCGCTGAACCTGATCGTGTGGCTGAGCTGCGTGATCCTGATCCCGCTGTTCTGGCCTTTGACGCCGCTCTGATACATCTGGCCGCGCCAAGCGGGTACACTGCGCGCATTACCGACAAGAGGTCTCTGCGTGTTTGCCGAACTCCCCCTGCATGAACGCCTGCTGAAAGCCCTGGCCGAACTCGGCTTCACCGAGCCGACCCCGGTCCAGGCGGCTGCCATTCCCGAGGCGCTGGCGGGCCACGACCTGCGTGTCACCGCCCAGACCGGCAGTGGCAAGACGGCGGCGTTCCTGCTGCCGATGCTGCATTACCTGATCGAGCACCCGGACCACCGTGCCGGCACCCGTTCGCTGATCCTGCTGCCGACCCGGGAGCTGGCCCGGCAGACCCTCAAGCACGTCGAGCAACTGATCGGCTTCACCTACATCAAGGCAGAACTGATCACCGGCGGCGAGGACTTCAAGGTACAGGCCGCGCGCATGCGCAAGAACCCGGACATCCTGATCGGCACGCCGGGCCGGCTGCTGGAACACCTGGAAGCCGGCAATCTCGATTTCAGCGACCTGACCATGCTCGTGCTGGACGAAGCCGACCGCATGCTCGACATGGGCTTCAAGGACGATGTGCTGCGCCTGGCCGAAATCTGTAACCCCAAACGGCAAACGCTGCTGTTCTCCGCCACGCCCGGTGGCCAGGCACTGGCCCAGGTGGTGGCCGCCGTACTGCGCGAGCCGCGCGAACTGGTGATCAACACCGTACGCGATGAACACGCCAACATTCGTCACCAGTTGGTCACGGTCGACGATGTCGGGCATAAGGAGCGCGTGCTGCGCTGGCTGCTCGACAACGAAACGTTCGAGAAGACCATCATCTTTACCAACACCCGTGAACAGGCCGACCGGCTTGGCGGTGTGCTGCGCACGCATCTGGACAAGGTGTACGTGCTGCACGGCGAAAAAGACCACAAGGTCCGCAAGCAGACGCTGGACAAACTGCGCAACGGTGACATCCGCGTGCTGGTGGCCACCGACGTGGCGGCACGCGGGCTGGACATTGCCGGGCTGGAGCTGGTGATCAATTTCGACGTGCCGCGCAGCGGTGACGAATATCTGCACCGCGCCGGCCGCACCGGCCGTATCGGTCACGACGGCCTGGCCATCACCCTGGTGGCGGCGCATGAGTGGAACCTGATGTCGAGCATCAGCCGTTATCTGCGCCTGAACATCAGCCAGCGGCTGGTGGCAGAACATCCGGGGCATTTCAACGGCCCGAAGAAACTGAAAGCCTCCGGCAAGGCGGCCGGCAGCAAGAAGAAAAAGCTGAAGAAGAAGACTGAGGCGAAAAAGACCGGCGCAAAGAAGGCTCCTGCAAAAAAAGCCCCTGCAAAAAAAGCCGTCGCGAAAAAGCCTGCACCCGATACCCAGGGCGGCTATGCCACCCCACGCAAAAAGCCGCGTGGTCCGGTGGAGAGCTGACCGGTGTCACCGCGCGGTGTGATCTTTGATCTCGACGGCACGCTGGTGGATTCGAGACTGGATTTTGCGGCCATCCGTGCCGCCACCGGCTGCCCGGACGGCGTGGGCCTGATCGAATACGCCGAGGGGTTGGCGCAGGACGACGCCGCGCGCGTGCACCGCATCATTCACGAGCACGAAATGGCGGGCGCCCGGGCGGCGACCTGGATACCCGGGGCCGATACCTGGCTCGCGGCCCTGCGCAGCCAGGGCCTGCCCACCGGTATTCTGACGCGCAACGCCCGCGTGCCCACGGCGCTGACCCTGTCCCGCCTGGGCATTGATGTGGATGTGGTGCTCACCCGCGAAGACTGCCTGCCGAAACCGGACCCGGACGGCCTGTTGCGCATTGCCCGGCAGTGGGGCCTGCCCTGCGAGGCGCTGGTGTACGTTGGGGATTTCCGTTACGACATTGAAGCGGCACGGCGTGCCGGCATGCAGGCATGGTTCTATGACACCGGCCGGCATTCGCACTTTGGTGACGACGCCGACCGGGTGTTCAGGAGTTTCCTGGAACTGGTCCAGTAGGGTGGGTAGAGCCAAAGGCGAACCCCCCCGGGTCCATGCAGCACACTGCTCGCACAAAAATAGCGAAGCTACCCTCCTCGGCAGAGGGTAGCTTCGATCCTCCGAAGAGGGCGGTTTCGATATCTTTGCGGGAGTGAATAACCGGCATGGACATGGTGGGTTTCGCCTTTGGCTCTACCCACCCTACGGCGTCAAAGTACGAATTTTCCTTTGAGTTTTTTGGCTACTGGCGCCAGTTTCAGGCGGGCGTGCACCGGCATGCCATTCTTGAACGGCATCTCCGCCTCACCCTGGATCAGCGGCAGCAAGTACGCGCGGGCTTCATCGGTAATCCCGAAGCCGTCCTTACTGATGAAATTGCGCGGCATTTTCTTTTCCACGTTGGCAACATTGGCCAGCGGGGCTTCACCAATGCTCCAGCTGTATTTTTTACCCTGGCCACGCACGATGGCCGGCATCACGGCGTTCTTGCCCTGCTCGGCAAAGCTGACGGCGGCACGGCCGACGGCATACGCCTGCTCCAGGTCGGTGGCTGATGCGAGATGGCGGCCGGAGCGCTGCAGATAATCGGGCACGGCCCAGTGGTATTTATGGCCCAGCTCGTTTTTCACCAGTTGCGCCAGCACCGGCGCCACGCCGCCGAGCTGTTTGTGGCCGAAGGCATCGGTGCTGCCGGCGTCGGCCAGGAAGGTGCCGTCTTTATAGCGCGCACCTTCGGACACAGCGATCACACAGTAGCCGTATTTCTTCACCGCCTGCTGTACTTTCTTCAGGAACTTCGCCGGGTCAAAGGCGATTTCCGGGAACACGATGATGTGCGGGGCGTCGCCTTCCTGTTCCTGCGCCAGGCCGGCCGCCGCGGCAATCCAGCCGGCGTGGCGGCCCATCACTTCCATCACGAACACCTTGGTCGAGGTGGCGCACATGGAGACCACGTCCAGGGCCGCTTCGCGGATCGACACGGCGGTGTATTTCGCCACAGAGCCGAAGCCCGGTGAGCAGTCTGTGATCGGCAGGTCGTTGTCGACGGTTTTCGGTACGTGGATGGCCTGGATCGGGTAGCCCAGGGTCTCGGCCAGTTGCGAGACTTTCAGGCAGGTGTCCGCAGAGTCGCCACCGCCGTTATAGAAGAAGTAGCCGATGTCATGGGCGCGGAACACGTCGATCAGGCGCTCATACTCGCGGCGGTTGCTCTCCAGGCTCTTGAGCTTGTAGCGGCAGGAGCCGAAGGCGCCGCCGGGGGTGTGTTTCAGCGCGGCGATGGCGGTTTTCGATTCCTTGCTGGTGTCGATCAGGTCTTCCGTCAGGGCGCCGATGATGCCGTTACGGCCGGCGTAGACCTTGCCGATCACTTTGCTGTCGCGGGCGGCTTCGATGACACCGGCGGCGGAGGCGTTGATGACGGCGGTGACACCACCGGACTGGGCGTAAAAAGCATTCTTGCGGGCCATGCGGCTTCCCTGAGCTAGCTGGAAAGGGCGCCATGATAATGGTCTGGGGCGGCGCAGGCCATGGGGAATACCGGGTCGGATGTCGGCCGTCTGACGTCTGACGCAAAAACAGAGGGTGAGGTGTCGGGTGTGAAGCGTCCGGTGTCAGCCCCCTTTTCACGTCTGCGTCAGGTGGCTGATGGCCATGGCCGCCGCCGAGGTCCGGTTCTCCACCCCCAGCTTGCGGAATATCTGCTCCAGGTGCTTGTTCACGGTGCGCGGGCTGAGCGAGAGGATCTCGCCGATCTCGCGATTGGTCTTGCCCTGGGCGATCCACAGCAGCACCTGCGCCTCACGTTGCGTCAGGTGCAGGGTTTCGCGCAGCAGCGCCAGCTCGGCCTCGCCGTCGCGTTGCAGCAGCCGGAACAGGTATTCGCCCGGCGCGGGCGTACCAAGAAAACGCAGCCGCAGGCCGGCGTCACCGAGGGCGCGTTGCTGGCCCCGTTCTGGCGGTTCGCCCAGCCAGTGGCGCAGGTGCTGGGTCATGAAACCGGGATTGAACACCTGCGCCTGCAGCAGTTGCTCTGCCTGGGGGGTGGCCCAGCGCAGCGCGCCGTGCGCGTCGGTGGCGAACATCAGTTGCCCGGCGCGGTCCAGCGCCGTGCGTGCACTCTGGGTCAGGCGCGCATTGGCCAGGTGCACGCGGATGCGCGCCACCAGTTCATCCGGGTGCACCGGTTTGGTCAGGTAATCGACGCCGCCGGCGTCAAAGCCACGCAGGATGTCGTCGGTGTCCGACAGCCCGGTCATGAAGATCACCGGGATCGGATGCAGCGCCGGTTGCAGTTTTAATTGCCGACAGGTTTCAAAGCCGTCCATCTCCGGCATCACGGCATCCATCAGGATGATGTCCGGCACCATCTTGTCGGCGATCGACAGCGCCTGGCGGCCTTCCAGCGCCAGCAGGGCGGTCAGGCCGGCGTTGTCCAGTGCGTGGTGGATCATGCCCAGGGTGTCGGGGGAATCGTCCACCACCAGCACCAGGTCCCGGCGGGCCACGGGATGATCAGACAGAGGCGGTGTCATGGGGTTGCTCCATTAGCTGGATGATACGGGCGAAATCACAGCGCCCGAGGGCGTCGGCCAGAGCCTGCGACAGGGGCGCGGGGATCAGCGCCGTGTGCCGTGCCATGGCCTGGCGCAGCGCGGCCAGATGGCCGATCTCGGCCAGCGCCACGAGTTCATCGCGGACGGGCGGCGGTAGCGTGGTGCTGTCGACACGGGGCGTTGGGGCGTGGGTGTCGTCGTAGCGCCAGTTCAGGGTCAGGTGCCGGTCGAGCAGGGCGCGCAGGGCGCTGAGCCGGTACGGTTTCACCAGATAATCGTCGTGCGCACTCTGGCTGCCGGGCAGGGCGTGGCCGCCGGCGTTGGCGGAGACCATGATCACCGGGCCACGGTAACCCCCTTCGCGCAGCGCCGCCGCCACCTGCCAGCCGTCCATGCCGGGCATGGCGATGTCCAGCAGCACCAGGTGCGGCTGGCTTTGCCGTGCCATGGCCAGGCCGGCGGGGCCGTCCGGGGCTTCCAGAATGGTGAAGCCGAGCGGCGTCAGCATGTCACTGATCAGGCCGCGATGGGTCGGATCGTCGTCGATCACCAGCAGCGTGCGCGGTGCACCGTGATAGCCCACCGGGGCCAGGGCCACGGTGGGGCTGGCGCGGTAGGGCAGGCTGGACAACATCAGCGATAACCGGAACTCGCTGCCCTGGCCCGGTGTGCTCTGTACGCTCAGGTCGCCACCCATGATCTCCGTCAGCAGTCGGGTGATGGTCAGGCCCAGCCCGGTGCCGTGGGTGGCCGGGGTGCCCGCCTTGCGCACGCGCTCGAACGGCAGAAAGATACGTTCGATGTCTTCCTGTGCGATGCCAACGCCGGTGTCGCGGATGGTGAATTCCGCCACCTGATTGCGATAGCGGAAATGCAGCGCCACTTCGCCCTGGCGGGTGAACTTGATCGCGTTGCTGAGCAGGTTGATCAGGATCTGGCGCAGCCGTTTTTCGTCGGCGGTGACCAGCTCCGGCACCGGCGTGGTGCAGACAAACCGAAAGCCGATGCCCTTCTCGCTGGCCTGTAGCCGGAACATGCTGACCAGTTCGTCAATCAATGCGTGGATGCGCACCTGATTGCGGTCCAGCTCCAGCCGGCCAGCCTCGATCTTGGAAATTTCCAGCAGCCCTTCGATCAGGTCAGCGAGATGGCTGGTGGAGCGGCGGATCGCCGCCACGGCATCGTGCAGGTGCGCCGGCACGGCCGGGTCGTGCTCCAGTAATTGGGCATAGCCGAACGCGGCATTCAGCGGCGAGCGCAGTTCGTGGCTGAGGCCGGTGAGGTAGCGGCTCTTGGCCTGGTTGGCCGCTTCGGCCTGTTCCTTGGCTTTTTGCAGCGCGCGGTCGGTTTTTTCGTGAGCGGCGATTTCGTCCATCAGCATCGCTGTCTGCCGGCGGGATTCTTCCTGTGCCACCACGCGGCTTTCGTGGGCGAGCACGAACAGCCAGGCGATCACGCCGCTGATGATCAGCAACACGGCAAACACTTTCGCCAGTGTCGTCGCCATCAGCGCGCGAACCTGCGCGTCGGCGTCGGGCAACTGGTAATAGATCAGGGTGAGAATCACGGCCATCAGTGCCGTGATCAGCACCAGCAGCCCGATAAAATGCCCCATGCGTGAGCGCAGCATGGCCACGCCGCGCTCCGGCAGCCAGCGCGACAGCAGGGCGACGATCTGTTCCTGCGCGCGCGAGCCGGTTTTGCAACTGTCATTGCAGCGCGCATCCAGCGAACAGCACAGCGAACAGATATGGCCGTTGTAGGCCGGGCAGAACGCCATGTCCTCCCGGTCAAAGGTGTGTTCGCAGATGCAGCAGCCGGCGCGCAGCGGGATGCTGGCCGGTTGCCGGGCGATGTAATAGCGGCCACGCGTGGCGATGGCGATCAGAGGCGCCGCCAGAAACGCCGTGAGCAAGGCAATGAAGGGTGCCAATGCTTTCGCCAGCTCGCCGAACAGACCGCTACTGGCGAGGATGCCGGTCAGTGACGCCAGTACCATGGCGCCCACGCCGACCGGATTGATGTCGTACAGGTGCGCGCGACGAAACTCGATATGTTTTGGCGACAGGCCAAGCGGCTTGTTCACCACCAGATCACCCACCAGCGCGCCGATCCAGGCCACCGCCACCAGCGCGTAGGTGCCGAGAATATCCTCGAACACCAGATAGATGCCGATCTCCATCAGCAGCAGGGCAATCAGCACGTTGAACACCAGCCAGACCACGCGGCCGGGATGGCTGTGCGTCAGCCGCGAGAAAAAATTCGACCAGGCGATGGAGCCGGCGTAGGCATTGGTGACGTTGATCTTGAGCTGGCAGAGGATCACGAAGATGCCGGCCAGCGCCAGACTCGCGGCGGGGTTCAGGTGCAGGTGGTTGAAGGCGACGATATACATGTGCGTCGGGTCGGCGGCGTCCGCGGGCGTCAACCCGTAGCGCAGCGCCAGCACGGCCAGAAAAGAGCCGGCCGCGATTTTCAGCCCGCCCACCACCGCCCAGCCGGGGCCACCGGCCAGCAGCGCACCCCACCAGCGCAGCCGTTTGCCCGGCGTTTGCTCCGGCAGAAAACGCAGAAAATCCACCTGCTCGCCAATCTGGCCGACCAGCGCAAACAGCACCGCGCAGGCCGCACCGAACAGCAGGATATTGAACTGACCGTCGCCGTGGCCGGGAAAACCGGTCCACTGCGACATGCTGTCCGGTTGCTGGAACAGGATGAACACGAACGGCACCAGTTGCAGCAACAGCCACAGGGGTTGCGTCCATACCTGGAAACGGCTGATGAAGGTGATGCCGTGCGTCACCAGCGGAATCACCATCAGTGAACTGACCAGATACCCGATCGACACCGGCAGCCCGAACAGGATTTGCAGCGCCATCGCCATGATGGCCGCTTCCAGCGCGAAAAAGATAAAGGTGAAGGAGGCGTAGATCAGTGAGGTGAGGGTGGAGCCGAGATAGCCGAAACCGGCGCCACGGGTGAGCAGGTCCACGTCCACACCGAAACGTGCGGCGTAGTAACTGATCGGCAGTGCCAGCATGAAGATCAGCGCACAGACTGTGACCGTGGCGGCCATGGCGTTGGTAAAGCCATAGCTCAGCGTGATGGCCGCGCCGATGGCTTCCAGCGCCAGAAACGAGATCGCGCCGAGCGCGGTCTGCGACACGCGCGCGGCGGACCAGCGCCGGGCCTGTTTGGCGGTAAAGCGCAGCGCATAGTCTTCCAGGGTCTGGTTGGCGACCCACTTATTGTAGTTGCGCCGCACCCGCATGATGCGCTGCTGGGCTGACATGGTGGCTGACCCCGTGTGATGCCGGTCCGTTCGGTCTGGATGGTCCTGGTGCTGCATGGCGCGATCTGCGTTCGAGTGTGCAGGTTCCTTAAGCAGTTTTCGTGCCGGCATTTCCCCCAAGGCAGGCTAGTCGCGGGCTGGCGGGGCGGGTATGCGTCAAATGACGTAGTCCCCTGGTGTGTTTCCCGAATGGGGTGGCGGTGCGGGTGTCCGGATACTGACCCTCGAGTATCCCGGAGCAGATGCCGGGGATCGGCCACCGCATGTATGAGGGAAACGAGATGAGCATCACGCAGAATACGCCGCGTCGCTGGGGACGCTGGCTGGCATTACCGGCCCTGGCCCTGGCCAGCACACTGAGCCATGCCGCCGTACCGCCGACGTCGGAGGTCAATACCACCGGGCTGGCGGTGACCGACACCACCGTGAAAGTGGGCATCCTGCATTCCATCACCGGCACCATGGCGATCAGCGAAACCGGTTCCGTGCAGGCAGAGAAACTGGCCATTGAACAGATCAACGCCGCCGGCGGCGTGCTCGGCCGGCAGATCGAATACATCCAGGAAGATGGCGCCAGTGACTGGCCAACCTTTGCCGAGAAATCGCGCAAGCTGCTGATCAACGACAAGGTGGCGGCGGTGTTCGGCTGCTGGACCTCGGCCTCGCGCAAGGCGGTGCTGCCGATCTTTGAACAGTACAACGGCATGCTGTACTACCCGACCTTCTATGAAGGCCTGGAGCAGTCACCGAACGTGATCTACACCGGCCAGGAAGCGACCCAGCAGATCATTGCCGGCATCGACTGGGTCGTGCGCGAGAAAGGCGCCGAGAGCTTCTATCTGCTCGGTTCGGACTACATCTGGCCGCGCACCTCGAACAAGATCGCCCGCGCGCACATCGAGAGCCTGGGCCTGGAAGTGGTAGGCGAGGATTATTACCCGCTTGGCCATACCCAGTTCAACTCGGTCATCAACCGTATCCGCCTGAAAAAGCCGGACGTGATCTACGCCATCGTGGTGGGCGGTTCCAACGTGGCGTTTTACCGCCAGTTGCAGGCGGCCGGCTTTGACCTGACCCAGGAAAGCCCGCTGCTGCTGACCATCTCCGTGACCGAGGATGAAATTCTCGGCATCGGTGGCCAGAACATCGAAGGCGCCTACGCGGCGATGAAATATTTCCAGAGCCTGGACAACCCGAACAACGAGGCGTTCGTTGAAGCGTTCAAAGAGCGCTGGGGCGATGACATCGTGATCGGTGACGTGACCCAGGCGGCGTACCTCGGCCCGTGGTTGTGGAAAGCCGCAGTCGAAAAAGCCGGGTCATTCGATATCGACAAGATCCGCGAAGCGTCACCGGGCATTGAGCTGACGACGGCGCCGGAAGGGTATGTCCGCATCCATGAAAACCATCACCTCTGGTCGAAAACCCGCGTCGGCCGTGCCATGGACAACGGCCAGTACGAAGTGGTGTTCGAAACCGACGAACTGATGGAGCCGGACCCGTTCCCGGAGATGTAACGCACACCCTCGGGGCTGGTGGCCGCACGCGGCCACCAGCGGGATCGCAGTTGTTGGGAGCAGGCCAATGTTTGCAGACTATTCCGCCGCAGAACTGACATCGATCTTTGCGATGCAGGGTTTCGCCGGGCTGTCGCTGTTTTCCGTTTTCGTACTGATGGCGCTGGGGCTGGCCATCATCTTCGGCCAGATGGGCGTGATCAACATGGCTCACGGCGAGTTCATGATTCTCGGTGCCTACGTCACCTGGCTGACATCCGGGTTTTTCAGCAGCCACTTGCCGGGGCTGTTTGCCGCGTATTTCCCGGTGGCCATCCTGCTCGCCTTTCTTGCCTCGGCGTTGCTGGGCGGGGCGGTGGAGTGGTTATTGATCCGGCACCTCTACAAACGCCCGCTGGACACGTTGCTGGCCACCTGGGGCCTGAGCCTGATCCTGCAACAGGCCTACCGTTCGATTTTCGGTGCGCGGGAAGTGGGTGTGCGCATGCCGGACTGGATGATGGGCTCCTACGCGATCACCGACATGATCGAAGTGCCGATCAACGGCCTGTTCGTGATGGGGATTTCACTGCTCACTGCGCTTGGCGTGTACCTGCTGATGTACCGCTCCACCTGGGGGCGCAAAGTGCGCGCGGTGGTGCAGAACCGGCCGATGGCGGGGGCGGTGGGGATCAATACTCAGCAGGTGGACCGCGTGACCTTTGCGCTCGGTTGCGGCATTGCCGGTATTGCCGGCAGCGCCTTCACCATGATCGGTTCCACCGGCCCGACGGCGGGGCAGCTCTACATCGTCGATACCTTCCTGGTGGTGGTATTCGGCGGTGCACAGAGCCTGCTGGGCACCATCGCCTCCGCTTTCACCATTTCGCAGGCGCAATCGACCATGGAATTTTTCCTCAGCGGGTCGATGGCCAAGGTGTACACCTTGCTGGTGGTGGTCGGCATCCTGATGGTGCGTCCGCAGGGGCTGTTCGCCAGCCGCATCCGGCACTGAGCGGGGGGCTGAATGATGACAGCATTGCGTAATCTGTTCTCCGGCCGCGAGGTGCTTTATTTCCTGCTGCTGGCGGTACTGTTGGTGGTGGTTTTGCCGCTGGCACTGGATGCCTTCCGGCTGAACCTGACCGGCAAATACCTGACCTTTGCGTTCGTCGCCCTCGGGCTGGTGCTGTGCTGGGGCTATGGCGGCGTACTCAGCCTGGGGCAGGGGGTGTTCTTCGGCCTGGGCGGCTACTGCATGGCGATGTTCCTGAAACTGGAAGCCTCGGACATGGCCAGCACCGCACGCCAGACCACACCGGGCATTCCGGATTTCATGGACTGGAATCAGGTCACCGAACTGCCCTGGTTCTGGGAACCCTTCCACAGCCTGACGTTTACTTTGCTGGCGGTGCTGGTGGTGCCGGCGGTGTTCGCCTTCGTGATCGGTTTTGCGATGTTCAAGCGCCGCGTTGGCGGCGTGTACTTCGCGATCATCACCCAGGCCATCGCCACCATCCTCACCATCCTGATCATCGGCCAGCAAGGCTATACCGGTGGTGCCAACGGCATGACCGATCTGCGCACGCTGCTGGGCTGGGATATCCGCACGGATGACGCCAAGCAGATTCTGTACTTCCTGTGCGTGTTCCTGTTGTTGCTGTGCCTGGTGCTGGCGCACCTGATCCTGCGCAGCAAATTTGGCCGCATCCTGGTGGCCATGCGTGACCGGGAAGACCGGGTGCGTTTTTCCGGTTATGACGTGTCCGGCTTCAAGATTTTCGTGTTCTGCCTGGCCGGTGTGTTTTCGGCCATCGGCGGCGCGATGTTCACGCTCCAGGTCGGTTTCATGTCGCCCTCGTTTGTCGGCATCGTGCCGTCCATCGAGATGGTGATCTTCTGCGCGGTGGGCGGTCGCCTGTCACTGCTTGGTGCGGTCTATGGCGCGTTGATCGTCAATCTGGCCAAGACCAGTTTCTCGGAATCCTTTCCGGAGCTGTGGCTGTACGCCATGGGCGCGCTGTTCATCGCCGTGGTGCTGGCGTTCCCGAACGGGCTGGCCGGGCTGTACAGCCGTTATCTCGAGCCACTGCTGGACAGGGGCTGGGCGAATGTGCGCAGCCGTGCTGTGGCGGTGCCCCCCGCACAGGAGAAAACCTCATGAGCAATGCACAGGATTTTATTCTGGCAGTGGAAGGGCTGACGGTGTCGTTCGACGGCTTCAAGGCAGTGGATGACCTGTCGTTCTATGTCGACCCGCAGGAAATCCGCGTGATCATCGGCCCCAACGGCGCCGGCAAGACCACCGTGCTGGACCTGATCTGCGGCAAGACGCGCGCCACCGAAGGATCGATCAAGTTTCGGGGCCGGGAACTGACCCGCATGAGCGAGCACGCCATCGTGCATGCCGGTGTCGGGCGCAAGTTCCAGAACCCGTCGGTGTTTGAGGACCTGACGGTGTTCGAGAACCTGGAAATCTCCTACCCGCGTGGCCGCTCTGTTTTCGGTGCGCTGCTGTTCCGTCGCGACAAGGCAGTGCTGGATGCCGTGCATGAAACCGCCGCCACGGTGTTTCTTTCCGATCATCTGGACCAGCCTGCAGGCCTGCTCAGCCACGGCCAGAAACAGTGGCTGGAAATCGGCATGCTGCTGATCCAGGACCCGGAGTTGCTGATGCTGGACGAGCCCGTGGCCGGCATGTCGGTGGCGGAGCGGCGCCAGACTGCCGAGCTGTTGCGCACCATTACCCGGCAACGTTCGGTGATCGTCATTGAGCACGACATGCAGTTTGTCGAGGACATTGCCCATCGCGTCACCGTGATGCATCAGGGCAGGATGTTGGCCGAAGGTTCGCTGGAACACGTGAAAAATGATCCGCGTGTGGTGGAGGTATATCTCGGCCACCGCGAAAGCCGCGAGGAGGCCGCCCATGCTTGATATCTCCGGGCTGTGCGTGAGTTACGGCGAAAGCCGCATCATCAACGACCTGAACATGCGCATTGGCGAGAACGAGATCGTGGCAATTGTCGGTCGCAACGGCATGGGCAAGACCACGCTGATGAAATCGCTGGTCGGCATGCACCCGTCCAGTGCCGGCAGTATCCGCCTCGACGAGCGCGACCTGGCGCCGTTGCAGAGTTACCAGCGCGTGCGCGCCGGTATCGGCTTTGTGCCGCAGGGGCGGATGATCTTTTCCACCATGACAGTGCGCGAGAATATCGAAACCGGCCTCTCCGCCAGTGGTGAAAAACGCATCCCCGAACACCTGTACGAACTGTTCCCGGTATTGAAGGACATGCGCAGCCGGCGCGGAGGCAACCTCTCCGGCGGCCAGCAACAGCAACTGGCCATAGCCCGCGCGCTCGCCGGGCGGCCGAAAGTGCTGCTGCTGGACGAGCCCACCGAAGGTATCCAGCCCTCCATCATCCATGAGCTGGCGCGCACGCTGCGCCGTATCCGGGATGAGCACGGCCTCTCCATCATCGTCTCCGAGCAGGTGCTCAGCTTCGTGCTGGATGTGGCGGACCGTGTGCTGGTGATGGAGAAAGGCGTACTGGTGCACGAGGCCGAACGTGCGGCCATCGATGAACAGGTCATTGCCGGCTTCCTGTCGGTATGACCCTTTTCTTTTAAAGCGGAAGGAGAACCCTCATGGCGGAAACACTGATCAAGGTCGACCTGAACAAATCCCCGTACGACAACGACGGCGTGCACAATCGCTGGCACCCGGATATTCCCATGGCAGTGATGGTCAAGCCGGGCGACGACTTTATTCTCGAATGCCACGACTGGACCGGCGGCCAGATCAGGAACGATGACAGCGCCGAGGACGTCCGCGATGTGGACCTGTCGCAAGTGCATTTCCTGACCGGGCCCGTGGGCGTGGAAGGCGCCGAGCCGGGCGATCTGCTGGTGGTGGATATCCTGGATATCGGTGCCTTCGACGAAAGCCAGTGGGGTTTCAACGGCTTTTTCTCGAAGCAGAACGGTGGCGGCTTTCTCACCGATCATTTCCCGGAAGCGCAGAAATCCATCTGGGATTTCAATGGCATGTTCACCAAGTCGCGGCATATTCCCGGCGTGGAGTTTGCCGGCCTGATCCACCCCGGCCTGATCGGCTGCCTGCCGTCCAAGGGCATGCTGGACGAATGGAACACCCGTGAAAAAGAACTCTACGACACCGAGCCGGATCGCGTGCCCGGCCTGGCCAACCTGCCGTATGCCGACACCGCACACCTGGGCAAGATGAGCAAGGACAAGGTGCCGACCGCCGCTGCCGAGGCGGCGCGCACCGTGCCGCCGCGTGAGCATGGCGGCAACTGCGACATCAAGGATCTGTCGCGTGGCTCGCAGGTCTATTTCCCGGTCTACGTCAAAGACGCCGGCCTGTCGGTAGGGGATCTGCACTTCAGCCAGGGCGACGGCGAAATCACCTTCTGTGGCGCCATCGAGATGGCCGGCTGGATTCACCTGCGCGTGAACCTGATCAAGGGCGGCATGCAGAAATACGGCATCAAGAACCCGATTTTCAAACCGAGCAAGATGGCGCCGAAGTACGATGATTATCTGATCTTCGAAGGCATCTCGGTGGATGAAGACGGCAAGCAGCACTACCTGGATGTGCACATCGCCTACCGCCAGGCGTGCCTGAACGCGATCGAGTACCTGACCAAATTCGGCTACACCCGTGCCCAGGCCTATTCTCTGCTCGGCTGTGCGCCGGTACAGGGGCATATCAGCGGTGTTGTGGATGTCCCCAATGCCTGCGCCACCCTGTGGCTGCCCACCGATATTTTCGAATTCGATATCAAGCCGAATGCCGATGGTCCGGTGAAACACGTCAAGGGCGGGGTGGACCTGCCGCTGGCGCCGGACAAAAAATAAGGGAGCCCCACCATGCCACTGTATGACTACAAATGCCCGCAACACGGCCTGTTCCATGAACTGGTGGCCATGGACTGCGCTGGCGACAGCCATGCCTGCCCGCACTGCGGCACGCTGTCGCCGCGTGTGCTGCTGGTGGCGCCGACCCTGCTGGACATGTCGCCGGTGAAACGCCAGGCGATTGAACGCAACGAGCGGGCGCGGCATGAGCCGCGGCATGGCAACCAGGTTTCCGAGCATGAACAGGGTTGCTGCCACCATGCCCGGCACAAGCCGAAAGTGTTCTACACCGCCGAAGGCAACAAGATGTTCCCCTCCGCACGCCCCTGGATGATCAGTCACTGAGGCGGCCCCGGCCCTTTCCCCGAGGGGCCGGGTTTTCTTTTCTTCCCGTGCCCTGTGTGAGCGGTTTGCGCCGGTTCACGCTTTCTGTCTGTTGAGACGCATTGCCAACTTGCTGAGACAGTTTGCCTAACAGGCTGTCGGCCGGGCATCCCACACTGTTGCGTTTGTGAGCGTGGCCTTTATTTCGGGAAAAGGGGAAAACGGCGATGGCGAATCTGCGACCTGTAGGGATACTGCTGGCGGGCATGGTACTGAGTGCCTGTGGCGGTGATGGCGGCAGCCGGGGCGGTGGCGATCCAGGCCCGGGGCCTGAAACGCTGGCACTGACACTGCGGGTGTCCGACGGCCAGTCACCGGCTGAACGGCCACTGACCGTACGTGACCTGGCCTCCGGGGCCAGCTATGCGCTGACCACCGACGCACAGGGCGAGGTGCTGTTCGAGCAGGCGGTCACCGGGCCGCTGGTGATTGACGTGGCGGCCTTTGAAGGCCGTGCGCCGATCACCGGGTTTGTCACGCACCCGGACCGGGTGGCCGGCTGGGTGATTTCGGTGTCGCCGCTGGCGGAAGCCATTCATCTGGCCGCCATCGGGCAGATGCTGGACAACGCCCTGCTGGTGGACGCGCTGGCATTGCCGGGCGAGGCGCTGCCGGAAATGAGCGCGCAATGGTGGCTGTCTGCGGAAGCCGGTGCCGACGCCGCGCCGGCACTGTTGCTGGATGCGCTGGCGCCGGTGCTGGGCCGCACGGCCGCCCGCGCCTGCCAGACGCTGGAAACCGCCGATTGCCGCAACCCGCTGGCGGGGCCGGACAGCGAAGACTATCGCAGCGGTCTGGACCTGCTGATGGCACCGCTGGATCTGGCCGGCGGCTACACGCTGGATGACGAAGGCGTGGCGCAATTCGGCGCCGTGCCGCTGCCATTGTGGAGCGGTGACTATGCACTGGTTGCCGGGGCCATGCGCGACACCGCGCCGCTGGTGCAGTGGGCGCTGCCGGCCTACTGGCACTGGACGCTGCTCAATGAAGCCGACACCAGTGCCTATATCCCGACGGACCTGTCGGGGGGCCTGCCGGTGCTGGGCGATTATCCTGAGAACATGCCGCAACTGAATGGTGACGCATTGCGCTCGCCGCAGCAGGCCGGCGCCTTGCTGGCCTTGCTGCTGGCGCAATATGGCATCGAGGCGGACCCGGCCAGTGCGACCGTGACGCTGGACTGGCAAGGCCTCGGCCTGACAGGAACGCGACTGGCCGCAGAGATCAACACCTCCCTGTCTTTATGGGGGGGGACCCGGTGGCGGGCACCTCGTCGCTGACGCTGGAAGCGGTCGACGTGCCGGTGCAGCCGCGCGTGCTGTCGGGCCGGGTCTGGTTTGCCGAGGGGGCCGGCCCCTCGGATGTCGACGTGCTGAGCACCTTGCTGGAAGCGACGGCGATCCGCACCGATGACCAGGGCCTGTTTTCCCTGACCGTCAGTGGCCAGCCGCTGCTGGTGCGGGCACGCCGCAACGGCGAGACGCTGTATGCGCTGGTCGGTGCCAGTGAATTCGACAGCTGGGTGAATATTTCGCCACTGACCGATGCGGCCGCGCGCTCACTGGCCGCCGTGCACGGTGGGGGCACCTTGCCGGAGAGCTGGCTGACCGCGTTGCCGTCGCTGGTGGCCGGTTACTACGAGGACATCGGCCCCCTGGCACGCCGGGTGACGGCGCAGGCTCATGCCGTGCTGGCCGGCACCGGGGTTGCCGATGATGTGCCGGCGCTGAGCACCACCAACCCGTTCTATGCGCAGCAGGGCACCTGCCCCGGCGAGACGGCGGATCAGTATTGCCAGCAGCAGATCCTGTCGGCGCTTGGCGCCTGTGCCGCACTGACCGGCGAGCAGGCCGGCATGGATTGCGAGGGCGGTGTCATCAGCCTGGCAGACGACGTGGCCTATGACGCCGGGGCCTATATGGCCCAGACCCAGGCGATGCAGATCATCACCCGTGCCTGGCAGCCTTACACGGTGGTGGCCTATACCTTCCCCGACCAGCCACAGGACCTGCCGTTGAGCAGTGTCGGCAGCACCGTGCGCGTGCCCTTGTCGCGCCAGGCACTGATCGACACCGCGTTGGCCGCCATGGTGCAGATGAGCAGCTTCCAGTCCGATCCGCTGAGCCCCACCGACAGCCTGCGGCTGGACAATCCGTCGGCGTTCCGCAGTGACATGCAGGGCTTCGGTGATGATGCCTGGGTGGACCTGATGGTGTCGTCGGACGACGGCGGCGAAGACCTGACCGGCCGTGTGCTCAACCAGAACACGGTGGAGTACGGCAGCTTCACGGCCACCTCGCTGTTCCTGGCCGCACCCCCGGCGTTCTGACCGGTGCCGCGCGCCGCGACAGCGCGCGGCCGCTCTGCGACAATGCCCCGCAGTGACTGACCACTGACGGGGCGTTTTCGTAATGCATATCCACGTGCTTGGTATCTGCGGCACCTTTATGGGCAGCCTGGCGCAACTGGCCCGCGCACAGGGCCACCGGGTGACCGGCTCGGACCAGAACGTCTACCCGCCGATGTCCGACCAGCTTGCCGCCGCCGGTATCGATGTGCAGGAAGGCTACGACCCGGCGCATCTGGACCCGGCGCCGGACCTGGTGGTGATCGGCAACGCCATGAGCCGTGGCAACCCGGCGGTGGAATACGTGCTCGACCGTGGCCTGCGCTACACCTCTGGCCCACAGTGGCTGGCCGATGAACTGTTGCAGGGGCGCTGGGTGATCGGCGTCGCCGGCACCCACGGCAAGACCACCACCAGCAGCATGGTGGCCTGGATTCTCGAACATGCCGGGTTGAACCCCGGTTTCCTGATCGGCGGTGTGCCCGGTAATTTCGGCGTCTCCGCACGGCTGGGCGAGGCCCCGTTTTTTGTCGTCGAGGCAGATGAATACGACACCGCGTTTTTCGACAAGCGTTCCAAGTTTGTGCATTACCGTCCGCGCACGGCCATTCTCAATAATCTCGAATTCGACCACGCCGATATTTTCCCTGATCTCGCCGCGATACAGACCCAGTTTCATCACCTGCTGCGTACCGTGCCCGCCTCCGGGCGCGTGATTCTGCCGGACGGCGTGCCGGCGCTGGAGCAGGTGCTGGAACGTGGCTGCTGGGCGGATGTGGAGCGCTTTGGTCCCGGGGCGACAGCGGTAAATGTGGAGTTGCTGGCGGAAGACGGCTCCGCGTTTCGCGTGACGCCGTTCGGTTACCCGCCAGTGGAGGTGCACTGGTCGCTGACCGGCCTGCACAACGTCTATAACGGCGTCGCTGCACTGCTGGCGGCTCGGCATTGCGGCGTCACGCCGGTGGACGGTGCCCGCGCGCTGGCGGAATTCCAGGGCGTCAAGCGGCGCATGGAGCTGGTCGGGAGCATCCGCGGCGTGCAGGTGTTCGATGATTTTGCCCATCACCCCACGGCCATTGCCACCACGCTGGACGGTTTGCGCCGCCGTGTCGGCAAAGAAAAAATCATTGCCGTGATCGAACCGCGTTCCAACACCATGCGCCTGGGCGCGCACCGTGCGCGCCTGCCGGAATGTGTCGCGGCGGCGGACGAGGTGATCTGGTACCAGCCGGCGGGCATCGACTGGTCATTGCAGGATGTCGTGGCCGCCAGCCCCGTGCCGGCGCGCACGCTCGGCAGCATTGATGCGGTCATCGCGCAACTGGTGGCAGAGTATGGCCAGGGAAATGCGCCGGCGCATATTGTGATCATGAGCAACGGCGGCTTCGGCGGTATCCACCGCAAGCTGGTGCAGGCGTTGCAGGACAACGCCTGAACACGGGCAGACACAGGGAGACACAATATGATCATTGCCGCACTGATTGCCGGCCTGCATTACCTGGGCATCATGACACTGGCCGCGACGCTGCTGCTGGAGATGGTCACCCTGCGCGGCCAGATCACCCGTGACGCGATTGAACGGCTGGCGCGCACCGACCTTATGTATGGCATGGCAGCAATCCTGGTGCTGGCCACCGGCCTGCTGCGCCTGACCGAAGCCTATGGCCGTGGCCCGGCGTTTTATATGCAGAACGGCGTGTTCCATCTGAAAGTCACGTTGTTCGTGCTGGTGGGCATCATTTCCATCGCACCGACCATGCGCTTTCTGCGCTGGCGCCGGGCCGTGCTGAAAGACAACACGCTGCCGGACGCCGCCGCGGTGGCCGGGACACGCAAGCTGGTCATGGCCGAACTGCATATCCTGTTTCTGATTCCGTTCCTGGCTGCGCTGATGGTCAGAATCTGATGGAGCCTGGCATGAGCTTTCCGCATCGCGTCACCCTGGCGTTTACGGGCGCTTCCGGCGCGCAATACGGGCTGCGTTTATTGCAGTGCCTGCTGGCCGCCAATGCGGAAGTGTTCGTGATCCTGTCGAAAGCCGCACGGGTGGTGATCGGCACTGAGACAGACCTGCGCCTGCCTGCCGGTACCGGCGCGGCGGAAACCGCCTTGCGCGAATATGCCGCGGTGAAAACGGGGCGGTTGGTGGTGTGCGGGCTGGAACAGTGGACCGCACCGGTGGCCTCCGGCTCCGGTGCGCCGGCATCGATGGTGGTGTGCCCCTGCTCCACCGGCACGCTGTCGGCGATTGCCTGCGGTGCCAGCAATAACCTGATCGAACGCGCGGCGGATGTCGCCATCAAGGAAAAACGGCAACTGATCCTGGTGCCGCGCGAGGCGCCGTTCTCCGCCATTCACCTGGAGAACATGCTGAAACTCGCGCGCCTGGGTGTGACCATCATGCCGGCGGCGCCGGGTTTTTATCACCAGCCGAAAAGCGTTGATGACCTGGTGGACTTCATCGTGGCGCGGCTGCTCGACCACCTGGGTATCCCGCAGACGCTGTTACCGCGCTGGGGTGAATCGCCCGGCGACTGATCCAGTCGTGCCACAGCGCGCGGCCGGCTTCCCACTGATGATGCCCTGACGCGACATTGATATGTCCCGCGCGGCCGGCATTGACGAAATCCGCCTGCCAGGCATTCGCCAGAAAGCGCGCCCGTTGCAGTGACGCGGCGCGGTCATTTTCCGACCCCACCATCAGCGCCGGGAACGGCAGGGCATCCAGTGGTATGGGTGCAAAGGCCTGCAGTGCAGGCGGTGCGTCGGGGCGTTCCACGTCTGCGGGTGCGACCAGCATGGCGCCAATCACTTTATGGGTGTCGTGCTGCTGCGCCCAGTGCGCCACGGTGATGCAGCCGAGGCTGTGCGCCACCAGCACGATCGGTCCGGGTGTGCCCTGCACGGCATCGTCGAGCCGTTTTACCCAGTCGCGGCGGCGCGGGGTGAGCCAGTCATCCTGTTCCAGCAATTGACTGCCGGCAGCGCTGCGCCACCAATGCTGTTGCCAATGGTCCGGGCCGGACCCGTGCCAGCCGGGGATCAGTATCTGTGTTGCGTGCGTATGATTCAGTGGCATGTCACACCTCCAGTCGTACATCGGCACAGGGTGGTAGGGTGGGTAGAGCCAAAGGCGAAACCCACCGGGTCCATGTCTGTTAATCACTCCCGCAAAGGCATCGAAACTGCCTTTTGATCACTCCCGCAAAAACACCGAAACCGCCTTTTAATCTCTCCCGCAAAACCATCGAAACTGCCTGATTTGGGTGGCAGGTAGTTCCGCTGTTTCTGTGCGAGCAGTGTGCTGCATGGTCCCGGTGGGTTTCGCCTTTGGCTCTACCCCCCCTACCGCCCCACGGCGTGGTTGTTTGCGGCCAGCGCATCCGTGGTGCGGATCAATTGCGGCGCTGCCGGCGCCAGCACATCGCCCTGCAGATAATGGACGCCGAGATCGGCCAGCGCGCGGCTGGCGCTGCACGGCATGCCCACGGCGACCACGCCGGTGCCGATATCGCCGAGTTCACGCAGCAGGTGTTGCAGCGCCGGGTGTGGGGGCAGCGGTGCGCTGCGGTAGTCGAGTTTGATGAAATCCGGTTGCAGCTTCAGCAGCAGCGGCAATGGCGCCTGGTTCACCGGCACGTTGTCCACGGCGATGCGATAACCCCGGCGGCGATAGTTCTGGATCGCCATCGGCAGGTGCGGCACCTGCAACAGCGCGGCGATGCCGATTTCCAGTACCACGCGGCGCGGTGACAGGCCGCACTGTTGCAGGATGGATTCAAACACCAGGCCGTGTTCGCTGAGCACACCGGTGAGATGGCGCGGGTGCACGTTCAGCGCCAGCCAGCCGTCGTCGTCGCGGGATTGCAGCAGAAAGTTCAGTGCGTGCAGGGTGCGGCACAGGCGGTCCAGGTAGACCACTTCGTCGGCATCGGTCGGCAGCAGGAACACGCTGGCCGGCGACAGCGGCTGTTGCTGGCGGACCGGACGCAGCAGGGCCTCGAAGCCGGCCGGGCGCAGCGAATCGGCGTGAAAGACCGGCTGGAAGGCGCTGCCCAGGGTGATGTCCGCGAAGCGTCCGGCGACACCGGCTTCGCCCAGCGAGACCAGTGGCGCGACGTCGCCGCGCAGGGCGCCGTAGCGTTTCAGGTTTTCGCGGTTGAAGTAGTCGGTCAGTTCGCGCAGTGGCATGAGGGCCTCCGGTTAACGAAAGGCCATCATGCAGGGAGATCTATTATGCTGTAAAAGAATTGAATTAAATTTTTATATTTCTAAATTGAATATATGGTTTGCAGCGGCACTGCTTCACGCCGTCGTGTGACGGTGGAATACCCGGGCCGGCTGGCCCGGGCAGGTGGCTCAGAAGCTGAAGATTGTGCCCAGGGAGAAACCGCTCGGCGAGTTGCCCGCCAGGCTGGTTGGGTCGGCGGTGCGGGCCTGGCTGTAGGGGCGCAGGTTGCTCAGGGTGTCGTTGTCCAGCACGGCGTAGTTGGCATAGAAGGTCAGGTTGGGGGCCACCTGATAGTCGGCACCGACGGCGTACAGGTCGGCATCGCTGTCATCGGCGTCGGCGTCCAGATGGTAGTACTGGGTCTTCAGCGCCACTTTCTCGGTCAGGCGGTAGCGCACGCCGGCGCCCCAGGCGGCGTCATCGGGGTCTTCGGCTTTCTGGTACAGGGCGCTGAGGCGGAAGTCGCCGATGTCGTAGAGGGCGGCGACGCGGGTGGCCTGGCGCTCGTAGTCCGGCAGCACGTCGTCCGTGTAGGTCTGGTTTTCATGCGCCACCGCGATCCAGAAGGTATCCAGGCGCCATTCCACGGAGGCGCTCCAGGAACCGGCGTCAGCGTCATTGCTGCTGGCGCTGTTGAGCGAGGTGGAATACTGGGCGTTGGCGGTCAGGCCGGCCACGGTCGGGGTGCGGTAGTGGATGCTGTTGCGGAAGCGTTCGTCCCAGCCGATCTGGCCGCTGGCCAGGCCGGCGGGCGCGGCGATGCGGTTGCGGGTGATGTTGCGGGCATCGCCGACCTGGTTCGGGAAAATGTCGGTGCGGTTGCGCAGCACTTTCATCGGCGTGTCGAACTTGCCGACGCGCAGCAGGCCCCAGTCACCGGTGAGGCCAAGGAAAGTATCACGGTCGATCAGGTCGCCGCCCTGGCTGTCCACGCGCAGGGTGGTTTCCGCCTGCCAGACCACGGTGAGTTGTTCCTGCACTTCATATTTGCCCCGGAAGCCGAGCCGGCTGGCATTGCTGGACAGGTTCAGGGCGCTGCCACGGGAATCGGTGTCCAGGTAGTCGGCGGACACATGCAGCTGGCCATAGATCTGGGCGCCCGTGACCTGCGCCTGGCCGATGGCCGGCAACAACGTGGCGCCCAGACCGGCGCCAATCAGCAGCGGCAATACTCTGTTCATGCGGTGAATCTCCTTGTTGTATCGATGCGGTAGGGTCTGTCGGTCGCGCGACTTCCGCAGGTGTGGTCAGTGCTGACGATCCCCCGGCGAAGCCGGAAGCGCTTACGGTAGGAGTTCGTGACGGAAATATGAAAGTATAAAAAGAGATTTACTTATTCCTTTTCGGCATCCTGTGAGCGGCTCTTATATTTCAAAAACGAATATATGTAGAAAAATAATGTATTTATCGGAATAAGAGACTCCCTCCTAGACTCTGCCTCGTTGCCGGCCCGAAGGCCGGTGGAGCACAAGTCCGACAGGAGTAGCCCATGAGTCGACCGACGCCGGCGGATGCCGACAGCCTGGTGGCCCGGCGCATCGAAGACGCGCTGGCCGGGCTGCGTTTCGGTGCGGTGGAAATCACCGTGCATGACGGGCGTATCGTGCAGATCGAGCGCCGTGAAAAATTCCGTTTTGAAAGTACTGTTGTGAAGACCGCCGCTGAGCGGTCGTGATGATCTGACCCCAGGCTGACCGGACCACCGGAAGTCTCCGAATGCTGTGATTGACGGAGGCTTGCCCCATGAACATCCGCTCCATTCTGATTGCCGCCGGCCTGAGTGCCGCCCTGGTTGCGCCGGCCCAGGCGCGTGAACTGCTGAACGTGTCCTACGACCCCACCCGCGAGCTGTACCGCGAATACAACCAGTTGTTCGTCAAACACTGGGCACAGGAAACCGGCGAGAAAATCACCATCCGCCAGTCCCATGGTGGTGCCGGTTCCCAGGCGCGCGCCGTCATCGACGGCCTGGAGGCGGACGTGGTGACGCTGGCGCTGGCCTACGACATCGACGCCATCAGCGAGCGCACACAGCTGTTCCCGGAAAACTGGCAGAGCCGCCTGCCGCTGAACAGTGCGCCCTACACCTCGACCATCGTGTTGCTGGTGCGCAAGGGCAACCCGAAAAACATCCGCGACTGGGATGATCTGGTTCGCCCCGGCGTGGAAGTAATTACCCCGAACCCGAAAACCTCTGGTGGTGCGCGCTGGAACTATCTCGCCGCCTGGGGTTATGCGCTGAACCGGCACGACAACGACGAGGACAAGGCCTACGACTTCGTGCGCCGTCTGTACGCCAACGTGCCGGTGCTGGATTCCGGTGCCCGTGGTGCCACCAACACCTTTGTGCAGCGTCGTCTGGGCGATGTGTTCATCGCCTGGGAAAACGAGGCCATCCTGGCCATCGAGGAACTGGGCAAGGGCGAGTACGACATCGTTGTGCCGAGCATCAGCATCCTGGCCGAGCCGCCGGTGACGGTGGTGGATGGCAACGCGGAACGCAAGAGCAACCTGGACCTGGCGAAAGCGTATCTGGAATACCTGTATTCACCGGCAGCGCAGGACGTGATCGGCCGTCATTACTACCGCCCCTCCGGCGACGCCGCGAAAGCAAAATACGCAGACCAGTATCCGGACGTGGACCTGTTCACCATCGACGAGGTGTTCGGTGGCTGGCAGGCAGCGCAGAACACTCACTTCAACGATGGCGGCGTGTTCGACCGCATCCTGGAAGACAACCTCACGCGACAGCGGAAATAACCTGACCACGGGACCGGGGCGGGCACGGTGTGCCTGCCCCGTGAGGGAGTACGCGCCGCATGGCCTTTCGATTCCGACAACACAGTGTGCTACCCGGCTTCGGGCTGACACTGGGCTTCACGGTTTTCTACCTTTCGCTGTTACTGCTGTTGCCGGTGGCGGCATTGCTGTTCTACACCCTGCAAATGCCCTGGGTGGATTTCTGGGCCACGGTGAGCCATCCGCAGGTGGTGGAATCCTACAAGCTGTCCTTTGGTGCTTCGTTGATTGGCGCGCTGATCAATCTGGTGTTCGGCGCGCTGGTGGCCTGGGTGTTGGTGCGCTACGAGTTTCCCGGCCGGCGCGTGGTGGATGCGCTGGTGGACCTGCCGTTTGCCATGCCGACGGCGGTGGCCGGTATTGCGCTGGTGACCTTGTACGCCAGCACCGGCTGGATCGGCCAGTACATCGATGCATTCGGCGTGCGCATCGCCTACACGCAACTGGGTGTGATCGTGGCGCTGACCTATATCGGCCTGCCGTTTGTGGTGCGCACCGTGCAGCCGGTGCTGCGCGATATGGCACCGGAGCTGGAAGAAGCATCGGCGATCATGGGCGCCAGCCGTTTCACGACGCTGCGGCGGGTGGTGTTGCCGACGCTGCTGCCGGCACTGCTGACCGGTTTTGCCATGGCGTTTGCGCGTGCCGTGGGTGAGTACGGTTCGGTGGTGTTCATCTCCGGCAATATTCCCTACACCACCGAAATCACGCCACTGCTGATCGTCGCCAAGGCGGAGCAGTATGACTATCGCGGTGCGGCAGCCATCGGCACCGTGATGCTGGTGGCGGCCTTCGCGCTGTTGCTGATGATCAATGCGTTGCAGTGGTGGAGCACGCGCCGCCATACACAGCGCTGAGGGGAGTGAGTGATGAACACGGTTTCCACAACGCATGTTGCCGCGCCGGTGCGTCGCTGGCAGGCGGCCACTGAGGAATCGGCCTGGGTGCGCCGCAGTCTGATCGGCGTGGCGCTGATTTTTCTGGCGCTGTTTCTGATGTTGCCGCTGGCGGTGGTGCTGTATGGCGCTTTCGAGCAGGGGCTGGCGGTGTGGCTGGCGGCCATTGTCGAGCCGGACGCGGCGGCGGCGATCCGGCTGACGCTACTGGTGGTGCTGATCGCCGTGCCGGTGAACCTGATCTTCGGGCTGGCGGCCGCCTGGGCGGTGGCCAAGTTTGAATTTCCCGGCAAGTCGATACTGGTCACGCTGATCGACATGCCGTTTGCCATTTCGCCGGTAGTAGTGGGCCTGATGTTCGTGATCCTGCTCGGCAATCACGGCCCGCTGGGCCAGTGGCTGATTGAGCACGGCTACCGGGTGATCTTTTCGGTGCCGGGCATCGTATTGGTGATCGTGTTCGGCACCATGCCGTTTGTGGCGCGCGAACTGATCCCGTTGATGCAGGAGCAGGGCAGCGAAGAGGAAGAGTCGTCGCTCACGCTCGGTGCCAGCGGCTGGCGCACCTTCTGGCACGTCACGCTGCCGAACGTGAAATGGGGCGTGATCTACGGCGTGATCCTGTGTAACGCGCGGGCGATGGGCGAGTTCGGTGCGGTGGCGGTGGTGTCCGGCCGTATCCGTGGCGAAACCAACACCGTGCCGCTGCATATCGAAGTGCTTTACAACGAATACCAGTTCACGGCGGCGTTCGCGGTGGCGTCGCTGCTGGCGGCACTGGCGGTGGTCACCATCGTGGTGAAAAGCCTGATCGAATGGCGGGATGAACAACGGCGCCTGGCGGCCGTGGAAGGAGAGCAGTGATGAGTATTGAAATCGACAATGTCAGCCGGCGTTTCGGTGACTTTGCCGCAGTGGACAATGTGTCGCTGTCGCTGCCGCAGGGTGAGTTGACGGCGCTGCTGGGGCCGTCCGGTTCCGGCAAGACGACACTGCTGCGCATCATCGCCGGGCTGGAGAGACCGGATCACGGCACGGTGAAATTTCATGGTGAGGACACCACCGATGTGCACGTCAGTGACCGGGGTGTCGGCTTTGTGTTTCAGCACTATGCATTGTTCAAGCATATGACGGTGTTTGAAAACGTGGCCTATGGCCTGAAGGTCAAGCCACGCCGGGTGCGCCCGAACCAGGCAGAGATTCATCGCCGGGTGAAAAAACTGCTGGAACTGGTGCAACTCGACTGGACCGCGCACCGCTACCCGTCGCAGTTGTCCGGCGGCCAGCGCCAGCGTATTGCGCTGGCCCGGGCGCTGGCGGTGGAGCCGAAAGTGCTGCTGCTGGATGAACCGTTTGGCGCACTGGACGCAAAAGTCCGCGCCGAACTGCGCCGCTGGCTGCGTCGCTTGCACGATGAAATCCATGTCACCAGCGTGTTCGTGACCCATGATCAGGAAGAGGCGCTGGAAGTCTCGGACCGGGTGGTGGTCATGAATCATGGGCGCGTGGAGCAGGAAGGCTCGCCGAGGGAAGTCTATGACCACCCGGCAAACCCGTTCGTGTACGGCTTTCTCGGCCAGGTGAATCTGTTTCGTGGCCGCGTCAGCGGCGGCTGGGCGGAAATCGGCGGCGTGCGCCTGCCGGCACCAGAGCACCGTGATGTCAGCGACGCCGGCGCGGTGGCCTACATCCGGCCGCACGATATCGAACTGGTCGAGGAAGAAATCACCGGCGAGGGCGTGATCCGCGCCGTGGTGGAAACCGTCAGCATTGCCGGTGCCGTGTTGCGGGTGGAATTGCGCCACGGCCTGGGTGACGACTTGCTGCATGTCGAAGTGCCGCGCGACCAGCCGGTGGCGCAAACATTGCAAGCCGGACAGGTGGTGTACGCGCGGCCGAAACAGTCGCGCGTGTTTTTGCAGTAATGGACAGCGCCCGCAAAAATGCGCTGGGGGGCGGTAGGGTGGGTAGAGCCAAAGGCGAAACCCACCGGGTCCATGCCCGTTAATCACTCCCGCAAAATCATCGAAACTGCATCTCTGCGAAGGTGGGTAGTTTCGCTGTTTCTGTGCGAGCAGTGCGCGACATGGTCGCGGTGGGTTTCGCCTTTGGCTCTACCCACCCTACGGCCCCCCTATCTCTGTGCTGACGGCTCGCAGGAACGAGATTGCTTCGGCCATGTGCTGCTGGAAGTCCGGGTCGACACTGGTTTTCACGATCACCACGTTGTGTTTCTCCGATATCCAGACGTGCTGGCCCCAGACGCCGTTGGCGAAGTATTCCTGGTCCGGGTCTTTCGGCACCCAGATGTGGTAGCCATAGCCGCGCTCGGGGTAGCCGTTGCCGGCTGCGAGCCACGGTTCGGGCCGGCGCGTTGCCTCGTGCACCCAGCCTGCCGGGAGCAGTTGCCGGCCTTGCCACTGGCCCTGTTGCAGGTAGAGCTGGCCGAGTTTGGCGTAGTCGCGCACGCTGATGTTCAGGCAGCAGAACGCGAGCTCGGTGCCGTCGTTGTCCAGGTTCCAGAAGCCATCGTCCTGCATGCCGAGCGGTTGCCACAGCGCGCGGTGCGCGTACTGGCTGACCGGTTCGCCGACGGCACCGGCCAGCACCCAGGCAAGAATCTGCGTGGTCGGGCTGATGTAGTGGAAGCGCTCGCCTTGCGGGCCTTCGGCGGGCAGGTCGCTGATCACGTCGTGCACCGGGGTGCCGATCAGGAATACGCGATAGAACAGCAGCTTGATGTCGGAGAAGGGCTTGTCATACAGCTCTTCGAACTGGATGCCGGTGGCCATGCGCAACAGGTTGCGCACGGTGACCTCGCCCCACGCCTTGCCGTCCAGTGCCGGCACATAGGTTTTCGCCGGGTCGTCCAGTGAGCGGATATGGCCTTCACCGTGGGCGATGGCCACCAGCGTGGCGACCACGGTCTTGGCGATCGACCAGGACGTGAAGCGGGACGTTTCGCTGGCGCCCTGAAAATACTCTTCCGCCCGGATCACACCATCCTTGAGGACCATCAGCCCGGTGGTGTCACTGCGTTGCAGGAATTCCTGCACGGACACGGTGCGGCCGTCGTGCTCGAAGGTGGCCGGCAACGGGCCCGGTGCCCGCGGGAAGCTCACCGGCTGGTCGCTGGCCGGCATCGGCACGGACGGAAAGATGCGGTCCATGTGGCGGAAGTTTTCCACCCGGGTATCCGGGTGCATCAGGTTGTTCAGGTTGTGCGGGGAGAAACTCGTCCAGGGACGAAACCACCAGAGCAGAGCGGCGCAGACCAGCGCGGCCAGCAGGATCAGATATCGCAGGCGCATGGTTTATTGTCGTTGTTGTGATCGGGGCGGACAGTGTGCCACACCTGCCGGGGCGGTGCTGGGCCACCGCCTCAGTCGAGGCGGTAGGCGATGGGCACCTGCAGGTCAAACCGGCTCAGGGTCAGGATTTCCGCAGGCGGTGGCGGCAGCCGCAGGCGGCGCAGCATGCGTTCGGCGGACATGTCCAGCAGCCGGCTGCCGGAGCTTTCGACGATTTTTACCTCGTTGATGCGGCCCTGGTCGTCGAGCTGGAACCAGACTTCCACCGTGCCTTCCAGGCCGCGCATGCGCGCCTGGGCCGGGTATTCCTTGTGCCGCTCGATCAGGTTCTGGATCACGCCCAGGTAGCGATTGTAGGCGTTGTCGCGCTGGCCGGTGGCGTTGGCACCGTCGGCAATCGGCCCGGCGCGGCCCTTCTGTTCAACGGCACCGGCGGCGGTGGAGGCCAGTTGCTCGGACTGTGCCCCCTCAAGCTGTTGCTCGGCCGGCTGGGCAGCGGGCGGTGTCGGTTCCGGCGGCGGCTCCGGGCGTGGCTCGGGCTTCGGTTCGGGCTTGGGCACTGGCCGGGGTTCGGGTTTTGGCTCCGGCTTTGGTTCCGGTTTCGGCTCCGGTCTGGGCTCGGGCGGCTGCGGGGGCTCCGGGGCAGGGGGTTGCGGCGCCACCACTTCCGCGGGGGCTTCCTGGGTCACGCTGGCCAGTGACAGGCTGACGGACCGGGCGGAGGCGGTGATGCCCGCGCGGCCGCTGGCCAGGCCCTCGTCACGGGGTGCCCACAGCAGCGCGGCGTGCAGCAGCACGGAAATCACCACCCAGAAGCCGGGACGCGACAGCATCAACGGGCCTCCCGGGTCACCAGGCGGACTTCTTCCACGCCGGCCTGTTGCAGCGCCTTGAGTACCGGGCGCATGGCGTGCAGGCGGGTGCCGGCATCGGCCAGCAGACGCACTGGTTTGGGAGTGTCGTCCTCCGTGGCCGGCAGCAGCGCGGCGATGTTTTCCAGTGCCACCGGCTCGCCCGCATGGGTGAGCTGGCCCTGCTGGTCCAGGGTGAGCATCAGGCCGTCGCTTTCCTCGGCCAGCTCGCTGCTGCTGCGCGGGGCTTCCACGGTGACTTTGTCGCGGGAAATCTGCCCGGCGACCATGAAAAACACCAGCAGCAGGAACACCACGTTGATCAGTGGCAGGGCCGGTTCCATGGCAGGGCGGCGCGGGGGTTGCTGCGACAGCATGCCGTTCATTCGATCAACTCCAGGGCGGCGTCCTGCAGGCCGGCGGCCTGGAGGATGTCGACCACGGACAGCAGGGCCTGTACCGGGGCGTCGTCGCTGGCGGTGACGCGGGTCTCGCGATGCGGGCTGTTCTGCAACTGCTGCGCCAGTTCGGCCAGTGACAGGCGCTCGTCGTTGAGCAGCACGTCGCCACCGGGCAGCACCTCGATGTGACGGCCTTCGTCGTCACTGTCCACCGCTTCGGTCTGTTCGGTGGCGGTGACCGACATGGGCAGGTCCTGCCAGGCGCCGAAGCGGGTCGCCAGCATGAAAAAGATCAGCAGGATGAACACCACATCGATCAGCGGCGTCAGGCCGATGGTCGGTGTGCGGTGGCTGTGCTCATTAATATGCATGGGCCGGGTCGGCTTCGGTTTCCTGATGGGCTTCGCTGGCGCTGGCGAAGCGGCCGTTGAGCTGCACGCGCAGGCGCGCCAGGCGGTCTTCCATGATGTGGCGCCCCTGTTCGATGGTGCGGTCGCACCAGTGGAACGCGGCCAGGGCCGGGATTGCCACGACCAGGCCGGCGGCGGTGGTCACCAGGGCTTCCCAGATACCGCCGGAGAGCAGTGCCGGGTCGACCTGGCTGCCGGCGGCCTGCATGGCCTGGAACGCGTTGATCATGCCGAACACGGTGCCGAGCAGGCCGATCAGCGGGGCCAGGGTGCCGGTGACTTCCAGCAGCCGCAGGCCGCCACGCAGGGCTTCCAGCTCGGCGCGGGCCACGCGCAGCACTTCTTCCTGCCAGCCGGCGGCGGAGACACCGGGGCGGGCCAGGTCCAGGGCGCGGGCGATGACCCGGTCGGTCGGGGTGGCGGCGGTGCTCAGGGCCGCTTCGGCGTCAGAGCGGTTGCCCTGGGCCAGTGCGGCGAGGGCGCGGTCAGCGGCCGGTGTCGAACCCGGGCGGCTACGCAGGAACTGCACCGCTTTCGCCAGCAGTGTTGCCAGCGACAGCACAGACAGCAGTGCCAGCAGCCACATGGCCGGGCCGCCGGCCTGGAACCATTGCGGCATGAAAGAGGAATCAACCGGGAGGGTGGACATGACCGTCTCCACAAACTGTTGGGTGTGTCCGGGGAGGTGACCGGGCGGGTCGCTACAGGCCTGGCTGGCCTGAGCATCAGGCCGTTGGTACTAAAGACGTAGGCGACTGCCGGACACCCTCTGAAGGCGCGCACAGGGTAGCGCTGACATCATATGAATGCAAGTCATTATCATTTGGCGAAAAAAGGTGCGGCAGCCCGTGCCGGGCGGGGTATGTCAGGAGCGTGTGCGCTCCAGTATCAGATTGTAGGGCGACCAGAATTCGCGGCCGTTTTCATCCAGCAATTTGATGTGGTCCTCATCCAGGCGGAGAAAATTACGGGTGCTTGCCGGCCGGTCATAATCCAGCTGGTAGACCACCGCGTCAGGGTTTTCATCGGTGCCGTGCACCAGTTGCCACAGGCCGGTGTTGAGCTGTGGCGCGGCGTCGGTATCGCCGAGGCGTTCTTCGCGGGTGCGGTACTGATAGGTGTCGCGATCCAGCAGCAACAGGACACGCAGGCCGTCGCAGTCGGGGCAGTGCAATACACCGGTGAAGGCGAGCGGGTCCGGTGCGGGGGGCGCGGGAAGCGGTGCGGGTGGCCGTGCGGCGCAGGCGGTCAGCAGAAGGCTGCCAAGCAGCAGGCTGGTGCGTAATGTGATGCTCATGTGCGTCCCCTGTCCTGTCCGCTGTTGCCGGCCCCTTGATGGCTGATCGTTGGCTGATTCTCCGTCAGCTGCCCTGATGACGATAAAGACACCGGCCCGAAAGGCAAGCCTGGTGGGCCAGGTGTCAGCGGTGCACCTGCCGATTGTGACGTTCGGCACGTTCGCGCAGGGCCTGGTTCATGCGCTCGAAGCCGGCCCGGGTGTCCCGTTCCAGGCTGCGCCGCAGCAGCGGCACCAGCAGGCCGCGGAACTGCTCGCTGTGGCTGAGGCGCACACTGCCGTCTTCCAGCGGTGACAGGGTAAAGCAATGCTCGCCATCGAGCAGACCGGGCACCAGCAGCCGGCCGCGCCAGACCAGCTTGTCGCTGGCGCGGGCGTGCAGCACTTTCGCCCTGAAGCGCATCATGCGGCCCGGTTTGACGGCCAGGGTCAGGCTCAGCGGCTGGCCGGGGCGGGCGATGCCGGTGGCGGCGACGATGAAGGGGTTCCATTCGCAGTAGTGTGCGAAGTCGGTGAGGATGGCCCAGATGCGGGCGGGGCTCGCCTGGATATCGGTCTGTGTCTGGATCTCGAGCATGTGCGTCCTTTCGTGAGCAGTGGCGTCCGTGTCAGGGGTGTGGCGCGTCCAGCCGTACCGAGCGCATCGACAGCGATCCCAGTGCCATGCCCTCGGTGGGGAACGACACGCGATGTCGCGGGCCGGCGGCGCCGAGTACATACAATAACGGCAGGAAATGTTCAGCACTGTTGACGGACTGTTGCGCAGCGTCGCCCTGGCGTGCGTAGTGCACCACGGCATCGTGATCGGCGCGCAGGATGGCGCTGGCAATGTACTGGTCGAACTGGTCTGCCCAGGGGTAGCTGCCGTGGCGGGTCATCAGGCGCAGATTGTGCACGATATTGCCGCTGCCCAGGATCAGTACGCCGCGCTCGCGCAGCGGTGCCAGTTGCTGTCCCAGCCGATAATGGCCGGCGCTGTCCAGCTGCCGGTCCAGGCTCAATTGCAGTACGGGAATGTCAGCCTGCGGGTACAGGCGGCACAGCACTGACCAGGTGCCGTGATCCAGCCCCCAGTGCAGGTCTTCCTGTGCGCCCAGGTGGGCGGCCAACCACCCGGCGACGGCCGGTGCACCGGGCGCCTTGTACTGCATGGCGTAAAGGGCGTCGGGAAAACCATGGAAGTCATGAATGGTCTGCGGCCAGGGCTGCGCGGTAGCGGCCACGCCGTCGGTTTCCCAGTGCGCGGACACGCACAGGATGGCGGCCGGCCGGGGCAGTTCCGTCGCCAGTTTTTCCCAGCTCCGGGTGAAGACATTGTCTTCCAGGGTGTTCATCGGGCTGCCATGGCCGATGAACAACACCGGCATGGGCGGCGTGCGGGGCAGCAGGTCGATGTCGATCAGTGGCGTATTCATGCGGGGCCGGCCCGCCGGTGCATGACACGCCACAGGCTCACCAGCAGGGTGAGCACCGTCAGTGGCACGACGAAATACAGCATGGCCCGGCTGTAGAGCGGCAGCGCGGCATGGCCGCTGGCATCAAGCACCAGATAGGCCACGTAGGCAATGTAGTAGCCGAAAAACACCGTGCCTTCCCAGCGGTCGATACGGTAACCGGTAAAGAAGATCGGCAGGCAGGCCACGGCTACCGCCAGCATGACCGGCCCGTCGAAGGCGATGATCGAGGCCGGCGCGGCAATGCCGTGCGGTGCAATCAGCGAGGCGCCGCCGAGCACGGCGAGAATATTGAACAGGTTGCTGCCAACGATGTTGCCGACCGCGATATCGCGCTCATTGCGCAGTGTGGCCATGACCGAGGCGGCGACTTCCGGCAGTGACGTGCCCGCCGCGACGATGGTCAGGCCGATGATGGTCTCGCTCAGGCCGAGCAGTTCCGCCACGGCCACCGCGCCGCTGACCAGCCAGTGTGCGCCCAGCACCAGCAGCACCAGCCCGCCCAGGATGCTGAGGAGCTGGCGCCAGAGCGGGCCGTGTTCATCGGCCGGGGCATCCTGGCTGATGCTGGCCTTGCGGGCCTGGGTCAGCGTGAACCAGATATACAGCAGCAGCGCCGCAAACAGGATGGCGCCTTCCAGGCGCGAGTAGACCCCGTCGCGGCCAAACCACAGGGCGACCGCCGAGGCGACAATCATCAGCGGGATTTCCACCCGCACCATGGAGATGTTGACCACCAGCGGCGCCAGCATGGCGCACACGCCGAGGATCAGCAGGACGTTGAAGATATTGCTGCCCACCACGTTGCCCAGCGCCAGGTTGGCGGCGTCGCCGCCTTCCCAGGCCGCGCTGAGTGTGACCATCAGTTCCGGCGCACTGGTGCCGAACGCCACCACCGTTAGGCCGATCACCAGCGCCGGGACTCCAAACCGGGCGGCCAGCCTGGCCGCGCCCGACACCAGCCATTCACCGCCCACGGTCAGCAGCACGAGGCCACCCACAAGTGACAGCAATACCATCCACATGACGCAGGGTTCTCCGGAAATTGAGGGGCGCGGCCGTGATCAGCCGGCGGGGTCTACTTTGCCACGCAGGGCCTTGGTCTGGCCACGCCGGGACTTGCTGTCCATGCGTTTTTTTCGGGCGGTGAGCGTGGGGCGGGTTTTGATGCGGCTCCGGCGCGTCACGGTCGCCGACAGGATCAATTCGCGCAGGCGTGCCAGGGCGTCGTAGCGGTTTTTTATCTGGCTGCGAAACTGCTGTGCCTTGATCACCACCACGCCGTCATCGGTGATGCGCTGATCCTTCAGGGACAGCAGGCGCTGTTTGTAATGGTCCGGCAGGCTCGAAGCGTGAATATCGAAACGCAGGTGCACGGCGCTGGAGACCTTGTTGACGTTCTGGCCGCCGGCCCCCTGGGCGCGGATGGCCTCGATCTGGATTTCATCGTCCGGCAGCGACAGGGTTTCGTTGATGACAAACATGGTGCGTTCACGGGTGGGGAAACTGTCCGCACCTTGTCATGGGGTGCCGGTGTCATGCAAGGGTCAGAAACCGCTTTTAGCCTGAAACTTCCCTTTTCTTTCCAGGCAGTCTGCGATGGAACGCGTGCTGATTCTGTTTCCCGGCAATCACCTGGGCAATCTGCTGATTGCGTTGCCCCATATTCAGGCCATGCTGGACCGGTATCCGGGCGCGCTGCTGGTCGCCAATGCGCTGTACCGTGATGTGGTGCTGGCGGCCCTCGGGCAAGGTGCATCGGTGCTGTATTACCCGGCCCCGGCGCTGGCGCCCTCGCGCCCGTTGTGGCAGCGGTTTCTTGTCTGGCTGGCGTTTGTGCGCGCCTTGCGGGCGTTTCGCGCCGAGCGCTGCATTGATCTCGAAGGCGAACAGAAGTCCGCCACGCTGGCGTGGCTCAGCGGTGCACCGCAGCGCGACGGGCCACGCCGCCGCCGGGGGCGCTGGTTCTACACGCGACAGCATTCCGGCGCCCTGCCCGGGCAACACCGCTGGCACGGCTACGCGGCGCTGAGTGATCCGCCGGCCGCGCGCGCCGGGCAGGGCGTGTCGCTCACCTGCCCGGCTGGCGCCGTGCCGGCCCTGCAAGAGCATCTGGCGCGCTGGGGCGTGCACAGTGGCATGCCCTGCGTGGTGATTCATCCTGGCGCGAGCAAGCTCTACAAGATGTGGCCCGCGCAGCGTTTTGCCTCGCTGTGCGTGCAATTGCGTGACCTCGGGCTGATCCCGGTGCTGATCGGTGCGGGTGGTCGCGACCGGGTACAGATAGAGCGGATTCGCGCGCACATGGCGCAGCCGGTGGTGAGCCTGTGTGACCAGATATCCCTGGCGGAATTGATGGTATTGCTGTCGCACTGTCGCGGATTCATCGGCAACGACAGCGGGCCGATGCATCTGGCGGCGGCGTGCGGCGCGCCGGTGGTGGCGCTGTTTGGCCCCACGGACGAACGGCTCTGGCGTCCGCTGTCGCAGCAGGCGTGCGTGTTGCGCCACCGGGCCTGTGACGCACGATGTGGACGGCATGCCTGTGCGGCGCCGGATTATCCGTGCTTGCGGGGCATTACACCGGATCAGGTGCTGGCGGCGCTGGCCGGGCTGGGGGTGATCCGGCCGCCGGTGGCCAGTGGCTATTGATCCGCGAACGCGTCGCGCAGGGTCTCGGTCAGCCGCTGCGGGGCGCCGCCGTCACGTCGCGGAAACAAAAAATCCTCGATCAGATAACCCTGCGGGGTATGGCGCAGCACCAGTTCGTCCTGCCATTGCTGGCCGCTGTCTTCGTGGCGCAGGCGCACCCGCACCAGCGCCCAGGTGCTGCCGCCGTCGCCGCTGAAACGCCGTTCGCTGATGATCTCGAAATGATCGGGAAAACGGGTGTTGCTGCTGAACAGCGGGCCATCCGCCAGCGGCGGTAACGCCTCCGGGTAATCGTTGATGAAATCGTCCTGCAGATACAGGGTGTCCTGCAGCAGTTCATTCAGTGTCGGGCTGAAGAACGGGCTGAGCAGGCTTTGCGACGTTTTGCCGGGCAGGCCGAAGGGTTTCATCGGAATGTAGCGGCCGTAGAACTGGCAGACCATAAAGGCAGCGGCGGTGATGTCGGCGCAGGGAGAAGGCGGTTCGACGTCCTGCGGTGGTTGTGTCACGCAACCGCCGAGCAGCAAGCCGATCAGTCCCAGGGCCGGCAGGCGCATGCGTTCACCTCACAAGCAGAAACAGGCACAGGCCCAGCGCGGCCAGCGACACCAGCAGTGCACCGCCGGCCAGCAGTTGCGCGCGTACCAGGGCGCGCTGGCTGGCCTCGGCACCGGCTTCGATGGCCGTGACGGTTTGCTGCATCTGTTCGGCCAGCAGTTTTACCGATTCGGCGTTGCCGGCGGCGGCCTGTTGCAGTTCGCCGATCTGCTGGGTGATCAGTTCCAGGGATTTTTCGCTGTCGCCGCGTTGCGTGAAAGCGGGAATGGCGGTGCTGGCCACCGAGGCGATATAGGGCAGGGCCATTTTCAGCACGGGCAGCCAGGCAGGCATGTTATTGCTCCGTCTGCGGCGCGTGTGCGCTGCCGGGATACTGCGGCAACTCGTCGTTGATCGGCCACCAGTTGCACGCATCCACGGTATAGATATGCACGGCCGGTGCGGCCTGCACGTCCCCTTCCAGGGAGCCGGCGCGGATGCGCAGCACGTCGGGCATGGTGTCGCGTTCACTGTACAACGGGCTGCCGCAGTGACGGCAGAACACGCGTGTCTTGCCCGGCGAGGATTCATACCGTTGCAGCAGGTCTTCGCCGCTGAGGAGGGTGAATGCGCTGCGTGCCACCGGCATGTTGGTGACGAACGGCGTGCCCTGCGCGCGCCGGCACTGGCCGCAGTGGCAGAGCTGGATGCCGGGCAGCGGGCCGGTGACCTGATAGCGTACGCCGCCGCAGAGGCAACTGCCGGTGTGTCGGATATCACTCATGGTTCAGGCCTGTTTGATCGGCAGGCCGACATCCACGCCCTGATGCTGGAGGTCGGCGTGATAGGAACTGCGCACCATCGGGCCGGAGGCCACGGAGGTGAAGCCGAGTTCTTCGGCCACGCGCGCATACTCGCGAAACTCGTCCGGGTGCACGAAACGTTCCACCGGCGCGTGATGTTTGCTCGGTTGCAGGTACTGGCCGATGGTCAGCATGTCGATATCGTGGGCACGCAGATCGTGCAGGGTTTCAATCACCTGCTCGAAGGTTTCGCCGAGGCCGACCATGATGCCGGACTTGGTCGGTACCGCCGGGTTGCGGGCACCGAAATCCTGCAGCAGTTTCAGCGAGTGATCATAGCGGGCACCGGGGCGCACGCGTTTGTACAGGTGCGGCACGGTTTCGATGTTGTGGTTGAACACGTCCGGCGGCGTGGCGCTGAGAATGTCGATCGCTTCGTCCAGGCAGCCGCGGAAATCCGGGGTCAGGATTTCGATGCGGGTGTGCGGCGTCATGCCGCGGACTGTGCTGATGCATTCGGCAAAATGCGCGGCGCCGCCGTCTTTCAGGTCGTCGCGGTCCACGGAGGTAACGACGACGTATTTCAGCCCCATGTCGCGCACACTTTCGGCCAGGTGCAGTGGCTCGTCCGGGTCCAGGGCATTCGGGCGGCCAAAGCCGACATCGCAGAACGCGCAGCGGCGGGTGCAGATGTCGCCCATGATCATGAAGGTGGCGGTGCCGCTGCCGAAGCACTCGGGCAGGTTCGGGCAGGCGGCCTCTTCGCATACGGTATGCAGCTTCTGCTTGCGCAGCATGTCCTTCACTTGCTGGATGCGGCCGGAGGACGGCACGCGCACGCGAATCCAGTCCGGCTTGCGAGCGTGGGTCTGCGGCAGGTCGCCGGATTCGTCCACCACCGGGATGATGGTGCGTACCTTGCGATCTCCGCGCAGTTTTTCTCCCTGTGCCACTTTCTGGCGTGCCGGACGCGGCGTGCTCATGAGTGCTCCTCGAGGGTGTGCTGTTCGCTGTGCAGTGTAGCAGGTGGTGTCGGCAGCGCCGACAGGCGTTGCTGCGCCGCCGGCAGGTCCAGGCGCGCGCGCAGGGCCTCCAGAAGCGCGGTCTCGGTACGGGCGCGGTCGCTGTCTGCGCCGCGCAGGGCGAGGCTGGTCATGGGCTGGCCGATATAGCCGCACGGGTTGATGCGCTGGAAAGCGGCCATGTCCATGTCGCGGTTGAGTGACAGGCCATGGTAGCTGCGACCCTGCCGGATGCGCAGGCCGAGCGAGGCGATCTTGGCCCCGTCCACGTACACGCCCGGCGCATCCGGTTTGCTGGCGGCATCAATGCCGCAGCCGGCCAGCATGTCGACGATGGCCTGCTCGATACCGGTGACCAGCGCGCGTGCGCCGATGCCCAGCCGGGCGATGTCGATCAGCAGGTAGATCACCGTCTGGCCCGGCCCGTGGTAGGTCACCTGGCCGCCCCGGTCGGTCTGTACCAGCGGAATGTCGCCGGGGTTGAGCACATGTTCGGGTTTGCCGGCCTGGCCGAGGGTGAATACCGGCGGGTGTTCCAGCACCCAGAGTTCATCCGGGGTGTCGGGGCCGCGGGCGTCGGTAAAGGCTTTCATCGCCTGCCAGCAGGGGGCGTAGTCGATGGTGTCGAACTGGCGGACGATCAGGGGCGTGTCGGTCATGGCGGCCATTATCCTCCCCGGTTGCCGGCAGGGTAAAGGCGCGCTCTGCAACCGGGTGTGTCGGGGTCAGAACACCACTTTCACATGCGGGGACGCATTCAGTGCGGCATAGATGGCCTCCACCTGTGCGCGGTGCTGCATCACCACTTTGGCGTTCACTGAAACGAAATTGCCTTTGCTGCTGGGCGTGACGTGGACATCGCTGGCCGGGTCGAATTCCGGGGCGTGCTCGGTCAGTACCGCGACCACCACGTCGCGGATCGGGCTGTCGGTGGCGCCCATGACTTTCAGGGTCATGGCGTGCGGGAATTCCCACAGGTGTTCGTTGATGCTCATTGTTTTCTCCCGTCAGAGGCCACACAGGCGCCGTTTGAAATCCACGTACAGTCGTGCCACCCGGTGCCATACCGGGCCGGGGCGGCCATCGCCAAGGGGCTGGCCGTCCAGTGTGACCACCGGCACGATTTCCCGGGTGGAACTGGTGATCCATATCTCGTCCGCGCCACGCAGGGCAGCTTCGCTCACGGGGCCCTCCTGGTGCGGCACATTGTGTTCCGCGCACAACTCCAGCACCAGATCGCGGGTGATGCCGCCCAGTATCCACTGGTCTTTCGGCGGTGTGATGACGGTGCCGTGCTGCACAATAAACAGATTGCTGGCGGCGCCTTCGCTGGCGTGGCCATCACGCAGCATGATCGCCTCCGCAGCACCGGCGCCGACCGCCTGCTGGCGCATCAGGATATTCGGCAGCAGCGAGACGGACTTGATGTCGCAGCGCAGCCAGCGGATGTCCTGCACGGTGATGGCCGCCACACCGGGCGTTGTGTCGGGGCTGTCTGCCGCGGGCGCAGACATCGGGCTGACCATGGCAAAGACCGTTGGCGGTGTGCCCGGCGGCGGGAACGCGTGATCGCGCACGGCGGCAGTGCCGCGGGTGATCTGCAGATACAGGCTCAGGTTGCCGCCGCCGTTTTTGCTGATCAGGGTGTCGATCAGTGCCGGCCAGTCGGCGCGGGCCAGCGGGGCGGGCAATTGAATCTCCGCCAGCGACCGTTCCAGCCGCGTCAGGTGTTCGTCGAGCCGGAACGGTGTGCCGCTGTAGACCGGAATGACCTCGTAGATGCCGTCGGCAAACAGGAAGCCGCGGTCCATCGGCGAAATGCGTGCCTCGGCCAGCGGCAGGAAGGTGCCATTGAGGTACGCGACGGACATGCTTGGCTCCACAGCAGGCGGCGGGCGTGGGGCCCGCCGCCGCAACGTCAGAACAGGTTGCTGAAAAACAGCACCACATGGTGCCAGAGGCGCTTGAAGAAGCCGGCCTCTTCCACCGATGTGAGGGCGATCAGCGGTTTTTCCAGTAGTACTTCGCCGTTCTGGCTGATGGTCAGGGTGCCCAGTTGCTGGCCCTGTTGAATCGGGGCGCGCACGTCGTTGTTGACGGTCATTTCGGCATTGAGCTGTTCGTGGCTGCCGCGCGGTATGGTCATCATCAGGCGGTCATCCAGGCCCAGCGCCACCTCGCTGTCGGTGCCCATCCAGACGCGTGTAGTGGTCAGCGTTTCGCCAGCGCCGTAAGCCTGGTAGCTCTCGAAGAAACGGAAACCGTAATTGAGCAGTTTCTGGCTTTCGCGGGCACGGGCCTGTTCGGAATCGGTGCCCATCACCACCGAGATCAGGCGCATGCCTTCGCGTTCGGCAGAGGCGACCAGGCAGAAGCCGGCGGCGTCGGTGTGGCCGGTCTTCATGCCGTCCACGCTCGGGTCACGCCACAGCAGCAGGTTGCGGTTCTGCTGGGTGATGTTGTTGTAGGTGAAGGATTTCTCGCGGTACAGCGCGTAATTCTCCGGGAAATCACGGATCAGGGCGCGGGCCAGCACGGCCATGTCGTAGGCGGTGGTGACCTGGCGTTCGTCCGGCCAGCCGGTGGCGTTGACGAAGTAGGAATTTTTCAGGCCCAGCTTCTGCGCCTGCTGGTTCATCATTTCGGCGAAGGCGTCTTCACCGCCGGCGATGTGTTCCGCCAGGGCCACGGTGGCGTCATTGCCGGACTGGATCACCAGGCCGCGCAGCAGGTCTTCGACGTCCACCTGGGTGCCTTCGCGGATGAACATTTTCGATCCGCCCATGCGCCAGGCGTTCACGCTCACGGTGACCTTGTCGTCCAGCGCCAGGTTTCCCTGGTCCAGTTCACGGGCGACGATGTAATCGGTCATGATCTTGGTCAGGCTGGCCGGGGGCAGCGGTTCGTGCGCGTTGTGTTCCACCAGGATCTGTCCGCTGGCGGCGTCCATCAGGATATAGCCGCGCGCTTCCACTTGCGGGGCGCTGGGGATCATCTGGGCACTGGCGGTGGTCGAGAGCAAAGTCAGCATGACGCCGAGCAGGGCGACGAAAGGGGCGTGCCTGAAGGTCAGCATCTGTGGTGTTTTCATGGTTCCTCACATTCCATGTTGCGGCGGGGCCGGCCGCAGGGTTCGGGTAGGGACGCTCGGGTTATGCCCGCCATCGCTGGGCGGTGGTGCATGGCCCTGCGATCGTGATGGCAGGGCAGTGACGGGCACAGGTTTGACACAATCGCGCGGATAAATTCCGTTGTTGTGCAGTGATTTTGCGCACACGTTGGCGTGTGCGCGTGTCAGTGATGTTGCATTTTAGCGTGTGCGTGTGCGGATGCCATACGAGGAACGGGCTATGACGCCGGTTCAGGGCATCACGCGCACCGGTTCGCCGTAGCCGGCGCCGGAAATATCGTTGTGTGCGCTTTCCCGGCCCTGCTCGGTGGTGAACGGTCCGATCCAGACACGGTACAGCGCCTCGCCCTGCGTGTTGCCGGGACGGATGGCGACCGGGTAACTGAACTGGGCCAGCAGCCGGTTGACCAGTTGTTGCGCGGAATCTGCCTGCCGGAACGCACCGACCTGCAGATACAGTTCCGCCGGTGGCGGCGGGCTGTCGGCGGCGGCCCGGATCATGCTGCTGTGTGAGGACACCTGTGTGTTGTGCGCCGGGCGGGTTTGCTGGCCATCCGGGGTAATGACTTCCACGCGCACGCGGCCGGTGCCGCGCTGTTCGATGCCGAGGCGGTGTGCGGCAGCCCAGGACAGATCGATTTCCCGGTCCGGGTGGAACGGGCCACGGTCGTTGATGCGGACGATCACCGATTTGCCGTTCTCCAGGCTGGTGACGCGGGCAAAGGTGGGCAGCGGCAGGCTGCGGTGCGCGGCGGTGAACTGGTACATGTCATACGGTTCGCCGCTCGAGGTCCGGTGACCGTGGAATTTGGTGCCGTACCAGGAGGCGATGCCCTCGGCCACGTAACCTTCGGCACTGGGCAACACGGTGTAGGTCTTGCCGAACACGGTGTAGGGCGAGTGGTTGCCGTAGCGGCTCGGCAACTCGGCGCGCACTTCCGGCTCCGGCAGGGTTTCCACGTCCGGGCGGTGGCTCGGGCCGGCATCGTGTTTCTGCGTGTAGCGTTCGCTGCCGGGATTGACCGGCGGGGTGCTCTGCGCTGGCGCCTCGCCGCTGGCGCCGGTAACCGGCGCACGGCTGGCACAGCCACCCAGCAGGGCGGCGATCATCAACAGGGCAAACAGGGCACGGGTGTGCATCAATCCTCCATCCGGTCCGCGATCTCGCGGCTGAGTTGCAGCACGGCCATGGCGTACAGGCGGCTGCGGTTGTACCGGGTGATGACGTAGAAGTTGTCGGTGGTCAGCCAGAATTCGCTGCCGTGTTCGCCGTCCAGCTCAAGTGCCGCGACGCGGGTATTGGCCGGCAGATCATAGCAGTAGCGGTAGGCGTTGTCGTCGCAGGAAAGCGGTGTGGCGCCCTTGGCGCCGGCTTCGCCCAGCGTCAGCGAGGGTTCGTAACTGGTGCTGAAAATGCTCTGGTAGGCAGTGCCTTCCACCTGGGCGCGGGCGGCCACCGGCAGGCCGGTCTGCCAGCGATGGGCGCGGAAATAGTGAGCCACACTGCCGATCACATCGGCGACGTCGTTGATCAGGTCAATCTTGCCGTCGTCGTTGAAATCCACGGCGTAGGCGCGGTAACTCGACGGAATGAACTGCGGCATGCCCAATGCGCCGGCGTAGGAACCGACCACTTCACCGGCGTCAATGCCGGCTTCACGTTCAAGCAGCAGCAGTTCTTTCAGTTCGCGGCGGAAGAAATCCGCCCGCGGCGGATAGTCAAACCCCAGCGTGGCCAATGCATCCACTGCCCGCCAGGTGCCCTTGTGGCGACCATAACGGGTTTCCACGCCGACAATGGCGACAATGATTTCTGCGGGCACACCGTATTCTTTCTCGGCGCGCTCCAGCAGGGCGCGGTGTTCACGCCAGAACGCCAGGCCCTGTTCGATGCGGCTGTCCTGAATGAATATCTTGCGGTACTCGCCCCAGGTCAGGGTGCGCTCGGCGGGTTTGGCAATCGCCTCGAGAATCTTGTCCTGGCGGGTGGCGCTGTCGAGCAACTGGCGCACATGCTGTTCATCCAGCCCTTCAGCGACCAGTTCGCGGATCAGTGCCTGGCCCTCGGGGCGGCTGCTGTAGTCGTTGGCGGTAGCGTGGCTGGCGGTGAAGCCCAGGCCCAGCAGGCACGCGGTGACGGAAAAACGAACAACGCCCTGTCGCATTGAAACTCCTGAAATCAGTGACCAAGCAGTTTGCGGTGTGTATGGATCGACATCAAGATGCCGAAGCCGCTCAGCAAAGTGACCGCCGAGGTGCCGCCAAAACTCACCAGTGGCAAAGGTACGCCCACGACCGGCAGCAGGCCGGAGACCATACCGATGTTTACAAAGACATAAATAAAGAAAGTTAGTGCCAGAGACGCGGCAAGAAGACGGCTGAAATTGTCCTGCGCCTGCCAGCTGATCAACAGCCCGCGGCCGACAATGAACAGGTAGGTGGCCAGCAGCAGCAGGATGCCGATCAGGCCGATTTCCTCGCCGAGCACGGCGAGAATGAAATCGGTGGAGGACTCTGGCAGGAAGTCGAGCCGTGACTGGGTGCCGTTGAGCCAGCCCTTGCCGGTAATGCCGCCGGAGCCGATCGCGGTTTTTGACTGGATGATGTTCCAGCCGGCACCGAGCGGATCGGCCTCGGGGTTGAGGAAAGTGTCCACGCGTCGCCGCTGATAGCCGTGCAGCACGAAAAAATACATCAGCGGTGCGGCGATGGAGAGTGCTGCCAGGGCGACCGCGATCAGCCGCCAGGACAGCCCGGCCACGAACAGGATCAACAGGCCGGCGGCGGCCACCAGCAGGGCGGTGCCGAGGTCCGGCTGGCGGGCGATCAGTGCGGCCGGAATCAGGGTGATGGCCAGCACGATCAAGACGTCGCGCAGGCGTGCCGGCAGTGCCCGTTCACTGAAATACCAGGCGACCATGGCCGGGACGGCCAGTTTCATGATCTCTGACGGCTGGAAGCGGCCGATACCGGGAATCGTCAACCAGCGCTGGGCGCCCATGGCGTGGGTCCCCATCACCAGCACCAGCACCAGCAGGATCAGCCCGACGCCGTAGAACGCCGGTGCCCAGAAGCGATAGCTGCGCGGCGGAATCTGCGCCATGACAAACAGAATGCCGAAGCCCAGACCAAAGCGCAGGCTCTGGCGCATCACCATTTCCATGTTGCTGTCGCCGGCACTGTAAAGCACCAGCAGGCCGCCCAGGCAGAGAGTGATCAGGGCGGCCAGCAGCGGGGCATCCAGATGCAGGCGCCAGGCCAGACTGTGGGCGCTACCCACCGGCTGTATCGACATCTGGCGCAGGAAATCACGGCGCATCGGGTGTCTCCGGATTGAACAGGGCGGCCTCGGTGGGCACCGGGCCGCCGAGGGTGGCCGGTACGGTCTCGGGCAGGCCGACCGGTGGGACCGCCAGTTCGCCGGCATCGTTCAGCAGCCAGGCGTCCAGGGTGGCGCGTGCCACCGGGCCGGCGGCCGAGCCGCCGCCACCGCCGTTTTCCACCAGCACGGCCACGGCAATGGCCGGGTTCTCGGCGGGCGCGAAGGCGACGAACAGGGCGTGGTCACGTAGCCGCTCGGCGATTTCCTCGGCGTTGTATTCCTCGTCATTGGCGAGCGAGAACACCTGGGCAGTGCCGCTTTTGCCGGCGATCTGGTACTGCACGCCGCGACTGAGCAGGCGCGCGGTGCCGGCGCTGCCATGTATCACGTCGACCATGGCCTGGGTCATGCGCTGCCAGTGGCTGGGGGTGTTCATGACGGCCGGTTCGGTGGTCGGGGCTGGCGGCGCCAGTTGCGCCACGCGGGGCACCACCGGTATCCCCTGGCGGGCCAGGATGGCGGTGGAGAGTGCCAGTTGCAGCGGGGTGGTCAGCATGTAGCCCTGGCCGATGCTGGTGTTGATGGTGTCGCCATGGAACCAGGCCTGGCCCCGGGTGCCCCGTTTCCATTCCCGTGACGGCATGATGCCGCGCGCCTCGCTGGGCAGGTCGATGCCGGTGCGCAGGCCGATGCTGAAACGGGCCAGGAAATCGGCCATGCGGTCGATGCCGAGGCGGAACCCCATGTCGTAGAAGTAAGTGTCGCAGGACTGCATCACGGCCTTGTGCATGTCGACCCAGCCGTGCCCCTGCCGGCGCCAGTCGCGGAACACGCGCTGTTCGCCCTCGATACGGTAGAAGCCGGGATCCCAGATGGTGCGCTGCCAGTCGGTGACGCCCGCCTGCAGGCCGGCCAGGCCGATGATCGGCTTGACGGTGGAGCCGGGCGGGTACTGCCCCTGCAGGGCGCGGTTGAACAGCGGCTGGTCATGGTCGTCCCGGTAGCCGGCATAGTCGAGGTGGGAAATGCCGGTGACAAACAGGTTGGGGTCGAAGCCGGGCCGGCTGACGAATGCGAGCACACCGCCGTCGCGCGGATCGATGGCGACCACGGCGCCACGTCGTTCGCCGAGGGCGTCCCAGGCCGCCTGCTGGACGCGGATGTCCAGTTGCAGGCGGAGATCCTGGCCGGGCTGGGGCGGGATTTCCTCCAGCACGCGCAGGATGCGGCCCCGGGCGTTGGTTTCCACCTTGCGGTAGCCGGCCTGGCCATGCAGCAGACGTTCGTAGTGGCGTTCCACGCCGATGCGGCCGGCATAGTGGGTGCCGGAGTAGTTGGCCTGTTCGTCCGCGTCCATCTGCTCGATGTCTTCGGCGCTGATGCGGTTGACGTAGCCGAGCACGTGCGAGAGCAAGACGCCGTAGGGATAGTGGCGGATCGGATCGGCGTCGATGCGCACGCCGGGCATGGCGTGCTGCGTGACGGCGATGCGGGCAATCTCGGTTTCGGTCAGGCGCGCGCGCAGGGGCACCGGTTCCCACGGCCGGCGCGGGCTTTGCAGGCGGCGCCGGAAACGATCGATGTCGCCGCTCTCCAGGCTGACGATGCTGGCCAGTTCAGCCAGGGTGGCGTCCAGGTCCGGAATCTGCTCGGGGATCAGCGCCAGCGAGAAGTCGGGCTGGTTATCCGCCAGCAGCACGCCATGGCGGTCGTAGATCAGCCCGCGCGGCGGGGCGATGGCCTGCGTCTGCACGCGGTTCTTGTTCGAGAGGGTGGTGTAGCGATCGTGCTGGATGCCCTGCAGCCAGATCATGCGGGCGACCAGAGTCAGTGACAGCACCACCACGATGACCACGGACCAGATCAGACGCACGGCAAAGATGCGGCCTTCCCGGTGATGGTCCTTGAAGGTCATCGGTGAGCGCATGATGGGAAATCAGATCCTCGGGTAGGGCGTGTCAGGCGCAAAGGGTAGTGTGATACAGCGGCCGAAGCCAGACACCTGGCCCCTCACGTCAGCGCTGTCAGCGGTGGTAGGGGTGGCCCGTGAGCAATGTCCAGCCGCGATACACCTGCTCGGCCACCAGAATCCGCACCAGTGGATGCGGCAGGGTGAGGTCGGACAGCGACCACTGCTGGCGGCATTCGGCGGACAACGTGGGGCACAGGCCATCGGGGCCGCCGACCAGAATGCACAGATCCTGGCCAAGATCGCGCAGGGTGCCGAGTTCGGTGGCGAGCTTTTCCGTGGTCAGGCGGCGGCCTTTGACTTCCAGGGCCACGGTCATCGCGCCGGGGTATTTCGCCAGTCGCTTGCGCAGCGCCTCGGCTTCGCGAGTGATCAGTGCGCCGGTATCGGCATTGTGACCGCGCTTCGGCAGGCTGATTTCCTCGATTTCAAGGCGGATGTCGCCGGACAGGCGGCGGGCGTACTCCGCCGTGCCGGCCTCGACCCAGGCGGGCATACGGGTGCCCAGTGCCAGCAGCCGGACGCGCAAATCAGGCGTCCTGTTCTTTACTGCCGTTGTCGGCGGCGCCGCGGTCCGGGTGCTGGTGCGGGTCGCGCCAGAGGCGTTCCAGATCGTAGAACTCGCGGGTGGCGGGCAGCATCACGTGCACGATGACATCGCCCAGATCGACCAGGATCCATTCGGCATTCTGCTGGCCTTCCACGCCCACAGGCGGGAAGCCGCTGGCCTTGGCCTGTTCGACGACGTTGTCCGCAAGCGCCTTGACGTGGCGGCTGGAGGTGCCGGTGGCGATCACCATATTGTCGGCGATGCTGGTCAGTTTGCGGACATCAATGCTGCTGACGTTGCGGGCCTTGAGTTCATCCAGAGCGGCCAGGGTGATGTCGAGCAGGTCGGTTGTGCGGTCTGTCATGCGTTTCCTGATTCGGTGTGGGGGCTCAATGCGAGCGGTTCGGGACATTATACAGACCCTGCTCGTGGATATAGCTTTCCACGGCGGGGGGCAGGGCGTCGCTGTGGCCATCGCGGGCCAGGGCGTCGCGAATGCCGGTGGCGGAGAAATCCAGCCAGGGGGCGTCGAGCATCAGCCGGCGGCCGGCCGGGGCCTGCTGCAGGTCGCGGGCCTCGCCGGGCACAAAGGCTGCCCGGACGTCGAGATCCGCCTCGCTGGCGCCGGGACGCGGCAGCACCGCGAGGTGACACAGTGCCGGGTAATCCTGCCAGCGGTGCCACTGGTGCAGGCTAGCGAAACTGTCGGCACCGATCACCAGTACCAGCGGCCGGTGCGGGCCGAGCGTGGCGCGAAAATGCCGCAGGGTGTTCAGGCTCCAGGACGGGCCGCGCTGGCGCAGCTCCCAGTCATCCGGGACCAGCCCCGGCTCGCCGTCGCAGGCCCGTTGCAGCATGGCCAGCCGCTGCGCGCCGCTGGCCGGGCGGTGCGGCGGCACGGCGTTGGGCAACAGGTGCACGGGGCAACCGAGCACGTCGGCGACGGTACGCGCCCCGCGCAGGTGTGCCATGTGAACCGGGTCGAAGGTGCCTCCGAACAGGGCCAGGGCGGAACCAGTGGCGGTCATTCCCTGACCTGGCCGTCGCCCAGCACGACCCATTTGCGGCTGGTCAGGCCTTCCAGGCCGACCGGGCCGCGGGCGTGGAACTTGTCGGTGGAAATACCGATTTCCGCGCCCAGGCCATACTCGAAGCCGTCGGCGAAGCGGGTCGAGGCATTGACCATCACCGAACTGGAGTCCACTTCGGTGAGGAAGCGGCGTGCGCGGGTGTAGTTTTCCGTGACGATGGCTTCGGTGTGCTGCGAGCTGTAGTGGTTGATGTGCTCGATGGCCTCGTCCAGCCCGCTGACGACCTTCACCGCCAGAATCGGCGCCAGGTACTCCTCGAACCAGTCTGCTTCCGTGGCGGCGGTCAGCCCGGCCACCTTGCCGTCGAGCAGCGCGAGGGTGCGCTCGCAGCCGCGCAGTGCCACGCCGGCCTCGCTGAGCGCGCGCGCGATGCCAGGCAGCAAGGCCTCGGCGACGGCTTCGGCCACCAGCAGCGTCTCGGCAGTGTTGCAGGTGCCGTAGCGGTGGGTCTTGGCATTCAGGGTAATGCGCAGGGCCTTGTCCGGGTCGGCCTGCTCGTCGATATAGACGTGGCAGTTGCCGTCCAGGTGCTTGATGACCGGCACGCGGGCATCGCGGCTGATGCGCTCGATCAGGCCCTTGCCGCCACGGGGCACGATAACGTCCACATATTCGGGCTGGGTAATCAGCGCGCCGACCGCCACGCGGTCAGTGGTTTCCACCACCTGCACGGCATCTTCCGGCAGGCCGGCGGCGGCCAGGCCGGTGCGGATGCAGGCGGCGATCGCCTGGTTGGCACGGATCGCCTCGGAGCCGCCGCGCAATATGGCGGCATTGCCGGATTTCAGGCACAGGGCCGCAGCGTCGATGGTCACATTCGGCCGCGACTCGTAGATGATGCCGATCACGCCCAGCGGTACGCACATGTGACCGACCTGGATGCCGGTGGGGCGGTACTTCAGGCCGGTGATTTCGCCGATCGGGTCGGGCAGGGCCATCACCTGCTCCAGGCCTTCGAGCATGCCGTCAAAGCGTGCCGGCGTCAGTTCCAGACGGTCGAGCATGGCGTCTTCCAGCCCGTTTTCACGGCCGGCAGCCATGTCCTCACGGTTGGCGCTGAGGATGGTCTCGCGGGCGGCGCGCAGCGCGTCGGCAATGCCTGCCAGGGCTGCGTTCTTTTGTGCTGTGGACGCCCGTGCCATCTGCCGGGAGGCGGCGCGGGCGCGCACGCCCAGGTCCTGCATGTACTTCTCGATGTCCATGGTGCTCAACATATGTCCGGGTAAAGGGGGCCATTATAGCGATATGCGGCGGTTTACGCGCTCCCGGAAATACCACAGAATGCCAGAGCGGTGTCTACCGGGCAGGCATTCTGGAATCACGCCAGTCTGGCTGGCGGGTACCGGTGCTTTCGCGCCACATCGCTATCAGGAAATCAAAAAAACGACACGCCCCGCGCAGGCGCCGCATGACGGCCCGTGATGGAGGCGGCGCAACAATAACAACAGGCCAGTACCGGAGGCCGTGATAACTATGCGTATCAATTATCAGGAATACAGCCGGGGCGCCATCAAGGCAGAACCGGAGAGTTTCTGGGTGGGACAGTGGCGCATCGACTACATTGCCTTCGGTGCACCCGAAAACCGTCACAAGCCACCGCTGGTAGTGATTGGCGGGGCCTTCCAGAATTTCACCTCCTACAAATACTGTGTCGAGCACATCTACACCGATTTCCCGGTGGTGCTGGTGGACCTGCCGTCGCTGGGCAATAACGACCAGGTGTCGCCGGACCTCGGCATGGAAGACCTGGCCGACCTGCTGCATGAATTCGTCGTGCACATGGGCCTGCCGACCGTCCATCTGATGGGCCTCTCGCTCGGCTCGGCCATTGCCAGCACCTTCGCCTACAAATATCCGCAGCTGACCGGCAAGATGATCGTCGCCGGCATCGTCGTGCGGCCGCGCAAGAGCTGGCGCATGCTGGTGGAAGAGTCGGTGCGTGTGCTGGATGAAGGCCGCATGGACGAATTTTCCCAGGCCGTGGTCCTGTACCTGGTCAATTATCATCGCCTGAAAGAAACCGGCATCACGCCCACCGCGCGGCGGCTGTTCTATCGGCAGATGAAAGCGCTCAGCGACAACGAGCGCGAGCGCTACAAGATCAACGGTCGCCGGCTGCTGTCGGTGGAAGGGCTGCTCGGCTACCCCGAATGTGAAACGCTGGTCACCACCGGCGAGTTCGACAGCTTTACGCTGCCGTGGGAAAACGCGGCGTTTGCCGCCCGCTGCCCGAACGCGCAGTTCGCGCTGATCAAGGGGGCGGACCACCTGCCGCAACTGGAAAAGCGCGAGGTGTCCCTGGAATTGTTCCTGACGTTTCTGCGGGGTGCGCCGCTGTCACAGGTGGACGGCATCACACTGTTCCCGCGCGGCAGCTACGAGCAACTGGAGCGTCGGCGCAGTGAGCGATTGCTGCCCTGCAATACCCGGGGCCACGTGACCAGCGAATCCCGCATTGGTGATCAGTTCCGTTTTGACCAGCGCGTGAAGGTCGTCGATATCAATTTCTTCGGCTGCCTGCTGAAACTGGAAAACCCCGGTTTCTCGACGGCAGAGCATGCCCGTGACTGCACGCTGCACATGAGTTCGCCGGAGCTGAAACTGGAACTGCTGGTGTTCCAGTATGAGGAGACCGGCTACCTGCGCTGCCTGTTCAAGCACGGCAATATTCGCGAAGCGGAACGCTTTGCCGAACTGCTGAATGACCGCCAGTATTTTCTCGAGCCACGAGCCAGCACCGGGAATGTACACAAGATTTACGGCTAAAAGGGGACCGTAGGGTGGGTAGAGCCAAAGGCGAAACCCACCGTGTCCATGCTCGTTAATCACTCCCGCAAAAACATCGGAACCGTCATCTTCGGGTAGTAGGTAGTTTCGATGATTTTGTGCGAGCAGTGCGTTACATGGACCCGGTGGGTTTCGCCTTTGGCTCTACCCACCCTACCAACCAAGTCAGGCTCTGCCTTCAATCACCCGCACAAACGGCATGCCCCGTGAACGTGGCATGGGCAGCAGGCGATAAAAATCCCGCGGATTATGCACTGTCACCTGGCCATAGCCGAGCGAGGTGAAATGTTGCTGCGCTTCGTGGTCACTCCCGAAATGAAAACTCACCCGGCTGCGTGACACCGTGCCGAGCAGGCCACGCAGGGTCTGCATGGTGCGGTGGAACGGGTGGTCATCCAGCAGTGGATAATTGTCGGTGAGATAAATGCCGGTGGGGTGGGCCGCCAGTACATGCTGCAGGCGCCGCCAGAAACCATCGATGGTGGGCAGGTCGAAATAATTCACCAGGCCTTCTGTAATCACCAGCAGTGGCTTACTCTGGTCAAAATGATCGCGCACCACGTTTTCCAGTGCATCGTCGGTATCGCGGGCAAACACGTTCAGCGGTACGGCCTGGTGCTGGGCGCTCAATGAGCCGGTGCGTGCCAGCAATTGCTGTTTGCGGTCTGCCATGTCCGGCAAGTCCGCTTCCACATACGTCAGTTGCGGATAACGCTGGCAGAAACGGTAGCCGCGTGGTGACAGGCCGCAGGCGATTTCCAGAATCTGTGTGACGCCTTCTTCCTCAATGGCCTTTTCCACCAGGTGATCGATCAGGTGGTGGCGCTGCAGCAGGAAGGTGCGGATATTGCCGCCCACCAGTTTGCCGCCGACCAGTTCGAACGGGGCCAGCGCGTGGTAGAAGACACTGCCCATGCGGGTGCGAAAGGCGGGTGCGGACAGACCGTTGGCGGTCCAGACGTGGCCCGTGTACAGCGCAGTGAAGCTGATGGACGAGGTATCCAGACGATCTTTTTTCAACATGGCGGGTGTATTGTTTTTCTGAAGGAGTGCCGAGGTTAACAAGACGGCCGGAGGGCTGCACGGTCGAACGGGTCAATCTTTCCGGACGCTGTCAGCCGGCTTCCATCACCGCAGGCAGCGGGCGCCCGCACAGGCGCATCAGGATGGACGCCAGATGTTGCCAGGGGTCACCGCTGGCCATGCCCTTGATGGCCTGGTCGGCGCGGGCGCACAGCGCCTGTGCACTGGCCAGGCCGCGCGGCCCGAGTTTGCGTGCCAGGGGTTCGAGCTGCCGCAGCCGCTGCGGCGGCATGCGGCCGGGGTCCTGGCCGGCCACCATGGCGCTCAGGCTGCGCACATCCCGGGCCAGTGCCCAGAGCACCACCGGCGCTTCCACGCCTTCGCTGTGCAGGTTGTCGAGAATGCGCAGCGCGCGCGGCAGGTCGCCGGCGGTCACGGCATCGCCGAGATCGAACGGGCTGAACCGGCTGGTGTTGCCCACCGCTTGCTGGATATGCAGTGGGGCGATGGTTTCATTCGGGAACAGCAGGGCGAGCTTGTCGATTTCCTGCGCACAGGCCAGCAGGTTGCCTTCACTGCGTTCCACCAGCAGGGCGATGGCGTCCGGTGTGCTGTTCAGGCCGGCACGGCGCAGGCGGGCTTCGATCCAGCGGGGCAGTTGCGCGGCATTGATGGGCCACACTTCGGTCAGCGCGCCGTGCTTGTCCAGTGCCTTGACCCACTGGCTGTTCAGGTCCCGGCGCCGGTCCAGTTTCGAGGCGGTGATCAGCAGCAGCGTGTCCGGCGCAGGATTGTCCAGCAGTTGCTGCAGGATCTCGCTGGCGGCTTTGTCCGGGCGCTTTTCGCCGAAGCGGATTTCAAGAATGCGTGCCCCGCCAAACAGGCTCAAACTCTGTGCCTCACTGTACAGCGATGGCCAGTCGATGCCGGTGTCGGTGCTGAACAACTGGCGTTCGAGATAGCCTTTTTCGCGCGCGGCGCGGCGCACGGCATCGGCGCATTCGCCGAGCTGGAACGGTTCGTCACCGGCAATCAGGTAGGCCGGCAGCAGTTGCTGGGTGAGGTGGCGGCTGAGCTGTTCCGGCTTGATCTGCATGTCAGAGCGTACCGGGGTCGGGTTGTGCGCCTTCCGGCGTGGGCGCTGGTGCGCCGTCGTCGGTGGCGTTATCGATGAACATGTCGCGGGTTGCTGCGTCGAGCTGGCGCAGCAGTTGCCAGGTGGCATCGCGGTACATGTCCTGTCGGGTATAGGATTCTTCGTCGCTGGAGGCGGTGGCGTTTTCCGGGTCGTAATTGAAATTGCGCACCAGCGTGATCTGCCGCCGTGGCGTGATCGCGGTGCTGGTCTTGCTGTCCGCCAGTTGCCAGAAGAAGCTGTAGCGCAGTTCAATTTCCGCGGCGCGGCCCTGGGCATCCACCGCCACGGTGCGGCGACCAAACCGTTCGCTATCGATGCGCAGGGTTTGCGGTGCAGCGTCGTGGACGGCCACGCCGCTGGCTTCCAGGGCGTCCAGTGTGCCGTTGCGCAAATCGTAGCTGCCGCCAGTGACCGTCAGTGCGGCCAGGTTCTGGTATTCCGGTGCGCCGCGCAGCTTGAAGCCGCAGCCGCTGAGCAACAGGCTCAGGCCGAGCAGGGCGGGCAGCAGCGCGCGGCGGATCATGCGCTCACCACGATATTGACCAGTTTGCCCGGTACCACGATCACCTTGCGCACGGTCATGCCTTCCAGGAAGCGTTGTGCGTTCGGCGCGGTGCGGGCCATCTCTTCCAGCGTGGCGTTATCGGCGCTGGCTGGCGCGTCGATCTTGGCGCGCACTTTGCCGTTGACCTGCACCACCAGTTCGATGGTGTCTTTCACCAGCGCACTGTCATCAAAGACCGGCCACGGTTGATCCACCACCGGCTGTTCGTGCCCGAGTGCCTGCCACAGGGTATGGCTGATGTGCGGCGTGATCGGTGCCAGCAACACGACAGCCGCTTCCAGTGCTTCACGCACCACGGCGCGGTCCTGATCCTCGACGGCTTCGAAACGGCTGACGTCGTTGCACAGTTCCATCACAGCGGCGATGGCGGTGTTGAAGGTCAGTCGACGGCCGTAGTCATCACTGACCTTGGCGATGGTTTCGTGTGTCTTGCGACGCAGGTCGCGCGCGGCACTGCCGAGCGCGCTGGCGTCCAGCGCCGGGACATCCCCGAGGCTTTCGTGGACCAGCCGCCACAAGCGTTTGAGGAAACGGTTCGCGCCCTCGACGCCGGCATCGTTCCATTCCAGTGATTGCTCAGGCGGTGCGGCGAACATGGTGAACAGACGCACGGTGTCGGCGCCGTACTGATCAATCAGTGCCTGCGGGTCGACGGTGTTGCCTTTCGACTTCGACATCTTGGCGCCGTCCTTGAGCACCATGCCCTGGCAGAGCAGTGACTTGAACGGTTCGTCGCTGGTAACCAACCCCGCGTCGCGCAGCAGCTTGTGGAAAAAGCGCGAGTACAGCAGGTGCAGAATGGCGTGTTCGATGCCGCCGATATACTGATCCACCGGCAGCCAGTAATTGGCGGCGGCGGGGTCGAGCATGGCGTTGTCGTTTTGCGGGCAGCAGTAGCGGGCGTAGTACCAGCTCGACTCCATGAAGGTGTCGAAGGTATCGGTTTCGCGCAGTGCTGGCTGGCCGTTGAATTCGGTCTTCGCCCATTCGGGATCGGCCTTGATGGGGCTGGTCACGCCGTCCATCTGCACGTCTTCCGGCAGGCGCACCGGCAGGGTGTCGGCCGGGGCCGGCACGATATCGCCATTCTCCAGGTTCAGCATCGGGATCGGTGCGCCCCAGTAGCGCTGACGGGACACGCCCCAGTCGCGCAGACGATAGTTCACTTTGCGCTCGCCCTTGCCGGTTTTGGCGAGATGTTCGGCGATGGCATCGAACGCCTGTTGCGAGGAGAGGTCGTCGAAGGCACCGGAGTTCAGCAGCACGCCCTTGTCAGTGAAGGCGGCGCTGTCGAGGTCGATGGTTTCCCCGTTGGCAGGGGCGATCACCTGCCGGATCGGCAGGTCGTATTTGCGTGCGAATTCCCAGTCGCGCTGATCATGGCCAGGCACGGCCATCACCGCGCCGGTGCCGTAACTCATCAGCACGAAATTGGCGATCCACACCGGTACTTGGTCACCCGTGACCGGATGCACGGCGGTCAGGCCGGTGGCGATGCCTTTTTTCTCCATGGTGGCGAGCTCGGCCTCGGCCACTTTCTGATGCTGGCACTCGTCGATAAAGGCCGCGATGTCGGCATTGCCTTCGGCGGCCAGCTTCGCCAGCGGGTGGCCGGCGGCCACAGCGACGTAGCTGACGCCCATCAGGGTATCCGGACGGGTGGTATAGACGCGCAGCGGCGCCTGCCCCGGCACGTCGAATTCAAGCTCGACACCTTCGGAGCGGCCGATCCAGTTGCGTTGCATGGTCTTGACCTGTTCCGGCCAGCCGTCGAGCTGGTCCAGGTCGCTGAGCAGTTCTTCCGCGTAGTCGGTGATCTTGATAAACCACTGCGGGATTTCTTTCTGTTCGACCAGTGCGCCGGAACGCCAGCCGCGACCGTCGATGACCTGCTCGTTGGCCAGCACGGTCTGGTCCACCGGGTCCCAGTTCACGGTGGCCATCTTGCGGTACACCAGGCCTTTCTCGAACAGCCTGGTGAAGAACCACTGCTCCCAGCGATAGTACTCCGGACGGCAGGTGGCCAGCTCACGGTCCCAGTCATAGCCGAAGCCAAGGCGCTTCAACTGGCCCTTCATGTATTCGATGTTTTCGTAGGTCCACTTGGCCGGCGCCACGCCGTTTTTCAGCGCAGCGTTTTCCGCCGGCAGGCCGAAGGCGTCCCAGCCCATGGGTTGCAGGACATTCCGGCCCTGCATGCGCTGGTAGCGACTGATCACGTCACCGATGGTGTAGTTGCGCACATGGCCCATGTGCAGGCGACCGCTGGGGTAGGGGAACATGCTCAGGCAGTAGAACTTTTCCCGCTGAGGGTCCTCGGTTACCTTGAACGTCTGGTGTGTTTCCCAGAAGCGCTGGGCTTCCTCTTCAATCTGCTCGGGACGATACTGTGTGTCCATCGGGGCTCTGAAATCCTGGTGCTGAACTGCGGTCAAACGGGTCTCAGGCCTGCAATCGCAGTCCTGGAGGCAAAAGAAAAACAAGGACCATAGGATACATGAGCATTCAGCAGGCAGACAGCGGTGGCGGCCAATGAGTGGCATGGTGCTGCTGCTGGCCGTGATGATCGGCGCCACCCTGCCCGGGGTGGTGCGCCGGATGATGCCACCGCTGCCGCCCGCAGAACTGGACGGGGCACCGCAAGCGGTGGTGGTGCTGGGGGCCGGGCGGCAGCGTCGCGGCAACGGCTATCAGGTGCCGACCGCCGGTTTACGCCGGGCCAGCGCCGGCATGCAGGTGGCGCGAGCGCTTGGTTTGCCGCTTCTGATCAGCGGTGGCCGCGCCGACGGCCAGGGGCCGTCCGAGGCGGCGCTGATGGCCGAGGCGCTGCGGCATCGCTGGCCGCAGGCCGATCCCTGGCTGGAGGAGCAGAGCCGCAGCACCTGGGAAAATGCTCGCTACAGTGCGGCGCTGCTGCGCGAGCAAGGGGTTCAGCGTGTTGTGCTGGTGACGGACCGGGCACATCTGTGCCGGGCGGTGCTCAGTTTCCAGGCCCAGGGGCTGGAAGTGGCGCCGCACGCGGCCACCGGGACACCCTCGCCGGAATGGATGCCCTCCGCCGGGGCGCTGGCGCTGATTCCCGAGATTTACTACGAATGGGCCGCGCTGGTGGTGTACCGGCTGCGGTATTTCTAGCGCGCAGGGTGGGTAGAGCGAATGCGAAACCCACCGGGACCATGCAGCACACTGCTCGCACAAAACCAGCGAAACTACCTGCCACCCAAGCCGGGGGATTTCGATGATTTTGCGGGAGTGAATAACGGGCATGGACCCGGTGGGTTTCGCATTCGCTCTACCCACCCTACCAGACCGATCTGGATGGGTGTGTCTGGGAAGTAGAACACCGTGAACTCCGGCAGCATCACCTCCACAGCCTTTTTCCAGGGCGAATCGTAATCGTCGTGTGCGTCCATGCACGGCGCCTGTTGCGTCAGGGGCAGTGTGCGGAATGTGTGCGGCGGGGGTTTCAGGAAAAGTCGGCGGGTGCTGTCAGCGATCCCGCCGTTGTACTGCAGGAGAACGGTTCAGGCTTTGCGACGCACCACTGCGGTGACGCACAGCAGCAACGCTAACCCCCACACCGGCCAGCCGCCCAGCATCATGTAGGGGGTTTGCCCGCTCATGGGGACAAATTCCCCCAGCAGCACGTCGCGGGTGAACTGCGGCAGGCGCGCAGTGACCTGACCGTGCGGGTCCACGATGGCGGTGATGCCGTTGTTGGTGCTGCGCAGCAGCCAGCGTCCGGTCTCGACGGCGCGCAGGCGCGCCATCTGGAAATGCTGGTGCGGGCCGGCGGAGGTGCCGAACCAGGCGTCGTTGCTGACGGTGATCAGCACGTTACTGTTGTTGGCGCGCTCGGCCACCAGTTCCGGGTAGAGGATTTCGTAGCAGATGAAGGGCGAGACCACCATGTACATGGCCAGCAGGTTGGGCTGGTCAGGATCACCTTTGGTGAAGCTCGACATGGGCAGGTCGAAGAACGGAATCAGCCCGCGCAGCAAGGATTGCAGTGGTACGTACTCGCCGAACGGCACCAGTTTCTGTTTGTGATAGATCCCGTCGCCGCCGCTGATGACGGCGATGCTGTTGAAATAGTGCATGTCGAAACCGCGTCGTTCGCGGGTCGGAATGCCGGTGATCAGCGTGCTGTCCCGCCCGGCCAGCAGTTCGCCCTGATCAAGCAGGAATTCAGCGGCATCATCCAGAAATTCGGTCAGGGCGGATTCCGGCCAGATGACCAGATGGTGCGGCGGAATGCGTGCGGTGAGCTCGGCATATATATCGCGCGTGGCCTCACGCATGCTCAACTGCCAGCGCAGGTCCTGGGGAATGTTGCCCTGCGGTAGCGCGACGCGGGTGGGCTCGGCGGCCGGTTCGGTGAATTGCAGCGGGTCGGTGACCAGGCCGGTGCCCCAGCCGACCAGGGCCAGCACGCCGGCGGCGACGGCGGTCTTCTGGCGCAACAGGGCAGCGCCGAGCGCGCTGCCGGTGAGCACGGTGACCAGGGTCAGCAGCCAGATGCCGCCCAGCGGTGCCAGCCCCATCAGCGCGGTATCGATCATCGGGTAGCCCGCGTACAGCCAGGGGAAGCCGGTCAGCAGCCAGCCGCGCAGGGCATCCAGGATCACCCAGGCGCCGGCGAACAGCAGCGGCGAGAGCGCCCGGTGTCTGGCGAGACGGACGGTGAATCCGCTGAGCAGTCCCGGGAACAGGGCCAGGAATGCGGCAAACAGGCCGGTCATCGGTACCGCCAGCCACAGGGGCGTGGCGCCGTAGTCGTGCATGCTCACATGCACCCAGGAGACGCCGAACCCGAACATGCCCAGCCCGTAAAGCCAGCCGCGCAACAATGCCTGGCGAGGTGTGGCGTTGTGCAGACATAACCACAGCAGGGCGATGCTGACCGGCATCAGCGGCCAGAACGCCCAGGGCGCAAACGCCAACGGATAAAGCAGGCCGGCAAGCAGGGCAACGGGCGTGGCAAAACGGTTCAGGCGGGATGTTCCGGTGGTGCGCGCGGCGGGCTGATCTGTCACGGTCGCTCCCTGACGTATGGCGCTGATGCAAAGGGTCTGTCAGCCGTTACACTGACAGGGTTTTTGAAAAAGCCTCTTCGCGGTTTTTTCAAGCCGCCTTTGCGGCGCAGGTCCGCAAAGGCGGGCACGGAAAATCAATCGCTTACCGCGCTTGATTGTGCTGGCTGCTTCATCGAGCTGCCAGCACAGGCTGTTTTGCAATAGCCTGCCAATGGTTTGATGACGGTGCCGGTGCGAGGCATCGGCGTATCGTTGGCGCCCACAGAGGCAATTATCATCACCCGGGGGCGCCAACGGCTGGGGGGATCATAATGAAACAGACCTGCAAGTACCATCCGGGTACGCCGGCGCAATGGTATTGCCCGCGCGACGGCATCGCCTTCTGTGACGACTGTGTCGGGGGTGAAGGAGACCAGGCCCGCAGCCTGCTCAGCAACAAGCCGCTTGTGCCGTTGATGCCGGCGCTTTCGCACACGCCTTTCTGGATGATCCTGCCGTTTTTTCTGCGCTATCCGCTGGCGCCAGCCGCCGCGCTGATGCTGTTGCTGGCGGCGTTGCCGCTGGCGTTGCTCAGTGCGCATCCGGCTGGTTGGGCGATGGCGGCGTTGCTGTGGCTGGTGCCCTTGCGTTATGCCGTGCAGGCATTGCTGTCGTTGTCGCGGGGCCATTTTTCCGCGCCGCCATTGACGGCGCTGGGCGCGCCGGAAGGCTGGCCGCTGACAGTGGGCATGGCAGTGATCATGACGGTGACGATAGGGGGGCCGCTGCTGCTGGCCTGGCAACTGGATGGCCGCGCGGTGTGGCTGGTGCTGTTGCCGGGGCTGGCGCTGGTGCCGTCGTTGCTGCTCGCGCTGCTGCGGGCGGGGGCTTTGCCGGGGGCGCTGAAGATCGTTCACCAGCCCTGGCTGGTGCTCGGTGTGCACGGTCTGGCAGTGACCGCGTTCTCGGTGTTGCTGGGGGCTCTGGTCGCCGGTGCCGGATGGATGCTGGTGGACTTGCTGCCGCGCTGGCTGGCCGTGCCGTTGACAGCCTGGCTCGGTGGCGCGGGGTTTTTGGTGCTGGTGGCGGTGCTGGGTTACCTGGCCTGCCAATGGCAGGAGGAACTGGACATACCGACACCGGCGCGGTTGCGACGGGAACGTCGGCGCCGTCACCGTCGCCCGGAAGACGAACGGCGGCTGCAGGTGCTGTTGCGCGAAGGTCGCTACGACAAGGTGAAAGGCATTCTGCGGGCGCGTCTGGACAAGCAGCCGCAATCACTGGTGTTGCAGGAACAACTGATGCAGCTGCTGTTCGCCACGGGTGATCACGCAGCCGTGCTGGCGCAGGCGGAGGGCTGGCTGCAGGCGCTGCTGAAACACGATCAGGCGTTTCGTGTGGCGGACATCATGCGCCAGTTGCGTGCGCTGGATGAAAAATACCGGCCGCAGGACCCTGCGCTGTGCGCGGACATTGCCGGCCTGCTGCGCGAGGCCGGGCAACCACGTCAGGCGGTCTGGCTGTTGCAGGATTTGCACCAGCGCACACCGGAATGGAACGGCTTGCCGCAGGCCTACCTGCTGCTGGCCCGCATCCTGGCAACCGATTTGCAATGGCCGGCCAAGGCAGAGCAATTCATCCGCTTTGTGGAAAGCCGTTTCCGGCAACCGCAATATCGCCTGCTGACGCAGGAATGCCGTGAAGCGCTGGGGCTGGCGGGCGGTTGAACGTCAGCCGTTCACGTGGGCGATAGCGAGGCCACCGTCGCTGCGGTTGTGGACCCGGGCAGCCACGGTGGCGCGCAAACGGTCACCGGTCCGTAGATGACCAGATCTGCTGTTGCCAGACAATGCCGATATTGAAGCGGTGATCGGCAGCGGGTAGCGATTCGTCCCGTATGGCTTCGGCCCGCAGTGCGATATGGGGGCGCCATTGCCAGCGCCACAGGGCGGTGACGCGACGGGGAACGTGTCCGTCCGGATTGGCCAGGCCGGATTCGGTGGCCAGCTGTGGCGCCGCCGGGCCGACCAGGCTGTTTTCTGTGCTCAGGCGCTCTGCCCTGACAGCGAAGGTATGGGTGCGCCAGATTATGCCGGGCTGCACCCAGCCGCCGTTCTGCGAGCCGTCCAGGCGTGCCTGGCGACCGATGGCGTCGTGCACGGTGCCGTCCAGTTCTGCGCGCATCCACTCTGCCTGCAGGCTCAGCTGCCAGTCGTTGTTCAGGTGATAACCGAGATGGGCATGCACACCGGCAATGTCCGTGTCGCCGGTGTAACGGATGTCGGGAAATGCAGCGGTGTTTTGTCCTGGCGGTGCCACCGGGACATGCTGGTGGCCGCCCCCGTAACGGTGGTCGGCGCGGGCCTCCGCCGCCGCGCTGTAAAACCAGCCGCCTGCTGCAAATGTCAGTGCCGTGCCTTGCCACTGGTACTGGGCAAACAGGTCCCAGGCGCCGCCATCGTTGCTGTCGGTGGCGGGGAAGGCCTTGCCGCGCCAGACTTCCGCACCGACGGACACTCCCTGGTTGCCCTGCCACGCCAGCCGCGCCCCGTCATCATGAAAATGACGCCCGAAGAATACATCCAGTGCCAGCGGCGCCTCGCTTGCCAGCCGCTCGGCGGCATGCTGCGCCAGGCCCGGTGAAAAGCCCGCTGACATACGGCCTGCCTGCAACTGCCATGGCCCCGGCGCATACACGATATAGGCGTGTTCGAGTTCCACGCCGCTGTGGTCATCCATGCCCCCGGCGTGGCTGCCGAGCTTGAGCACGCCGGCCAGATCATCGTCAATGCGGTGGCTGAGCCCGAGGTTCATTTCATCCACCTGGGCGCCTTTTTCCGCTGGCCAGGCGTGGCCGCCCATCATCGTGCCGGGGACTTGCCAGTAGGCGTTGTCGTCCACCAGGCTGGCCGAGCGCCAGGTGGCCACCAGGCTGGCGTCTACCGTTGTGCGGTGAGCCGTGGAGGGTGGCGGCGTATGCGCGAGGGCGCTGGCGCTCAACAGCGCCAGCGGCAGTGTCAAAAAGCGATTCATGGAATGGGGTCCTGGCTGGCGTCGTCCTGCCACGGGTTGGCGTAGCGGGGATGAGTGATGAATGCGTGGTCGGTGAGTGATTCAAGGAAGGCGATGACGTCGCTGATCTCGTCTTCGGTGATGCTGAACGAGACGATGAACGGGTCCTTGTTGGCGTTCATGCGCCCATCACCCGCGTACGGGCCGTGGGTAAGGTGACGGCCGCCGGCAGCGTAGTTAAGGATCACCTCGCGCAATGTGGCGACGGAACCATCGTGGTTATACGGTGCCGTCAGGGCCACGTTGCGCAGTGATTGCGGGCGGAACAGCCCCATGTCTCTGGCTTGCCCGGTCAGTTCGTGCTTGCCGGTGTTGGGGGCAGGATAGGCACTGATGCCATCAATGTTGTACAGCCCGGTATTGTTGAACGGTGCGGGTATGTTCGGCACGCGCCGCCGGTCGCGCACGGAAGAGGTCAGTGTGTAGCCTTCGTGGCAATGAAAACATTCCAGGCGTTCGCTGTTGAACAGGTTCATTCCGCGCCGTGCGGCGGCGCTCAGGGCCTGGCTGTCGCCAGCCGTGTAGCGGTCGAAATCACTGTTGAAGGAGGTCATGCCACGCACAAAGCTGGCCAGTGCATGAATAATGTTGCGCCAGGCCAGTTCGTTGAACAGTGGCTCGGTCTGATCGGGATAGGCGGACAGAAAAAGCCGCTGGTACGCCGGCTTTGCCTGCAGGCGAGCGAGCACCTGGTTCTGATTGGCTTCGCTGATGCCGTGTTCGATCGGATCGATACCGAACAGCGGAATGACGATCTGTTGTTCCAGTTCGGTCAGTGTCGGGTTGCCCCAGGTCAGGGTGCGCAACCAGGCGGCATTCGCTAGGGACTGGCTGTTGCGTGGATGGATGTCGCCGGTGGCGCCGGCGGGGCGCGCCACGCCATCGGTGAAGGCCTTGTCCTGCTGGTGGCAGGATGCGCAACTGATGGTGCCGTTGGCCGACAAGTCTGTGTCATAAAAAAGGTGCCGCCCGAGCTGGAATTTTTCTTCCGTGATCGGGTTGTAGGCGGGCTCGACGGGCAGCGGCACCCAGTCGGGCATCTGCCAGTCGAAATCGCTGACAGAGGCGCCCTGGTCATCCACCGTGGTACTGCTGTCCGGACAACCGGACAGCAGTAGCGTCAGGCCGAGAAAAAACAGTACGGCTATTTTGTCTGCATGCATGCCAGGCACGGCTCAGAAAGTGATGGCCTGGAATACCGGCGCATGGTCTGCGTCGGGGTCTGCGTCCGGGAACGGCAGGCCGAGGCGTTCAAAGATGCCGACACAATCTGCGTCGGTCAGGCCGGACATGCAGCCCCCGGGGCCGCCCTGGTTGATGGTCACGTCATTGCCACTGAGCAGGGTCAGGAGATCCAGGTTGACGGCATGCAGCGCGGGATCGAAGCCGGTCACTTCGATGTCTGGCTGGTTGCCGTGTTCGCAGGTGCGCTCGCCGTGGATGGCTTCGCCGCTACAGGCCGTGCTGCCCAGGTGGATGTAGAACACGGGTGATGCCCCGGTGGGCACCTGTACTTCCAGGCGGGCGTGGACGTAGCCGGCAGCCCAGCTCCAGTGCATGCCGCCCGCTCCCATGCCGGCGGCGGCCAGAGGACCGACGGCGAGAGTGCCCGGGATCGGTTCGCCGGTTTCGCTGTCAGTCTGCGGCTGTGTGCCCTGCGCATCGATGTGGTTGTACCTGGCCGGGACACCGACCGAAAAGCGCAGGGCCCGGATGCTTTCGTTGCGGATGGCGGCGGTGCCGGTCACGGTGTCGTAGTAGTCCGGGTTGGCGTCGTCGCCCTGGCAGCCTTCGCTCTTGTCCCGCAGATCCAGCAGCGCAATGCCTTCGAGACCTTCGCCGGGCTTCTGGTTGGCTGTCGCGGCGCCCTGGATGTCGCCGCTGAGGGTCACCGGAATTTCGCGCTCATCGTTGGTGACGAAACGCACGTTGTGCACATACAGGCGCGCGTCCTGGCCGATCACATCTGCGCTGGTCGTGCCGACACTGTTGTAAAGCTGGCCGCAGGCGAACGGCTCGGTGCCGACTGTGGCAGTGAAAGGAATGGCGACGGCGACAGTGTCGTCGCGGTCGCCGGTCTGCGTGGACGAGGAGCTGGAGCCCCCGCAGCCAGCCATCAGTGTGCTGGCAGCTGCCAGCGCGACCAGTGAAATGCGCATCATGTTTTCTCCCGATCCCAGGTGCGTTGAACCGGTGCTGTGCAGTCACCGGTCGTTGTCAGGCGGGAGTATAGGGAGAGCCGGTTAGCGCCCTGTGCGGCGTTGTGTCGCACAGGGCTGCGGCAATATGTCGCAGTTTATTCAGGCGGCGGACTGCTCTGCGCGGGCAAGGTAATGACGTGCCTTGCTGTGGTTGCCACGTCGCGCAAACCCCTCGCCGAGGGCACGCTGTGCTGCACACAGTGCCTGTGGGTGAGCGTCTTCCGGCAGATGATCCAGGAGTGATTCTGCGTCGTCCAGGGCGTCGACGCTGGCAAATTGTCGCGCCAGTTGCAGGCGTGTGGCGGTATTCAGCCGCAGGGCGTCGCCGCATAGTTGCTGCGCTTCGCGCCACAGTGCGTGCTGCTGGCGGCGCTCGCCCTCGTCAGCCAGCGGCAGCGTCAGCAGCCTGTTGGCGGTGGCGAGGAAATCCACTTCTGCCGGGCGCAGTTTGCGCACCTGGTACAGCCCGCACAGGGCGTTGAAATGAGTGGGGGCCAACCGCACCGCAGCAAGAAAATGCTGCTCGGCGTCGCGAAACTGCATGCTGCCCAGCGCGGCCCAACCACTGATGAGATGATGGCGCAGGCTATCGCGCTCGCCGGGATCGTCGTCACTGTCTTCTTCCTCGAACAGGGACATGTCGGGCATGCGTGCGAGCTGCACCAGGGCCACACCGCACAACAGGCCCACCACCGGCGGGAACCAGGGCTGGCCGAGCATCGGCGCGGTGACGGGCAGCAGCAGCCACAGCGGCAGCAGCAGCCAGGCAGGCCATTCCGGTGTCTGGTTGCGGCCGGGCAACAGGAACCGCAGCCGTTCGTGGCCGAACAGGCCGAGATACATGCCCACGGCGGTGGAGACCATGATCTGCCCACCGAGCAGCAGGTGGTGATCGGGGCGCAGCAGCACCCCGCTGAGTGCCCCGGCAAACACTGTGGCCAGCGGCCAGATCAACAGCATGCGGCGCCAGCCCAGTGTGCCTTCCAGTGCCCAGGCAAAGGGCAGCAGCACCAGTGCGCAGAGCAGCCAGCCGAGCAGGCCGTTGCTGGTGAAATGCAGGGTGAGCAGCGAGGCCGGGCGGGTGTCGGCGGGGTTCAGGCCGGCGCGCTGGCGCGGCAGTGTGGTGGCGCGTTGCGCGAACTCGTCTCGCCACTGTTGCCAGCGGGTGAGTTCGGTACCGTGCCAGTAGGGTATGTCCTGTCCTGCCGCGGCGGCTCGGTTGTGGGCGGTGAACGCCGGATCAAAGGCGAGCTGGCGAAAGTGCCACAGGCTGTGGCGGCCTTGCTCGTCGACAGCGTCGCGCTCGACAGCCCAGGCCGTGTCGACCTGCCCGTGCAAGCGCAGCCAGGAAAGGTAGGCGGGTTGTTCGAGCGCCAGCAGGCCGCTCTCGGCGTACCACGCCTGCAACGCACGTTCGTCGTCATCGCGCAGGCCCTGCCAGCCCAGCAGCAGGCCGAGCGTCAGCAACAGAAAGCCGAGGCTCAGCCAGGGCAGGGTGGATAGCCCTGCAATCGGCCGTTGAGGTAGCGGAATCATTGTGCGGTACGTCCCCCGACGTGCGAAGCCCGCCGCACGGTTCTTGTGTTGGAAGGTGCATGAGTGCGGTCAGGCGGTTTCCGCAGTGTAGCGAAATCCGGTGGCAGGCGGAGGGCAGCGGCTCGTGAAGCAGGTCACAGTTCGGGCATGTTCGCCCGGCACAGGCCGGGCGAACCGGGGGTCAGCTTTCCGGGACGGCCTGCAGCGGTGTGACACGCAGCAGGCGGATGGTGCGGGCATCGGCGTTGAGCACGGTGAACTGGAAATCACCGATGGTGACCTGTTCGTTGCGCTCCGGCAGGCGACCGAATTTCTGCATCACCAGCCCGCCGATGGTATCGAATTCTTCGTCACTGAAATCGCAGTGGAAATGTTCGTTGAAATCCTCGATCGGGATCAGCGCCTTGACGGTGTATTCGTCGTTGTCGAGTTCCTTGATCAGGTAGTCGTCATCCTCGACGTCGGTCTCATCCTCGATCTCGCCGACAATCTGCTCCAGCACATCCTCGATGGTGACCAGGCCGGCAACGCCGCCGTATTCGTTCACCACAATGGCCATGTGGTTGCGGCTGATGCGGAAATCCCGCAGCAGCGAGTCCAGCCGTTTCGATTCGGGGATGATGAACGCCTGGCGAATATGATCCTTGATGTTGAAGCGTTCCATGCGCGATGGGTCCAGCACCAGCGGCAGCAGATCCTTGGCCAGCAACACGCCGATGACTTCATCCGGGTCGTCGCCGAGTACCGGGAAACGGGAATGGGCGCATTCGATGATCACCGGGAGAAAATCCCGGGGATGGGTGTTGGCACGGATTGGGATCATCTGTGCACGGGGCACCATGATGTCGCGCACCTGCATGCTCGAGACCTGCAGGGCGCCTTCGATGATGCCCAGGGTGTCGACATCCAGGATGTCACGTTCGCGCAGGGAGCGAATCAGCTCCAGCAGGTCTTCTCGGTTGCCGGGCTCGCCGGAAAAGAATTGCGTGATCCGGTCGAGCCAACTTCGGCCCGGGGTGCCTGAATCGGAATGATCTTCCGGCATGGTTACTCCATTGCTTGCAGGGTGAGACAGTCTGGTGCGGCCGCAGCGGCCGCCGTGAGGTAAGGGTCGGGGAAGCCCAGCGCGATCAGGATGCCGGTTTCCAGTGCTTCCATGTCAGCGGCTTCATCGTCGTCGATGTGATCGAAGCCGAGCAGGTGCAGCACACCGTGTACCACTATGTGCGCCCAGTGTGCTTCCGGCAGCTTGTCCTGCTCGGCGGCTTCGCGGGCGACCACGTCGGCGCAGATGGCAATGTCCCCCAGGATCAGGTCCTGGTGTTCCACCGGAATGCCTTCCGGCATCTCGAACGGGAACGACAGCACGTTGGTGGGCGCATCCTTGCCGCGGTAATCGTGATTCAGTGCGCGGCTTTCTTCCGGGCTGACGATGCGCAGCGTGATCTCGCCCATGGCACCTCCGGCGCCACGGGCTGCCGCCGCCGCCCATTCGGTCAGGCGCTGGTCGTCTATCGCATCGGGCAGGGCGTCAATCTGCTCGCCCAGCTGCACTTCAACTGTCGGAACCGGTATCGCGTTCATGGCGCTCATAGGCGTCGACGATGCGCTGCACCAGCGGGTGGCGCACGACGTCGCGGCTGTCGAAACGGGTGATGCCGATATCGGGTTCATCGGCCAGTACCGTGATGGCGTGGACCAGACCGGAGCCGATATGGCGTGGCAGGTCCACCTGGGTCATGTCGCCGGTGATCACGGCGCGTGAGCCGAATCCCAGACGGGTCAGGAACATTTTCATCTGTTCCATGGTGGTGTTCTGGCTTTCATCGAGGATGATGAAGCTGTTGTTCAGTGTGCGGCCGCGCATGTAGGCCAGCGGCGCCACTTCAATGACGGCGCGCTCCATCAGCTTGCCGACCTGTTCGAAACCGAGCATTTCATACAGGGCGTCGTACAGCGGACGCAGGTACGGGTCGATTTTCTCGGCCAGGTCGCCGGGCAGGAAGCCGAGTTTTTCGCCGGCCTCCACCGCCGGGCGCACCAGCACGATGCGCTGTACTTCGCTGCGCTCCAGGGCATCCACCGCGCAGGCCACGGCCAGCCACGTCTTGCCGGTGCCGGCCGGGCCGATGCCGAAGTTGATGTCGTGGCGGCGGATGCTGCGGATGTATGCCTTCTGGTGTTCGCCGCGCGGGCGGACCCGCGCACGCTTGGTGCGGATCACCAGATCGTCGGTGGGGAACTCCACGGTATTGCCGCCGGCGGGCTGGCGCTGGGCACCCGCGCCCTGCAGGTGCAGGTGGACCACCTCGGGCGTGATATCCAGGCCTTCGCCGGTTTCGTCATACAGCAGGCTGATGACGTTGGAGGCGGTCTGCACGGCACCCATGTCACCTGACAGCGTGAACTCATTGCCCCGGTTGGCGATATCAATGCCCAGGCGGCGCGAGATCTGCTGGATGTTTTCGTCGAGCTTGCCACACAGGTTGGCAAGGCGGCGGGAATCATACGGCTCAAGGTTGAGCTTTCGTGAAGCGACTTGCGTATTCAAAATGGTGTCTGCGGCCCTGTGGGCAGGAAAGATGGGTGCAGGATATACCGAAACTCCGGCCCGCTAAAAGCCCTGCCGGGAGCCGGCGTGAAGGTGAATGTCTACTCGCGCCCGGGGCCTTGGCGGGCGTGCCCGGTGAGGGGGCTGGCCGCGTTCAGCCCTGCATGTCCAGGACCGGCCCCAGGCCGCCGTCGGCGGTGATCGATTGCAGGTGACGCGGGCGCAGGAACAGCGCCTGCTTGCGCTCCGGCGCCAGGGCCAGGAATTCCTCCCGCGGCAGTTCCACTTCCAGCGCCTCGGCCTGCCAGCCGCGCGGCGACAGCTCCAGTTTCACGGTGGCGCCGAATACGCTGAGTTCGTCCACCTGCACCGGCAGGTGGGCATCGGCGGCGGGGGTGCGCGCCAGCGTGGCTTCGTGCGGGCGCAGGTAGAAGGTCAGGTTGCCGTGCGGGCAGCCATTGCCGGGCAGTTGCAGCCAGGCGTCGCCGTTTTCCCAGCGGCCGTCCTGGTAGCGGCCGGACAGCGCGTTGATGTGGCCGAGAAAATCGAACACGAAGCGGCTGGCGGGTTCTTCATAGACGGTGCGTGGTGAACCGATCTGCTCGATATGCCCCTGGCTCATGACCACCACCTGATCGGAGACTTCCATCGCCTCTTCCTGGTCGTGGGTCACGAACACACTGGTGACGGCCATCTGCTCGTGCAGGTGGCGCAGCCAGCGGCGCAGTTCCTTGCGCACCTTGGCGTCCAGGGCGCCAAACGGTTCGTCCAGCAGCAGCACCGAGGGTTTGACCGCCAGCGCCCGGGCCAGCGCCACACGCTGGCGCTGGCCACCGGAGAGCTGCGAGGGGTACCGGCTAGCCAGATGATCCAACTGCACCATCGCCAGCAGCTCCATGATGCGCGCACGGCGTGCCTCACGGGACGGGCGCTCGGCGCGCGGCAGCATGCGCAGGCCAAAACCGACGTTGTCGAACACGGTCATGTGGCGGAACAGGGCGTACTGCTGGAACACGAAGCCGACCCGGCGCTTCTGTACCGGCAGCCGGGTCACATCCTGGCCGTCGAACAGCACACGGCCCCGGTCGGCCCGTTCCAGCCCGGCGATGATGCGCAGCAACGTGGTCTTGCCAGAGCCGGATGGCCCCAGCAGCCCCACCAGGCTGCCGCCGGGGATGTCCAGGGAGATATCCTCCAGCGCGCTGAAGTTGCCGAAGGACTTGCTGATCTGCTGCAGGGAAATGCTCATGCTGTCTCGATCTGCTGTTGATGCTCGCGCCGCTGCCGCTGCTGGCGCCATTCCATCAGGGTTTTCAGGACCAGGGTGAGCAGTGCCATGGAGGCCAGCAGCGCTGCCGCCGTAAAGGCACCGACGGTGTTGTAGTCCTGGTGCAGCAACTCCACATGCAGCGGCAGTGTCAGGGTCTGGCCGCGAATCGCCCCGGACACCACCGACACGGCACCGAACTCGCCGACCGCACGGGCGTTGGTGATCACCACACCGTACAGCAGCGCCCATTTGATGTTTGGCAGCGTGACATACAAGAACGTCTGCAGGCCGCTGGCGCCCAGCAACAGCGCGGCTTCTTCCTCGTCGCTGCCCTGGCTTTCCATCAGCGGGATCAGCACCCGTGCCACATAGGGGCAGGTTACAAAGATAGTCACCATGACAATGCCGGGCCAGGCGAACATGAGCTGGATGCCGTGATCGTAGAGCCAGCCGCCGATGGCACTTTCCAGGCCATAGACCACCAGGTAGCAGAGGCCGGCAACCACCGGCGACATGGCGAACGGGATGTCGATCAGCGTCACCAGCAGCTTGCGGCCCCGGAAATCGTAGCGGGTGACACACCAGGCCAGCATGATGCCGAACAGCAGGTTCACCGGCACCGTGATCAGCGCGGCGATCAGCGTCAGGCGGATGGCCTGGCGCATGTCCCGGTCCGCCAGGTTGCTCAGGATCATGTCCCAGCCGGCGCTGAACGCCTTGCTGAAAATCAGCGCCAGCGGCAGCACCAGCATGGCGAATACCAGTGCGGCGGCGAGCAGTACCAGCAGCCACTGGCGCCAGCTACGGGGCGTGTGCATCTCAGCCTCCCCGCAGCCGTGTCAGATAGCGGCCCTGCAGCCACTGCACGCCGAACAGCAGCACCAGCGAGGCCAGCAGCACCACCGAGGCAATCGCGGTGGCGGCCGGGTAGTCGTATTCCTGCAGACGGACAAAGATCATCAGCGAGGTGATTTCGGTTTCAAACGGCAGGTTGCCGGCAATGAAGATCACCGCGCCGAATTCGCCCAGGCTGCGGATGAACGCCAGCGCCGTGCCGGTCAGCAGTGCCGGGCGCAGGTGGGGCAGGACCACGTGCCGGAACGCCTGGCCCTGCGTGGCGCCGAGGGTATGGGCGGCTTCCTCGTACTCCGGGCCCAGGTCTTCCAGCACCGGCTGCACGGCGCGGACCACGAACGGCAGGCTGGTAAAGCTCATGGCAATGACAATGCCGGGGAAAGCGTAGGCAATCTTGATGCCGAACCAGTCAAACCCCTGGCCCAGCCAGCCGTTGCTGGCAAACAGCGTCGACAGGGTGATGCCGGCCACGGCGGTGGGCAGCGCGAACGGCAGGTCGACCAGGGAATCCATCAGGCGCCGTCCTGGAAAGCGATAACGGACCAGTACCCAGGCCAGCAGCAGGCCGAGCGCGGCATTGATCAGTGACGCCCAGAAAGCCGCGGCCAGTGTGATGCGGTAGGTCGCCACCACCCGGGGATTGGACACGATGCTCCAGTATTCCTGCCATCCCAGGTCGCTGGTGTACAGAAACAGCGCCGACAGCGGCAGCAGGATCACCAGGCCGATAAACAGCACGCTCAGCCCGAAGCTGAGCGTGAACCCCGGCAAGACCGGGTGGCGGGTAAAGAACAGTTGTGAAGCAGTCAATCAGCGCCCTCGAGCCTGCAACTGGTCGAGCACGCCATCGCGACCGAACTGCTGTTCCTGGGCAGCATCCCAGCTGCCGAACACGTCTTCCACACGCAGCAGTTCCACTTCGGGGAACTGGTCAGCGGTGGCTTTTACGACCTCTGGATCGTGTACGCGGTAGCTGAACTCGGCCAGCAGGCGCTGGATCTCGGGGCTGTACAGATAATCCAGATAGGCTTGCGCCAACTGGCGGGTGCCCTGCGCATCGACCACCCGGTCGACCACGGCGACCGGGAACTCGGCCAGGATGCTCACCGGCGGGACGACCACGGTGTAGTCACCGTCGCCGTACTCACGGCGGATGTTGCGCACTTCTGATTCGAAGCTGATCAGCACATCGCCGATGCCGCGTTCGGCGAAGGTCACGGTGGCGCCCCGGCCGCCGGTGTCGAACACCGCAACGTTACGCAGGAACTTGCTCATGAAGTCGCGGATTTTTGCGTCGTCACCGTCGAACTGCTTGTGCGCGAACAGCCAGGCGGCCAGGTAGGTGTAGCGGCCGTTGCCGGAGGTCTTCGGGTTCGGGAACACGATGCGCACGTCGTCGCGGACCAGATCATCCCAGCTCTCGATGTTTTTCGGGTTGCCCTCGCGGACCAGGAACGCGGTGGTGCTGTAATAGGGAGAGCTGTTGTTCGGCAGCTTTGACTGCCAGTCTTCGGCGACCAGGCCGCGCTTGGCCAGCATGTCGATGTCGGTGACCTGATTGTAGGTCACCACGTCGGCGCGCAGCCCTTGCAGAATGGCCTGCGCCTGGCGCGAGGTGCCGCCGTGGGATTGATTGATGGTGACGGTTTCGCCGGTTTCCGCTTTCCAGTGCGCCTGGAATTTCGGGTTGATCGCCGCGAACAGTTCGCGGGCGATATCGTAGGAACTGTTCAGCAGCGTCTGGTCGGCCCGGGCGGTGACGGTGAACAGCAGGCTGGCACCTGCGACAGCGGCAAGCAGGGTCTTGAGCAGCGTGTTTCTGGACATGAACAGGTTCCTCCGGTGATGAGGCGGCCACCTTAGCAAGCCGCCTCTGCCGTTAGAAATACTAAAAAGCGATGCTGTTATGCTTTTCTGCTCTAAGACTTAGGGAACCTCTGAATAACTCC
>NZ_AQOR01000017.1 GCF_009846755.1 Alcanivorax sp. S71-1-4
TTGGCTCTACCCACCCTACGGGCGATTTTTTTTTTGTGTAATGCGCGATGAGCAAAAAAAGCCGGCATGCGCCGGCTTTTTCCTGACTGGAACAACCACGCCGCCCGGTCGGGCAGTGTGCCGCAACCCGCTCAGTGGAGCGTGTCGTCGTCCAGTTCAAAGAATTCATAATCGCTGAGCTCCCGCGCGAGACGGCGCTGCTCCAGCCGGTCTTCGATGCGGTGTCTCATGTCCAGGTTAAAACCACGACTGCGTGGCGTGGGTTCGTCCTGCTCTTCCTCGGCGTCTTCTTCCAGAAACTCGATATCGTCATTCATCAGCGCATCATCCGTTTCATCATCATAGTCCCGTTCAGTGTGATGATCGGTCATTGCAGGCCCTCCTGCGTTTCCCACTCCACAAGCTTCACTGGCTGACTGCCCGTGGAGAGTCCGATCCCGGCCCTGACACGGATCGAGTCATATCGTGTGGTCCCGGCAGGCGCTCAACCAAGAGTCCACAGCGCCTATATACCGTCGCTTTTTCTGACTGACAAGCACTTTTTTTCGACCGGTTTTTCGGGCCGCCGGAAGGCCCGGTGGCATCAGTGTTCGGAGGGCTGGCGGTGGCCGCTGGTGACGGCCAGCACGCCGCAGAAGATGATAATCAGAATGCCATACACCGCTGCGGCCTGGGGCAGGTGCCCCCAGAGCCACCAGTCGAGCAGGCCGGCGACGGGCACGCCGACATAGCTCAGTGGCGCCACCACCGTCGTCGGTGCATAGCTGAAGGCGCGGGTGTAGAGCACCATGGTGAGAAAGATTGACAGGCCGACGTAGAGCAGCCCCATGGCGGTGGCGAGTGTCAGTGGTTGCAGGTGCGGCAGCGCCATGGGCGTGCTGGCCAGAAAAGCGATGCCAAAGTAATAACAGAGCACCCGATTGGCCGGCTCGCTGCTGGACAGCGCGCGCGTGGCGGCCATCGACACGGCCAGCCCCAGCCCGGCCAGCACGCCGAGCAGATGGCCTGCGCTGATGCCGGCCATATCCGGGCGCAGCATCACCAGCACGCCCACAAAGCCGCCAAGCAACGCCAGCGCACGCGGCATGGGAATGCGCGACCGCCACCACAACCACACCACGACCGGCACCCACAGTGGCGCGGCATAGCGCAGCACGGTGGCGTCGACCAGCGGCACGCTGGGCAGCGCGAGATAAAACGCGCAGAACCCGACCCAGCCGCCGAGCGAGCGTATCGTGTGAATGCGCAGGCGGCTGGTGCGCAGCGCCGTTGCCGGCCCGAGCCGCAGCAGCCATGGCACCAGCACCAGCACGCCGATGCCGTACTGCACCCAGACGATGAACCAGGGCGAGAGGCCCTGGCCATTCAGCCACTTGACGGTGACGGCTGCGGTGGCGCCGACGACGGTCGTGGCCAGCCCGTAGCAGACGCCGCGCGAAATGTGATGCCTGTCATGACCTGTCACGAGAGATGCTCTGGCCCTAGTCAGTTACGGTGAGGCTTTGTAGAGTTGTGGCGCCTGAGTGTCCCGGGCGCCCCGCGCTGCGCGATGTGATGTCGTACCGTCGGGGGCATGTGCCGGCCCGGCGGGCGGCCATGGATCGACGTGGAGCAGGGCGGGTGCAAGTATACCGAAACCGTCGCGGGGGAGAGCGTTGTTGATGGCCGGAGCGATGTTGCTGCTGGGTGTGACCATTCTGGTGCTCGGTACCATGGCGCTGATGCGCGATGCCGCCGGGCGCGGGCATTCACCGCTGGTATTCCTGCTGCCGCTGGTGGGCTTGCCGTACGTGCAGGAGAACTGGCAGGAGGTCTGGTGGGCGGCGTTGCTGCGCGTGTTCGGTGTGGCGCTGCTGTTGCTGGGTGCGGGGCTCATGGTGGCGCGTGATCCGCTGGTGCTGGAGCAGCCATCGCGGCTGTTCGGGGCCGGCAGCAACGTGGTGCTGGCCGGCAGCCAGCGTGCCGAGCTGAACACGTTCGTCGGGTCGGAGGAGGCCATCCTGCTGGCGATCCGTAATGATGACAATCCGCACCTGACCGGTCGTCTCAACGGCCGGGATTTTCATTATCAGCGGGTCGAGCTGGTTGATGGCGTCTTCAGCGCCCAGCAGGGGGATGGGTTCATTCCTGAACTGGAAGTGCGCATCCTGCTGCCTGAAAACCCTTTGCCGGTCCGTGAACGCAAGAGCATTTACGTGCGTCCCGGCGACGAGCACCCGCCCGAGGTGCACCTGTCCTGGCGCAATCCCGGACAGGATCTGCCGGAGACGCAGATCATCACTGGTGGCTACCGGATGGAACTGCATCTGGCGCCGCTGGACCGTTACCAGCTCAGTGGCTTCATGCAACTGATCCTGCCCGATACGCGGCACAGTTTTCTTTCCGGCGAGTTCATCGCCAGCACCAACCGGCTGCGTTACGTGAACGGCAACGTGGATCTGTCCTTCGACCATCCTGACACGCTCAATTACCTGGTCGATCAGTACCTCGCCGGGCAGTTTCCCAGTGGCATGGTCCGGCAACTGGATATCCTGGACACCACCCTGCGCCGCCGCGAGGGAACCGGCACCAGCCATGTGCGGATTGCGCTGACCAATGGTCGCGTGGAAGAACGCGTGCTGCAGATGGAGCGCACCGAGGTGGGTTGGGTAATGCGCCCCGGCAGTGCCACGGTTACCGTGCTGGAAGCCGGGGAGCAGGGTGAAATGCGGCTGGCGACACCATCCCGTGCGGTGCCGGCACGGCAGGAGACCGTGGCCGATGTGCCTGCCCCCGTGGCGCTGCCCTTTGCCGAACTGGTGCGTTTCAGTGGCCAGCAGGTGACGGTGCTGCGTGCCAGCGGCGAACCACAGCAGGGGATCGTGCGCGGTATGCAGCGTGGCCGGCTGGTGCTGGAAACCACGGTTGGCAGCGGGACGCTGGAATATTTTGTTGAGCAGGCCGATCTGGTCGGGCTGCGCCTGGCCAGCGGCCAGCAGGTGACGGTCTTGGACGGGGCGCGGACTGATCCGCTACCGGCACCGGCACCGGCACCGGCACCGGCGATTGCACCGGCGGCGGACGTGGCCGAGGCAACGTCCTCCGAGCAGGCCGAGCCTTCTCCCCACGCCGGCCTGGTGGGCCGGATGGTGCGTATCACCAGCCACGATGGCCGCAGCCGCACCGGCGTGTTGAGTGCGGCCACTGCCACACAACTGACGCTTGAGGTTCCGGTGGGTTCCGGTACGCTGGAATACTACTATCGACCCGAGGAGGTCGATGCCCTGGAGCAGGTGGCGCGTCAATGAAGATTCTGATGACCGGGGGAAGCGGGTTTATTGGCCGGCATCTGTCCCCGGTGCTGGTGGCCCGCGGCCACGACCTGACCGTGCTGTCACGCAGCCCGCAGCGGCGCCGGCCACTGCTGCCCGACGCCGTCCGGCTGGTGGCCAGCCTGGATGACATCCCCACTGACGATCTTCCCGACGCAGTCATCAACCTGGCCGGCGAGGGCATTGCCGACCGTCGCTGGACGGCCCGGCGCAAACGCGTATTGCTCGACAGCCGCGTACAGACCACGCAGGCACTGTCGGACTGGCTCGGTCGGCGCGGCAGCCACCCTCAGGTACTGATCAGTGGTTCAGCCGTTGGCTTCTACGGCGATGCCGGCAGTGCCGAACTGACGGAAAGTTCGCCGGCCATGCGACGCGATTTTTCCTACCTGTTGTGCGACGCCTGGGAGCAGGCTGCGCGGGAGCTGGCCAACCGGCACGGCACGCGGCTCTGCCTGTTGCGGACGGGTGTGGTGCTGGGCGCACACGACGGCATGCTGGGCCGGTTGTTGCCGGCCTACCGCCTGGGGCTGGGGGCGCAACTGGGCAATGGCCAGCAGTGGCTGTCCTGGATCCATATCGATGACATGGTGGCGCTGATCCTGCGCTGCCTGGAGAGCCCGGCGGCCAGCGGTATCTATAACGCTGTGGCTCCGCAACCGGTGCAGCAGGCACGGTTCCATCGTGCCCTGGCGGCACAATGTCGCCGGCCCGGTGTCATGCGGGTGCCGGCGCTGCCGCTGAAGCTGGCGCTGGGTGAAATGTCGACGTTGCTGCTCGGTGGCCAGAAAGTGCTGCCCGAGCGGCTGCTGGCGCAAGGTTTCAGCTTCCGTTTTCCCGAGATTGATGCGGCCCTGCAGGATCTGCTCGGCCAACCTGCATGATTGCGAGCATGCGGGGGGATACCTATCATGCGCGCACACTGCGGCGCTGGCAGAGAGCCTCTGCCGCAGACAGCGCAACCTGACAGAGGCGACGCCCACGCATGACACAACACTCCGAAGTCGCAGCAGTGCTCGGCGGTGGCAGTTTCGGCACCGCCATGGCGACTATCCTGGCCAAGAACGGCCACACCGTGCGCCTGTGGGTGCGAGACCCGGAAACAGCGGCCGCCATCAATAACGACCACGAGAACCCCCGTTACCTGCCGGGCACCGAGTTGCCTGAGGGGGTGCAGGCCAGCGAAGACCTGATCGAGTGTCTTTCCGGTGCCACCATGGTGTTCATGGCCGTGCCCAGCAAGGCGTTCATGGAGGTACTGACCCAGGCGCGCGATCATGTGCCCGAGGGCACGCTGGTGATCAGTTGCACAAAAGGGATCCATGCCGACGGCTTCCTGCTGATGAGCCAGTTGCTGGTGCGCGAATGGCCGCACACGCGCGTAGGTGTGCTCAGCGGCCCGAACCTGGCGCGCGAGATCGTGGAGCACAAGTTCACCGGCACGGTGATTGCCAGCCCGGATGCTGACCTGTGCAAGCGTATTCAGCAGGCGCTGTCCTGCGACTATTTCCGTGTCTACGACAGCCCGGACATGTTCGGTGTGGAGCTCGGCGGGGCGTTGAAGAACATCTACGCCATCGCCACAGGCATGGCCGCGGCGGTCGGCGTGGGCGACAACACGCGCGGCCTGCTGATTACCCGCAGCCTGGCGGAGATGAGCCGCTTTGCCGCGCGCATGGGCGGCAGCCCGATGACTTTCCTGGGGCTGGCCGGTGTGGGCGATCTGATCGTCACCTGTTCTTCCAGCCTGTCGCGCAATTATCAGGTGGGCTATCTGATCGGCCAGGGGCACACCGTGGAACAGGCGGTGGCGCAGCTCGGCCAGACGGCCGAGGGCGTGAATACCATCCGGCTGGTGGCCGAACGTGCCCGCGAGCAGGATATCTACATGCCACTGGCCAGCGGATTGTACGAAATACTGTTTGACGGCAAGCCGCTGCCACAGGTGATCGCCCGGCTGATGCAGGGCGAGCATAACCATGATGTTGAATTCACCATGGGGTCAGCCTGATGCGTCTCTATGTTGTACGGCACGGCGAAGCGGAGCCGCAGAGCAGTTCCGACGAGGCGCGCGCCCTGACAGAGCGGGGCCGCCAGGATGTGCGCGGTTTGTGGCAGGCCCTGGCCGCGCGAGGCGAGTTGCCTGGCCCGATCTACAGCAGCCCCTATCTGCGTGCCCGCCAGACGGCCGCAGAGATCTGTTCCGTGTATCGGCGCGACGTGACCAGCCTGAGTGAGTTGCTGGTGCCGGACGGTCGCCCCCAGGAAGTGTTCGACTGGTTGCTGGGCCTGCCGCTGGTGGACGGCACTGTGCTGGTCAGCCATATGCCGCTGGTGGCACATCTGGTCGGACGCATCGCCGACGGTGTGGATGCCCGGGTGCCAATGGGTGTCGGTTCGGTGGCGCTGCTCGACGTCGAGGTGCCGGCCGTGGGTGGCGGGCGCCTGATCTGGCTTCGATCTCCCGGTGAGTCGCTCTGACGACGGCCCGCCATTTCCCCTTTTAACAGAACGGCAGGAGGTGCCATGGCGATCTGGCATTCAGTGGTGGATATCGAGCGTGTCAACGCTATGCAGTCGGGCACCATCAACGAGGTGCTCGGCATTCGTATCACGGACATCGGTGAGGACAGCGTTACCGGCACCATGCCGGTGGATGGCCGCACTCATCAGCCCATGGGCATCCTGCATGGCGGAGCCTCGGTGGTGCTGGCGGAATCGCTGGGCAGCATGGCCGGCAATCTGTGCGTGGATACGTCGCAGCACTACTGCGTCGGGCTGGATATCAATGCCAACCATCTGCGCTCGGTGCGCAGCGGGCTGGTGACGGGGGTGGCCAGGCCGGTCCATCTGGGCCGCACGACACAGGTCTGGGATATCCGGCTGAGCGACGAGGCCGGCAAGCCGGTCTGCATTGCCCGCCTGACCCTGGCGGTGATCAGCCACAACCGCCCGTCGGCCTGAGCCCGCCGTCGGGGATGGGTGTGTCTAAATGTGATGTTCGTCACATGCTAATGTCTTATGGCATGAAGTAGTATTGGTACTTAATCATGAGTGGGTGGCACAACCCGCGAGTCGAACCTTATGGCCGTCAAGACAGAGCGCATCAGCACAGCAGATCTGCAACTCGGGATGTACGTCGCCGAGCTGGATCGCCCGTGGATTGAAACGCCGTTCCCGCTGCAGGGCTTTCACCTGCGGACCCGGGAGGAACTGCAGCAGCTCCAGCACTGGTGCCGCCACGTCTATATCGACCTGCAACTGGGCAAGGTCAGCCTGGAGCAGGTCGCCCGTGCCACCGCCGCGCCGGCCGCGAAACAGGCCGAACCGGCGCAGCAGCCACGCATCCGCGGCGGCCTCGGCAAATTCACCCCGGTCAAATACGGCATCACCCAGCCGGTGAAGCAGGAAGTGGTCGCGGCGACGCTGTACCACCGCGAAATTACCCGTGCGGTCATCCATCTGCTCAACGACCTGCGCAGCGGCAAGGGCCTGAACCTGCGTGTGGCGCGCAAGGCGGCGGCGGTGATGGTGCACAGCATTCTGCGCAATCCGGACGCCATGGTCTGGCTGGCACGCATCAAGGACGTGGATTCCTACGGCTACGCACACTCGATTCGCGCATCAATCCTGGCGACCGTGTTTGGCCGCCATCTCGGGCTGCCGAAGGATGTGCTGGAAAATCTGGCCACAGGCGTGTTGCTGATGGACGTGGGCAAGACCCGTCTGCCACGCAGCATGCTCAACAGCCCGGCGCCGCTGGACGATGCCGGCTGGGCAGAAATGCATCGCCATGTGAATTACGGCGTCGAGCTGCTGCAACATTGTGGCGGTGTGAACGACCAGATGCTGGCGGTAGTGCAGTACCACCACGAGCGGCATGACGGCAGTGGTTATCCGTTTGGCCTGTCCGGTAGCCAGATTCCGTTGCTGGCACGCATTGCCGGCATCGTCGACAGCTATGATGCAGTGACCAGCGAGCGGCCCTGGGCTGCGGCGCGCACGGCGACGGAAGCCGTCTCCATGTTGTACGAACAGCGTGACAGTGGTTTTCAGGCGGCATTGGTGGAGCAGTTCATCCAGGCCATCGGGGTGTACCCGACCGGCACGGCGGTGGAGCTTTCTACCGGTCAGCTTGGCGTGGTGGTGGCACAGAATCCGAGCCGGCGGTTGCGGCCGCAGGTGATGGTGGTGTCAGAGGCGGACGGCAGCCGCCTGGAACGTCCCCGTATTATCGATCTGCTCACGGTGCAGCAGGATGCCGATGGCCAGCCACTGGCGGTGGCGGGTTGCCTGCGCGGTGGGCGAGAGCGCCTGGACCTGGCCAGCGTGCAGATCAATGCCGCCTGAGGCGGCACGGTTTTAGCGACCCGTGGGGGGTTATAACAATCCGCATTTGCGGAGTCAGACAGGCCGGCAGCGATGCCGGCTTTTTTTTTGAAGAAGCTGCGCGCTGCGGACCATCCGGGCGTTCAGCCAGAAAAGTGGCACGATCAGTATTCGAGCGGTTCGTACAGCCGTTCTTCGAGGACGCAGTCCTCGGCCTTGAGCACCAACTGTAGCGGCAGGTGTTGCAGTGCGGCATGTTCGGGTCGTTTGCGCAGGTCGCGGACATATTCGCGTACGCGGCCGGCAATCCAGGGGTGGATGCAGGCTTCGACGCGCACTTCACCGCAGCGCTTGTCGCGCTTTGCATACCACTGCACCAGGGCGTCGCTCAGGGCATTGTAGCGGGGCAGAAACTGCTCGAAATCCTCACAACCGAAACAGGCCACCAGGCGGTAGCGGCGGCGCAGCAGGGTGCCTGTCTTTTCTTCTTCCAGTGTGGTCAGGGCGTCGTCGGTCATCGGTATTCAATGCTCTGTCGGGGGCAGCGGCTGTTCCAGCATGTCGCCATAGGCAGCGAACAGTGCCTCCCGTGAGGCGCGGCTGCGGGCCAGCTTGCTTTCCAGCCGGCGTTTCTGCTGATCCAGTTCCAGAAAGAAGCGCACTTTGGCCCGCAATATGGTCGGGTCCAGCGGTTTGAACAGATAGTCCACTGCACCGGCCTGGTAGCCGCGGCGCACGTAGCGGTCTTCCTTGGAAATGGCGGTCACGAAAATGATCGGTACGTTTTTCGTGCGCGGGTAATTACGCATCAGCTCTGCGACTTCAAAGCCGTCCATGCCAGGCATCTGCACATCCAGCAGGACCAGCGCGAACTCGCGTTTGAGCAGTTGGCCCAGGGCGGCGTTGCCGGAGGTGACGCTGACCGGGTCGCAGTCCAGTTCTTCCAGGACCACTTCCATGGCAACCAGGTTTTCCGGTGTGTCGTCCACCAGCAGCACGCTGGCGCGGGCAAGCGGCTCGTCGTCCTGGTCGGCTTGGGCTGGTGTGTCATTCATCGGTGTTGCGCGCTGTGTCATGAGTGGACGCCGGTTGGCGTGGGCGGATTATTGTACGCTGGTGCCGTCAGTTTTACCTGTGATCTGTTGCTCATCCAGCTTCCAGTGCTTCACCGACACCTGTTGCTTCACCTGGTCCAGCACATCGATCAGCGTTTCCCGGACCAGCAGGTTCAGTTCGCCCGCCGTGCCATGGCTGGTGTGCGAGATCAGGTCACTGATCAGTTGGTCCAGGTACTCGCGATGATCCGGGTGGCTGATGTCCTCGATCATCTGGTCCACCAGTGCCACGCCCACTTCGCGCACACTTTCTCCGAGCATGGCCACCGCGCGAGGCCCGGCCACCGGGATGGCCGCCAGGCGGGCACCACTGCGGGTGCGACTCAGGGCCTCGTCGGTCAGATGGCTGAGGTAGCTGCCCAGGCGGTCGCGATAGTCACCGTGGGTGGACTGGGCCGCGCTGATGATGCGCCCGGCGAGGAAATCCACCAGTGCCGGTTTGCGCGGTGTCAGCACGTCGCGCTCGATACGGTTGAGCAACGGGCTGCCCTGGCCGATTTCACGCTGTGCGCCTTCCAGCACATTGATCACCACGCGGTCAGAGATTTCCTCTACCACCACGCGGTAATACTTGAGCACAGTCTGCCCCAGCCAGGTGTCGCGGAGGTCGATCACGCCAAGTCGTTGCAGGCGGTACACCAGGCTGATCAGGCGCAGCATCCGCAGCCAGCGGAAACTGCCTACCGGGATACAGCCGAGCAGGTCGTACCAGTGCACGAAGGGGTAGAAGAACCACCGGTGGTAGGTCTGCCGGGCAATGGCAAACCCCCAGCGGACCACGAATTCCGTCAGGTAGATGGACACAAACAGCAGGTCGTAGAAGACAAAGTCCGCGTGGATCGTGTCGCGGTAGAAGACGAAGAAATCCGGCGTATGCCGGGCGAGTAATTGCTGTACGGTACTGGCGGCGAACAGCCAGTCGAAGACGATCAGCAGCAGGTTACTGATCACCAGCAGGATCATGCCGATATCGATCAGTAACCCGAGCCGGTCAAGGACCGGTGACTCGCGCAGCTTTTCCGGGTGCAGCCGCGAGCTCATTCAGCCTGCCTGGCAGTGAAAGCTGGCCCAGACCGGGCAATGGTCCGAGGGCTTTTCCATGCTGCGGATGTCGTAGTCGATGCCGGTCTCGCGCAGCCGGCTGATCAGCGGCGCGGTGGCGAGCAGGGTATCAATGCGCAGGCCGCGCGGCGGGTCCTGTTCGAACCCGCGCGAGCGGTAATCGAACCAGCTGAACTGGTTGTCCACATCCGGGTACTGTTCGCGAAACGTATCGCGCAGCCCCCAGCTCAACAGGCGTTCGAACCATTCGCGCTCTTCCGGGAGAAAGCTGCACTTGCCGTCACGCAGCCAGCGCTTGCGATTGTTCTCGCCAATGCCGATGTCGGTATCGCGGGAGGAGATATTGAAATCCCCCATGATCACCAGCCGGTCATCCGGCGTGTGGTGGTTTTCCAGGTAGGCTTGCAGGTCGGCATAGAAGCGTTGCTTGGCCGGGAACTTGATCGGGTGGTCGCGGCTTTCGCCCTGCGGGAAATAACCATTGAGCACGGTGACCGTCTGGCCGTCAGCATCCTTCAGGCGACCGATGATCATGCGACGCTGGGCATCGGCGTCATCGCCGGGAAAACCGTACTGCACGTCAAGCAGCGGTTCGCGCGTCACCAGCGCCACGCCGTAGTGGCTTTTCTGGCCAAAATAATACGCGTGGTAACCCAGGTCGGTAATCGTTTCCAGCGGGAACAGTTCGTCCGGGACTTTGGTTTCCTGCAGGCCGATCAGATCCGGCTGGTGCGTGGCAACCAGCGCTTCCATCTGGTGCGGCCGCGCGCGCAGACCATTGATGTTGAATGAAATCAGCTTCATGCCTTCCTCCGTCGTGGCGCAGCCATTGTAGGGGCATCGCACGTGGACCGCGAGTTGCCATGACCGAAAGTGACCTCGCGCGCCATGCGCGTCTGGCCGGGCACCTTCACGGCGCTGCTATACTGCCGGGCCTGGAGGTGATCATGACAGTACGCCCGACACTTGTGTTTTCCCACGCCAACGGTTTTCCCGGCGGCAGCTATCGCACGTTCCTGGCACCCTTTTCTCACCATTTCGATGTGCACGCCCTGGACCGTCTGGGGCACGATCCTGCTTATCCGGTGGATGCCGGGTGGGAGAGCCTGTCCCGGCAACTGGAGGACTTCATGGCGCCGCTGCCGAAGCCGCTGGTGGGCATGGGGCATTCGATGGGCGGCGTGCTGACGTTTCTTGTGGCACACCGTCGGCCGGAGTGGTTTCGCGCGCTGGTGATGCTGGACCCGCCACTGGTGAATGGATGGCAGGGCCTGTTGTTCAATCTGGGTCGCCGACTGGGCCAGACAGACCGCATTACACCGGCTGGCCTGAGTCAGGGGCGTCGCGCCCACTGGCCGGACCGTGAGGCGGTGGACAGTTATTTTGGCCGGCGCGGGTTCTTCAACCGTTTCGACAGCCGTTGCCTGGCGGATTACTTGGACGCCGGTCTCGAAAAGGATGATGGCGGCTGGCGGTTACGCTATGCTCCGGCGGTAGAAGTGGATGTTTTTCGTACAACTCCGGGAAACACCGGCCGTCTGGCACCGCTGAGGGAGGTGCCGGGGCTGATGGTCTCAGGTGCAGAGTCGGAACCCATGTTTCGCCGCTGTGCGCTCCGGCATGTGCGTCGCCATGGAATGGTTTATCGACTGGCACCGGGAGGGCACATGTTCCCGCTGGAACAGCCCGGCACGGCGTCAGCGATCATTCTTGAAGCGTTGCTGCCGATGCTGGAGGGTACGACGGATGCGAACACCGGAGGAGCGGCGGATTGAAGCCTGGGGGCTGCCGCTGGCGGGTCGATTCTGGCCCGGTGAGGGGACACCGATTCTGGCGCTGCATGGCTGGCTCGATAACGCCAACTCGTTTTTGCCGCTGGCGCCCCATCTGGGGCAGCCGCTGTTTGCGCTGGATTTTGCCGGGCACGGCAAGTCCGCTGCGCGGCCGCTGAACAGTACCGTCCACTACATTGATAATGTGCGCGATGTGCTGGCCACTGCCGATGCGTTGGGGTGGCAGCGTTTTGTGTTGCTGGGCCACTCCATGGGCGCCGGCATCGCGAGCCTGTTCGCCGGGACCTTCCCGGATCGCGTGGTATCGCTGGTGCTGCTTGACGGGCTGGGCCCGCCGAGCACACCGGGTGAAGAGGCACCCGCGACGCTGCGCAAAGCGATCCGGGCCATGCAGGACCTGGGGGCCAAGCGCAAGCCGCGCTACCCGCGTGTCGACGAAGCGGTGGCGGCCCGCACGCTGGGCTTTGGCGGCCTGTCGGAAAGCGCCTCGCGGCTGCTGTGCGAGCGAGGTCTGGAGTCCGGCTTTGGCGGCTGGACCTGGCGCAGTGATGCGCGGCTGCGGCTGCCGTCCTCACTGCGCCTGACGGAAGAGCAGGTGTGCGGCTTCCTGCACGCTATCCAGGCCCCCACCTTGCTGGTGGGAGCGGCCCAGGGGCTGGAGGGGGCCGGCTCCTTTGCTGAACGTGCTGCCCATGTGCAGGACATCAGCGTCGTGCGGGTGCCGGGTGGCCACCATGTGCACATGGACGCGCCGGACCGTGTTGCCGAGGTGATACGGCCTTTCCTGGCGCGTTGACCGGAATGCTCAGCCAGAGGCTGGCGCCGGGTCATGGAGCCTGACCGGCGGGCAGGTATGATCAGGCAGCAACATAATCTGGGGGAACCCGCCGGCCATATCATGGGCCGGGCCAAAAAGAGCGGTCGTGAAACCGTCGTTATCCAGGCAGGATCGTTAAAGGGATGCGCTATGAATATTGTTGAACCCACTGAATTACACCGCTACGTCGGCCAGGACCTGGGGGCGTCCGAGTGGTTCCAGATCGACCAGGACCGCATCAATGCGTTTGCCGACGCCACGCTGGATCACCAGTTTATCCACGTCAATCCGGAGCAGGCGAAAGCCACCCCGTTTGGCACCACGATCGCCCACGGTTACCTGACGGTTTCCCTGCTGCCATACCTGCAGAGCACCATCGACGGCTTCCTGTTGCCGAAGGGGCTCAAAATGGGCATGAATTACGGTTTCGACAAGCTGCGCTTCATGGCGCCAGTGAAAGTCGGCAAGCGTATCCGTGCCCGGGCGAAGCTGCTGGAGGCCGCCGAGCGCAAGCCGGGCCAATGGTTGCTGAAGCTGGAGTACGTGATCGATATCGAGGGCGAGGAAAAGCCGGCGATGATCGCGGAATGGCTGGTGATGTATTTCGTCTGACCGGCGTTATCGCATCATCAGGGCCATGACCAGCATGCCGGCGAGCAGGCCAAGCAGGAACGCCGGCCACTGCCTGGGTAACGCGCGCAGCGTAGTGTCCGGGGCAGGGCTGGTGGGTGCCGGTTGCTGCTGTTCCCATTCGCGAATGATATCCCGCGCCCGGTCGGCGTCCTCGGCGCGTGTGGTCACGCGCGCCAGGCTGCCGGCCGGGACTTCGCCGATGGCCCCCTGAAGCATGTCACCGAGTACCCAGGCTGCAATACCTTGTTGGTCAAGCATACCGGCTACCATATGTGCTTCCAGCATATCGGCGGCTTCATAAACCGTTTGCATTGTTTCTCCCGCAGGAGTCTGACGATGTCCGAGCAGTATCTCATTTACGGTCTGGAAATGTCGCCGTACTCCGTCAAGGTGCGGAGCTGGTTTCGTTACAAGCAGATCGATCATGTCTGGGTGCAGCGCAGCATGGCGCGCATGCCGGATTTTCAGGCGCTGGCGAAGCTGCCGCTGATCCCGCTGGTGCAATGTCCGGAAGGTGAGGTGCTGCAGGATTCCACACCGATCATCGAGACGCTCGAGCAGCGTCACCCGCAGCCGCCAATGCAGCCGGCGTCGCCCGTGCTGGCGTTCCTCTCGGCGATGCTGGAAGAGTATGCGGACGAGTGGCTGAACAAGCCGATGTTCCATTATCGCTGGAGCCGGCCGATGGATCAGGATTCGGCCGCCTTGCGCATTGCCCGCGAACAGATGCCCGGCCAGCCGGACGAAGCGCTGGCGCCGGTGGTGGATTTCCTGCGCACACGCATGGTACCGCGGCTGGCGTTTGTGGGGAGCCATGCTGGCACCGCGTCATTGATCGAACAATCATTCCACGAAGTGCTGGCGCTGCTGGAAACCCATCTGGCGACGCGGCCGTATCTGTTTGGTGGCCGCCCCTGTCTGGCGGATTTCGGCCTGTACGGCCAGCTCAGAGAGCTGGCCTCGGACCCGACCCCGGGCCTGGTAATGCGCGAATGCGTGCCGGCGGTGATGGCCTGGCTGGCGCGGATGGAAGCGCCGGTGGCAGAGGGCGAATTCGAAACGGAAGCCACCCTGTTGCCCGCGTTGCGGCCACTGATCGAGGAGCAGGTGGGTGGCTATTTCCTGCCCTGGTCGCAGGCCAATGAACAGGCGCTGGCCCAGGGACAGACTGAATTTTCCGTGACACTGGCCGGGCGGCCCTTCAGCCAGCAGGTGCAGAAGTACCATGCGCGTTCGCTGGCCGCGCTGCGGCAGAAACAGGCCGGGCTCTCTCTCCCGGAGTGGGTGCCTGTGGCGTAGGGTGGGTAGAGCCAAAGGCGAAACCCACCGGGTCCATGCTCATTAATCACTCCCGCAAAAACATCGAAATCACCTGGCTTGGGAAGTAGGTAGTTTCGATGATTTTGTGCGAGCAGTGTGCTGCATGGACTCGGTGGGTTTCGCCTTTGGCTCTTCCCACCCTACCTCAATTGTTCAAACACCATTTCTGCCGCCTGAAGACGTTCCACCAGACGATCTTCCAGCGCCATGACCGGGGTGACCACGCCGCAGCGGCGTGGCATCGCGGTGTCGCAGGCGAGCGCCATGCCGGTCTCGGCCAGCATCTTGGCTGTTTCCGAATAGCCGGGGTCGCCACCGGACACCTGGCACACGACGTCGTGTCCCTGGCAGTGCGCGCGGAAGCGCACCCGGAACCAGCTCCGGTCGCGTTTGGCCTCGCTCGGGCCTTCCCCTGAGGCGTGCATGGCCAGCAGGCGCCGGCGCAGCGGTGGAATTTGCGCGCCCAGTACCAGCGCACCGATACCGGTGACGCCACCGATCAGCTTCGGCAGGCTGCGTACGGCAGCAAAGTGACCGTAGTGAAAATCCGGGCCGTAGTCGGGCAGGGCGCGGGCGGAGCGCAACACCACCAGTGGGTCGATGGTAGGCATCGGGCACAGCCAGCCGCCGTCGGGGTTGCGATGAGGGCGTTGTGGCAGGCCGTGCGCGCGTCGCGGGTAGGCATGGTTGAGAACGCGCCGGGCACGCTGGGCAGCGTCACGGTTTTCCCTCGGCCGTCCGAAGGCGGTGATCGCCGATTGCCAGGTGCCACCCGAGAAAGTGCCAGCGGCAGACACCGCGGCCTCGATCTCCAGGCGGCCCTGAACCGGGGCACCCAGCGCGGCTTCCATCGCCCGTACAGTGAACAGCGCGCCTGCGTCATGGGGAATGGAATCGAACCCGCAACAGTGGATGACGGCGCAGCCATTTTTTTCTGCTTCGACATGGTAGCGGTCAATCATGTTGTACATGAATTCCGGCTCGCCGGTGAGGTCGCAGTAATGCGTGCCGTGGCGCACGCAGGCACTGACCAGCGGCTCGCCATAGTTCACGTACGGCCCGACGGTGGTCAGCACCACCCGGCTGGCGGCGGCCAGTTTGTCCAGACTGTCCAGATCATTGACGTCGGCGACCAGTGTCTGCGGCAATCGGGTGCAGCCGGCTTCGCGCAGTTGCTGGCATACTGCGTCGAGCTTTTGCGTGTTGCGCCCCGCGATGGCCCACGCAGTGCCGGCCGGCAAATGGTCGGCCAGGTAGCGTGCGCACAGGCCACCCGTGAAACCGGTGGCACCAAACAGGGTGATCGCAAAGGGGCGGGTGTCGGTCATGGAAGGCTGCCTGCGTCGGTGAATGGGTTGTGGCAGGTTGTTGAAAATACCTTGTCGAGGCCACGATGGCCCGAGTGTACCTGCTCACGGACGGCCCCGCACTGCACAACAAAAACCGCTCATTGCGCGCAGGCCACTGATGCTGAGAAAAACAGGTAAATGGATTCGTCGTCTGGTGTATAACCGCTCCGCGATACGGCGTGATGCATCATTGATACTGTCCCATCTGCCGAGCTTGCCGTATGCCTTCTGGCCGCTGAACAGTGAGCCCAGTGTGCGGTCTGAGCGTAATCCGCGCAGCTACGCCTCGTTGGCCGACTGGCTCAGCGCCGCATTGCAGGTCGTGCTGCCGGCGCAGCGTGTGTCGTGCAGCCCCGGCACCCTGGTGGTGCACCCGCCCGGGGGCAAAGTGGCGGAGGACAGTTGCTGGTTTTTCATCAATGGTGCCGCCACGGCGCCGCCGGTCGCGTTGCTCAATGCGGCGGAAATTGCCGCCGTGTTCGGTCGCCTGGTACGGTTGCTGCACATCCCGACCTGGGGCCTGCTGCGTGACCTGAGCCATTCCGTCATGGCGCGGACGTTGCGCAAGGATGGCCGCCTTTCGCGGCCGGCGTTCTATGTGGTGGAGCAGGCGCTGCGGCAGCACCCGCGCGTAGTGCTGGTGTGTCACTCGCAGGGGACGATCATTGGCAGCTACATAGTGCGCAAGCTGCTGCGCCATCCGCACACACGACCACTGGTGCAGCAGCTTGAGATTTATTGCGTCGGCGGGGTGGCCGACAGTCTGGATATCGACACCGCGCTCAGCCGCGAGGCCGGCCATCCGGTGCCTTATGTCGAACATTTTGCCAACGGGCGTGATTATTTTTCCCAAATTGGGGTACTGTCACACCTCGACAGCACGGCGGGTACGGTATTCTGCATCCCGGAGCGAAGCGGTCATCTGTTCAATGAACATTATCTGGCCGGTATCGCCCGGGGGGATTACTGCAATCGGGGGTCGCGTCTGTATCGCTATACGCGCGGGCGCCAGCCGTCGCATTATCAGCCCATTCAGCCGTCCGCACGCGACTGAACGTGCCTGGCGCATTGCATAACACCTATAAGTACGCTGCCCGGTCTTAGCCGGTGCAGGAGAGGGGCGTTTGACATGACTCAGTTACCCGGCCGGCCGGGGGGCAAGCCGCGTCTGCTGATGGTGGACGATTCCAGAGTGATGCGTACCGCCGCCACCAAAATGCTCGGTGAGCGTTTTGATGTGGTGGTTGCCGAGAATGGCGTACAGGGCTGGCAGGCCATTCGCAGCGACCAGAGTATCCAGGTGGTGTTCACCGACCTGTCGATGCCGGAGCTGGATGGCTACGGTCTGCTGGAGAAAATCCGTACCTGTGACGACCCCGGCATCGCCGGGTTACCGGTCATCGTGGTGACCGGCGCAGAAAATGACGAAGCTGCGCGGGAAAAGGCATTGCAGCTCGGCGCCACCGATTTCATCACCAAGCCTTTCAACAGCACCGACCTGACAGCCCGTGCCAGTGCGCACGCCGATTACCAGCGCGAACGCCGCACCCTGGAGGCGGCCACGACCATTGACCGGCTTACCGGGCTGGGTAACGCCGAGTTCTACCTGGGCCGGCTGAAACAGGATCTGGCCTTTGCTGCCCGTCATGCCCATGCCCTGTCGGTGGTGCGCATCGAGGTGGATCATTTCAACAAGCTGTTCATTCGCGTCGGCAAAAATGCAGCGGACAGCATGCTGGTGCAGGTGGCGAAACTGATCGGCCGCCTGATCCGCAGAGAAGACACCGCCGCACGCACCGGCGTGGCCCAGTTTTCGATCACCCTGCCCACCGCAGATGCTGCCGGCGCCAAGGTATTTGCCGACCGGCTTTGCCGGCAGGTGCGGGACGTCAACCTTCAGCACGAAGGCCGCCGTTTGCCGCTGAGTATTTCTGCAGGCGTACTGTCGCCGGCCCCGCATCCGGGGCAGACAGCGCGCACCGTGATGGAGGAGGCCGCTCTGGTCCTGCAGGGTGCGGTGCGTGCCGGCGGTAATCAGGTGATGACCCAGGGGGCACTGCGCAACGCACTGCCAGGGCAGCCTCAACAGCCTGCCCGGCAGCCGTTCTCACCGCCGCCGATCAGCGTCGAGCAGGCGCTGGCGATGCTGGCCAGCGGCCGTGACGAGGAGGTGCGCCGGCACCTGCCATCGCTGCGGAAACAACTGGCGCCGCTGCTGAAAATACTGGAAAGTGAAGGGCACTGATCAGCGGAGGAGTTGTGCCCGTGCAGTTTGAACGACGCCGAACCTTTCCCGTGGATGCGGCCACGTTACTGGCCGCGCTGACCAGCCGCGATTACTTCGACGCCCGCCATGCCATGTCCGGCATTACTGCATACCGTTTTGATGCTTTCGGGCCGACAGAGCGTGGGCTGGAAATTCGCATTGCCCGCGAGATGGAGATCCGCAGCAACAACGTGCCGGCGTTCGCGAAACGCTTTGTTGGCCAGTCGGCCACACTCATCACCGCTTTCCTCTGGACCCGCACTGACAGACAGCCGTATCAGGCGCAGTATCAGTTCACTGTGGGACGTATTCCGGTGCAGGTGCGCGGCACCATGACGTTGCAGGATGACACCGGTGGCGCCGTGCAGGATATCCGTGCAGAGGTCACCAGCAGTGTGCCGTTGATTGGCGGCAAGCTGGTGGACCTGGTGGCGGGACAGCTCGACAGGGCGCTGGCATCGGATTACCAGGCCACCTTGCGTTACCTGAACGGCGAGCGCGGCTGATCAGCGCCGCAGTTTTTCGGCCAGTGCCTGCATGCCTTTCAGGGCCCGGCCCGGCAGCCAGCGCTTCTGCCGCCAGACCTGCTTGAGCCCTGGTTGTGGCAGGATCATGAAGTCCCCGGCGTCGATGCCGCGAAAAATACGCTCTGCAATTTCGGCCGGGCTGAAATCGTGGCGGACCAGCAGGCGTTCAAAGCGCGCCCGGCTGACCGGCTCGGAGGCGCGCAGGGTATCGGCCAGATTGCTGCGAAAAAACGACGGGCAGGCCACCGATACCTTGATCCCCAGCGGCTGCAATTCACTGTAGAGACTTTCTGACAGGGCAATCAGCGCTGCCTCGGTGGCACTGTAGCTGCTCATGCCGGGGGCCGGGATCAGCCCCTGCACGGCGGCGACATTGATGATGTGGCCGCTGCCCTGGCGTTTCATCGCCGACACGGCCGCGCGGCAGGCCCGCACGGTGCCGAGCAGGTTGGTGTCCAGCAGCGCGCGCCAGTCGTCGTCGCTGAGCGTTTCGAACAGTCCGGTGCCGGCAATACCGGCATTGTTGATCAGGATGTCCAGTTGCCCCCAACGGCGCATGACGCGCTCCACGGCCTGGCGCAGGTCACCGTCGCGGCGGATATCACAGGTCAGTTGCAGATGCTCGGTGTTGAGGTCGGCGAGTTGTGCGCAGACTTCCTCACTGCGGACTGAATGGGTATCGGCGATCGCGACGCGGTAACCCCGGCGTGCGGCCAGTTCCGCCAGGGCACGACCCAGGCCGGAGGCGCCGCCGGTGATCAGAATGCTTGGAGCCGGGCTGCTCATGGAATAGGTGTGTCCCGTTGCAAAGGCTGTCTCGGTGTAGCGGTTGCGTTGGCCGGTTTGTGATCAGGCGCGATCTGGTGGCTGGCTCAACACGGCGTCTTCGCCTTCGCTGCGTGCAATCAGCACGGCGCCAACGCTGTCACTCCAGATATTCACCGCCGTACGGCACATGTCCAGGACGCGGTCGGTGACCAGAATCAGGCCAATGGCTTCTGCAGGCAGGCCGACCATGCCGAGGATGAGTGTAATGGCAACGAGGCTGGCAGCGGGAATGCTGGCTACGCCAATCGACGTCAGCAGGGCGGTGATCACCACCAGCGCCTGCATGCCCAGAGACAGGTCCAGGCCGTAAGCCTGGGCAATGAACAGCACGGCGGCGCATTCGTACAGTGCTGTGCCGTCCATGTTGACGGTGGAGCCCAGCGGCAGCACAAAGGTGGCGATGCGTTTTGATACGCGCGAGCGCTTCTCCACGCATTCCATGGTCAGTGGCAGTGTGGCGGCAGAACTGGCGGTGGAAAAGGCGGTCAGCATGGCCGGGGTCATGGCGCGCAGATGCCAGGTCGGGGAGCGCCTGCCCAGCACGCGGATGGCCAGTGGCAGCACAACGAAAGCGTGCACCGCCAGTGCCAGCAGCACACAGGTAAAGAACCAGGCCAGCGGCTCAATGGCGTCGAAGCCGGTGCGCGTCACGGTGGCGGCGATCAGCGCGAACACGCCGATGGGGGCAAAACGGATGATGAACAGTGTGATCTGCACCATGGTCTGGTACAGGCCCTCGATGGCGTCACGCAGCGCCTGGCCCGGGCTGCCTTTGACGTTGCGCAGGAAATAGCCGAACAGCAGCGAGAACACGATCAGCCCGAGCAGTTGGCCCTGCACAGCGGCCTGCAACAGGTTCGAGGGCAGCAGTTGCAGTATGATCCCGGCGAAATCACCGGCGCCGCGTCCTTCCACACGCGCCAGCACGTCCTGTGTGTCGGCGGCGAGGCCGAGGCGGTCACCGGCGGGCTCACCGTCGATGATGCCCGGTGTGAGCAGATTGCTGATCAGCAGCCCGATGATGATCGCCACAAAGGTTGTGCTCATGTAATAGGCGATGGTCTTGCCGCCGAGCCGGCCCAGATCGCGGCCGTTGCCGAGGCCGGTGAGGCTGGAAATGATGGCGCTGGTGATCAGGGGTACCACGATCATCTGCAGGCCGTTGATGAACAGCCGGCCCGCAGTATCGTACACAGCCAGCAGGGAGACGCCGAACACCTGGCTGCCTTCGCTGGTCAGCCAGCCCGCCAGCGCACCGAGCGCCATGGCGAGGAAAATCTGATTGTGCAACTTCACGCGGCGCTCCTGTGCTGTGGCTGCTGTATTATTGTTGGCCAGTCCATCCAGTGCCGGTAAGCATACGCAGACCCCTGAGCCGGTCGCAACCGACCAGGGCGCCGGTGGGTCCGGGAGCAGAGAACATGTCCGCAGAACTGATCAAGATTGAACACGCACATGTGCCGGCGTTGCAGGCGCTGGCTGCCGACATCTGGTGGGCGCATTATCCGGCCCTGATCAGCACTGAACAGATTCGCTTCATGCTCGCGCGCATGTACAGCGACGCCCAGTTGACGCGTGAACTGGACGAGGGGGTCTGCTACCGCGGGCTGCGCGTGGATGGCCACCTGTGTGGCTATTTCAGTGTGCGCGCCGATCTCGACGGCGGGGCCTGGCTGGACAAACTATATCTGCGCCCGGCGCTGCACGGGCGTGGGCACGGCCAGCGCATGCTGCGCGCTGCAGAGCAATGTGCGTGGCAACTCGGCGCGGCCCGGCTGCGGTTGCGGGTCAATCGGCACAACGACATCGCCATCGCCGCCTACCGGCGCGCCGGCTATGCGCTGCTCGGCGAAGATTGCGCCGATATCGGCGACGGCTTTGTCATGGACGATTTCATCTTCGGCCTGGACGCGCCGGCGCCTGACAGCGTGGCACAACCGTCTGCCTGATGTCCCGGGGCGGCAACCGCCGCCACACGGACAGCCGCTTGCTACAACAAGCCGTTAAGCGCTTTGTCCATGTCCGGATGCGCTGCCTGCACAGTGCGCACCGCCTCGACCAGGGCTTTGTCTGCCGCGACCGGCCCGAGCCGTTCGCACAGCACGACGTAGGTCCGGTTGACCAGCGATTGCAGCAAGGTTTCCTGCGCGGCCGGCACTTTCAATGGCTGGTCGTTACCCAACCAGCTCTGCATGGCTCCCAGCAGCGCGGGCGGCAGGTGCCGCCGGCTGAGTGAGCTGAGCAGATCGAGCCGGAAACTGTGCCGGGTCTGCAGCGGCACCCGTGTCATCAGGGCTTCCATCAGGGCGCAGAAGGCGGCGCTGGTGGAGGCCGAGACCGGCCCGTCGGCACGCGCCAGTTGCTTGTCATGGAGCGGGTCCGGCAGCAGCGAGGCCACCGGCATGTTCATCGCCTGCACCAGGCTCAGCAGAATGTCGGAACGGCGTCCACGCAGCACGTCATCGCGGCAGATGTCGGCGACAAAGCGCTGCAGGGTGAAGCGCGGCCGGTCGGCGTAGTTGGCCTCCCAGTGACTCAGCGCCTGCAACAGGTCTTCGCGCGGCAGGAACGGCTTCAGGCCGGTGTAGATGGCTCGGCGTTTTTCACTCAGTTCCTGCGCATTCACGAGCGGACCTCCACGGCGGCCGCCCGTTCAGCGGTGTAGACGGTACTGTCCGAGGGAAATTCCGGGTAACCGATCTCCGCATGTTCGCTCAGATCCAGCCCGCGCTGTTCGTGTTGTGCGCTGGCGCGCAGGCCCATCAGCAGGGCGATCAGCACGTACATTACCAGGGCAGTGAAGAAGGTCCAGACGAAGCAGGCCAGTACGCCGAGAATCTGCACCATCACGATCTGGCCGTTGAACATGTCTTCGGCGAAGAACAGACCGGCGGCAATGGTGCCCCAGGCGCCGGCAACGCCGTGTGCCGACACGGCGCCGACGACATCATCCAGGCGCAGTTTCAGCATCAGGTGTGTGCTCAGCGTGCACAGGATGCCGCCGACCAGGCCGCTGACCATGGCCCAGGGCGGGTGCATGCTGGCTGCCCCGGCGGTGATGGCGACCAGGCCGGCAATGCTGCCGTTGACGGTTTCCGTGAGCAGGATCGGCCGGCGGCTGACCAGCGCCATCAGCACGCTGCCCAGCGCGCCGGCACAGGCGGCCAGGTGTGTGTTGAGATTGATCAGGCCGATATCCACCGTGGCTTCCAGTGTCGAGCCGCCATTGAAACCGAACCAGCCAAACCAGAGGATAAAACCGCCCAGCGCCACCAGCGTCAGGTTGTGGCCACGGATTTCACGTGGCCGGCCATTGTTGTCGAAGCGGCCCAGGCGCGGCCCGAGCACGATGATGCCCGCCAGTGCGCACCAGGCACCGACCGAATGCACCACCGACGAGCCGGCGAAATCAATGAAGCCGAGCTTCGCCAGCCAGCCGTCGCTGTTCCAGACCCAGCTGCCAAACACCGGATAGATCAGCCCGGTGATGACCACCGCGCCCACCAGGTAGGCGGTGAAACGCGTGCGCTCTGCCATGGCGCCACTGGCGATGGTGGCGGCTGTTGCGGCGAACATGGTCTGGAACAGCAACAGGCCGTAGGTATCCATGTCGGCGCTGCCGAGCAGGAAACGGTCGGTGCCGAACCAGCCGCTGCTGTTGGTGCCGAACATCAGGCCAAAGCCCACCGCCCAGAAAATCACGGTGCCGACGCAGACATCGAGGTAATTCTTCATCACCACGTTGAGGGCATTCTTGGCGCGCGACATGCCGGCTTCGAGCAGCGCAAAGCCGGCCTGCATCAGAAATACCAGCGCGCTGGCGGTGGCCAGCCAGGCCATGTTGATGCCCGGGCTGAGGGTGTCTTCCGCCGCGCTGGCCATCAGTGGGCACAGCCATAATAAGAAAGCGGCCGGTAAACGCAGGCCGGTGAATTGTGATGTGTTCATGTGAAGCCCATCCCCCTTGACGGTCGTGACGTCCCTGCCTCGTGAAAGATCCTGCGGTGCGGTCGTTGCAACCGCCGTGCCACAGGTGAAGGCAGGGGAAGGGGAGTGATTTACCCCCGGATCAGGGGCGGGGCCGGGGGTGTTGCACCGTGGCGGTGCCGGTCACTGGTGCAGGCCGTCCATCCTGGTGCATTCAGTCCAGGCGGCTGAGCAGTCTTCTGGCGGTGTCGTCGTCCACATGCTGGATCGAGAGGCGGCTGCGGTTGACCAGCTCCATGTCGGCCAGGGTCGGGTCTGCCTTGATATCGCGCAGTGACACCGGGTGCGGGAAATGGCGCCGGTAGGCCACGTCGACGCGCAACCAGCGCGGTGCGTCCGGGTCGCTTTTCGGATCGTAGTAGGGGGCTTCCGGGTCGAACTGGGTCGGGTCAGGGTAGGCGTCGCGCACCACTTCGGCCAGGCCGACGATGGCCGGCACCTTGCAGCTGGAGTGATAGATGAATACCTGGTCGCCTGTTTTCACCTCGTCGCGCAGCCGGTTGCGCGCCTGGTAATTGCGGATACCTTCCCAGCCGCAGCGTTGTTCCTGCCTGAGATCGTCGATGCTGTAGGTGTCCGGTTCAGTCTTGAACAGCCAGTAGGCCATGGCAGGCGTCCTGCGGTTGCCGGTGATGCTGCCGATGATAGCGGATTCCCGTCGTGCGGGGGCTTTATGGTAATCTTGCGCGCGCCGGGGACAGGCCCCGGCCACCGCCCCCGTGGAGACAGCATGAGCATCAGCGCACAGGAACAGCAACAGGCCACCGCGACCCTGCTCACGGTACGTGACTGCCTGCGCTGGGGCGAAACGGTGCTGCGCCGTGGTGAGGCGTTTCTTGGCCATGGCACCGACAACTACGGCGATGAAGCCCTGTCCCTGCTGCTGCACGTGCTGTCACTGCCGTGGGACAGTGACCCGCGGCTGCTGGATGCCCGGCTGTTGCCGATGGAACGCGAGCAGTACGTGGCCCTGATAACCCGCCGCGTCAACGAGCGCCTGCCGGCGGCCTACCTGACCGGCACAGCCTGGTTCTGCGGCCTGCCATTCCGCGTCGATGAGCGGGTGCTGGTGCCGCGCTCGCCGCTGGCAGAACTGATTGAACAGCGCTTTGAGCCCTGGTTGCAGCCGGACTATGTTGGCCGTGTGCTTGACCTGTGCACCGGCAGTGGCTGCATCGCCATTGCCTGTGCCTGCGCCCTGCCGCAGGCGCTGGTGGATGCCAGCGACATTTCCGAAGATGCCCTGGCCGTGTGCCGGGAAAACATTGCCCTGCACGGCCTGGAAGAGCAGGTGCGGCCGCTGCATGGCGACGGCCTGTCGGCGGCCGAGGGCCGCTACGACCTGATTATCTCCAACCCGCCTTATGTGGACGCCGAGGACATGGCCAGCCTGCCGCCGGAGTATCGGCACGAGCCGGCACTGGCGCTGGCGTCCGGCGACGACGGGCTGGATTTTACCCGGCGCCTGCTGCGCGAGGCGCCGGATTATCTGACTGACGACGGCATCCTGATCGTCGAGGTCGGCAACAGCTGGGAAACCATGCTGCGCATCTGGCCCGACGTACCGTTCTTCTGGTTCGAATTCGAGCGCGGTGGGCACGGCGTGTTCATGCTGACCCGGCAACAATTGCTCGAACATGCCGACCGTTTCCGCACGGCGGCCTGAGCCAGAGTACAATGGCGGCAGCCCCGCACCGACAACACGGACAGAGTGACTTATGGCAGGCAACAGCTTCGGCGAACTGTTTCGCATCACCACCTTCGGCGAAAGCCACGGCCCCGCGCTGGGCGCCATTGTTGACGGCTGCCCGCCAGGGCTGGCACTGAGTGAAGCGGACCTGCAGGGCGAGCTGGACCGGCGCAAGCCCGGCACCAGCCGCTATACCACCCAGCGCCGTGAGCCGGACCAGGTGAAAATCCTCTCCGGCGTGTTTGAGGGGCGCACCACGGGCTGTCCGATCGGCCTGCTGATCGAGAACACCGACCAGAAATCCAAGGATTACTCCGACATCGCCGAGACCTTCCGGCCCGGCCATGCCGACTACACTTACACGCAGAAATACGGCCTGCGCGATTACCGTGGCGGTGGCCGTTCCTCGGCCCGAGAGACCGCCATGCGTGTCGCCGCCGGCGCCATTGCGCGCAAGTTCCTGGCCGAGCGCCTGGGGGTGAAAATCTACGGCGGCGTGGTGCAGATCGGCGACGTCCACGCGGAGCAGTTCGACTGGTCGAGCGTCAACGACAACCCGTTCTTCTTTCCGGATGCGGCGAAAGTGCCGGCGCTGGAAGCGCTGATCAATGCCCTGCGCAAAGACGGCTCCTCCATTGGTGCCCGCGTCACCGTGTTCGCCGACGGCGTGCCGGCGGGGTGGGGTGAACCGGTGTTTGACCGGCTGGATGCGGACCTGGCCAAGGCAATGATGAGCATCAACGCCGTCAAGGGCGTGGAAGTCGGTGACGGCTTTGCGGTGGTTGGGCAGCGCGGTGAACAGCACCGCGACGAAATCACCCCGCAGGGCTTCCTCAGCAATCATGCGGGCGGGGTGCTGGGTGGCATTTCCAGTGGCCAGACGATTCGCGTCTCCATGGCATTGAAACCCACGTCGAGCATTTTGATTCCTGGCCGTTCGGTGAACCTGGCCGGTGAGCCGGTGGAAGTGGTCACCAAAGGCCGTCACGACCCCTGTGTCGGCGTGCGCGCGACACCCATCGCCGAAGCCATGCTGGCGCTGGTGCTGATGGATCACTACCTGCGCCAGCGCGGGCAGTGCGGTGACGTCGCGCCCCCCATGACGCCGATTCCCGCCGGCGACGCCTGACGCCACCATTCCACCGCGCCGGTGCTGACCGGCGCGAGGTGCAGACGATGCCTTATTACTGGCGGCTGTCCGGTTTCTATCTGTGCTATTTCTCGGTGCTGGGCACGCTGGTGCCTTACTGGGGCCTGTATTTGCAGGGCGAGGGATTTTCCGCCGCGCAGATTGGCCTGCTCATGGCCGTTCCCCAGATCACCAAGCTGGGCGCGCCAAATCTGTGGGGCTGGCTGGCAGACCGCACCGGCCAGCGCCTGCGGGTGATACGCGGCGGTAACCTGGCGGCCGCGCTGGTGTTCATCAGCGTGTTCTTCGTCGACGGTTTCTGGGCCATGCTCGCGGTGCTGGCTGGCTTCAGTTTTTTCTGGAACGCGGTGCTGGCGCAGTTCGAGGTGGTGACGCTGAACCTGCTGGGCGACCGCAGCCATCGCTATGCACTGGTGCGCCTGTGGGGGTCGGTGGGTTTCATCATCGCGGTGTTGTGGCTCGGTGCCGCGCTCGATCATCTGCCGGTCACGCTGGTGCCCTGGACGCTGCTGGTGCTGCTCTGGGTGCTGTGGCTGTGTACCCTGGCCATTCCCTCGCTGCCGGCACGCCGTCCGCAAAAAGCCCGCACCAGTCTGCTGGCGATGCTGCGCCGCCGGGATGTGCAGGTGTTTCTGGCCTGCGCTTTCCTGATGCAGTTTTCCCACGGTCCTTATTACACCTTCTACACCATTTACCTGGATGAGCTCGGCATCAGCCGTGGGCAGGCCGGCATGCTGTGGGCGCTGGGCGTGCTGGCCGAAGTGCTGTTGTTTCTGGTGATGCCGCGTCTGCTGACCGGCTTCTCCCTGCGCAGCCTGCTGGTCGTCAGTTTGCTGTTGGCAGCCTTGCGCTGGTTACTGATCGGCACACTGGCCGAGCAGATGGCGGTGCTGGTGTTCGCGCAACTGCTGCACGCCGCCAGCTTCGGCAGTTTTCATGCGACGGCCATTGCCTGGGTGCACCGGCACTTCGGCGGCGAACACGCCGGGCAGGGGCAGGCGCTGTACGCCAGCTTCGGTTTCGGTGCCGGCTGGGCGGTGGGGGCGTCGTTGTCCGGCCTGATGTGGGAGCGGCTCGGGGCCGACAGTTACCTGATTGCTGCGGGCGCGGCATTGCTCGGCGCGGTGCTGGCATTGAAGGCGCTGCACAGTCCCGTCGTGCCGAACTGAACGTCTGTCGGCGGGCTGTGCGCCAGATCCTCCCGCGAAGCGCTGAACCGGGTACCATGAGGCGCGACGTAACAGGGTGTTGAAAGAGCCTCTTTGAAACTTTTCAAGCTTCATTCAGCCGTCGGCGCCGCGAATAATCTGATCAATATTCTGGGGGAATCATGAGACGCAAGGGAGTGCTGGGCGTGATCGCCCTGCTGGTGGTCTGTATCGCCGGCTATCTGCTGATGCAACGGGCCGTGGAGCAACGCTACCGCGCCTACCTCGCCAAAAGTGCTGAACAGCTCGCCGACGTCGGGCTGAGCTGGCGCCTCGACAGTTACCAACACCGTCCTTTCGGTGCCAGGGCGGTCTACAGCCTGACCACGGCCGAACCCATCGAGGGCTTTGAGTGGCTTGACCGGCTGCGCTTTGAAAGCCTGCTGCATTTCGGTCCGCTGGTGCGTCTTGATGGCCAGTGGCGCGTTGGGTTGCTCGGTGCACGCGATACCCTGCTGGTGGATGCCCTCGGTGGTGAAGCCACGGCCATGGCGAGGACATTGTTCGGCGACCGTTCGCCGCTGGAAGGCGAGGCACTGATCGGTTTCGATGACCGCGTCGACTACGTGCTGCGCATCAATCCGGTGGCGTTCGCAGAAGGCGACGACGTAGTGCGCTTCGCCGGGCTGACGATGCGTGGCGACACGGACATGCAGACGCTGACAGGAAGCGCCTATCTCAGCGGCGGCAAGACGCACATCGATTATCGCGGAACGCAATTCTCTCTCTCGAACATCAGCGGCCAGGGCACCTTCCAGGATAGCCTCGGCAATACGCCGTTGGGGGACCTCCTGCTCGTCTTCAGCGATCTGCATCTGGCCGCCCCGATGCAGCCGCCGATCCAGATGGACTTGCACCTTCGCCAGCATTCCCGCGTGGAAAAAGGCCTGCTCGACAGCACCCTTGAAATCTGGATGGAGCAGCTTCAGTCGCCAGCGCTGGCCGACACACCGCTGGCTTCGCTGGACCGTCTGTATTTTTCGCTCGGCACGCTCGGCCTGGGCGCGGAAGGGCTGGAAGCGCTCGACCCGATGCTGCGACGCATGCAGACGCTCACTGAAGCCACCGAAGGCGACGACATGCAGGCCGCGATGGAGGCCGCCCAGGCGCTGATGCCGCTGTTCGAGGACATGCTGCAACTGGTGACCCAGCGCATCCTGCAACCGGGACGTTCCGCGGTCACCGTCTCGTTGCTGGCGAGTGCGCAGGCTCACACCCTGGCCAGTGTGCAGGCCCGTGCCGATTATGCCGGGCTGCCGCCGTCGGTGACCTCGCTGCAAGCGCTGGGTGAAGTCTCGCCACAGGGCTGGCTGCGTGTCGTGGATGTCAATATTGATGCCGAGCTGGACGCGGCGCTGGTTGAGCAGATGCCACCGGCCTGGCGCGAACAGGCTGGCAGCGTACTGCATGAGCGGGATGACAGGCTGGGCCTGACGCTGACACTGCATGAAGGCGGGTTATGGCTCAATGATGAGGCGCTGCCGGTAGAGCAGACACTGGGCAGCCTCCAGCAACTGTTCAAGCGTGATGCTGCCGCCGGAGCGGAGGGCGACGTGGCGATGCAGTTCGGTGAGGCCAGCTCTGCCATCTCGCTGGACATCGAAGGCTATTTCTACGAAGACGGGCGCCTGCCGCCGCGTCGCGAAGCGCAAAGCGTGGTGCAGACGTTCGCGGCCGATCATGCATTGTCCGTGCGTCTGGGTCAGTACGATGCAGCGCGCGGCCTGCTTGAACTGGCGCTTCTGGACGAAGGCAGCGAGGTGCTGACATTGCGGATGCAGGCCCGTTTCCCCGGCGAGCAGGATGACGGCTTGGTCTACTGGCAATGCCACTACATGACCCTGGACGAAAGCCGGTATGCGCTCTGGTACGTACAGAACTGCGAGACGCTGACGCCAGTGGCTGCGTTTGACTGATCAGCGTTTGAGTGACGGCAAAGGTGGGCACTGGAAACCAATCGCTTGCTGCGCCTGATTGTGCTGACAGTTTAATCAGGCTGTCAGCACAGGCTGTTTTTCAGCAGCCTGTTAATGTTTTTCCACCCGGTTTGCGGTAGCGGTATTCCAGAATGCCTTGAGCTGACGGATCAGCCGCGTGCCGAACCAGTACCAGAATGTTGCCCGCCAGCGTTGCCAGGGATGGCGACGCAGCCAGCGATGCGGCACCACCGGCTGGCTATCCTGCGCCAGGGACTGCTGCAGTGCGCGCAATTGATGACAGAAATCACTGTCGATGATTTCCACATTGGCTTCCAGATTCCAGCTGCTGTTCCAGCGGTCATAATTGAACGAACCCAGCGTGCACCAGTCATCCACCCGGGCGGCTTTCAGGTGCAGGAAGCGCGGCTGGTATTCCTCGATGTGCACGCCGGCCAGCAGCAGCCGCTGGTAGAGGTGGTGCCCGGCGTAACGCAGCACCGGATGGTCGGTGTTGCGGCCGGGCACGGTCAGGCGGACGTCAACGCCGCGCCGTGCCGCGAACAGCAATGCCTTGTACAGTGACCGTGGTGGCAGGAAATAGGGCGTGCACAGCCAAACCTCGCGCTGTGCGCGCAGCACGTGGTGCACGAACGCCCGCAGCACAGGATTGTTGCGGCCACCGCGTGCGGCACGCACCCTTGCCCAGCCGTCGCAGCGGCCGGCTTCATTGGCGTGCGGTGGCGGGTATTTCTGCAGGCGCCAGCGCAGGGCATCGGTGATCGGGCCACGGCCGGCCAGTGCCCAGGCCTGTTCGAACAGTGCGGCGAAATCGGTGACCACCGGCCCGTGGCAGCCGACCATTGCATCGAACCAGGCCTCGTCACCGAAAATGCGCGGGTCGCTTTCATCATTCAGGCAGAAGCCGCCGACCCAGGCGCGCCGGCCATCCACCAGCACCAGTTTGCGATGGTCGCGCACCAGCGCGGCCAGCGGCCGCGCCCATTGCAGACGGTTGAAGCGGCGCACGGTGATGCCGGCCTGTTGCAGGCGATGCCAGTCCTCGACGGCCAGTTCGCGGCAGCCAATATCGTCGAGCAGCATGCGCACCCGCACGCCGCGGGCGACACACGCGGTGAGCACGCGCAGCCATTCGTCAAACAGTGCGCCGGAGGCGCACAGGTACATTTCGATGTGGACGGTCTGGGTGGCACCTTGCAGGGCGGTGCGAATCGCCGGCAGAAAACGCAGGCCGCCGGCCAGCAAGGTCAGCCGGCATTCGTCGCGCCAGGGCCAGGCGAGCTGCGCGGTGGGGGGCGGGTGCAGAGGACGGGGCATGGCCGGTCACCGCAGGGCATGCAGGGCGCGCAACAGGCGCGTGCCGAACCAGAACATCAGGCTTTCGCGCAGGCGTGCCACCAGCCCGCGCCGGCGCCAGTGTGCGTAGTCCATCGCACGGCATTCCTGTTGCAGTTGCTCACGCAACGCATCCAGTTCGCTGCACAGGCGGTCGTCCTGCCATTCCACATTGGCTTCCAGATTCCAGCTACTGTTCCAGCGGTCGTAATTGAACGAGCCGAGCGTGCACCAGCCGTCCACCCGCACCGCCTTGAGGTGGATAAAGCAGGGCTGGAATTCGTGGATTTCCACACCGGCGCGCAACAGGCGCCCGTACAGATGCTGGCCTGCGAAACGGATGATCGGGTGATCGGTACAGGGGCCGCACACCAGCAGCCGCACCGTGACGCCGCGCCGCGCCGCGCGCTGCAGTGCTTTGTACAGCGGGCGTGGTGGCAGGAAATAGGGCGTGCACAGCCACACCTGTTCGCGGGCACGGCCGATGCGGCGAATGACACTGCGCAGCAGCGGATTGCGCCGGCCGCCCCGGGCGGCGGTCAGGCGTGCTGCAGGCGTCGATGCCGGTGCCTCGTCGCGGCTGTGTGTCACGTCGTGATGCAGCCGCCAGCGCAACGCGCCGCGCAGCGCCCCCGCGTCGGCCAGCGCCCAGGCCTGCTCGAACAATGCCTGCGCATCGCCGGCGACCGGGCCGTCGCTGCAAACCATCAGGTCACGCCAGGCCTGGTTGCCGCTGTGGTGCGCAGAATAGTTATCGTCCAGGCCCATGCCGCCGGTCCAGACATATTCGCCGTCGATAATGATGATTTTTCGATGGTCGCGAATCAGGGCGTTGACCGGGTGCCCGAACCGCAGTGGATTGAACCAGCGCAAGGTCACCCGGCTCCGGTCGAGGCGTTCGCGGTCGCGCTGGTTCAGGCCGTGGCTGCCGACATCGTCCAGCAACATGCGGACCTGGACGCCGCGCGCGGCGGCGTCATCCAGCACCTGCAGCCAGTCTTCGAACAGCGCGCCGCTGCTGCACAGGTACAGCTCGATGTCTATGCTGTGGCGCGCCGCGTCAAGCTGTGCGCGAATGGCGGCGAGGAAATCGTCCCCCCCTGGCACCAGGCGGGCCTGGCCCTCTGTGCGCCAGGGCCAGCTCAGGCGGGCAGGGGGCGTGTGTCGCGTCATGCGTCGGCGTCGTCCGGCACGAGGCCCAGGTGGCGGGCGTGGTAGCGCAGGTGATCGTCGATGAAGCTGGCGATGAAAAAGTAGCTGTGGTCATAGTGCGCGTGGCGGCGCAGGTGCAGGGTATGGCCCTGTTCGTGACATACCGCTTCCAGCCGCTCGGGGCGCAGTTGCTCGGCGAGGAAATTGTCGGCCAGGCCCTGGTCCACGAACAGCGGTTGCCTGGACACGCCCGAGGCCACCAGTGCGCAGGTATCCCAGGCCTGCCAGCCGCTGCGGTCCTCACCCAGATAACCGCCGAGCGCCTTGATACCCCAGGGGCAGTCCATCGGGTTGACGATCGGAGCGAAGGCGGAGACCGAATCAAAGCGGCCCGGATTCTTCAGCGCACACACCAGCGCCCCGTGGCCCCCCATGGAGTGGCCGCTGATGGCCTCACGGCCGTTGACCGGGAAATGGGCCTGAATCAGCGCCGGCAGTTCGGTGGTCACGTAGTCGTACATACGGTAATGCGATGCCCAGGGGGCCTCGGTGGCATTCACGTAGAACCCCGCACCGGAGCCGAAATCGTAGCTGTCGTGTTCGCCGGGCAGGTCGGTGCCGCGCGGGCTGGTGTCCGGGCAGACGATGGCCATGCCCAGCCGTGCAGCCAACCGCTGGGCGCCGGCCTTGGTGACAAAATTCTCGTCGGTGCAGGTCAGCCCGGACAGCCACCACAGCACGGGTACCGTGCCTTTTTCGGCCTGCGGCGGCAGGTAGATGGCAAAGATCATGTCGCAGTTGAGCACCTCTGAACGGTGCCTGTAGCGTCGTTGCCAGCCGCCGAAACAATGGTTCTGGCTGAGCAGTTCCGGGCCGGTCTGATTGCTGTGCATGAGTCCCCTCCGTCAATGCGCCTGAGCATGGCGCGTGGCGCGTTGCCCTGTCGAGCATGGCGGCGCCGGTTTATACAATGATTACATCCTGGCTTCGGCCTGCAGCACGTCGAGAAAATGCCGCCCGGCGTTGGACAGGCTGCGCGCCGGGTGCATCACAGAGCCGAGTTGCCGCTGTGGCAGCGCCGTGGTCACCGGCAGGGCCTGCACAGCGCCGTCGAGCATGGTCGCCGGCAGCACGCTCCAGCCGAGGCCGATGGAGACCATCATATAGATGGTCTCCAGGTAGTTGGTGGACATGGAGATATTCAGTGTCAGCCGGTGTTCATCGAACAGATTTTCGACAATGCGCCGGGTAAAGGTGACCGGCGACGGCAGGATGGCGCTGTAGTGGGTGAGCATGGCCAGTGTGACCTGCTGTTCCTGTGCCAGCGGGTGTTCCGGGGCGGCCATGAACACCAGCGGATCGTCCCAGATCACTGCACTTTTGACGCGTCGGTCCGGCTCCGGCGGCAGCGTCACCACGCCCAGTTCCAGGTCACCGTGCAGCACGCCTTCCCAGGCTTCTTCGGAATCAATGAAGTGAATGTCCAGTTGCACCTGCGGATACTGCCGCGAAAACCGGCGCAGCACCGGCGGCAGCCGGTGCAGGCCGATGTGGTGGCTGGTGCCGATGCGCAGGGTGCCGCTGACGTCGCCGGACAGGTTGCTGATGGCGCGTACGGTGTCGTCCATGTCGCGCAGAATGCCCCGTGCCCGGGGCAGCAGGGCGCGGCCAGCCTCGGTCAGGTGCACCTGCCGGCCGATACGGTCAAACAGCCGCGCGCCAAGTTGTTCTTCCAGCAGCGCAATGCGTTTGCTGATGGCCGGCTGGGTCAGGAACAGCGCTTCGGCGGCGGCAGAAAAGCTGCCGTGTTCGGTGACGGCCAGGAAGGCCTGCAGGCTGTGGGTGTCCATGGGTCAGGAGGTCTGACGTCTGACGTCGGACGTCTGACGCTTGAAAATACACCCCAGCCCTGGCCGCCTTTCTTTTAGCGTCCGACGTCCGACGTCAGACGTCGGACCTCCCCCCGCCACTGCCATACCTTCCGACCACACCATTGATTCATTCCTCTTGGGAATCCTTAGGATAAATATTATGAATTGGATTTATGGATGGCAAGCCCGTATCGTGACCTCCTGATAGCGCCCGTGTCCGGGCAGGGGAGAGCAAGCAATGGTCGCCAAGACACTTTACGACAAACTCTTTGAAGCGCATGTCGTCACCCAGCGTGATGACGGGTCCGCCCTTATTTACATCGACCGTCACATCATTCACGAAGTGACCTCGCCGCAGGCGTTCGAAGGCCTGCGTCTGGCCGGACGCCAGCCGTGGCGCGTGGGCGCGAACTTCGCCACGCTGGATCACAACGTACCGACCACGCCCTTCAAAAGTGCGGCGGATATCGAGGATGACACCTCGCGCATCCAGGTGCAGACGCTGGAAGAAAACACCCGCGCGTTCGGCATCCGTGAATTCGGCATCGGCGATGTGCGCCAGGGCATTGTGCACGTGATGGCCCCGGAGCAGGGCGCGGTGTTGCCGGGCATGACGGTGGTCTGCGGTGACTCGCACACTTCCACCAATGGTGCGCTGGCCTGCCTTGCGCACGGGATCGGCACCAGCGAAGTAGAGCATGTGCTGGCCACGCAATGTCTGGTGGCGAAAAAGATGAAGAACATGCAGATCCGGGTCGATGGCGACCTGGGGCCGGGTGTGACGGCAAAAGACGTCGTGCTGCACATTATCGGTGTCATCGGCACCGCCGGCGGTACCGGTTACGCGTTGGAATTCGCCGGCAGTGCGATCCGCTCGCTGTCCATGGAAGGCCGCATGACAGTCTGCAACATGGCCATCGAGGCCGGCGCCCGCGCCGGCATGGTGGCGGTGGATGACAAGACCATCGACTACTGCCAGGGGCGCCCGTTCTCGCCCACCGGCGAGCAATGGGATGCTGCCGTGGAATACTGGCGCACGCTGGTGTCCGACGAGGGCGCGCAGTTTGATGCCGTGGTCGAGATCAACGCTGCCGACATCAAGCCGCAGGTTTCCTGGGGCACGTCGCCGGAGATGGTGTTGCCGGTGGATGCGACATTGCCGGACCCGACACAGGAAAGCGACGCGGTGAAACGCGCCGGCATGGAGCGCGCCTATGAATACATGGGCCTCACGCCGGGCATGAAGATCAGCGACATCAAGGTGGACCGCGTCTTTATCGGTTCCTGCACCAACTCGCGTATCGAAGACCTGCGGGCTGCCGCCGAAGTGGCGAAGGGCAAAAAGAAAGCCGCATCGGTGAAGCAGGTGCTGGTGGTGCCCGGCTCCGGTCTGGTGAAAAAGCAGGCTGAAGAAGAAGGGCTGGACAAGGTGTTCGTCGAAGCGGGCTTTGAATGGCGCGAACCGGGCTGTTCCATGTGCCTGGCCATGAACCCGGACCGCCTGCAACCGGGCGAGCATTGCGCCTCGACCTCGAACCGTAATTTCGAGGGCCGCCAGGGCAATGGCGGGCGCACGCACCTGGTCAGCCCGGCGATGGCCGCGGCAGCGGCGGTGGCCGGTCATTTCGTCGATATCCGCGATTGCTGAGCGAGGACACGCTGATGGACAAATTCATTACCCATACCGGCCTCGTGGCGCCGCTTGACCGTGCCAACGTGGACACCGACCAGATCATCCCCAAGCAGTTCCTGAAGTCGATCAAACGCACCGGCTTTGGCCCGAACCTGTTCGACGAGTGGCGTTACCTGGACGAAGGCCAGCCTGGCCAGGACAACAGCAAGCGCCCGCTGAACAAGGACTTCGTGCTGAACCAGCCGCGCTACCTGGGCGCCAGCGTGTTGCTGGCCCGCCGCAACTTCGGTTGCGGTTCCAGCCGCGAACATGCGCCCTGGGCGTTGCAGGATTTTGGTTTTCGCGCGGTGCTGGCACCGAGCTTTGCCGATATCTTCTTCAACAACTGTTTCAAGAACGGCATGCTGCCGATCGTGTTGCCGGAAGACGACATCGAGACCCTGTTCCAGCAGGTGTTCGCACAGGAAGGCTATCAGCTCACTGTTGACCTGGCAGAACAGGTGGTGGTGCGGCCGGACGGGGTGAAAATTCCGTTCGAGGTGGATGCCTTCCGTAAACATTGTTTGCTGAACGGTCTGGATGACATTGGCCTGACGTTGCAGGAGTCGGATGCCATTCGTGCTTACGAGGCCAGCCGTCAGCAGCGCGAACCGTGGGTATTTGTGCAATAAAAAAAGCATTGCCGTGCGCCGGATGACCGGCGCGCGGCGCGAAATGTATTGCGGAGACAAGAACGCGTGAAAAAGATTCTGATTATGGCCGGTGACGGCATCGGCCCTGAAATCGTTGCAGAAGCTGTCAAGGTGCTGGACGTGGCGAAAGCCCGTTTTGGCCTGGAGATCGAAACGGATGACGCGCTGGTGGGCGGCGCGGCGTATGACGTGCACGGCGATCCACTGCCAGAAGTGTCGCTGGAGAAAGCCCGTGCGGCCGACGCCATTCTGTTTGGCAGCATCGGTGGCCCGAAATGGGACCAGATCGAACGTGACAAGCGCCCGGAACGTGGCCTGCTGCGCCTGCGTTCCTCGCTGGGACTGTTTGCCAACCTGCGTCCGGCGATCCTGTTTCCGCAACTGGCCGACGCTTCCAGCCTGAAAGCGGAAGTGGTCAGCGGGCTGGATATCCTGATCGTGCGCGAGCTGACCGGGGGCATCTATTTCGGCCAGCCCCGTGGCATTCGTGAAGAAAACGGCGAACGTGTCGGCTTCAACACCGATGTGTACAGCGAAAGCGAAATTCGCCGCATCGGCAAAGTGGCGTTCGAGCTTGCCATGGCGCGCGGCAAACGCCTGTGCTCGGTGGACAAGGCCAACGTGCTGGAAGTGACCGAGCTGTGGAAAGAAGTCATCACGGAGATGGCGAAAGATTATCCGGAAGTGGATGTCTCGCACCTGTACGTGGACAACGCGGCCATGCAACTGGTGCGCGCGCCAAAGCAGTTCGACGTGCTGGTGACTGGCAATCTGTTCGGTGACATCCTGTCGGACCAGGCCGCCATGCTGACCGGCTCCATCGGCATGCTGCCGTCGGCTTCCCTGGATGTGAACCGCAAGGGCATGTACGAGCCGTGCCACGGGTCGGCCCCGGATATCGCCGGGCAGGGTGTCGCCAATCCGCTGGCGACGATCCTGTCACTGGCGATGTTGCTGCGCTACAGCCTGGACCGTGGTGACGTAGCCGATGCGATCGAAAAAGCGGTGGAGCAGGTGCTCGAAGACGGGCTGCGCACCGCCGATATCTACACCGATGGCTGCCGCAAAGTGGGCACCACTGAAATGGGTGACGCCGTTGCCGCTGCCTTGCGCGGCTAAGCAGACATCGAAGGCCCGCTGCGCGCGGGCGAACGCCGCGATGGCAATGAGGCGGACGCGGCTTCGGACGGGAGAACATGAATGAGCAAGAGAGTCGGTTTTGTCGGCTGGCGCGGCATGGTGGGTTCCGTACTGATGGAACGCATGCGCGCGGAAAATGATTTTCGTGACATCGAACCGGTGTTTTTCTCCACCTCACAGGTCGGCGAAGCCGGCCCGGATGTGGGCAAGGACATTCCTGCCCTGAAAGACGCCAACAGCATTGATGAACTGAAAATCCTGGATGTGATCGTTACCTGCCAGGGCGGCGACTACACCAATGAGATCTTCCCGAAGCTGCGTGAGGCAGGCTGGGACGGCTACTGGATTGACGCGGCCTCCGCGCTGCGCATGAGAGACGACGCCGTGATCGTACTCGATCCGGTCAACCGCCGTGTGATCGACGAAGCGCTGCAAAACGGCGTGAAAAACTACGTTGGTGGCAACTGCACCGTGAGCCTGATGCTGATGGCGCTTGGCGGCCTGTTCAATGCCGGTCTGGTGGAGTGGGCCAGTGCCCAGACCTACCAGGCCGCGTCCGGGGCCGGTGCGCAGAACATGCGCGAGCTGCTGGCACAGATGGGCAAACTGCACGCCGACGTGGCCGGCCTGCTGGCCGATCCGCGCAGCGCCATCCTGGATATCGACCGTGTTGTCGCCGAGACGATGCGTGGCGACCAGTTGCCGAAAGACAACTTTGGCCACGCCCTGGCCGGCTCGCTGCTGCCCTGGATCGACAAGCAGCTGGACAACGGCCAGAGCAAGGAAGAATGGAAAGCACAGGCCGAGACCAACAAGATCCTGGGCCGTGCCGGCAACCCGATCCCGCTGGATGGCACCTGCGTGCGCATTGGCGCCATGCGCTGCCACAGCCAGGCACTGACGGTGAAACTGACCAAAGACGTGCCCATGGACGAGATCAACGATATCATCGCCAGCGCCAATGACTGGGTGAAGGTGGTGCCCAATGAGCGCGAAGTGACGTTGCGTGAACTGACCCCGACGGCGGTCACTGGCACCCTGACGGTTCCCGTGGGGCGGCTGCGCAAGCTGAACATGGGGCCGCAGTATTTGAATGCCTTCACGGTCGGCGACCAGCTGCTGTGGGGGGCCGCCGAGCCGTTGCGCCGCATGCTGCGCATCCTGCTTGAGTCCTGATGGGGACCAGAAGGGATTGATGCAAAACAAATATGATGTTGTTGTCGTGGGTGCCACCGGCCTGGTCGGTGGCGCCCTGCTTGAGTTGCTCGGCGAGAGCGATCTGCCACTGGGCGACGTCAGCCTGCTGGCGACCGAGGAATCCGCCGGCAAGCGTCTGAACGTGGGCGGTCGCCATGTGGCGGTGCGCCCGCTGTCCGAATTCGATTTTTCCACGGTGCAACTGGCGTTTTTCGCTGTGCCTGAAGCGGTGGCGCTGCAATACGCGCCGCGCGCAGCCGAGGCCGGCGCGATCGTCATTGATTGCAGCGGTGCCTTTGCAGCCGAGCAGGATATCCCGGTCATCGTGCCGGAAGTGAATGCGGAGATGCTGGCCGATTTTCGTGAGCGCGGCATTATTGCCAGCCCGTCGCCGGGTGCGATCCAGTTGTCGATGGTGCTGAAGCCGCTGCTGGATGCCGCCGGACTGCAACAGGTGCATGCCACCCTGTGTGAACCGGTGTCTGCCTCCGGGCGTGAGGGCGTGGATGAACTGGCGCGGCAGACCGCGCGTCTGATGAACGGCCAGGGCATTGAGGCCGACGGGCTGTATGGTCGCCAGATTGCCTTTAACATGCTGCCGCTTGTCGGCGAAGCGCTCGGCAGCGGCGCCTCCCGCGCCGAGGTGCGGCTGGCACTGGAAACCATGCGTCTGCTCGGTGATCCGTCGTTGCGCGTCAATGCCACTGCGGTGCGCCTGCCGGTGTTTTTTGGTACATCTCTGACCGTCTCGCTGGAAACCGTGCAGCCGATGGACGTTGCCCAGGCGGCGTCGCTGCTGGCCGGCATGCCGGGCCTGGCAGCGGTGGAGGAAGAGGGGGGTTATGCCAGCGCGATCACCGAGGCCGTGGGGGACGATCGGGTCTGGGTCAGCCGGCTGCGGCCGGACCTGTCCCGCGAGCAGGGCCTGAACCTGAGCCTGGTCACCGACAACCTGCGCAAAGGCGCGGCGCTGAACTGTGTACAAATTGCCCAGTTATTGATAAAAGACCATCTGTGATGAATACTTACTGGCGTTATGTGACATAGTTTCTAGGTTCCGGCTTCGCTTTTGGGGCAGAATCCGGAACCATCGGGTGGTCTGTTTTGACCCTGTCCGGCCCCCGTCGGGCGCCCCGCAGCGGACGCGTTGCGGCAGGAGACATAAAAAATAATCAGGATTCAACCATGGTGCGAAGACTCATGTTGAGAGGAATGGGGATCAGTATCACTGCCTGGGCGCTGTGTGTGCCAGGTCTGGCCGCCGCTCTGGGGGTGGGCGAGTATGAGCTGCATTCCTATCTGAACGAGCCGCTGAACATGGAAGTGTCCCTGACGGATCTCAGGGACCTGACCGAAGAGGAACTGCTCGTCAATCTGGCTGCAGACAAGGACTTCGAGCGGGCCGGTGTCGAACGGCAGGCCATGCACGCCGACCTGCGCTTCAATATCGACCTGCGTCCGGACGGCACCGGCACGGTGACCATCACCACCCGTCAGCCCGTGCGCGAACCCTATGTCAGTTTCCTGGTGGAGTATCTCTGGCCCACCGGTCGCCTGCTGCGCGAATACACCGTATTGCTTGACCCGCCCAGCTACGCGGCCGGCTTCAACGAACCGGTGGCACCGGCGCGCCAGCAACAGCCGCAAAGTGCCCCGCAGCCGTCGGCGCAACCGCCTGCCAGGCAGGCCACCCGGCCGCTGGCCACCGCCGATGCCCCGGCACCCTCTGCACCCTCCACGTACCGGCCCGCTGACAGCAGCGGGCCGCGCCGTACGCATACGGTGCAGGCCGATGAAACCCTGTGGCGGATTGCCTCGCGGAACCGGCCCACTGGCAGTGTGTCGGTGCAGCAGATGATGGTGGTGATCCAGCAGATGAACCAGGACGCGTTCATCAATGGCAACGTGAATCTGGTGCGCGAAGGCGCCGTGCTGCGCCTGCCCAGTGAGCAGGAAGTGCGTGAAATTTCCACCCGCGATGCGATTGCCCGGGTGGCTGAACAGAACCGCCAGTGGCGGGAAATGCTGCAGGCCCGTGGCCTGGATACCCCCTCACGGCAGCCGCTGGACGGCACGCCGCGCACCATTGAAGGTGGCGTTGCCGGCACCGGTCAGGACAGCGGACGGGTGACACTGGTGGCGCCGGATTCCGCATCCGGTGAAGGCCGTGGTGCCGGCAGCAGTGCCGCTGGCCGCAGCGGTGGCACTGCCAGCGGCGATACCTCCGCCCTGCAGAACGAACTGGCGATCCGTGACGAGAATCTGGATCGCCTGCGTCGCGAGAACAGTGAACTGGGCAGCCGCCTGGATGACCTGGAAGCGCAGGTCAACACCGGCGAACAACTGCTGAAACTGCGCAACGACCAGATTACCCGCCTGCAGGAAGAACTGCGCCGCCTGCAGGAAGAGCGGGGCGTGGCCGTCACCGACGAGAGCCTGCTGCAACCGGTGCCGGCACTGGAAGGCACGGAAAGTGGTGACGCGAACGAAGGCAGCAATGCCAGCGCCGGCACGGGTGAGACAGGCAGTGCAGGCGACGGCAACCAGATCGCCGATGCGCCGGCACAGGCCGGTGCCGATACCACCGCCGAGAACGACAGTGAGCAAGCCGACGCCCCGGTCGCCGCACCGGCCCCGGCAGAGCGCCAGGCGCCCCCGCCGCCGCGCGTGACACCGCCGCCGGCACCGCAGCCGTCGCTGCTGGACCAGATTCTGGGCAACCCGCTGATCCTTGGCGCGGCTGCACTGGTGCTGGCGCTGCTGGCCCTGTTGGTGGTGCGCCGCCGCAAGGCCGCCGCCGAGGCAGACACCACCGACGACGATACCGAAGCGTTTGCCGAAGAGGATGACTTCGGGGACGACGATGATTTCCTGCCGGCCATCGGTGACGATGAGGACGATGTGCCGCTGATGGCGGAGCAGGACGAGGACGCCGCGCCGGCGCAGGATCCGCTGGAGCAGGTCGATGTCTTCATGGCCTATGGCCAGTACCCGCAGGCGCTGAGCCACCTGCGCAGCGCCATCAACGCCGAACCGGGCCGCATTGACCTGAAGAAACGCCTGCTGGACGTGTTGGCGGAAAGCAACGACAAACCCGGCTTCGATCAGGAAGCCACCAAGCTGACCGGGCTCAATGACGAGCTTGACCGGCACATTGCAGCGTTGCGTCCGCGTCTGGGCGGCGTGCCGCAAGAGGCCGACGAAGAACTGTCATTTGATGATCTGGCCATGGACCTCAGCGAGCCGGCCAGCACGGCGCCGGCTGCCGGCCTGGCGGATGACGACGATCAGGCGCTGGATTTCAGCGCTGACCTGTCCGGCAATCGCCCGGCCGAGACCGACACGGATGACAGCTTCAGCCTGGATGACGACCTCGGCGATTTTGAACTGACGCTGCCCGAAACCGAGCCGGCGCTGGCTGCTGATGACGACAGCCTCTCGTTCTCACTCGACGACGAGACCCCGGCCGCTGCAGACAATCGCTACAGCCTCAATGGCGATGATGACAGCCTGTCCGACGAAGAAGTGTCCGCGGCCCTGAGCGCTGACCCGGTGCTGGAACTCGACAGCAACCTGGGCACGCTTGACAGCGACGACAGCATGGATTTCGGCGAACTGAAGCTGGACGACGTCAGTGATGAATTCGCCGACACCGGCAGTGACAGCGTGACCGAGGAGAGCCTGGACCTGTCGCTGGATGATCTGTCGCTGGACGACCTGGACACGGGCAGCAGTATCGCCGGGAGCAGTGTGGCCGAGGCCGAAGACGACGCGCTGACTCTGTCCCTGGACGAAGATGACCTGGGCGATGAACTGTCGTTGGACGACACCTTGTCCGTGGATGAGACCCCGGCTGGCACACCGGTGCCGATGACGGCCGCCACGCCGGCGGTGGCCGACGACGCAGGCCTGGGCGAGGACGACGATTTCGATTTCCTGGGTGAAACCGACGAGAATGCCACCAAGCTGGACCTGGCCCGTGCCTATATCGACATGGGGGATACCGAAGGTGCGCGCGACATCCTCAATGAGGTTGTCGCCGAGGGCAACGACCAGCAACAGGCGGAAGCCCGGGACCTGCTCAGCCAGGTAGGCTGACCCGCAGGGCCGCAACGCACGACGCAACAGGGCAGGGGCGGCGCCGGTATCGGCGCCGCCCTTTGCCGTTCTACGCAGAACGCCAAAGCAGGACAGGACTGATCAGACCATGGCACGTATCGCGCTGGGCGTGGAATACGACGGCAGCCACTACCACGGCTGGCAGACCCAACAGGTGGGCATCCGCACGGTACAGACCGAGGTAGAGCGGGCGCTCGCGAAGGTGGCCAACCATCCGGTCAGCGTCTCCTGTGCTGGCCGCACCGACTCGGGGGTGCACGCCACCGGGCAGGTCATCCATTTCGACACCGATGCCGAGCGCAGCGAACGCGGCTGGGTGTACGGCGCCAACAGCGCCTTGCCGGCGGATATTGCGATCCGCTGGGCAAAACCGGTGAGCACCGAATTTCATGCCCGCTTCGGGGCCGTGGCACGCCGCTACCGCTATGTGATCTACAACCACACGATCCGACCGGGCCTGTACAACCGGCAGCTGACCTGGAACTACCGGCCGCTGGATGTCGAGCGCATGCGGCAGGCGCTGCCGGCGCTGCTCGGCACACACGATTTCACCTCCTACCGTGGCATCCATTGCCAGGCGAAATCCCCGGTGAAGACGCTGCATCACCTGGCGTTGTTCCAGCGCGAGCGGCTGATCGTGCTGGAGGCCGAAGCAAATGCCTTTCTGATGCACATGGTGCGCAATATCGCCGGCGTGCTGATGGCCATTGGTACCGGCAAGGCGGAGCCTGCCTGGGCGGGCGAAGTGCTGGCCGCCCGCGACCGGCGCCTGGGCGGCGTGACTGCACCGCCGTACGGGCTGTATCTGGTCGGCGTTCGCTATGACCCGGTGTTCGAGTTGCCCGATGAGCCGTTCGGGCCGCAGTGGTTGCCGGGCGAGCTGTCTTCCTGGCGTTGACGTGCTGGCAGTGTGAGGCCCTGCGCGGCGACCGGATTTTTTGCTACCATGCCTGTTCACGCCTGAAACACTGACGCCGCCGCGACGCTGCGGCCTGCACTATCCGCTTCCCGGACCAGGAGACTTTCGTTGCGCACCCGCGTGAAGATATGCGGTATTACTCGCCCGGAAGACGGCCAGATGGCCGCCCGTGCCGGGGCCGATGCCATCGGGCTGGTGTTCTACGCGCCCAGCCCGCGTGCGGTGCAACCCGCGCAGGCGGCGGCAATCTGCGCGGCGCTGCCGGCCTTCGTGACCAGCACCGGGCTGTTTGTGGACGCCCCGGCGGAACAGGTGCGCGCGCTGCTGGAGAGCGTGGCGCTGGACCTGCTGCAGTTTCACGGCGACGAGTCACCGGCATACTGCGCGTCGTTCGGGCGGCCCTGGATCAAGGCTCTGCGCGTGCGCGAGGGCATGGACCTGAACGCCGAGGCAGCCCGTTATGCCGGCGCCCGTGCACTGCTGCTGGACACCTATGTACCGGGCCTGCCCGGCGGCACAGGTGAACGCTTTGACTGGGGGCTGATTCCGCCGACGTTGCCATTACCGGTGGTGCTGGCCGGCGGGCTGGATGCCGGCAATGTGGCGCAGGCGGTACGGCAGGTGCGGCCCTGGGCCGTGGATGTGAGCGGGGGCGTGGAAGCACACGATCCTGATACAGGCAAGCGATTGCCGGGAATCAAGTCAGCGGACGCTGTGGCGGCGCTGATGCAGCAATTGGCGCAGTGCTGACCGTGTCAGCCTGACGACCAGGGGCCGGCGGACTAGACCGGCGGCCCGAGTCAACCGTGAGGAGTTGAAGGTGTCTGAACGTCCTGATTATGCAGCCTTCCCCGACGCCCGGGGGCATTTTGGTGCCTACGGTGGTCGCTTCGTCTCAGAAACCCTGATGGCGGCGCTGGAAGAACTGGAATCCGTTTACCTGTCACTGCGCAATGACCCGGCCTTCCTGGCCGAGTTTGACCGCGATCTGGCGAACTACGTGGGTCGCCCCTCACCGTTGTATCTGGCCGAACGATGGACCCGTGAGCTGGGTGGCGCGCAGATCTTCCTCAAGCGCGAAGACCTCAACCACACCGGCTCGCACAAAGTGAACAACACCATTGGCCAGGCGCTGCTCGCCAAGCGCATGGGCAAGCCGCGCGTGATCGCCGAAACCGGCGCCGGGCAGCATGGTGTGGCCACCGCCACGGTGGCGGCGCGGCTGGGGCTGCAATGCCAGGTGTACATGGGCGCGGAAGACGTGGAGCGGCAGAAGCTCAACGTTTACCGCATGAAACTGCTGGGGGCGGAAGTGATCCCGGTGACCTCCGGTTCGGCCACGCTGAAAGACGCCATGAACGAGGCGATGCGGGACTGGGTGACCAACGTCGATAACACCTTCTACATCATTGGCACCGTCGCCGGCCCGCACCCGTATCCGATGATGGTGCGCGATTTTCACCGCGTGATCGGGCGCGAAGCACGCGCGCAGCATCTGGAGCAGACCGGGCGTTTGCCCGATGCGCTGGTGGCATGTGTCGGTGGCGGCTCCAATGCCATTGGCCTGTTTCACCCGTTCCTGGAAGACGAGAGCGTCGCGTTTTATGGCGTTGAAGCCGGAGGGGACGGTGTCGAGACAGGGCGTCACGCTGCACCGCTGGCCGCCGGCCGGCCGGGTGTGCTGCACGGCAACCGCACTTACCTGATGGAAGACGCCGACGGCCAGATTATTGAGACGCACTCGATTTCTGCCGGTCTGGATTATCCCGGTGTCGGCCCGGAACATGCCTGGCTGAAGGATATCGGTCGCGCCAACTATGTGGCGGTCACCGATACCGAAACCCTGGCGGCGTTCCGCGAACTGACGCTGGTGGAAGGCATCATGCCGGCGCTGGAATCTGCCCATGCGCTCGCGTATGCGCGCAAACTGGCGCCGACGCTGGGCAAGGACCAGAGCATCATCGTCAATCTCTCCGGCCGTGGTGACAAAGACATTCACACTGTCGCCGCGCTCGATGGCATGAAAGTGTAAGGAGCGGTCGTGAGTCGTATAGCAAGCTGTTTTGAAGCACTGGCAGCACAGGGCCGTAAAGCGCTGATCCCGTTTGTCACCGCCGGGGACCCGCAGCCGTCCGTGACGGTGCCGTTGATGCATGCCATGGTCGAGGCCGGTGCCGACGTGATCGAACTGGGCATGCCGTTCTCTGATCCGATGGCCGATGGCCCGGTGATCCAGCTCGCCTGCGAGCGGTCGCTGGCCGCGGGTACCTCGCTGGAAAAAGTGCTGGCCATGGTGGCCGAGTTTCGTCAGCAGGACGACCGTACGCCGGTCGTGCTGATGGGCTACCTGAACCCGGTCGAGGCAATGGGCTACGAGACGTTCGCTGCGCGTGCCGCCGAAGCCGGCGTGGACGGTGTGCTGTTGGTGGACCTGCCGCCGGAAGAAACCGAACTGGTCGGTCCGTTGTTCCGTGCACAGGGCCTGGACCAGGTGTTCCTGCTGGCGCCCACCACCACCGAAGCGCGCATGGCGCGCATCGCCGAGGCGGGCAGTGGCTACCTTTACTATGTGTCGCTGAAGGGCGTGACCGGCTCGGCGACACTGAATGTGGAGGAAGTGGCGGCCAAAGTGGAAACAATTCGCAAACATGCCAGATTGCCCATTGGGGTGGGCTTTGGTATCAAGGACGCAGCATCGGCCCGTGCCATTTCACGGGTGGCGGATGGCGTCGTGGTGGGCAGCGCGCTGGTACAGCGCATTGCTGATCATGCCGGCCAGCCGGACGAGATTCCGACACAGGTGGCCGCCTTGCTGGCCGAGATGCGCGCCGCCATGGACAAGAGCGACTGAGCATGAGCAGTAATAGCTGGCTGGAAAAGATTCTTCCGGCCATTCGCCGCAACGACGGCGAAGACCGTAAATCCACCGTGCCGGAAGGCCTGTGGCGCAAGTGCCCCCGCTGTGACGGCGTGCTGTACCTGCCGGAACTGGAGCGCAACATGGATGTGTGTCCCAAGTGCGGGCACCACATGCGGCTCCGGGCGCGCCGTCGGTTGAAGCTGTTCCTCGACGAAGGGGCGCAGGTGGAAATCGGCAACGACCTGGTGCCGGTGGACCGCCTGAAGTTCAAGGACTCGAAAAAGTACAAGGATCGTCTTACCGCTGCGCAGAAAGACACCGGCGAAGACGATGCGCTGATCGTGCTGCGTGGCAAGTTGCGTGACCTGCCGCTGGTGGCCTGTGCATTCGAGTTCAGCTTTATGGGCGGTTCCATGGGCTCGGTGGTCGGTGCGCGTTTTGTGCGCGCGGTGGACGTGTGCCTGGAACGGAACATTCCGCTGGTGTGCTTCGCCGCCAGTGGCGGGGCGCGGATGCAGGAAGCCCTGTTCTCGCTGATGCAGATGGCCAAGACCAGTGCCGCGCTGCAGCGCATGCGCGAAGCCGGCCTGCCGTTCATTTCCGTGCTCACCGATCCCGTCTACGGCGGCGTTTCTGCATCGCTGGCGATGCTGGGTGACGTGAACGTGGCCGAGCCGAACGCACTGATCGGCTTTGCCGGTCCGCGTGTGATCGAACAGACCGTGCGGCAGAAATTGCCGGAAGGTTTCCAGCGCAGCGAGTTCCTGCTTGAACACGGTGCCATCGACATGATCGTGCATCGGCACGAGATGCGCGACACCCTGCATCGGCTGCTGGCCAGCATGATGCATGCGCCGATGGCGGAGCAGGCGGCAAGCTGAGGCCTGTGACAGGCGTCAGGGGTCCGGGGCCGGGCCGCTGACGCCATACTACTCCCGCACCCGTCCCATCCCCGGTATCATCGCGCCCATTCAAGGCATCCCGTGGCAGTGGCAATGGCAACTTCCCTGGCCGACTGGCTGAGCTATATCGAATCCCTGCATCCCCGTGACATGGAGCTCGGGCTTGCGCGCGTGGCGCAGGTGGCCCGGCGGCTGCAATGGTTGCCGTGGACGGGCAGGGTGATCACCGTGGCCGGCACGAACGGCAAGGGCTCGACCGTGGCGCTGCTGGATCATCTTGCCCGTGCCGGCGGCTGGCACACGGCGGTATACACCTCGCCGCACATCCAGCGATTCAACGAACGGGTGCGCCTGGACGGCATTGACGCAACGGACGAAGCGCTGGTCAGCGCGTTCGTGCAGGTCGAGGCGGCGCGCGAGGCAGAGCAGGTGCCGCTGACCTATTTCGAATTCACCACCCTGGCCGCGCTCTGCGTATTCCGTGCAGCCGCCCCCGACCTGCTGATTCTGGAAGTCGGGCTTGGCGGTCGCCTGGATGCGGTGAACATCATTGACGCTGACGTGGCCGTCATCACCTCCGTGGGGCTGGATCACACCGACTGGCTGGGCCACACCCGCGACGCCATCGCCACCGAGAAAGCCGGTATTCGGCGTGCCGGGCGGCCGCTGCTGTATGGCGAAGCAGACATGCCGGCGGTGGTGGCGACACTGGCTGAACAGGACGGCGTGCCGTTGCTGCGTGGCGGGCGTGATTTCGGCACTGATGCACGCGGCCTGTTCTGGCAGGGCAGTGCGCCGCAGCCCCTGCCGCCGGTGCTGCTGGGCGAGGACAATCTGGCTACGGCTGCGCAGGCGCTGGCGCTGCTGGGACGCCCTCCGGCCCCGGCACACCTGGCCACCGCGGCAGCACTGCAGCTGCCTGGCCGCTGCCAGCACTTGCCGTTGCAGGGCGTGGACTGGTATCTGGATGTCGGTCATAACCGTGAGGCGCTGGCACGGTTCCTGCGCCGTGTGCCGGCAGCGCGGGGTGGCCGTACCCTGGCCGTGTGCGCCATGCTCGGAGACAAGCCGGTGGCGGCTCTCGCGCCTTTCGCCCCGGTGGTGGATCAATGGTGGCTGGCCGATCTGGACGGTTACCGTGCCGGTACAGCAGCGCGGCTGGCCGATGCCCTGCCGGATGCGACGACACGCTGCCACGCCAGCGTGACGGACGCGGTGCAGGCGGCGCGGCGCGCCGCCGCCCCCGGTGACCGGGTGCTGGTGTTCGGTTCCTTCTATACTGTGGCAGATGCCCAGACTGTACTGATGGCCGAGGTGACAGGTGGATAAACAGCTCAAGCAACGCATTATCGGTGGTCTGCTCCTGCTGTTGCTGGCCGCCATCATCACGCCGCTGTTGTTGCGCACGCCGGAAGAAGTGCGCGTGGCGCTGGACATGAGCATTCCGCCGCCGCCGACCTTGCCTCAGATGGCGATTGAACCGGTGGTCGACCAGGCCGAACAGGACATGGCCCTGGCCGAGATCGAACAGGACCGCGACACCGTGCGCCGGGCAGGCGAGGAATATGAACAGCGTGCCCGGGATGCCGAGGCGCCTGTACCGCCGCCTGTACCGCCGGCTGTGGCAGAGGCGCCGGCCGTTGTCGCCGAACCGCCGGCGGCGGTTCAGGATCCGCCGCCGCTGACGGGCTGGGCCGTGCAGGTGGGCAGCTACAGCAGTGCCGACAGTGCCAGTGGCCAGGCACAGCAATTACGTGATGCCGGCTACCGCGCCTTCACCCGCACGGTAGAGCAGGGCGGACAGACGTTGCACCGGGTGTTTGCCGGGCCGGAACTCGAGCGCGCTGCGGCGGTGGCGCTGCGGGAAAGGCTGGCCAGCGACGCCGGCCTGCGAGTGCAGGGGCTGGTCGTGTCCCTGGCACCCTGACGACAAAGGCGGATACGGCAAATCAACTGCTTATCGACAGCTGAGCTTGCCGGGGGTGTGATCACACCTTCGGCACAGGTCGTTCTCCAGCAGCCTGCTATCGCAATGATTGGCTCGCGCCGGTGGAACAGAGCACAGGCGCTCTGCTACCATGCGCGACCTCATCCTTTGGTGCGGATATGAACCTCGCAGACGGCGCGATCCTGTTCATTATTGCCGTGTCGGCGCTGATCAGTGTCCGGCGCGGGTTCATGCGCGAAGCCTTTTCCCTGGTCACCTGGGTGGCCGCCTTTGTCGTTGCCCGGCTGTTCGGCCCCGGCCTTGAAGTGATGCTGGAAGCCTCCATTGAGACGCCCAGCGTGCGCATGGCGGTGGCGTTCGGGTTGTTGTTCGCCGGCACACTGATTGTCGGTGCCCTGATCAGCCACCTGCTGGGTGAACTGATCCGGGTGACAGGCCTCAGCGGCACCGACCGTCTGCTGGGCATGGTGTTCGGCGCAGTACGCGGTATCGTGCTGGTGATCGTGCTGGTGGTCCTGGCTGCGCCGATCTTTACCGACGATGCCTGGTGGCAGCAGTCCGTGCTGGTGCCTCAGTTTGCAATGATGGAAGACTGGTCACGACAGGTGGCCGGTGAGTTTATAGCGTTCGTCCTGAATGTTGGCAGTCAACCCTAACGTAACGAGGTACCGAGCATGTGCGGCATAGTGGGCATAGTCGGGCACTCCCATGTGAATCAGAGCATCTATGATGCCCTGACCGTTCTCCAGCATCGTGGCCAGGATGCCGCGGGTATCGTCACCTGCGACGGAGACCGCCTGTTCCTGCGCAAGGACAACGGCATGGTGCGTGACGTGTTCCGGACCCGGCACATGCGTCGCCTGGTCGGCAACATGGGCATCGGCCATGTGCGGTATCCCACCGCGGGCAGTTCCAGTTCGGCGGAGGCACAGCCGTTCTACGTCAACTCGCCGTACGGGATCACCCTGGCCCACAACGGCAACCTGACCAATTCCGCTGCACTGGCCGAAGATATCTTTAGGGCCGACTTGCGCCATATCAACACCACCTCGGATTCCGAAGTGCTGCTGAACGTGTTCGCCCATGAGTTGCAGACCCTGGGCAAGCTGATGCCGCAACCGGAAGACATCTTTTCCGCCGTGCGCCGCGTGCACGAGCGCGTCGAAGGCGCCTATGCCGTGGTGGCCATGATCACCGGTTACGGCATCCTGGCGTTCCGCGATCCGTACGGCGTGCGCCCGGTGTGTTTCGGCAAACGCGAAACCGAGAAGGGCACCGAATACATGGTCGCCTCCGAGAGCGTGGCCCTGTCGGGGCTGGGTTTCCATCTGGAGCGCGATCTGGCACCGGGCGAGGCAATCTACATCACATCCCAAGGTGAGATCTTCACCCAGCAGTGCGCCGATAACCCGCGCCTGAACCCCTGCATTTTTGAGCACGTCTACCTGGCCCGGCCGGATTCCATCATCGACGACATCTCCGTCTACAAGGCACGCCTGCGCATGGGCGAGAAACTGGCGGAGAAACTGCTGCGGGAATGGCCGGAGCATGACATCGACGTGGTCATTCCGATTCCGGACACCAGCCGCACCTCGGCGCTGCAACTGGCCAACACGCTGGATGTGAAATTCCGCGAAGGCTTTATCAAGAACCGCTACATCGGCCGCACCTTCATCATGCCCGGCCAGCAGCAGCGGAAGAAATCCGTGCGCCAGAAGCTCAACGCCATCGAGCTGGAATTCTCCGGCAAGAACGTGTTGCTGGTGGATGATTCCATCGTGCGTGGCACCACCTGCAACGAGATCATCCAGATGGCCCGCGAGGCGGGCGCCAACAAGGTGTACTTTGCCTCCGCCGCGCCGCCGGTACAGTTCCCGAACGTGTACGGTATCGACATGCCGGCCGCGAACGAGCTGATTGCCCACGGCCGCAGCGTGGAAGAGATCTGCGCACTGATCGGCGCCGACAAGCTGATCTACCAGGATTTGCAGGATCTGGTCGACGCCTGCCGCGAGGGCAACCCGGCCATCGAGCAGTTCGAGTGCTCGGTATTTGACGGCAACTACGTAGCGGGCAATATTAGCCGGGACTATCTCGACTACCTTGAGCGCCTGCGCAACGATGCCTCCAAGCACAAACGTGACCGCGAGCGCGCCGCTGCACTGGCTGAAAACGGTATCATCGATCTGCATAACGCGGAGTAAACGTACCATCGCGCCTCACTGAGAGAAAGGAACAGCAGGCATGAGTGAACGGCAGTTGCCGGACGATCTGAGCATAGAGACCCTTGCCATCCGCGCCGCCGAGTTGCGCACTGGCGAGATGACCCACTCAGAACCGCTGTTCCTGACCTCCAGCTTTGTCTACGAGAACGCGGCCCAGGCGGCTGCGCGCTTTGCTGGCGATGAGCCGGGCAACGTCTATTCGCGCTTCACCAACCCGACCGTGTCGATCTTCGAGCAGCGCCTGGCGGCGATGGAAGGCGGCGAGCGCTGCGTGGCGTTCGCGTCCGGCATGGCCGCCATCACCTCTACCTTTCTGGCATTGCTGAAACCGGGCGACCACATCGTCAGCTCACGGGGCGTGTTCGGTACCACCAACGTGGTCTATGAAAAGTACCTGAAGAAATTCGGTATCGAGACGACGCTGGTGGACCTGACCGACCTCGATGCCTGGCGTGCCGCCGTGCGGCCGGAAACCCGCTTCCTGTATCTGGAAACGCCCTCCAACCCATTGGCCGAGGTGGGCGATATCCGCGCGCTGGCCGAACTGGCCCACGCCAATGACGCGCAACTGATCGTCGACAACTGCTTCTGCTCACCGGCGCTGCAACAACCGCTGGCACTGGGGGCAGACCTGGTCATCCACAGTGCGACCAAATATCTTGATGGCCAGGGCCGTTGCCTCGGCGGCGCAGTGGTTGGCCCGAAAGAAACACTGAACGAGATCTACGGCTTCCTGCGTTCCACCGGCGCCACCATGAGCGCCTTCAATGCCTGGGTGTTTATCAAGGGGCTTGAAACCCTGGCCCTGCGCATGAAAGCCCACTCGGACAACGCCCAGGGCCTGGCCGACTGGCTGGTGCAGCAACCGGGCATTGCCCGCGTGCATTACGCCGGCCTCCCGGAGCACCCGCAGCACGCGCTGGCGAAGCAGCAACAGAGCGGTTTCGGCGGCGTGCTCTCCATCGAGGTGGAAGACAGCGACGGTGCGCGCGACCGGCAGGCGGCCTGGCGCTTTATTGACGCCACCCGGTTGGTGTCCATCACCGCCAACCTGGGGGACGTGAAAACCACCATTACCCATCCGGCCACCACCACCCACGGCCGTGTCAGCGCGGAAGAAAAACAGCGTTCCGGGATCACCGAAAACCTGATTCGCGTTGCCGTGGGCCTGGAAGGGCTGGCTGACCTGAAGGCCGATATGGCTCGTGGGATTGTCGCCCTCGGCCACGCGGTGCGCTGATGGAAAAGGTACAGCGTGCGCTGGCCCGGGTCGGCAAGGTGGTGCTGGGCAAGAACGAACAGATCCGCCTCGCGGTGGCCTGCCTGCTGGCGCGCGGCCATCTGCTGATCGAAGATCTGCCCGGCATGGGCAAGACCACCCTGGCCCACGCCCTGGCGCGGATTTTTTCGCTCGACTATCAACGGGTGCAGTTCACCAGCGACATGCTGCCGGCCGACATTCTCGGTGTGTCGCTGTTCAACGCCGACACGCGCGAATTCGTGCTGCGCAAGGGACCGGTGTTCACCCAGCTCCTGCTGGCGGATGAAATCAACCGGGCCACGCCCAAAACCCAGAGCGCGCTGCTGGAAGCGATGGAAGAGCGTCAGGTAACACTGGATGGCGATACCTATCCATTGCCGCTGCCGTTCTTCGTGGTCGCCACACAGAACCCGGTGGAGCAGGGCGGTACCTTTCCCTTGCCGGAATCCCAGCTTGACCGTTTCCTGATGCGCATCAGTCTCGGCTATCCGTCACCGGAAGCGGAACTGGCGCTGCTGGCCGCCGGCGACCTGCGCGCCGAAGCGCTGGACCTGACCCCCGCACTGACCGTGGACGAACTGCAACAGGTCATGCAGGCGGTGGAACAGGTGCACGCCTCGACAGACCTGCTCGGTTACCTGCAACGGTTATTGGAACACAGCCGCAGCAGCGGCCTGTTCCAGGCTGGCCTGTCGCCGCGTGCCGGCCTCGGGATGCTGCGCGCTGCGCGGGCCTGGGCATTGCTCGGCGGGCGCAATTATGTGATCCCGGAAGATATTCAGGCGGTGCTGGTGCCGGTGTGCGAACACCGCCTGCAACCGGTGGCCGGCGGCGCGGCCCGTGGCGCCGCCGGGCGTCTGCTGGAAGCGGTGCCGGTGGTGCCCTGATGCTGGCCGCCGTGCGGGCGCCGCTACAGCGCCGCTACCGGCAGTGGCTGGCCCGGCGCATGCCGGCGTCGCGCCAGCAGCGTCTGACCCAGCAACGTATTTTCATCCTGCCGACCCGTTACGGGCTGTTCTTCCTGCTGATTGCCGCGCTGTTGTTCCTCGGCGGCATCAACTATGAAAACAACCTGATCATGGCGCTGTCGTTTCTGATGACCAGCCTGTTCATGATCGCCATCCTGCACACCTTCCGTAATCTCGCCGGCCTGCTGGTCCGTGCCGGACAGCTCGAGCCGGGCCATGCCGGCGCGGAGGGGGCGCTGGAAATCCTGCTGCACGCCGATGACCGGCATCCGCATCTGAGTCTGTGGCTGCGCTGGCCCGGCGGGCCGGTGGAAGAAGTCTCGGTGCTGCCCGGTGAAGAAAAGAGTGTCTGGCTGCGCCTGCCGCTGAAACGGCGCGGCCGTGTTCATCCGGGCCGGCTGCACATTGAAAGCCGCTACCCGCTTGGTCTGCTGCGGGCCTGGAGCCAGCTCGACATGGCGCACCCGGCGCTGGCCTGGCCGCGTGCTGCACCGAGTGAGTTCTGCCCGGCCAGTGGCGGCGATGCCGAGCAAGGTCTGCAACACACCCGTCTCGCCGGCAGCGACGATTTTCAGGGCCTGCGGAGTTACCAGCCCGGCGATCCGCCGCGCATGGTCGACTGGAAGGCGTACGCCCGCGGGCGCGGGCTGCACAGCAAATATTTCGCCGACCCCGCCGAAGGCTGGCTGTGGCTCGACTGGGCCATGATGCCCGGCGTCGACCCGGAAACCCGCCTGAGCCGGCTGACCTGGTGGGTGCTGCAACTGGAACAGAAAAACCAGCGCTACGGCCTGCGCCTGCCCGGCGCAGAACTGCCGCCGGGGCTCGGGCCGGAGCAACAGCGTCAGGCGCTGGACCTGCTGGCCCTGTATGGCGAGGAGGTGGCCTGACATGGCGCGTGTCTATCAGGTCCCGCACCACGCTTTCGGCTGGCTGGTGGCCGGCACCTTCATGGCGGCCTTGCCGCATCTCATTCATGGACCGCTGTGGCTGCGTATCCTGCTGCCGGCCACGGTGCTTGGCCGCATCCTGATCCAGCGCGGGCGGTTGCCCATGCCGGGCCGGGTGTTGCGGGTGATCCTGCTCGGTGGCGTGCTGCTCGGCACACTCTATACCCATGGCACCGTGCTCGGGCCGGATGCCGGCACCTGCCTGCTGGTGGCGGCGTTTGCCCTGAAGCTGCTGGAAATGGTGCGCTTGCGTGACGCCTATGTGCTGCTGGTGCTCGGCTATTTCGTGCTGGCCACCACCTTCCTGTTTTATCAGGGGCCCATCGCCAGCCTGTATGTATTGCTGAGCATGCTGTGCCTCACTGCCGCGTTGCCGGGCATCAATCACCCGGAGGCGGGCGCCCGCGCCTGGCGGCATTTCCGGCTGGCGCTGGTGATGCTGCTGCAGGCGGTACCGCTGATGCTGCTGTTGTTCGTGCTGGTGCCGCGCATCAGCCCGCTGTGGTCGCTGGAATTCAGCCAGGAGCGATCACGCACCGGCATGAGTGATTCCATGGCGCCCGGGGAAGTCAGCCACCTGTCGCAGTCCCGCGAACTGGCGTTCCGGGTGGAATTCGAGGGCGCAGTGCCGCCGCCGGCAGCGCGCTACTGGCGCGGGCTGACCTATGCCTGGTTTGACGGCCGCCGCTGGAGCCAGGCGCGGCCGCAGGAGATCAGTCAGGCGGATTACGTCTGGTTCCCGGCCAGCCCGCAGCCCCGCCCGGACTGGGCGGCGACGCTGGTGGCCGCCCGCGACGAGGCCGCCGCGCGCGGGCCGGTGTATCGCTACCGGGTGGTGCAGGAGCCGAGCCGGCGCAACTGGCTGTACGCGTTGGCGGTGCCGTTCGCCGATGACACGCGGCTCGGGCTGGTCCGCGACCTGCGGCTGGTCAGCCGGGAGGAACTGAATCAGCGCCGCGATTATCGGGTCACCAGCTACCCCGCACTGCGCAGCAGCATGCCGATGTCGCCGGCGGACGAGGCCATCAGCCTGCAATTGCCGGAGGGTTTCAATCCGCGCGCGCGGGAGATGGCGCGGCGCTGGTATCGCGAGGCCGGCAGCGCCGAGGCGTATGCCAACCGGCTGCTGCGCTGGTTCCGTGAGGAATCCTTTTACTACACCCTGGAGCCGCCGTTGCTCGGTGAGCACACGGTCGATGAATTCCTGTTTGGTTCCCGGCGTGGTTTTTGCGAACACTATGCCTCGGCGTTTGCCTTCATGATGCGTGCGGCGGGTGTGCCGGCACGCATTGTCGCCGGTTACCAGGGCGGCGAACTCAACCCGGTCGGCAACCATTTGCGGGTGCATCAGTATCACGCTCACGCCTGGACAGAAATCTGGCTGCCGGGTTCAGGCTGGGTGGAAGTGGATCCCACCGCCGCGGTGGCGCCGTCGCGTATCGAGATGGGCCCGGAAGCGGCGTTGCAGGATGATCCGCTGGCCGATTTCCAGGGCATCATGCGTGACCTGCCCTGGTTGCAGCAATTGAGCAACCGTTTCGACTACGTGCAATTCATCTGGCAGAAATGGGTGCTCGATTACGACGAGTCGAGCCAGTTGTCGCTGTTGCAGCGCTGGTTGGGCGATGTCTCTCCGGCGCGTATCGGCATGGCGCTGGCAGCGGGCGCGGCGGTGCTGCTGATGCCGGTCGCGTTGTGGGTGCTGTTGCGCCGACGTGGTCCGGGGCGCACGCCGATGCAGCGCGAATACCGTGCCATGCTGAAGCAGTTGCGCGGGAGGGGGCTGGTGCTGTCGGACGACTTGCCGCCCCGGCGGCTGGTGCGCGAAGCCGGTGGCCAGTGGCCGGCGGCGCGGCCGGTGCTGAAAAAATGGGGCAGGGCGTTCGAGGAAAGCGTGTACGGGGGGCAGGCGGGCACATCGTTGCGCGCACTGCGCCGTTATCGTCGCCAGTTGCGCTGGCTGCGCGGCGCGCGGGGTGGGCAGCATGTCTCTCCAGGCTGAACCCCGCGCTGAAACGTCACTCGCCGTACAGGCACAGGTAGGCCGTATCCACCGCCACCTGAAGCTTGAAACGGGCATTGGCCGGCACGATGAATTCGTCGCCCGCGTTGAAGGTCTGCCAGTCATCGCGGCCCGGCAGTTGCACCGTCAGTGCGCCGCTGACCACTTTCATGGTTTCTTTTTCGCTGGTGCCGAATTCATAGTCACCGGGCGCCATCACACCCACGGTGGCTGGCAGGGTCGCGGTCTGGAACGCAATGGAGGCCACCTGGCCTTCGAAATACTGGTTAACCTTGAACATCAAACAACGCTCCGAAATGTGCGGGGCGCGCAGTATCGCACAGGGCGGGAAAGCCGCCCAGCGTGCCGGGAGCCTGCCGATGCTGCCGATTGACGAGGTCATGCCGGCGCTGCTGGACGCCCTGGCCGGCTTTGATGCGGTGGTGCTGCAGGCCCCGCCCGGCGCCGGCAAGACCACCCGCGTGCCGCTGGCGCTGCTGGAGGCGCCCTGGCTGGCCGGCCAGAAAGTACTGATGCTGGAGCCGCGCCGTATCGCGGCACGCAATGCGGCCCTGTTCATGGCGCGCCAGCGCAACGAACCGGCCGGGCAGACAGTGGGTTATCGCACGCGCCTGGAAAGCAACGTCTCCGCCGCCACCCGCATCGAAGTAGTGACCGAAGGCATCCTCACCCGGATGCTGCAACGCGACCCGGAACTGCGCGGTTACGGTGCCATTCTGTTTGATGAATTCCATGAGCGTTCCCTGCAGGCCGATCTGGGCCTGGCGCTGGCGCGCGAAAGCCAGCAGGCACTGCGGTCGGACCTGAAACTGCTGGTGATGTCGGCAACGCTGGACGGCACTCGCATCGCCGCGTTACTCGATCAGGCGCCGGTGATTGCCAGTGAAGGGCGTGCCTGGCCGGTGGACATCCGGTACCTGCCACCGGCGCGTGAGCACTGGGAAGTGCACCTGGCAGCGCAGATCCCGCGCCTGCTGGCGCAGGAGCCCGGCTCGATGCTGGTGTTCCTGCCCGGCACCGCCGAGATCCATCGGCTGGCCCGTGCGCTGAACGGGCGGCTGCCTAGCGATGTGCGGCTGGCCCCCCTGTACGGCGATCTGGGCGCGGCAGCGCAGGATGCCGCCATTGCGCCTTCGCCCGACGGTGAACGCAAGCTGGTGCTGGCCACCGCCATCGCCGAAACCTCCCTGACCATCGACGGTGTGCGCACCGTGGTGGACGCCGGCTACACTCGCCGGCCCCGCTTTGATCCCGGCAGCGCCATGACGCGGCTGGTGACCGAACGCGTGTCCCGGGCCGCGGCGGACCAGCGCGCTGGACGGGCGGGCCGCACAGCCGCCGGGGTCTGTTACCGGCTGTGGCCGGAGAGCGAACGGCTGGCTGCTTTCGCCGTACCGGAGGTGCTCGGCGCAGACCTGAGCGACCTGATGCTGGAACTGGCTGCCTGGGGGTGCCGCACGCCTGAAGCCTTGTGCTGGCTGGATGCGCCCCCCGCGCCAGCCTGCCAGCAGGCGGTCGAGCTGTTGCAGCGGCTCGGTGCCCTTGATCCGCAGGGCGCCATCACCGCCCACGGCAAGGCCATGCAGGGGATCGGCCTGCCTGCTCGGCTGGCGCACATGCTGGTGATCGGACGGGAGCGAGGGCAGGGCCGGTTGGCGGCAGAGCTGGCCGCGCTGCTGTCCGAGCGCGACCTGCTGGGCGCCCGCCAGGGCACGGATATCCTGCACCGGCTGGCCTGCCTGCGTGGCGAGCGTCGCGAGAGCGGTGTCGACCCGGCGCGCCTGAAGCGGCTTGGACAACTGGTCCAGCGATTGGCGGAGGGTGCCCCGTCGCGTCCGCTGGCCGGTCACGCTGCGGGGCGTCTGCTGGCGGCCGCCTTCCCGGACCGGGTGGCCCGGCGGCGGCCCGGCGATGCACCGCGCTACCTGCTCAGCAACGGGCGTGGTGCGCTGCTGGAGGCGCACGACAGCCTGGCTGGCGAGCCCTGGCTGGTGGCGGCGGAACTGGACGGCCAGCAGCGCGAGGCGCGCGTGTTTCTGGCGGCAGCGCTGGACCTGCCCGACCTGGAAACGGATTTTGCCGCGCAGATCATCGAGCAGGAGCGGCTTGACTGGGACGCCCGCGAAGAGGCCGTTGTGGCGCGTCGCGAACGGCGCTTCGGGGCGCTGGTGCTCGACAGCCGGTCACTGGCGGACCCGTCGCCGGAAGGCTTGCTGGCGGCACTGTGCGAGGGCATTCGCGCCCACGGCATGCAGGCGTTCCCGTGGCAGCCGGCGCTGCGCCAGTGGCAGGCGCGGGTGATGCTGTTGCGCCGTCTGGAAGGGGAAGCCTGGCCCGATGTGTCCGACATGGCGCTGCTGGCGGGCCTGGAACACTGGGCGGCGCCCTGGCTGGCCGGCGTCAGCCGGCTGCGGCAACTGGAGCGTTTCCCTTTGGGCGATGCGCTGCGGCAGCAGCTCGACTACGCCGCTGCGCAGCGTCTTGAAGTGCTGGCACCGGCCGCCGTGACGGTGCCCAGCGGGCGTCAGGCGGCAATCGATTATTGCGACGAAAACGGTCCGGTACTGGCCGTGAAACTGCAGGAAATGTTCGGCCTGACACAGACCCCCCAGATCGCCGGAGGCCGGCAGCCGCTGACCCTCCATCTGCTGTCACCGGCACGCCGGCCGGTGGCCGTGACCCAGGACCTGGCCAGCTTCTGGCAGCAGGGTTACCCGCAGGTACGCAAGGACCTGCGAGGCCGTTATCCGCGCCATCCGTGGCCGGAGGATCCGCACAGCGCCGTGCCCACGGGCCGGGTCAAGGGCCGGGGATAAATCAGGCCTCGTCCATCAGCGGCACGTCGCTGCCGTACAACAGCCGGTAATCGCCCGGTGTCAGCCCGGTCCAGCGCTTGAATGCCTTGAACAGCGAGCCGGTCTCGGTATACCCGAGGCGGTTCGCCACGTCCGGAAAACTCAGGCTGCTGTCGGCGACCAGTTCCCGCGCCAGATGAAAGCGCACCTGATCCAGTTGCAGGCGGAAACTGGTGTGCTGTTGTTGCAGCCGTCGCTGCAGCGCGCGCACGCTGATGTTCAGCAGGGCCGCAATGCGGCCCTGGTCCGGGATGCCGTGCGCCAGCTGGTCGCGGATCAGAGAAGAAATCTCGTCGGCCAGCACGCGGCTGCGCAGCGAGGAGAGCAGCCGCTGGGTGTCCTGCAGCGCGTCACGCATGCGTATCGGGTCACTGGTCGGGTTTTTCACATCCAGCACATGGCGGCTGAAATACAGCTCGTCGTGGGGCTGGTTGAAATGGACCGGTGCGCCGGCCAGGCGGCTGAACAGGGACTCGTCTGCGGGCGGCGCAGGTTGACGCCGATGTCCGGGGTCTGGTCAACGCCCAGCAGCACGGCGGCCAGACGCAGAAAACCGCTGAGCACCGTGTCGGTCTGCTGTGGATGCACCAGTTCCGGCAGGATCGGCACCATGCGGATATGGTAGCGCTGCGGGTCGATATGAATCTCCAGCCGCTCGATTTCACTCAGCAACGGCCAGAAGTGCTGCACGGTCCGCAGCATCTGCCAGCCATCGGCGCTGTACAGCACCGCATTCATGACCGGGGCAATGTCGGCGAGCAGAATCTGGTGCCCGATACGCAGGCCCATGTAGGGATCATTGAGGCGCTTTTCGGTGTAACTGTAGAGACGGTGCACGATTTCTGCGGACACCCGTTCAGAGGTGGAAATCTCCGTGCCGGCTGCCGCGCTCAGTTCACTCAGTGTAATGCCCTTGTATTGCCAATAACGCAGATGACTGGCAAGCAGGGCCGGATGTTTGGTCAGGATCATGGCCGTGTCCTGTCTTCATTATTGTTCTGATCCACTGTCGTGTGACGACAGCAGGCAAGCAGAGCCCGGTTTACCGGCGCCGCAACAGAAAAGCTGGCAGATAATGCCAAAACGCTACCAGGCAGCTCCGGAGGCCGCAGACTCACACCAGCCTGCGCCACTCTGCCACACAACCATACCACCAGCTTGCACGATGGTTCTATACGACACGCCGAGGCTTTGACTGGCGTCTCACGACATTGCCGGTGCCCACCCCGGATTACGACTATCTCCTGAGCGCCACCGCGACGTGCCCGAGGTCCGGTGGCGACCCATACCGACAAGAATCCAAGGGAGAGCATCATGAACAAGCCTTACCTGGCAGGCGGCCGCGGACGTGTTGCCGCAGTGGTGGCATTGAGTACCAGCCTGGCGCTATTGAGCGCCTGTGGTGGCGACAGCAGCAGTCGACGCGGCGGAGGCGGCCCCACCTTCCCCGCTGATGCCATTTTCCTCGACGCAGAAGACCTGACCACCAGCGCCAAAGAAGCCCTGATCAATATCGAGTCCGGTGATGTGATCGTGTTCCCAGACGGTGAATTCGCGATTGAGGATACCCTGAGCCTGATCAACGCCACGGGTGTCAGCAATGTCACGCTGCGTGGCTACGGCCGCGAGCGCACGGTGCTGGACTTCAGCGATTCCAGTGGCGGTGACGGCATTTATATCGAGGGCGTCAGCAACGTCACCATTCGCGACCTGACGGTGATCGAAGCCGCCAACAATGCCATCAAGCTCAAGGGCGTTGATGGCATCCACATCCATCACACCGGCACCGAATGGCGCGGTGAACTGAATGAGGAAAACGGGGCCTACGGCCTGTATCCGGTGGAATCCTCCAACATCCTGATCGAGCACAGTTACGTGCGTGGCTCTGCGGACGCCGGTATCTATGTTGGCCAGTCGCAAAACATCGTGGTGCGGCATAACGAAGCGGTAGAAAACGTCGCCGGTATCGAAATCGAAAACTCCACCAACGCCGATGTATACAACAACATTGCCCGGGGCAATACGGGCGGGGTGCTGATCTTTGACCTGCCGATCGGCAACGGCATTTATGGCAGCACGGTGCGTGTGTTCAACAACGAGGTGTTCAGCAACAACACCGACAACTTCGCCAACCAGAGCAGCAATCCGGCAGGCGTGCATATCGTGCCGCCGGGTACCGGTGTGATCGTGCTGGCCACCCGTGACGTGGAAATCTACAACAACCTGATCGATGACCACGATGGTTCGGCCGTGATCGTCAGCAGCTACATGATTGCCTCCCAGACACCGGAGCCGGCCATTGCCGATGGTTTCCGGTCCGTGCCGCGCAACGTATCGGTGCACGACAACAATATCGGTTCTTTCGCCAACGATCCGCGCGGTGAACTGATGGAAGACGTGATCCTGGCGTTCAGCATGTTCGGTGGCATTCCCGCGATACTGTATGACGGTCTGGGCGAAGCCATCGCCAACGATGCCACGCTCGGTCCGGTATTCAGCGAAGTGCCGTTTGCCAATGACGGCAGCGATAACGTGTGTGCACAGAACAACGGCGCGGTCTCAGTGGGCTATCTGTACTCGCCGGGCATGGCATTCAATCCGGCGACGCTCGACCCGATGCCGGGCAAGGGCGTTGGCAATAACAGCCTGATCAACTGCAGCCAGCCGCGTCTGCCAGCGGCCAGTGCAACCATCAACGGTGTTGAGTATGGCTGTGGCATTGATGACAACTCCGAGGCCTGTGCGCTCTGAGTTGATTTGCTCATCAGCAGTCGCGGGGCCGTGCGCGGCCCCGCATTGACGAGGATATTGCCATGCGTACCAGATTGTTTCCCGTAATGCTGCTCGGCCTGGCCGGCGTTGCCCTGACTGCCTGTGGTGGCGGAGGGGGGGGCGGTGGTGGTGGGTCGGGGCCACCCCCGACTGGTGACGTCTGTGACGAAGCCGCGGGTGCCCAGATCAACCAAGATGCCCTGATGCAGAAAAACTGCCCGAGGCTGTCTGATTACAACCTGTTTGCCGATGCGGCCAACCCGACCGCCGATGCACATGGTGGCGGCCTGCGTTATGAACTCACCACCCCCTTGTTCACGGACTACACCAGCAAGTATCGCTTTGTTTTCCTGCCGGAAGGTGAACAGGCGTCTTACGTGGATAACGAGGTGTTTGATTTCCCGGTGGGCACGGTGATCACGAAGACGTTCTCGCTGCCGTCTGACACCGCGCACCGCGGCTTCGACAACGAAACGCTGCTGGAAACCCGCCTGCTGATTCACCGCGAAAGCGGCTGGGTGGCTTTGCCCTATGTGTGGAATGAGACGCACACAGACGCGGTATTGAAGGTGGCGGGCGGGCCGATCCCGTCAACGCTGGTGCACAATGGCGAACAACTTGATTTCACCTATCGCGTGCCGGACACCAACCAGTGCCTGCAATGCCATCAGAAGAGCGATGGTGAGGGCGGCCGTTTCATGAGCCTGATCGGTCCGAAGGCCCGGCTGCTCAACCGCGACGTCAACTACGGCAATGGCCCGGAAAGCCAGCTTCAGGTCTGGATCGATGCCGGCATGCTCACAGGGGCACCAGCGGATCTGAACAGCATCGACACCATTCCGGCCTATAACGATGGCGATGAGTCGTTGATTCCCGGCATGACCAGCCAGCAACTGCATCAGGCTGCGAAAGGCTATCTCGACATCAACTGTGCCCATTGTCACCGTCCCATCGGCGGCGCCAGCAATACCGGCCTGCGGCTGGAGTACGACCGGGCGTTCGTCGGGCACGAGTCCGAACACGGTGTCTGCAAGCGTCCCATTGCCTATGGTGGTGGCAGCCTGAGCTTTGACATCGTGCCCGGTGATGCCGAACAGTCGATCCTGCATTTCCGCATGGCGTCGGCGGCCCCTGGTGACCGCATGCCGGAGATCGGCCGTGCGCTGGTGCACGAGGAGGGCGTAGCGTTGATCGAAGCCTGGATCAACGACATGACCCCCCAGGCCTGCGTGCCCTGATCGTGCGCGGCTTGCCAGCGATGGCGGCCGCGCTGCTGTTGCCGCTGCTTTCCGCCTGTGGCGGAAGCAGTGGCGGCGGTAGCGCAGGTGCGCCACCTCCTTCATCCAGTGTCTGCGACGTACAGCAGGACGGTATCAACTGGGCCGCGCTGCGCGAGGCGGATTGCCCCCGGTTGAGTGACTACAACCTGTTCGATGCCTCCGGTGCACCGCGCACGCCAGGACAAGTGTTCGAGCCGTCTGTGAAGCTGTTTTCCGATTACACGCTGAAATACCGGGTGGTGTTCATCCCACCGGGAGAGCAGGCGCTGTTCGACACGGAAGAAGCATTTGAGTTTCCGGTCGGTTCGGTGATCAGCAAGACCTTTTCGTTACCAACGACCACGGCCGGCGATCTGCCGGCCCGTGCGCTGGAAACTCGCTTGATGATCCGTCGCGAGCAGGGCTGGAAAGGGTTGCCCTATGTGTGGGACGAAGATGGCCGTGAAGCCCGTCTGCGTATCGCCGGTGCGTTGTTGCCACAGCAGATACTGCGTGATGCTGTGCAGGTGGATTTCACCTACCAGGTGCCGGATGCCAACCAGTGCCTCACATGTCATCGACGCGGCGACCAGGGCATGCAGCCTATCGGTGTCCGTGCGCGTTACCTGAACCATGACATCGATCATCAGGGCAGTGCAGTGAACCAGTTGCGTCTGTGGGCGGATCAGGGATTGCTGCGAGAGGTGCCGGCGTCGCTGGCGGGATTGTTCAGCGTGCCTGCTGCCGACGCGCCCGGTGTGACGCTGGCGGAACAGGCACGGGGTTATCTGGATATCAATTGTTCGCACTGTCATCGTGAAGGAGGCTTTGCGGGCATTTCCGGCCTGCGCCTGGGCTTTGAGCAGGATCCGACGACGGCATCGTATGGCGTCTGCAAGCAGCCACCGGGTTATGACGGCGGGGCGGAGAACCTGGCTTACGATATCGTGCCGGGCGACGCGCAGGCGTCCATTCTGCGGTACCGCATGACGCAGTTGACTGCGCGGGACATGATGCCACCTGTAGGGCGCAAGCTGGTGCATGACGAGGGTGTCGCGCTGATCAGCGCCTGGATAGACAGCCTGCCGCCGCAATCCTGTGACCGCTGACCCACCCTGCGCGGTCCGCCTGCACGGGCCGCGTGGGCTGCGTTATCATTCCCCGACAAAAAACACACACGGACAGGACCGGCGCGGGCCGGTTGACAGGAGGTTTCATGAAGCGCATTCCCGCCATCCTGATATTGCTGGTACTGGTGCTGCTCGGCGCCCTGATTTTTTATCTGGCGCCGGAGCGCAAAGTGGTGGCGCCGGACGTGGGGGATGCCACGCCACCGCCGGCTGCGGCGCCGTTACCGCCACAGCCTGCGCCGCCAGCGCCGCCCGAGGTGGATATTGCAGCACTGGAGCACACTCCGGAAATGCAGGCCTATCGGGAGCGTCAGCAGTTCGAGCAGGCGGTGCGTGATTTCCTGGCCGAGGCCGACAGCCTGAGTGATGCGGAGCGCGCCGCCCGGGCACGGGTCCTGGTGGCCCAGGTGGATCGTTATGAACAGGCCGGGCAGCTGTCAGCCGCTGAAGCGGTGACGCTGCGCCTGGCACTGTTGCGCGAAACCACGGACGACGCGGAGTATACCGCAGAGTCTGAAAGGATCATGACCGAGTACGCCGAGCGCAGTGACGCCGCGATGGCCGAATTTGTGGCCAACCCGCCGCAGGCATTTCTCGACTACAAGGCGCGTGAGCGCGAGATTGTTCAGGAAGTGCAACAGATGACAGCGTTCCCGGACGGCATGACCCGGGCGCAGTATTTGCGCGAGCGGTTGCAGGCGGCCAGAGAAGAGAGTTACCGGTGATGCGGGAGAAACAATGATCGCCTGTTGAGGTCAAGGGCAGTGAAGGTGGATATCATTACAACGCCGCAGCGAGCAGGCTGTCCGCGCTGATACGACATTCGCGTTGAGGCATGAAAAACCGGGGGCGTGCCGGGAAAGAGAGTGTCCACGGCGCCTTTGACAGTGTGTGCTTTCCTGATCCAACGCTGTTGTTTTGCCGGTCTGCGTTAAAAGCATGGCGCCCATGTTGAGGCGCCATGCTTTGTTGCCGCGACGATCAATCAGAGCAATTGATCCAGCGTGTAGTACAGCAGGTTGAACGGTTTGTTGTAGTCGGCGGTGGTATCCGACTCCGAGGCCTGCATGACGGCGCCGCTGCCTTCCATCACGTTGTTGATGAAATCATCCAGCTCCAGGCCCTGTTCCTGAATGTCCGCATTGGCGAATTCGATGATGCTGGTGCAGTGGCTTTCATTCACCGCGCGGTAGCGCGGCATGAAATAACCTACATTATCGAGACTGGACAGCTCACTTTGCAGGCGGGCTGTGTCGATGTACCAGCGTTCATGGATCAGCGCTTCCTTGGTGGCCTGGTCCGGGGCATTTTCAATTTCCGGGAAGAACCGCTCGTAGGAGTAAGAGGAGTAGTTCAGGTCATCCCAGAAATGGGTGTGCCCGAGCCGGTCGTTGGGGAAGGTCGCGGCAAGCGCCGGATACAGCGTGCCCAGGTCATCGAGATCCAGGCCCGGCATGGCGTCGGCAATGTATTCCAGCGGCCCGTCCGGCTGATCCAGGCCCCAGGCATCACGGATGTGATTCTGCAGCGGCAGCGACGGATAGACCTCCGGGTCTCCACCGACCGGTGCAGTAAAGACCGGCCCGGAATCGTTGATCAGATAACCGCGTGTAGGGGCCAGATCACGGCGTACGCCCAGGTAATTGGTGAAGCTGCCGGCGCCGCCGGCACTGCAGCCGGTGGCGAGCATCTGGCCAGAACGTTGCAGATTGTTTTTCAGCCAGGCCACCACGGCGCGGGTGTTGCGCACACCGTTGTGATGCCATACCAGAGGCTCGTTGGTCTCGGTCGGGTCTTCGTACACGGCCACGGTGTCACCGGAGTAGATGTCGCCGGTGCAGTAGGGCACATAGATCATGTTCCAGTTCTGTGCCTTGGTGCGTGTCCACGGATGCAGGCGTACCACAAACGGGCTCACCAGGCTGGAGGACGGGTTCAGCAGGCTCATGTAATCGTCAGGAATGCCGTTCGGATTGCGGGCGCCGCGAATACCGAAATCCCCCGAGCAACTTTCGTAATCCCAGCAGGCGCCGCCACCTTCGAAATAGACGATGGTGTTGCTGGTGTTGGGCACACGGTTGACGAAAAACTTGAACGGTGAACCGTTGCCGCACACCGCGCCGGTTTCCGGCGCCATCTGGATGGTTTGCCAGGCGTAGTAATTGCCGGGGGCAAAGCCGTCACTGAAACCGGACGGATTGGTCAGTAGCGGGTAAGGGCCGGTCTGGTCCGCCGGGGTGACCGGGTTGTCTGCCGTGCGTGGCGAGAAAATGTTGACGGTGGTCTGCCAGGCATTGTAATCGCCGAGCTCGGCGAGGGCAGGGCCGGACAGTAACAGGCCTGCGAGCAGGCTGGGCAAAAAAAGAGTGCTTCTCATGGATAGAGTTCTCCCTCAGTCCTTGTTGTTTTCTCCGGCCTCAGTACAGGACATCTCCTGGCGCAGGGCCGGAATGTGTTCTCTGAGTACGGCAGGGAAACAGAGGAGAAAGATGGCACCTTGACATTGTGTACTTTGGTGCCATCTTGTCAGGCACGTTAGTACAAAAAATCAACATCAACAATGCTGGCACCGGGGAAAAACCGGCACATCAGATGCAGCGCACATAAACTTCGCCAATGCTTGCGAACTGACATCATCGGCAGCCGGCTGCTATCATGGCGGACTATCAGGAAACCGGCGTATGGCACGCTGGCAGGGCACCACCGGGGCGCCACTACGGCGAGGCGCCAATAACCATAACAGCCCAGATCCGGACCATGAACGAGACACTTTCCCCTGACCGTATTCCACGCCGGGGCAACGCCTTCAGCCGCTGGCTGGGGGTGTGGCTGCTGCGTCTGATCGGCTGGCGCATTGTTGGCGAGTTGCCGAATGTGCCCAGGGCCGTGGTGATCGGTGCACCTCACAGCTCCAACTACGATGGCCTGGTGGCAGCCGGTGTGGTGCTGGCACTGCAGGTGCGCATCGGCCTGATGGCCAAGGACAGTCTGTTTCGCTGGCCTGTTGCCGGGCTGCTGCGCTGGCTCGGCGGCATTCCGATTGATCGCCGCAGCCAGCGCGGCGTGGTGGAGCAGTCGCTGGACCGTTTTCGCGAACGCGAGCAATTGTTTCTCGGCATCGCGCCGGAGGGCACACGTGCGGCAGCGACGCAGTGGAAAACCGGTTTCTGGCACATCGCCCGGCGTGCCGGTGTGCCCATCGTGGTGGCAGTGCTGGATTACGGCCGGCGAGAGCTTCGTTTCGCCGATGTCATCACCCCTTCGGAAGATCTCGACGCGGACATGCGGCGTATTCTCATGTGCTTTCGTGGTGTGGTGCCCCGGCGCCCGGCGCGGTTGTCCGCGCCGCTGAAAGCGCTGAATGACAAACCACCCCACTGACCGTGGCTTGTGCGCGCCTGCCGCATATGGTTAAACGTCATCAGGCCGCTGCGAGGGCAGCACCACACCAGAACAACAGGGAGCGACCCATGAGTGATGTACAGGCTTTTGAGCAGGCACAGAAGGACGTCAAGACACTGACACGCCGTCCCGGCAATGATGACCTGCTGTTTCTGTATGCGCATTTCAAACAGGCCACTGACGGTGATGTCTCGGGCAAGCGGCCGGGCATGCTGGATATGGTCGGCCGGGCCAAGTACGACGCCTGGGCGAAGCTGAAAGGCACCGGCAAGGAGCAGGCGATGCAGAAATACATCGATAAAGTGCAGGCGTTGCTCAAGAGTCACAAATAAATACTGCCGGGCCGGGTGTCGACGACGCCCGGCCACATCCCTCAGACATCCTCCAGTTGTTGCGCGCCGCGCACCATTTTCAGTTTTTCGTGATGCTCCAGTTGCACCAGGCTGTCAAACAGTTCGCGGATGCTTTCATTGGGCGCCTGATTGCGGAGGCTGGTGTAGACCGCCAATACGCCGTCATGGAAGCGCACGGCGATATCCACCAGTTCTGACACATCGCTGGCCCGGCACAGTGCATTGAATTCAGCCAGCGTGCCCGGCAGCGGCACATCCGGCGCCATGTCGAACCAGGTGTGGCGCAGCCGCGCCGGCGCATTGTCGCGAAACCGCTCAACACTCTGCTGCAACAGACGCTCGTGGTCCGCCAGGTACCTGAGCAGCAGGTCCAGACGCTGCCGTTGCTGGCGCTCAGACAGTCGCTGGTACTCCCCGGCCAGGTGGTCGTGGAAGACGCCGGTCCATTCCAGTACTTCCTCGATGGTCTTGAATCGCATGCAAGGCCTCCTCGGCAGCGTGGTGAGTGATTCCCTGTCCTGATTCTGACCCGTGTGCTGCGGCAGGTTCTGCCAACCTGCGCGGCGATGAGTAAAAAGGTTAAAAAACGTGAACGGACTCGCCAGTGATCCAGTGCCGCGGCTGGGGTATGGTGTCGTCCGGACGGCTCGCGGTGCGGGCTGCAGGCAGATCAGATCGGGAATATCCGCTATGACGTTTGATGAGATCCTTGCGCAGGTGACGGACAGCGCTGCACAGATTCCGGAAGGTTGGGGGCAGGGACGGGCGTGCTTCGGCGGGCTGGTGGCGGCGGTGCTGTATGCGCCGCTGGGGCGGCTGATCGATGACCGTCCGGTGCGTTCGATCACCGTGTCGTTCGTCGGCCCGGTGGCCCCGGGGCCGGTAACGCTGGAAACCGAGATCCTGCGCACCGGTAAATCGGTGACCCAGGCCCAGAGCCGCCTGCGCCAGAACGGCGAAACGCTGGCGGTGATGCTGGCCAGTTTTGGCAAGGCGCGCAGTTCGGAAATCCGCGTGCCGTCCGCAGCGGCGCCGAACATGAAGCGGCCAGAGGAAGGAATGCCGATGCCGAGGGTGAAGGGCATGGTGCCGGATTTCACCTTCCACTTTGATTTTCGCTGGGCCGAGGGCGATGCGCCGTTCAGCCGTAGCGACCGGGGCCTGATCGGTGGCTGGGTGCGCTTTGCCGAACCGACGTCGGAGCAGGGCGTGGCCTCATTGCTGGCGCTGGTGGATGCCTGGCCGCCGGCGGTGCTGCCGATGTATTCGCGCCCGGCACCGGGCAGCAGCCTGACCTGGACCATCGAGTTTCTGCAGGACGGCCCGTTCACGGGCGAGTGGTGGCAGTATCGGGCCGATACCGAGTACGCCGGCGACGGCTATTGTCATGCGGCGGCCAACCTGTGGAACGACCAGGGCGAGATGGTGGCCATCAGCCGGCAGACGGTGACGGTGTTTATCTAGGCTGGCCCCGTGGGGCGGTAGGGTGGGGAGAGCCAAAGGCGAAACCCACCGGGACCATGTGGCGCACTGCTCCCACAAAACCAGCGGAACTACCTGCTTCCAACCGTTCCGAATGTTTCAAACGGGCCAGCTTCGATGGTTTTATGGAAGTGATTGACGGGCATCAAACAGGGCAGTTTCGATGGTTTCGCGGGAGTGGATACCGGGCATGGACATGGTGGGTTTCGCCTTTGGCTCTACCCACCCTACTGCCATCGGTCAGGCGTCGGTGTTTTCGCTTTGTTGCTGTTCCAGGTGCGTCAGCACATTGGCCAGGCGGTCCACCAGTACCTTGTTGATCGATTTGTCCAGGATGCGTGCCAGCTCGGCGGAGACCACCATGTCGGCCAGCGGACGCACACGCTGGATAAAGTGGGCCAGGTTCGGCACGTCCTCGCCGCGCGGCAGGTCGTTCTCGCCGTATTTCTTGTCGATCAGGTGCGTGGTGACCAGGCGCACGAAGCCCTCGGCGATGCGATCGACTTCGTAGCGCACCTTGTTCACTTCATCCAGCAGGGCCTCCAGCGGGATGCCGGCAGCCACCAGCTCGCGGCCGGCGCTGAGCACGCGCGGGCTGGGCACGCGCAGGCGGTCGCCTTCGGGGATGATGTAACCCAGATTGACGGCCTTGAGCAGCACTTCCTGGGTCAGGTGGTCGCCGAAATACTCCAGCAGCTCTTCATAGCTGATGTAGGACGGCGCTTCGTCGCTCCACGGGCTGGTGACGACCACTTCCAGGCCGAGGATGTCGTTCAGGTCGCGGCCCTGTTCCCAAGCGGTCAGCAGGTCACGGATATTGGCCAGGGTGAACCCCCGGTTGAGCAACTGGCTGATGATGCGCAGCCGTGCCAGGTGCACATCGCTGTAGATGCCGGTGCGGCCGCGTTTCTCTGGCGGGGGCAGCAGGCCGCGGTCCTGATAGGCACGTACGTTGCGCACGGTGGTGTCTGCCGCGCGGGCCAGTTCATCGATGGTGAACTCACGTCCTTCCTGACGTTCCACTGCGGCGGGTGACTGACGCACATACTTGCGCAGGCTCTGGAAAATCGCAGTGGGGGTCATTTGCGTTGGCTTCATGGGCGCGATGATAGCGAGGATTTCCCTTTTTCACCACCAGCCACGTCGGCTCCCTTGGCCGAAAGTCGAAGACGGTGATCTGACAAACAGCATCGCAGGCTCACCCGGTGTGCACTGAACAATGTCAGCGCCCCTTTCGGGGGCGTCGGGGTGCACCCGTTTCGCGCGGTGGCAACCCGGTGTGCTGTGTCAGCACCTTGCCACGGCGTGCATTGTGCGCCCCCTGCGAGTTTTTGCGCCGGGGCGCGCGGTACTCGCCCTGGCTGCCCGGCTGATCGCGCGGAATCAACTGGTGCTCGCCATTGCCGATCAGGTCTGCCCGCCCCATGGCCTTCAGCGCGTCGCGCAGCATCGGCCAGTTGGCCGGGTCGTGATAGCGCAGGAACGCCTTGTGCAGGCGCCGCTGGTGGGCTTCCTTGACGATGGTGACCGATTCGCTCTTGTAGCTGATGCGCTTGAGCGGGTTGCGGCCGGAATAGTACATCGCGGTGGCGGTGGCCATCGGCGAGGGATAGAAAGCCTGTACCTGATCGGCGCGGAAGCCGTTGCGCTTGAGCCACAGCGCCAGGTTCATCATGTCTTCATCGCGGGTGCCGGGGTGAGCGGCGATGAAGTAGGGGATCAGGTACTGCTCTTTGCCGGCCTCGCGGGAGAACCGCTCGAACAATTGCCGGAATTCGTCGTAAGCGCCGATGCCGGGTTTCATCATCTTCGACAGGGTGGCGTCTTCGGTGTGCTCCGGCGCGATCTTCAGGTAACCGCCGACATGATGGGTGACCAGCTCGCGCACGTATTCCGGGTCTTTCACTGCCAGGTCATAGCGCAGGCCGGAGGCGATCAGGATTTTCTTGACGCCGGGCAGGGCCCGGGCGTCGCGGTAAAGTTGTGTCAGCGCCGAGTGATCGGTGTTGAGATTCTCGCAGATCCCCGGGTACACGCAGCTCGGCTTGCGGCAGGCGGCTTCGATCTCGCGGGACTTGCAGGCAATGCGGTACATGTTCGCGGTCGGGCCGCCCAGATCGGAGATGATGCCGGTGAAGCCGGGCACCTTGTCGCGGATGTCCTCGATCTCGCGCAGAATCGATTCCTGAGAGCGGTTCTGGATGATGCGCCCCTCGTGCTCGGTGATCGAGCAGAACGTGCAGCCGCCGAAACAGCCGCGCATGATGTTCACCGAGAAACGGATCATTTCGTAGGCCGGGATGCGTTCTTCGCCATACGCCGGGTGCGGGACGCGCGCGTAGGGCAGGCCGAACACGTAATCCATTTCGTCAGTACTGAGCGGAATCGGAGGCGGGTTGATCCAGATATCCTGCTCATCGTGGCGTTGCACCAGCGCCCGCGCATTGCCGGGGTTGGTTTCCAGGTGCAGCACGCGGTTGGCGTGCGCATAGAGCACCGCATCCGCGCGAACCTTCTCGAAACTGGGCAGGCGGATCACGGTCCGGTCACGGTCGTGGCGCGGGTGCCATTGCACCACCACGGCCTGCTCGGCGTTTGGATCAAGCTGCCGGGCATTGCGCTTTTCCAGCTCGCAGCTGTCCAGCTCCTGGGTATTCACATACGGATTGATGATGCGATCAATCTGGCCCGGGCGGTCGATGCGGGTGGAGTCCATTTCCAGCCAGCCAGCCGGTGTATCGCGCCGCACGAAGGCGGTGCCGCGTACGTCGGTGATGTCGTTGATGGCGTCGCCGCGGGCGAGCCGGTGTGCGACCTCGACAACCGCGCGTTCGGCATTGCCGTAGAGCAGGATGTCGGCGGCGGCGTCGACCAGGATCGAACGGCGCACCTTGTCCTGCCAGTAATCATAATGCGCGATGCGGCGCAGCGAGGCCTCGATACCGCCGAGCACGATCGGCACCTGCGGATACGCTTCGCGGCAGCGCTGGCTGTACACCAGCGAACAACGGTCCGGGCGCCTGCCGGCCTTGCCACCGGGCGTGTAGGCATCGTCAGAGCGTGCCTTCCGGTCCGCCGTGTAGCGGTTGATCATCGAATCCATGTTGCCGGCCGCCACGCCGAAAAACAGGTTTGGCTCGCCCAGTGCCGTGAAGTCGGCGGTGTCCTGCCAGGACGGCTGGGCAATGATGCCGACACGGAAGCCCTGGGCTTCCAGCAGCCGGCCGATGATCGCCATGCCGAACGACGGGTGATCCACGTAGGCGTCGCCGGTGACGATGATGATGTCGCAACTGTCCCAGCCGAGTTCGTCCATCTCTGCCCGGGACATGGGCAAAAACGGCGCGGTACCGAAACACTCTGCCCAATAGGGCGTGTAACCATACAGGGCCGTGCCGGGACGGGGGATGGAAACGGCGGGTGACGACGACATCAGGCGTATACCAGGAACAGCGGGGCGCCCAGTGTACCTGAAAGCCAGCGCCGCAATAAGCGCCCCGGCAGTCCGGGGCGCGGCAGGTCAGTGACTGCGCTGCCGGCGTGCTTCGCGCCAGTGGCTGCGCAGGGCGCGGGCGGTCAGTGCCGGGGCTTCCAGCATGGGCAGGTGGCCCACATCCTTGAAGATGCAGGTGCGTGCATGCGGGATCAGTTGCTTGAAGGTGGCGGCACAGCTCACATCCAGCACCTCATCGCGGTCTCCCCACATGATCAGGGTGGGGCAGCGGATATCGGCGAACAGGTCATTGGGGTCTTCGTCGATTTCCAGCAGGTCGCGGAAGATACGGTGATTGACCGGATAGCGGTGCGCCATTTCGCGGTACAGCAACGGCGTCAGCAACGCGGACAGGCTGTGGCGATTGCGGTGCGTGGTGATGCGGAACAGCCGTGCCACGTCCAGCAGGGTGCGCGGGATCAGCGGGTTCTCGCCACGCAGCAGCGCGGTTTCGAAATCGCTCATGTTGTGGCCGCGCATGCCGGCGGAGTTCATCAGCGTCAGGCTGAGTACATCGTCCTGGGCCCGTGCCGCGACGATACCGGCAATGGCGCCGCCCATGGAGTTGCCGACGATGTGCACCGGGCCGAGCTTGAGCAGGCCAAGCATGCGATGGATGCGCTCCGCCTGCGTGGCCAGGCGATAGTTGGAGCTGGCAATGAAATGGCTTTCGCCAAAACCGGCCAGGTCCGGAATGATCAGGCGGTAACGACGCGCCAGCAGACCGGCCATGAACAGCCAGTTTTCCTTGTTGGCACCGAAGCCATGCAGCAGCACCACTGTTTCGCCTTCGGCGCGGCCGCCTTCGAGGAAGGTGATACGGTGCTGGTCGAGCCAGACATGGCGGCGCTTCAGGCCGGACACCGCGATCTGGCTGCGGCGGGCCATGTTCCAGAGCGAGCGGGTGGGTTTCCAGCGCGCCAGTTCCGCAGCGTCCGGGGTATAGCGGCTGTTGGCCAGGAAAGGCTGGCCGATGGTCTCCACGAAAGAGGCACTGACGGTGTTCGAGGCGGCGTTTTTCATATTCTGGTCTCGCGTCGTGTCTGCTGTGCGCAGGGGCAGGTTACAGACGATACTCACTCAAACAGTGACATTGTTCGATGTCACATTGAGCCATAATACGAACGCGGAGAGCAGAGAGCCGTGGGCAGCGCGACGGCCGCCCACGGCGCGAGGGTCAAGGCATCAGGCGGCTTCGGCGGTTTCAGCCAGCACGCCGCGCCAGCGTGCCACGAGGGCGCTGTTGTCCTCCTGCCAGGGGTGAAAGCCGGGGCGCAGGAACTGCAGGAAGTCCGGCACCGTGCGGGTCAGCAGGCCGTTAAAGCCAAACAGGCGCCAGGCACCGCGAGCCAGCACCAGCGGGTTGCGGTGCAGGCCGTCCTGCTTGAGGAGCGCCCAGGTGTACTTGGAGGTGTAGCTGGCCAGCGCCAGGCTGGCGGCCAGCAGGACGCGCACACGCAGGCGGTAATCGCCGGAGACGTCCTGGTACAGGTCAAAGGCCACCGCCTTGTGCTCGATTTCCTCGATGGCATGCCACATCCACAGGTCGCGCACGGCCGGGTCCATGCTCTCCAGCAGGGCCGGGTCTTTCAGCAGGCGATTGGCCAGGATCGCCGTGATGTGTTCCAGCGCGGCGGTGGCGGCCAACTGCTTTTTTGCGGACAGGCGCTCGCGGCCCTGCTTGATCAGATAACGTGCCAGTTTCTGGCCGCCTTCGGCCTGTTCCTGGTAACCCTGGGCAGCGAGCATCTTGTTGAACGTGTCGTGTTCGAGAGAGTGCATCGCCTCCTGGCCAATGAAACCGGAGATTTCCTTCTGCCGTTCCGGGTCCTTGACGGTGTCGCGGAAGGCGCGCACGGCATCGACAAAAAAGCGCTCGCCGTCGGGGAACGTGAGCGAGAGGGCATTCAGAAAGTGTGACAGCACCGGATCATTGTCGAACCAGTGCTTTGGTACCCCGGCGAAATCAAAATCCATCCGCTGCGGCGTGATGGTGAGTGTATTGGCCGGCTTTTTTTTCCGCGACCGCATACGTTTCTCCTCGGTGCTAAAGGCACGGTAACTGACTGCATGGCGCAGCCTCAGAGGCGCACCGGGCCTTTACCCGGTGTCTGCACCGCATTATGTTGGCCACGCGGAAGTGGAAAGTCTGGTGTCGGGAGGCCATTTTCAGGTGAATTCAGGCCAGCAGAAGACATTGTTGCAGAATCGCCCCGGTGTACCGGCGGTGTACTTGCTGTTGTTGTGCGATGTGATACGCGGGCTCGGCCATGATGACGCGACGTTGCTGGAAGGGCTGGGCGTCACCCGGGGCAGCCTGCTGCAACCGGATGCCCGGGCACCGCTCGCTGTGTGTCATACGGCCTGCCGGCGCGCCGTGGCGCTGGCCGGTGACCAGGGCCTGGGGCTGATCTACGCGCGTGCGCTGAAAGTCAGCCTGCATGGCCCGCTGGGCATGATGGCGTTGTCCAGCCCCTCGGTGGGCGCGGCCATCGATGCGGCGGCGCGTTACGTCACGCTGCGCGCGCCGTTTCTGGCGGTGCGATACGACACCGACGGCGAGACTGCCGCGATCACGCTTGAGGCCCTGTGGGATCTCGGCGATCTGGAGATCTTCATTCTCGAAGTGATGCTGGTGAGCCTGGCGCACATGGCCGAGCAACTGGTGGGTGAACCGCTGACCGGTGCTGAAATCCATATGCGCGGCCCCGAGCCGGTGTATCTCGCCAGGCAGGCTGCGCAGGTGCCGGCGCGCATGTGCTACGAGCAGCCTGTGTGCCAGTTGCGGGTGCCGCAGTCGTATTTCATGGCGTCTCCCCGCCTGGCCGACCCGGCCATCGCCGCGCTGGCGCGAGAGCAGTGCGAGCAGGAATTCCGCCAGCTGTTTGCTGCCGGAGAAAGCCAGGTCATGCACGTGGCGCAGCGCCTGCAACAGGTGCCGGAAGGTGAGCCGCTGCCGGGCCTGGAAGAGATGGCCGCTGCCCTGCACACCTCCAGCCGCACACTGAAGCGGCGTTTGCAGGAAGAAGGCGGCAACTATCGGGATCTGGTCGACGCGGAACTGCAACAGCGTGCCTGTCGGTTGCTTGGCGACACCCGGCTCGGCGTGAGCGAAGTGGCCTATCAGCTGGGTTATAACGATGTGTCGAATTTTTCCCGTGCGTTTCGTCGCTGGACAGGGCAGACACCGCGCGAGTGGCGTGGGGCGCAAGAGCGGTAGGAGGGGTAGGGTGGGTAGAGCCAAAGGCGAAACCCACCGGGTCCATGTCCGTTCTTCACTCCCGCAAAACCATCGAAATCACCCGGCCTGGGAAGTGGGCAGATTCTATGATTTTGTGCGAGCAGTTTGCGACATGGACTCGGTGGGTTTCGCATTCGCTCTACCCACCCTACGGCGTTCTAAAAAAAAAGGGCGGAAAATTCCGCCCTCAGATCGCTGACAAACCCCGGT
>NZ_AQOR01000018.1 GCF_009846755.1 Alcanivorax sp. S71-1-4
GGCTCGACCGGCGCGAGGGTGGGCGTCGGCGCGGCACCGGGCAACGCGGCACACGCCACCCAGGGTGTAAAGCCCATGGCGCCCAGATAAGCCTGTCGTTGCAGTTCGTTCATGATGACTCCGGTCCCGGATGCGGCAGTCTAACACGACGCCAGAACGCCACGCCCGCCGCCAGCAACACGCCACTGAGCGCACCATAAAGATGGGCATTCACATAGACCCGGCCGTCAATCCAGTCACGCAGGTAGTCCACGTCGTACCCGGGCAACTGCTCCCAGATCAGCCGCCCCGCCACCAGCGCCAGCACCAGTGCGTGCAGCCACGGATGGGTACGAAAACCCAGCAGCAGCGCCATCACCAGCCAGCCGTGCAGAATGCCGGAGAGCCCCACATACGGCCCGCTGGCCTGATCGACATACAGCATCAACAGGCTCACCAGCAGCGGCGACACCAGCAGCCAGGCCGCCAGCAGCCAGCGGTCATACACGTCGGTGAAGAACCAGGCACAGAGCAGGAAACCGCCCAGGTTCATCAGCATGTGCCAGTGGTTGAGGTGTACGAAATGGGCGCTGTACAGGCGCCAGAGCTGGCCGTCGAGAAGGGTCGCGCGCTGGTATTCCAGCAACGGGTTGATCCAGGCATGGGCCAGGCCGAGCACGGCCAGCAACACTGCAAACAGAATGAGGTAGCGCCGCAGCAAAGGGTCGCGCACAGCGAGCGTTGCAGACATGAGGCTGGTTTTCCCGGCATGAAGGAACCAGGCAGTATATAGCATTGGCCGGACCACCGTTCCGGGTGGCGATGACCTTCGCGGGTTCCACTGGCCGGCAGGCTGGCGTCGTGCCCGCCGCTGCGTGGCCGGCCAGGAATATGGCGCCGGCTTGATGTCCCCCAATGAGCGGCTGAAATCAGCCTGGGAAGAGTGCGGTTGCAGCGGCTCGCCGATCGGTTGCCGCGCTGGAGCGTGCGGCTCTATCGCGTGCTGAGGCCACTGCCACGGCCAGTCTGTACCCGGTCTCCTGAGCCACCAGCCGCTGCTCCGCGCAAGCAGCACGCTGGCGCCACGCAACTGACTCGCCAGGCCGGCTGCACGGTCGCCTTGTCGTCAGCGCGCGCCATGCTGGCGGCGACCAGGGACAGCAGCAGCACCACCACGGCGGTCACGCCCCCATGAATCACCCGACCTCTCCGGCCGTTATTATGGTCTGCCGGCATCGTGTCCCCCTTGGCGTGATCTGTCTGTTTGTGCTGATGCTGGGCAGTATCCCGAGAAGCGGATCACAGCGGCATACCATAAACATAGTAGGGGGCCGGGCCGTCGAACGGCCCGGGTACGCCGGCGCGGCAGGCATACCATGAATAGGGTATCCAGCGGCATACGCCTTCGGGCCACAATGACCGGGCGTCACAATCACTCATACGGGGAACACAAGATGGCCGATACAACCCAGGCGGCACGCATTCTGCTGCTTGAGGACGACACCCCGTTGCGCGAACGCTTCGCGCACATCATCAACGGCTGGCCCGGCGGCGAACTGGTGGCCGCCTGCGCCACGCTGGAAGAGGCCCTGGCGGTGCTGAACCGGCAGCCCGTGGACCTCTTGATGACCGACCTGAACCTGCCGGACGGCCACGGCATCGAGGCCATCCGCCTGTTGCGCCGGCTGTACCCGGACGCCGACGCCATGGTGATTTCCGTGCTGGCCGACGATGAGACGGTGCTCAATGCCATCGAGGCCGGCGCGGTGGGTTACCTGCTCAAGGACGCCGACTCCATCGAACTGGTGGAAGCGATCGAATCACTGCGCGCCGGGCACTCGCCGATTTCCTCCTCCATCGCCCGCATCCTGGTACGGCGCATGAACGCGCCCGCCGCCAGCCAGCCCGGGCCGGAGCTGACCCCGCGCGAGACGGAAATCCTGCGCGGCATCGCCAAGGGCTTTACCTATACCGAGTTGGCCGAGTGGCTGAGCATCTCGCGCCAGACGGTGCCGGTGCATATCAAGAACATCTACCGCAAGCTGGCCGCCAACAACCGCTCAGAGGCGGTCTACGAAGCATCGAAGCGGGGGCTGATACGACTGTGATCCGCAAGGTGGGGCTGGGGGTGTTGTGGACGGTACTGGCCGCGCTGGCCAGCGCGCCACTGTGGCTGACACCGCCGGCACCGGACGTGCTGGCGATCACCACCGCCGAGCGCCTGGAGGGCGACACCTGGCAGCCGGTGACCTTGCCCGAGGCCGGCCTGCCCGCCGGCCAGTGGGCGCATTACCGCATGACAGCCCGTCTGGACGAGCTACAGGGCCGCCACCTGTTCATCCCGACCATCAGCCAGCGCGCCATCATCACCGTGGCCGGCGAGGAGATCGCCGACACCGAGCACCGCACCACCATGATCGGGCTGGCCTCCGGCATTACCTCGCTGGTGCCACTGCCGCCGCGTCTGCTGCGGCAGGGCGACAACACCCTCGAAGTCCACTTGCAATCCATGAGCCTGGTGCCCGGCTATCTGTCGCCGCTGTACATCGGCAGTGCCGATGAACTGACACCGCACTACCGTGACCGCATCTTCCTGCTCGAATACCTGCGCCTGATGGTGCCGGCCGGGCAGTTGCTGATGGCGCTGGTGGTGATGGTGCTGTGGCTGTACCGGCCGCAGGAGGCACTGTTCGGCTGGCTGACGCTGCTGCTGGTCAGCTCGATGTTCATTTACCTGGGCATGATGCGTGACCTGCTGCCGCGCCTGCTCGACGTGATGCCTTATCTGCACATGCTCGGCTCGTCGGCGAGCGCGATCCTGGTGATTACCGTGATGCTGGTCTCCGGGCTGTCGCCGCCACGCTGGCTGAAGCTGGCCGCGCTGCTGATTCCGCTGCTGTGCATCCTGCTCGGGTTATCGGACCTGATGCCGGCACCACAACTGGTGATGTTCATCAATGCACCGCTGAACATCCTCGGCCTGCTGGTCAGCCTCGGCATCACCGCCTGGGCCGCGGCACGGCGTGTCAGCGAAGCCTGGCTGCTGCTGTTGCCGCTGCTGCTGGCGGTGCTGGCAGCGCTGCACGACTACGGGGTGGTGACCGGGCGGCTCAACGGGCCGATCTTTCTGTCGGTGTATTACCGCCCGGCGCTGATGATCGGTATCGCCATGATCCTGATGCGTCGCCTCGGCGTGAGCCTGAACCGGCTCGACAACGCCAACGCGTATCTCACCCAGCGCCTGACCGAACAGGAACAGGAGCTGGCGCGCCTGCATGAAGAAGAACGCCGCGAGGCCGCCCGGCGCACCCTGTCCGAGGAACGCCGGCGCCTGACCGCGGACCTGCATGACGGCCTGTCCGGCCACCTCGCCTCGATCATCGCGCTGTCGGAACGGGAACAGTCCGCACAGGTGGAGCGCGCCGCGCGCGAGGCACTGGACGACCTGCGGCTGGTGATCCACTCGCTGGACATCCAGGATCGCGAACTGCCGGTGGCACTGGCCGGCCTGCGCGAACGGCTGGAACGGCAGCTCAAGCGCCTGGGTATCCGGCTCGACTGGTCGATGGCGAGGTTGCCGGAAATCGCCGGTGTCACGCCGTCACAGGCACTGAACGTGCTGCGCATTCTGCAGGAGGCCATCACCAACGCCATCAAACACGGCCAGGCAACACGCATCAGCGTGCAGGGCAGCGACGATGACGGCCACGCACGCATCGATGTCGAGAACAACGGCCTGCCCTTCCCGCGCAATCCGGACCGCTGCGGCGCCGGGCTGAACAATATGCGCCGCCGCATCCGCGCACTGGACGGCCGCATCGAGATTGAGCCACGGGAACAGGGCACGCGCCTCACGCTGTGGCTGCCGCGGCAATTGCCGGAATCGTCCCCGGAGTGAGTGGCCCATGCGACCGTCCCGCGCACTGCTGCTGATTCTGCCACTGTGTGCCGTGGCGCTGACCGGTGGCTGGTGGCTGTCGCGTGGCGAGAGTGGTGACGTCGCCAGTGCGCCGCACTGGGTGGACGAAAACCAGTGCCGGCAATGCCACGCACCGCAATTCCGCGACTGGCAACAGTCCCATCACCCTCTTGCAATGCGGTTGCCCGCTGACGGCACCGTGCGCGGCGATTTCAACGACGCCATTTTCCGGAGCGACCGGGAAACCACCCGCTTTTTTCGTGACGGCGATACATTTCAGGTCAGCACGCCGAATGCCGATGGCCAGCCCGAGACATTCCCCGTGGCCTACACCTTCGGCTGGGCACCCTTGCAGCAATACCTGCTGGCCCTGGACGACGGCCGCCTGCAAGCCCTCGGCGTCGCCTGGGATACTGCACAGCAACGCTGGTTTCACCTCTACGACGGCGAAGGCGTGGACGCGCACCACCCGCTGCACTGGCAGCAACCGGCGCAGAACGCCAATACCCAATGCATCGAATGCCATACCACCGATTTCCGGACCGGCTTCGATGAAGCAACACAGCGCTTCGACAGCCAGTGGCACAGCCTCGGTGTAGGCTGCCAGGGCTGCCATGGCCCCGCCGCCGATCATCTGCGCTGGGCCAACGCGCTGAATGAGACACCGGATACCACACCCGGCAAAGGTTTTGCCCGCCAACTCGACCAGGCCGCGCAACAACTCGACACCTGCGGGACCTGCCACAGCCGCCGCACGCCACTGGGCACGCCCACGCGCAGCGCGGTACTGCAGGACGATTATCTGCTCAGCCAATTAACGGCAGACCTGTACGAAGTGGACGGCAAGATTCAGGGCGAAGTGTTCGAATACGGCTCTTTTCTGCAAAGCCGCATGCACCAGGCCGGCGTGGTCTGCGCCGATTGCCACAACCCGCACAGCGGCCAGTTGCGCGCGCCGGACAACGCCGTCTGCACCCAGTGCCACAACCCGGCAGCGACGCCCATACGCGCGGCGATTCGCGGCACGCACCTGGCGGCAAAAGACTACGACAGCCCGGCGCATTACCATCACGCCCCCGGCTCGCCCGGCGCCGCCTGCAAGGCGTGTCATATGCCGGGCAAACTCTACATGGGTAACGACCTGCGCCACGATCACAGTTTCAGTTCGCCCGATCCCGAACAGGCGCTCGCGCTCGGCCACAGCGATGCCTGCCTGGGATGTCATGAAAATAGCGATACCGACACACTGCTGACGCACTTTCGCCAGTGGTATCCCGCACACCAGCCGCGCGACGGCGGCTACGCACGCGCGCTGTTCAAAGCGCGGCACGGTGACGCTGGCGCGGCCGAGGCGCTGCTTGCGCAACTGTCACGCGACGACCTGCCGGGGCTGCGCCGCGCCGCATTGATCGCGGAATTGCCGGCGTACCCTTCCCGCGCTGCGCAGCAGGCCGTGTTCGCCGCACTGAAACATGCCGACCCGAGCGTGCGCCGCGCCGCCATCGAGGCGTTGCCACCCGGCATGCAATCCGGACTGCCGGGTTTATTGAACGACCCCGTGCGCGCCGTGCGCCTGGGCGCCGCCGAACAATGGCTCTCGCTGGCCGACCAACAAGGCACGTCATTACCCGCCGACGCACTGAGCGAATACGAACAGGTGCAGCAACAACTGCTGGCCAACGCCGAAGCCCACACCAATCTCGCCAACCTGTACCGGCTCACCGGCCGCGACGAACAGGTGACGCCGGCCCTGCACGCCGCCCTGCAACGCAACCCGCGCTTCGTACCCGCCATCGTACTGCTGGCCCAGTGGCAGGCCGCGCAAGGCGACGTCGATGACAGCCGCCGGCAATTAATCCAGGCACTGCGCGACCAGCCCGGCAACGCCGTGCTGCATCACGCCTACGGCCTGGCCAGCATCCGTGCAGGACAACTGCAAGAAGGCGTGCGCGCACTGGAAAAAGCCCACGCCCTGGCACCGGACAACGACACCTACGCCTATGTGCTGGCCGTGGCCTGGCACGACACCGGGCAACGCCCGCGCGCCCTGCAACTGCTGCGCGAACAACTGGCGCGCCACCCGGCCAGCCGGCCACTGCGGCTGGCGCTGTACCAGTACCTGCCGCGCGGCCCGGAACAGGACGCACTGCTGCAAACACTGACACAACAAAACCCGCAGGACCCACTGCTGAACACACCACATTGATTCACGGACGAGGGGGAAACTCGCATGAACATGAAAACGCATGGCTTGCCATTTATTCTGCTGCCGCTGCTTGCCCTCGGTGGCTGCGGCGGTTCCGGTTCATCCGGTGCGGGCGGCGGCACACCGCCACCGCCGAAACCGAACATCCTGCTGGTGATCATGGACGATGTGGGCATCGACCAGATGTCCTCCTTCGGTTACGGTGGTGTTGCAACACCGTTGCCGCCGCCGCTGAGCGGCGAACATCGCGGGCCGGCCCTGCCCAGCATCGATGCCATTGCCGACCAGGGGCTGAAATTCCGCAACACCTGGTCGATGCCGGAATGCTCGCCGGGCCGCTCCGTACTGCTGACCGGCCGCTACCCGCTGCGCAACAACATCTACCAGGCCATCGGGCCGAATGACCTGGCCAATTCACAGATTTCCGAATACGAAATCACCGCGCCGAAACTGCTGAAACAGGCCGGGTACGAAAACGCGATGTTCGGCAAATTCCATCTGGCCGGCCCGGACAACAACCTGGCCGGCAGCGACACACCGGCACAACTGGGCTGGGATTATTTCTACGGCTGGATCGAGGGCCTGCCGGCCTCCATCGACACCACCGCCGGCGGTGTTTACGATGAAGGCCGCTGGTCATGCGGTTTCTATCCGCATCATCTGGCCGGCGCCTGCTACTTCCCCGACGACACCTGCCAGGACATGAGCGCACCGGCCCTGACCGGGGATGGCAGCGGCCTGCTCTGCCTGAGCCGGGGCGGTATTTTTGTCCGTGGTTTTGACGTGCCGGACGATCACGAAGTGCCTGACGGCTATCAGACCTGTGCCGAGCCGCTGCCGGAAGGCGTCACGCTCGATTTTGAAAAGCAGAATGCCTACTACGTGTCACCGCTGGTCATCATCAAGGACGGCGAGCGCGAAGACGTGCCGCTGACCGACCCGCGCGCACGCGGCTACCGCACCACCATCGAAACCAACGCCGCCATCGACTGGATCACCTCACGCGACGACAGCACGCCCTGGATGGCCACGGTCAGTTATTCCAGCGCCCACACCCCGTGGCAACAGGCGCCGATGGCGCTGGCACCGATCACGCCCAACCTGTCCGGCAACATTCTGGACTGCGCCAGTTCACTGCATGGCCGCGTGATTCAGGACCAGATGACCGAAGCGATGGACACCGAATTCGGCCGCCTGATGGTGGAAACCGGCCTGGCCACCCGCGCTGAAGACGGCACCCTGCACTACAACCCGGACAGCAACACGCTGGTGATTATCGTGGGTGACAACGGCACCCTCGGCAACGCCGTCAAGCTGCCGTTTGATCCGACCCGCGCCAAGAGCACGGCCTATCAGACCGGTGTCTGGGTGCCGCTGATCATCGCCGGCCCCATGGTCAGCGAACCGGGCCGCTCGGTGGAAGCCATGGTCAACATGGCGGATATTTTCCATCTTCTCGGCGAAACCGCAGGCATCGACATGTCCGCCGCGGTGCCGCGCGTGCTGGATGCCGAACCGCTGCTGCCCTACCTGCTCAATCCCGAGCAGACAAGCCTGCGCCAGTTCAACTTCACCCAGGGTGGCCTGAACCTGCAGAAGGACGGCGGCCGCAACGGCCCCTGCGCCATCGGCAATCTCTGCTCCCACACGCCGGTCAACAAAGGCGTATGCGAGGACAATGGCGGTGTCTGGTGGGGCCAGGGCGCCGACGACAGCAGTGCCGTGGCGGCCATCAGCAACCTGGGGTTCAGCCCGGAAGACGGGCTGGAAATGTGCTGGCAAGTGAACCAGGCACTGCACCAGCTCGACCCGGACAACTACCAGGATAATCACAAGGAGATCGCCACCACCTACGCCGTCGCGGTGCGCAACGCGCACTACAAACTGGTGCGCAACGAAATCACCGACTACGACATCGCGTCCGACACCGGCATTACCGTCAACACCGAAGAGCTCTATGAGATCAACCAGGACGAAGCAGCCCCGCTGCTGGACACGGCAGACAGCGACCTGCTCGCCGACGGCGAAGGCGCCCTCTCCCCGGCACAGGCGGAAAACCTGACACAACTCCGGGCGGAACTGGCCGCGATACTGGATTCACAACACGCCTGCCCCGGTGACGGCAACGACGATGGCGCGGTCAATCAGACCGACCTGGACGAGTTCGAACGCATCACTGTGACCGAAGGCTGGAGCGGTTCCAGCACCTACGACTTCAACCTCGATGGCGCCACCGATGAACAGGATCTCCAAGTGATCGAGGACAACCTGGGCACCACTTGCTGGTAAAAAAAAACTTGCCCCGTCACCCCGGACACACATCGTGCAACCGGGAATGACGGGGTGACTGTCCGCCATGGAAAAGGACAGAGGCAAAAAGATGAACGGAAAAATCACTTCAGGCGCCGTGCTTTGCCTGTGCGCGCTGGCCACCGCACCCGGTGCCAGCGCCGGCACCGGGCACGGTTTTTATCTCGGTGCCACCGCCGGCGCCGGGGATGTCATGGCAACAGACCTGCGGCAACGCGGCGCCGTGCATCTGGGTCCTGGCAAACTGCCCATTGACGCCGAAGGCCCCACAGAACATCGCACGCGTGTGCATCTCGGCAGCCTTCAGTTTGGCTACGCTTTCGCCCCGTGGCAGACAGCGCAATCACCGTGGGGCATCACGCCCGCGCTGGAACTGGAAGGGATTTACATCGGCAAACACAGCCCCACCGGCGACATGCCGGTGCATCCCGCGTTCCTGGGCACGCAATACGTCACCGTGCCGACGCAGGCCGGGTTACTGATGGGCAACGCCATCCTGATCTTCCGCACGCCCTGGGCCGAGAGCATCTTTCCCGTGCTCGGCGTGGGTGCCGGCGCCGCGTTTGTTTCCATCCGGGGCGCGGATTCCGCCAACCCCGGGGAGCCGGGCATCAATCACTTCAATAGTGATCCGGATGCCTCCGACACGGCGTTCGCCCTGCAACTCCGGGCGGGCCTGAACATAAAACTGGGCGCGAACCTGCATCTGCTGACCGAATACCGCTACCTGACGATCGATGCAACACGCTACACCTTCGGCGCCACCGATTACCCCGGCGAGCATCAACCGACAGACCGCTGGCGGCTCGACATGGCGCGCCAGAAATACCATCTGGTGACCGCCGGCATTCACTATCGCTTCTGAAAAAACCTGTGTGCTCGCAAACCGGAACCTTGCGAGACGACACATCACAGGAGGGGGATATTCATGATGAAAACCTGCCACAGCATACTGGCCGGCCTGTGCCTGGCCACCATCGCCGGGTGTGGAGGGTCCAGCTCCGGCAAAAGCAACCCGCCGGACGCACCCACACCGCCGAACATCCTGTTCATCGTGATCGATGACGTCGGTGTCGATCAGTTCGATTTTTACGGCTACGGCGGTGCCGTGCCGCCACAGACGCCCAGCCTGCAGACGATTGCCGACGAGGGCCTGACCTTCCGCAACGCCTGGGCGATGCCCACCTGTACGCCGACGCGTGCCACCTATTTCACGGGCCGCTATCCCTCCAGCACCAATATCCTGAACGCCGTGGTGCAAACCGACCTGGCCAACTCGGAAATCTCGCCGTATGAGATGACGCTGCCCAGGCTGCTGAAAACCGCCGGCTACACCAGCGCCATGATCGGCAAAATGCACCTGACCGGCACCAACCTCGGCACCTCGGCGAACCTGCCTTACGGCCTGCAAACCATGTGGAAGCTGGGTTTCGATCACTTCGACGGTTATCTCGACGGTGCGCCCTACCCGATCGATACCCGCGCCGGCCTCAAGACCTGGGGCGACGATGTGGCCGAAGGCCCGTATCAGTGTGGTTTTGTTCCGCGCGCCAGTTTCGAAAATGGCGCGGACAGTGGCGCCTGTTATTTCGTGGACAACACCTGCACCGATCTCAGCGTGTCCGAACCGGGTGACACCGCCCCTGGCCGCACCTGCATGGAACAGGGTGGCATTTTTGATCCCGGCCAGATCTGTCAGGCCGCGACACCCGACCACATCGACTTTGAAGCCCAGAACGGCTATTACACCGGCAAGTTTGTCTGGAGCGATGCCGACGGCAGTGCCGGCGAAGTGCTGGCGACCGACGCCTCGGCACGCGGTTATCGCAGCACGCTGGAAACCGACCGTGCCATCGAATGGGTGAACGCCCAGTCCGGAGACACACCCTGGATGCTGTCGCTGGGCTACTCGGCGGTTCACGCACCATTGCAACTGCCGCCGAAAGCGCTGATTGCCGAAGACACTCCCGGCCGCAACGACCCACTGGTTTGCTCGCCAGCCAGCAGTGAAATTGAAGGCGTACCAGGGGCCATCACAAGCATGATTGATGACCGCCTGATCACCAACCTGATGATTGAAGCGATGGACAGGGAAATCGGCCGCCTGCTGGTGGAAACCGGCCTGGCCACCCGCACTGAAGACGGCACCCTGCAATACAACCCCGACAGCAACACCGTGGTGGTCATCACGGGCGACAACGGCACCTACGTCAACAGCGTGAAAATCACGGCGCCCGGCCAGTTCGACATGACCCGCGCCAAAGGCTCACCGTACCAGACCGGTGTCAACGTGCCGTTGCTGGTGACGGGCGCCATCGTCCGCGAGCCTGGCCGGGAAGTGCCGCATCAGGTGAGTTCACCCGACCTGTACCGCCTGTTTGCCGACATCGCTGGCGCCGACATCGACGCCCACATTCATGCTGATCGTCCGCTGGATGGCCAGCCGATGCTGGCCTACCTGACCGACCCGGCGGCGGAGGCCGTCCGTGAGATCAACTTCAGCGAAATGGGCACCAACTTCGTCAACCCGGAAGCCGGTATCGTGCCGCAGCCGTGTGTGGTGGAAGCAGCCAATACCTGTTTCGTCATCTTCCCGAACAAGGCCTTGTGTGACGACCAGAGCGGCGTCTGGTATGGCGAAGGCTCAATCCTGCCAGACATACCCGGCGCAGGCTTTGCACATTGCGGCCAGGTCATGTCCTATCGCAAGGCGCTGGACCCCGATGACGCGACCAAGGTACTGCCGGATTCCTCCAAGGCGGCCAGCGACGGCACTTACAAGCTGGTGCGCATGAATCGCAAAACCTATACGGAAGACCTGGAGAACCCGGTGAACGCCGAGTACACCGGCCTGAACACCAATATGGATGAGTTCTACCGGATCGACATGCTCGCCACGCCCAATCCTGTCATTGACAGGGAAGGCGATGAACTGCTGATTGGTGAAGCACCGCTGGATATCTCCGACCCCGTTGGTTTTGGCCAGCTGAATAGCGAGGCTCAGGCGGCGTACATCCGGCTCAAGCAGGAAATGGACAAGCGCGATGCCGTGGCAGCCTACAATTACAACTACGACACGGATGACATCAATGGCTGTCCCGGCGACGGCAACCGTGATTTCAAAGTGGATGAAACCGACCTGGCCAACTGGGAAGAATTAAGCGAACTGAACAGGCATCCGACCGAGCACTATGCGCAGTCCACCTGGTATGACTTCAATCACGATGGCAAAACCGACGAGGCTGATCGCTACATTATCGAAACCAACCTCGGCCGGATTTGTACACCACCGGAAGTCTGAGTCTTTTACCGCCCCGGGCCGGGATGACGGGTGTCATCCCGGCCCCTTTTCCTCCTGCCTCACGGCGCCAGATGGATACTCGCGGGCACGACCTGCCGGCGCGCCTTCCAGAGGCCGTACTTCATCTGGCCTTTAGCCACGTTTCGGCACCTGGCCCATGCTTCAGCCCGCCCAGCCAGATTTCCGGACGCCGGGCGAGGTCAATGGAAATGGCGGCCTTGCCGTGCAGCACACGGGACAGGGAGGATTGAACATCGTCATGACAACCGCCTGATGGTCATCCTGATAATCCGCAAGGATGGCGTCGCTATCCTCGAAAATGAACGTGGGCGCGTAGGGTGGGTAGAGCCAAAGGCGAAACCCACCGTGTCCATGCCCATTAATCACTCCCGCAAAATCATCGGGATCACCCGGTTTGGGTAGTGGGTAGTGGGTAGTGGGTAGTGGGTAGTGGGTAGTGGGTAGTGGGTAGTGGGTAGTGGGTAGTGGGTAGTGGGTAGTGGGTAGTGGGTAGTGGGTAGTGGGTAGTGGGTAGTGGGTAGTGGGTAGTGGGGATGGTTTTGTGTGAGCAGTGTGCGGCATGGTCCCGGTGGGTTTCGCCTTTGGCTCTACCCACCCTACATCCAATCGACAGGTGTCGGGCGTTTTTTGGCTCCCGCCACGCGCGATGCACCACAAAAAAGCCCCGCGACGTTCATCGCGGGGCTTTCCGTATTACCGAGTGGTAACGAGCGAACGACTTACATCATGCCGCCCATGCCGCCCATACCGCCCATGCCACCCATGTCCGGTGCGCCGCCTTTGCCGTCGTCCGGCTTGTCGGCCACCATCGCTTCGGTGGTGATCATCAGGCCGGCAATGGACGCCGCCGCCTGCAGGGCAGAACGGGTCACTTTGGCCGGGTCGATGATGCCCAGTTCCAGCATGTCGCCGTATTCACCGGTGGCGGCGTTGAAGCCGAAGTTGCCTGTGCCGTTACGCACAGTCTGCACCACCACGGACGCTTCCGCGCCGGCGTTGTAGGAGATCTGGCGCAGCGGGGCTTCCAGGGCGCGAACGGCCAGGGCGATGCCCACGTTCTGGTCTTCGTTGTCGCCTTTCAGGCCGGCAATGTTGCTCAGGGCACGCACCAGTGCCACGCCGCCGCCCGGTACCACGCCTTCTTCTACCGCTGCACGGGTGGCGTGCAGGGCGTCGTCGACGCGGGCTTTCTTCTCTTTCATTTCCACTTCGGTGGCTGCACCGACTTTGATCACGGCCACACCGCCGGCCAGCTTGGCCACGCGCTCTTGCAGTTTTTCGCGGTCGTAATCGGAAGAGGACTTCTCGATCTCGGCACGGATCTGGTCAACGCGCGCCTTGATGTCGCCTTCGTTGCCGGCACCACCGACGATGGTGGTGTTTTCCTTGTCGATGTTCACTTTCTTGGCAGAACCCAGGTCTTCCAGGGAAGCGCTTTCCAGGCTCAGGCCCACTTCCTCGGAGATCACGGTGCCGCCGGTCAGGATAGCGATATCCTGCAGCATGGCCTTGCGGCGGTCACCGAAGCCCGGCGCTTTCACGGCGGCGCACTTGATGATGCCGCGCATGGTGTTCACCACCAGCGTGGCCAGTGCTTCGCCTTCCACGTCTTCAGCGATGATCAGCAGGGGTTTGCCGGATTTGGCAACGGCTTCCAGCACCGGCAGCAGTTCGCGGATGTTGGAGATTTTCTTGTCCACCAGCAGCAGGTAGGGGTCTTCGAGCTCGACCGCCATTTTTTCCTGGTTGTTGATGAAGTACGGGCTCAGGTAGCCGCGATCGAACTGCATGCCTTCCACGACTTCCAGTTCGTTGTCCAGGCTGGTGCCTTCTTCAACGGTGATCACGCCTTCTTTGCCAACCTTTTCCATCGCGTTGGCAATGATCTGGCCCACGGAGCTGTCAGAGTTGGCGGAGATGGTGCCGACCTGCTCGATGCCCTTGGAGGTCTCGCACGGGGTGGACAGTTTTTTCAGTTCTTCGACCACAGCGCTCACGGCTTTGTCGATGCCGCGCTTGAGGTCCATCGGGTTCATGCCGGCGGCAACGGACTTCAGACCTTCGTTGACGATGGCCTGCGCCAGTACGGTGGCGGTGGTGGTGCCGTCACCGGCTTCGTCGTTGGCCTTGGAAGCAACTTCCTTGACCATCTGCGCGCCCATGTTCTCGAACTTGTCTTCCAGTTCGATTTCCTTGGCCACGGAGACACCGTCTTTGGTGATCAGCGGTGCGCCGAAGGATTTTTCCAGTACCACGTTGCGGCCTTTCGGGCCCAAGGTCACTTTTACAGCGTCAGCCAGGACGTTGACACCACGCAGCATGCGCTGGCGGGCTTCATCACGGAACAGAACTTCTTTAGCGGCCATGTTATTGATTCCTCAATTCTGAATTCGGGGTGGTTGCGTGAATCCGGCAGGCCGGATCAGCCTTCGATAACGGCCAGGACTTCGCCTTCGCCCATCACCAGCAGCTCTTCACCGTCGAGCTTGACGGTGTTGCCGGCGTACTGGCCGAAGATCACCTGGTCACCCACTTTCACGTCCAGCGGGCGCACATCACCGCTGTCGGTGATCTTGCCGTTGCCCACCGCCAGCACTTCGCCACGGGCCGGTTTCTCGGCGGCCGAACCGGGCAGTACGATGCCACCCGCACTTTTGGTTTCTTCTTCAGCGCGGCGTACCACGATGCGATCATGCAAAGGACGGATTTTCATTGCCTCTGTTCTCCTGTTGAGGTCCAAGCAATTTGCGGTTTCAGCGTTCAGGCGGCGCGGCGCCGGTCTGGCACTCGCGTCGCCCGAGTGTTAGCACTCTGTCTTCGAGAGTGCCAATCATAGTAACCCGGCCACGCGAGTCAATAGCGCTGGCCAGCATTCCGGAAGCTCCGGACGGGTCTGGGAGTTGAGGATCAGGGCCAGGCTTTTCAAGGGCTGGCATCAAGAGAATCCGTCCGGGGCGGGTTGCCCGGGGTGCGCGCCCCGGTCATGGCGGGCCCGGCCTGCCCCACGCATAATCGGCGTTTTGCCTCAGCCTGTCTGAAGAAGGAGCATTGCATGAACGTGAATGACCGGGTTGTCGTGGTCACCGGTGCCGGCCGTGGCCTGGGCCGTGGCATTGCCACGCTGTTTGCCGGCAAGGGTGCCAAGGTGGCCTGTGTGGACCTGAACCAGGCCGATCTGGACGAGACCGTGGCCCAGTGCAAGGCGGCAGGCGGTGATGGCCGCGCCTATCTGGCCAACGTCGCCAAAGAGGACGACGTGGTGAAGCTGTTCAATGACGTGGTGGCTGATTTCGGCACCCTGCACGGCGTGGTCAACAATGCCGGCATCACCCGCGACGGGCTGCTGGTGAAGGCGAAGGACGGCGAGGTCAGCAGCATGAGCCTGCAACAGTGGCAGGCGGTGATCGACGTCAACCTGACCGGCGTGTTCCTGTGTGGCCGCGAAGCCGCCGCGCACATGATCCGCCTGGGCGTGGACGAGGGCGTGATCGTCAATATCTCCTCGCTGGCCCGCCACGGCAGCTTTGGCCAGACCAACTACTCCGCCGCCAAGGCCGGCGTGGCCGCCATGGCCGAGGTGTGGGCGAAGGAGCTGGCGCGCTACAACATCCGCACCGGCGCCGTGGCGCCCGGCACCATCAATACCGACATGATCGCGGCGATGAAGCCGGAAGCCCGCGAGCGGCTGGTGAGCGCGGTGCCGCTGAAACGCCTGGGCGAGCCGGAACATATTGCCATGAGCGTGCTGTTCATCTTCGAGAACAGCTATTTCACTGGCCGCTGCATCGACACCGACGGCGGCTTGCGCTGAGCGTGGAAGCACCTTCGTTCGAGGAAGCCGTCTGGCAGATCGTCGGCGCGGTCCCCAGGGGCCGCGTCTGCACCTACGGCCAGGTGGCCCAACTGGCCGGCTATCCGCGCCATGCCCGCCACGTGGGCCGCACGCTCTCGCACCTGCCGCCCGGCTCGAAGCTGCCCTGGCACCGCATCGTGCGTGCCGACGGCCAGTTGCCGATGGGTGCCGAACAGGCACGGCGGCTGCGTGCCGAAGGCGTCGTGGTACGGGCCGGTCGCGTCTGCGTCACGCAACTCGGCTGGCCGTAGCGCCTCACCGGCAGGCATACTTGCCAGCTTGTCTTTCCGTCTGAAGGCTGCCGATGCGACCCCGTCTGTTCCCGTCCTTTGCCCGTGGCCTGCAACCCTATCTGACCCGTCGCATGCTGACGCTGCTGGCGCTGGGTTTTGCCAGTGGCCTGCCGGCACCGCTGGTGTTCAGCAACCTGTCCATCTGGCTCAAGGACGCCGGTGTCAGCCGCACGGATATTGGCCTGTTTGCACTCGCCGCCACCCCCTATGCGATCAACTTTCTCTGGGCACCCTTGATCGACCGGCTGCGGCTGCCCTGGTTTTGCCGCACGTTCGGCCAGCGCCGTGGCTGGGCGCTTTTCACCCAACTGTGGCTGATGGCCGCCATCCTGTGGATGTCCTTCACCACGCCCGGTCAGCACCTGCTGATGATGGCCATGGCCACGCTGCTGGTCACCACTGCCAGCGCCACCCAGGACATCGTCATCGACGCCTACCGCATCGAGGTACTGCCTCCTGAGCAGCTCGGCAACGGGTCTGCGGTGGCGATCTGGGGCTGGCACCTGGGCGGCACCGTGATCGGCGGCGCCGGCGGCCTGTATCTGGCCAAGACGTTTGGCTGGCATACCGCCTATCAGGTACTGGCGCTGGCAGTCCTGGTGGGGATGCTGGCGATTCTCCTCAGCCCGGAGCCCCAACGGCGCAGCGTGAAGGCGGTGGACGATGAAGAAGCCCGCACACGAAACCGCCTGGCGGCGCGCTTTCCGCCACGGCTGGCGACGCTGCTGGCCTGGCTGCACAGTGCGGTGGTGGCGCCGTTTGCCGAATTCATGCGCCGTGACGGCTGGCTGCTGATGCTGGCGTTCATCTTCCTGTTCAAGTTTGGCGACGCCATGCTCGGGCGCATGTCCGGGGTGTTCTACCGTGAGCTCGGGTTTGAGCTGGACGAAATCGCCAACATCGCCAAGCTGTACGGCTTTGCCGCCAACATGCTCGGCGTGCTGCTCGGCGGTGTGCTGGCGCACCGGCTCGGGTATCTCAAGGCGCTGTTCGTGGCCGGGCTGCTGGCGGCGGCCACCAACCTGACCTATTCGCTGCTCGCGGTGGTCGGCCAGCAGACCTGGATGCTGGCGATTGCGGTGATCTCCGACAACCTCACCAGTGGCCTGGTGACCGTGGCGTTCGTGGCCTATATCTCCAGCCTGTGCAACGTGGCCTACACCGCCACGCAGTACTCCTTGCTGGCCTCGCTGGGCAACCTGTCGCGCATCTGGCTGTCCGCCGGCAGCGGCTATATGGTCGACCGGCTCGACGGCAACTGGTCAGTGTTTTTCCTGATCACCGCCGGGCTGGCGCTGTGCGGGCTGCCGCTGCTGTGGCTGCTGATGCGCCGCTTCCCGACTCACACAGAGGCCGCGCGCCGCGCCGACAGCGGCTGACCAGCGTAGCGACGCCCGACGTAGCGACGCCCGACGTGGCGGCGCCCGACGCAACGACGGTTTCCCATCGCCGGTGCGCCACTTATAGTCAGTCACCTCGTTCAACAATGCACTCTCCGGCAGGGCAACCATGACCAACCCCGACACCCGCGTACTGGTGGTCGATGACACCCGCTTCTCGGCCACGCTGGTCGCCCGTACGCTGGGCCAGGCCGGCTACCGGGACGTGCGCCATGCCAGCTCTGCCAGCGAGGCGCTGAGCGTGCTGGCCGAACAGCCAGCGCAGATCGTCATCGCCGACTGGATGATGCCGGACATCGACGGCCTCGCACTGACCCGTCGCATCCGCCAGATGGATGAGGCACACAACCGCTACACCTACGTGATCCTGCTCACCGCCCGCGAAGAACAGGACGCGCTGCGGCAGGCATTCGATGAAGGCGTCGATGACTTCGTGCCGAAATCCGGCATGACCGCACAACTGTTGCCACGCGTGTTCGCCGCCGACCGGCTGGTGGCGATGCAGAACCGCATCCTGGCCGACAATCAGCGGCTGCTGGACGCCCTGTCAAAAATGCAGAAGCAGACGCTGATCGACCCGCTCACCGGCTTCGGCAACCAGCCCTATGCCAAGCGCCGCCTGCACGATGCGCTGCGCCATGCGCACGCCCGCGGCGGCGCCGCCAGCCTGCTGCTGTGCCGCATCGACCAGTTCCCGGCACTGCAACAGCAACTCGGCGCGCGCCTGTGCGACCAGTTGCTGCTGGCGTTCAGCCGGCGCCTGAAACAGATGGTGCGGCCACTGGACATTGTGGCGCGCCTGGCACCGGACACCTTTGCCCTGATCACCTGGCAGCCGGACCGCACCCACAGCACCGCCGGCAGTTTCAAGCGGCTGTATGACGGCCTCAATCACCGCGCCTTCCAGACCACGGGGGGCTTTCACTCACTGCAGGTCAGCATCAGCCTGTGCACCGCCGACCAGCCATCCCGCCAGCAGGCCGATGACATGTTCACCGTCGCCCACGAGGCGCTGCCGGAATCGGCAACACTGCAACGCATTGTCGAAGCGCCCTGCCCGCTGCTTGCCCCTCAGGCACCGGGCGCCTGACCGTGCCCTGGCATCTGCTCGGCGCCGGTAACCTCGGGACGCTGGCGGCGTTTTACTTCGGGCAGGCCGGCCTGACGGTGCGGCTGGCCACTCGCCGTCGCCTGACACTGCCCGACGGCACCGTGCACGACCTGCAACTGGCCGGCGACGACAACGCACCGATCACGCATCTGGTGCTGGCCACCAAGGCCGCGCAGAGCCTCGACGCCCTGGCACCACTGCGGGCACGCCTGAGCGCAGACACCACGCTGATCCGGTTACAGAACGGCCTCGGCAGCCTGGACGGCCTGCCGCCGCCGCCGCCGCATATCATCGAGGCCGTTGCCAACAGCGGCGCCTGGCGCGAAGCACTGCCCGGCGGCGGCGAGCATGTTCACCTGGCGGCAGAAAATCCAACGCTGTTCGGCGACGGGCACGCCACACCGCCGGACTGGTTCGCGCCGCTCGCCTGTCACTGGCCGCAATTGCACTGGCGCACCGACATTCACTTGCAGCAATGGCTGAAACTCTCCGTCAATGCCATCATCAACCCGCTCACCGCGCTGCACGATTGCGACAATGGCGCGCTGCTCACCAATACCGCGTTGCACCCGCGCCTACACGCCCTCGCCGCCGAGGTGGATCAGGTCGCCAGCCAACTGCTGCCGGACTGGCCCGGCGATACCGCCGGCCGCGCCCTGGCCCTGGCCCGCGCCACGGCCACCAACACCTCGTCGATGCGCGCGGACGTGCGCGCCGGCCGCGTGACCGAAATTGATTTCATCAACGGGTATCTGTTGCGCGCCGCCACCCAACTGGCCCTGCCATTGCCAGCACATTCACACATCATCGCAGCCATAAAAGCCCTCCCGCAGAAAAGGTAGGGTGGGTAGAGCCAAAGGCGAAACCCACCAGACCATGTCGCACACTGCTCGCACAAAACCATCGAAACTACCTGCCTCTCAAACAGGGCCGTTTCGATGGTTTCGCAGGAGTGAAAGCGGGTACGGGGCAGTTCCTCTGATTTTGCGGGAGTGAACCATCGCATGGACATGGTGGGTTTCGCCTTTGGCTCTACCCACCCTACGCGACCTTACGCGATCTTTGGCCTCTGTTAGCCACCTTTCCCCCATCCCGCTACACTACGCCCCAAAGCGCACCACCGGACCCCGCCGTGCTCCAGAGGACATCAGGATGTTCAGACCCGCTCTGCTTGTTTCCCCCACCCGCTTCACTGTTCTGACCCTGGCCCTGGCCTGTGCGCTGCCCGCGCAGGCGGACGAACCTGGCCGGCTGTCGCCGGTGGAAGTGACCGCCTCCCGCACCGGCGACCAGGTCAGCCGCCTGCCGGTCGGCAGCGTGGTCCTGACCGCCGAGGACATTCGCCGCATGCCGGTCACCACGCTGGGGGATGTGCTGGACAGCGTCGGCGGCGTCAGCGCCGCACGCTTTTACGGTATCGGCGACAGCCGCGTTGCAGCGGACCTGCTCGGCTTTGGTGGCACGGCAGCACAGAACACGCTGGTGCTGCTCAATGGCCGGCGCCTGAACGACGTGGACCTGGCCGGCGTGGATTTCTCCGCCATTCCGCTGGCCGTGATTGATCGCATCGAAGTGATCCCCGGCGCGGGTGCCGTGCTGTACGGCAGTGGCGCCTCGTCGGGCATCATCAATATCGTCACGAAAGAAGACCCGCACACCGGCGCCGGCGTTTCCGTGACGGGCGGCAGCTACGACACCAAGGCAGGCGATGCCTGGGGTGCGCTGGCCAACGAACGCAGCAGCGTGCTGGCCTCGGTGCAGGCGCGCAACACCGACGGTTACCGCGACAACAACGCGCTCAAGCAGCGCACTGCCTTTGCCGACCTGCGTCACCGGCTGGATGACACGACCTTCTATCTCACCGCGCAGGCCGACAAGCAGGCGTTGGGTATCCCCGGCGGCCGGCAGGTCAATCCCGGTGCCGGCATCAATGAATTCCGCGATGACCCGGAAGGCACCAGTACGCCACTGGACTGGGCCGACCAGGACGGCGTGTATGTGATGCCGGGCGTGGTGATTCACGGCGACAAGGTGAACATTCATCTGGAAGCCGGCGCACGCCGCAAGCGCCAGCAGTTTTATTTCGACTTCGGCGGCTCGCCCTATTACGGCGAAACCGAAATCCAGGGTTTCAGTATCACACCACGCCTGACCGGCGTGCTCGACACCGGGCCGGTGCGTCACGAATGGACGCTCGGCTGGGATCTTTACCAGAGCGATTACGAAGCCGACACCGCCGATGTGAAAGCCAATATCGGCAACCCCACCGGCACCAAGGATATCGATCAGCGCCAGGAAGCCTGGTACGCACAGAGCACCAGCCGCCTGACCGAGCGACTGCATGTCACCGCCGGAGTGCGCAGTGAAAAACTGACGCAGCACACCGACGAAATGTCATTCGGCACCACCGGCACGGACCGTTTCAGCGAACGCTATGAGATTTACGAAGCAGGGCTGACGTATTTCCCCGTGCCACAATTGGCACTGTTCATCAGCGGCAGCCGCAATGCGCGCGTGGCCACCGTGGACGAACTCTCCCCGCTGTTTGGCCTTGGCACCGTGGTCCCGCAGACCGGCAAGCTCTATACCACCGGCCTGCGCTGGCAACAGGGCCGCCAGCGTTCCTCGCTGACCTACTGGCGCGGCCGCTATGAAAACGAAATCATCTATGACCCCGGGGCCGGCCCGTTTGGGGGCAACACCAACCTCGACGACGACACCCGCCGCGACGGCATCACCCTGAACAGCCAGTGGCAGCTTGAAGACGGCCTGTGGCTGACCGTCAACGGCACGCTGCAACGCGCCCGTTTTGTTGATGGCCCCTATGCCCGCAACGACGTGCCCGGCGTGCCGGAACGCAGCGGCTACCTGCAACTGGACTGGCAGGCACTGGACTGGCTGCGGATTTCCGCGTCCCAGCGCTATATCGGCAAACGCTATATCGGCAACGATCTGGCCAACGCCTTCCAGCAACTGGACCACTATCGCTGGACCGATCTCGCCGCTACCGCACGCTATCGCCAGCTGTACCTGCGTGCCGCCGTGCACAACCTGCAGGACCGCAACGTCACCGACATTGCCTTCCTGAACAGCGCCGGCACCGCCTGGGACACCTATCCTCTGCCGGGCCGACACTACATGGTGACACTGGGAGCCGAGTTTTGAGCGACGACAAGCATCGCATCAGCCGCGTCACCACTCGCAGCGGCGACAGCGGCGAAAGCGGCCTGGCGGATGGTTCACGGCATCCGAAAGACGCCCCGGTGTTTGCTGCGCTCGGTGATCTGGATGAACTGAATGCCGCGCTCGGTGTATTGCGCACCCACGCCCTCGGCGACCTGGACGGGCCATTGGATACCGTGCAGCAGCGGCTGTTTGATCTCGGCGCGGAACTGGCCGTGCCGGGGCTGATACGGCTGCGCGATGAACACGTCCGTGAACTGGAACATCAGCAGGCGCAGCTCAACGACGCCCTGCCACCGCTGAAGGAATTCGTGTTGCCCGGCGGCCATCCGGCTGCGGCCTGGGCGCATATGGTGCGCACCGTGGCGCGCCGCGCCGAGCGTCGCCTGGTGACGCTGCATACCGTGCAGCCTCACAACACCGCCAGCCTGGCCTACCTGAACCGGCTGTCGGACTTTCTGTTTGTCCTCGCCCGTGCGCTGAACCAGCGCCACGCCCACCCGGAAACCCTGTGGCGGAATGATCATGGCTAAAATCACTTCGTTTCTGCGTGACCGCTTTCTGCGCTTCCGGCGCGAAGTCATCGTGCTCTGGTACGCCTTCCGCCACCCGGCGACGCCCGCCTGGCTGAAACTCGCCAGCCTGCTGCTGGCCATCTACCTGATCAGCCCGTTCGACCTGATCCCGATCATGATTCCCTTTCTCGGCGTAGTGGATGATCTGATCATCGTGCCGCTGGGGGTGAGCTTCGTGGTCAAGCGGCTGCCGGCGGAGGTGCGCACCGAGTCCGAGCAACAGGCGACACGCTGGATCGGCCGCTATATCAAGCGTCCGTTGCTGTTCACCCTGATCGTGCTGCTGGTGCTGCTGCTGATCTGGGCCGGGTTGTTCTGGTTGCTCTGGCACTTTTGGTTGAGTGGCTTGTTGGGGGGCTGAGGGGCGGTTCTGCCGGGCTTGCGGGAGAGCGGCGGGCATGGACACGGTGGGATTCGCCGTTGGCTCTTCCCACCCTACCGCCCCGTCGACGCTGCCGTAGGGTGGGAAGAGCGCAGCGAATCCCACCAACCAGACGCCCAGCAAACACCAACACCACGGGCAATATGAAAAAACAGTGCACGCCGGCGCCTGCTTCAGACGCTGGGGTATCATGCCGGTAACACGCCCCTGCCCCGGACCTTGTCATGCACAGCATCCGCACCCGCCTGTTCCTGGTTCTCTCCGCCACCGGCATCTTCCTGGTGCTGGCGGCGGCGGCGTTGTACCAGTTCAGTTTCGAACGGGCCATGCAGGATTACCTCGACAAGCGCGAGCGCTACCGGGTCAGGGAATTCAGCGAGCGGCTGGCCGATTACTACGTCAATGCCGGCGGCTGGCCGGAAGGCCCGGCCGCGCATCCCCGGCCCGGCCTGCGCATTCCACCGCATCTGGTCCTGCTGGATGCCGAGCGGCGCCCGGTGGCCGGTGGCTTGCCGCCGTCACCGCAGGTGCGCTTTGTGCCGGTGAAAGTGAACGAACGCAAGGTGGGCTGGCTCGGCTACCAGCCCCGCGAAGCGCGCATCAGCGACGGCATCGACCGCAGCTTCGAGGCGCGCCAGTGGCGCACGCTGCTGCTCACCACCTGTATTGCCTTGCTGATCGCCCTGCTCGGCTCCTGGTTTGTGTCGCGCTATCTGGTACAACCGATCACCGCGATTGCCGCGCTGTCACGGCGCATGGCCAACGGCGACTATTCGCGCCGGCTGGACACCGATCGCCGCGACGAGCTCGGCGCACTGAGCCGTGACATCAATCACCTGGCCGGCAATCTGGAACGGGCCGCGCGCGCACGGGATCGCTGGCTGGCCGACATTTCCCACGAATTGCGCACGCCCCTGGCGATCCTGCAGGGTGAGGTAGAAGCGCTGGTAGACGGCATCCGCCCCGCCGACCCGAGACGGCTGGAATCCCTGCACCAGGAAATCCTGCATCTGCGCCGCCTGATCGATGACCTGCACGATCTCGCGCTGGCGGATGCCGGCACACTGCGCTATCGCATGGAATACCTGAACCTCGCCGACGTAATCGAGGAGCAGGCCAGCCTGTTCGAAGATTCCTTCCGGCAGCGGCACATCCACTTTACCCGGGAGATGCCCGAGACGTTGCCGGTCAACGGCGACGCCACGCGCCTGCGGCAGTTGCTCGCCAACCTGCTGCACAACAGCACCAAGTACACGGATGCGGGCGGTGAAGCACGGCTGCGCGCCGCCCGCGAGGGCCAGCGTATTGTCGTGACACTGGAGGACAGCGCACCAGGCGTGCCGGAAGACGCACTCGAGCGGCTGTTCGATCACCTGTACCGTGCAGAAACCGCCTCGCGCAATCGCGAGTTCGGGGGCTCGGGGCTCGGCCTGGCACTGGCGCGCCGCATCGTCGAGGCCCACGACGGCGACATCTCCGCCAGCGCTTCGCCACTGGGCGGCCTGTGCCTGCGCGTCAGCCTGCCCGCCGCCCACCCATAAGGAAAGCTGCCCATGCCCGCGCAGATTCTGATCGTCGAGGACGAACCGAAAATCGCCAGCCTGCTGTCGGACTATCTGGTCCACGGCGGCTATCAGACACGCCTCTGCGGTACCGGCGAGGAGGCCCTGGACGTGCTCCGCCGCGACCCGCCGGAGGTGGTATTGCTGGACCTGATGCTGCCCGGCATCGACGGGCTGGATGTCTGCAAGCAGTTGCGCACGTTTTCTGATGTGCCGGTGATCATGATCACTGCCCGCGCCGATGAAGTGGACCGCCTGCTGGGCCTGGAACTGGGCGCAGACGATTACATCTGCAAGCCCTTCAGCCCGCGCGAAGTCGTCGCGCGCGTGCGGGCCCTGCTGCGCCGCATCCAGGCGCTGAAAGAAAACGGGCGCGCTGACACGGGCGGCCTGCTACTGGATGAAAACCGCTTCGAAGCCAGCTGGCAGGGCCAGGCCGTGGGCCTGACCGTGGTGGAATTCGCCTTGCTGAAAACCCTGGCTGACCACCCGGGCCATATCCGCTCGCGCCAGCAGCTGATCGACCGCATCTACAATGACAACCGCGTGGTCAGTGATCGCACCGTGGACAGCCATATCAAGAAACTGCGGCGCAAGCTGGCCGATGCCTTTCCGGAAATGGAGTTTATCCATTCCATCTACGGCGCCGGCTATCGCTTCGAGGCCAGCCCGGCAAACGCCGACGACTGAACGCCACACTCTTTCCCGATTGCTGCATATTCCTTGCACAGTGCCGGCCGAGACTGAACCTGTCGCATCCACGGGATGAATCAACAGGAGCACAGACATGCAAGGCACTCTGAAAAAGACACTGATCGGCACCACCCTGGTTTCCCTGCTGGCGGTTTCCGGCCTGAGCCTGGCCGGCGGCCCGCGCCACGACGGCCCGCAGGGCCCGGGTGCCCGCCTGGAACACCTGAGCGAAGCGCTGTCGCTGACCGACGATCAACGCGACGCCATGGCAGACATCTTCCGCGAACAGGGCCAGGCCATGCGCCAATTGCACGCGGAAACCGAGAGCAAGATCGCCAGCGTGCTGACGGAAGAACAGGAAGTGAAACTGAAAGCAATGCGCGAGGAGCGCCGCGGGCAATGGGAAGAACGGCGTGAACGCCGGGAAGAACGCCGCGCAGAGCGCAGCGGTAAAAACTGAGGCCCAGGAAACAACTGTGCGTAGGGTGGGTAGAGCCAACGGCGAAACCCACCGGGACCATGTTCCGCACTGCTCGCAAAAAACCAGCGAAACTACCCCACTATCGAAGAGGGGTAGTTTCGCTGGTTTTGCGGGAGTGAATAAGCGGCATGGACATGGTGGATTTCGCCGTTGGCTCTACCCACCCTACCCCACTATACAAGAGGGGTAGTTTCGCTGATTTTGCGGGAGTGAATAAGCGGCATGGACATGGTGGATTTCGCCGTTGGCTCTACCCACCCTACGGCCGCACCCGGTATTACAGCAACGCGCGCCGCATATCCGCCAGCACGCCGGACAGATACGTGATAAAGCGCGCCGCGTCTGCTCCGTCGATCACACGGTGATCGTAGGACAGTGACAACGGCAGCATGTCCCGGGGCTCAAACGCTGTCCCGTTCCATACCGGCTTTTTCTGTGTGCGGCTGACACCCAGGATCGCCACCTCCGGCCAGTTCACAATCGGCGTAAAGGCCGTGCCACCGATACCACCCAGCGAGGAAATGCTGAACGTGCCGCCCTGCATATCACCCGGCGACAGCTTGCGATTGCGGGCTTTCTCCGCCAGCTCACCGACTTCACGGGCAATTTCCACCACGCCTTTTTTATCCGCATCGCGCACCACCGGCACCACCAGCCCGTTCGGGGTATCCACCGCCACGCCGATGTTGATGTAATGCTTCTGGATCAATGCCTCGCCGCCGTTTTCCAGCGAACTGTTGAAGTGCGGAAATTCCCGCAGCGTCACCGCACAGGCTTTCACCAGAAACGCCAGCATGGTCAGCTTGGCGCCGGATTTCTGCAGACGCTGATTCTCGCTCTGACGGAACGCTTCCAGCGTGGTGATATCGGCGTCGTCGAACTGGGTGACATGCGGAATCGTCACCCAGGCACGATGCAGATTGCTGGCGGAAACGCGACGCAACTTGTTCAGTTCCACGCGCTCGACCTCACCGAATTTGCTGAAGTCGATGTCCGGCAGTTCGATGCTGAAACCGCCGCCACCGGACGCCGCCGGGCGCTCGCTGAGCAGGGCTTTCACATGGGCGTGCACATCGTCTTTCAGGATGCGGTTTTTCGGACCGGTCCCGCGCACTTGCGCCAGGTCCACACCCAGTTCGCGTGCCAGTTTGCGCACGGCCGGGCCGGCATGGACCGGGCCGGACGGGCCTTCGCTCGCGGCAGCGCGTGGCGCCTCGGCTGTTTTCTTCGGTGCGGCCGGTTTTTCTGCGGGCGCACTGGCCCGGGGTTTTTCCTCGGGCTTGTCAGGCGAGGTGTCGCCCTCTGCAACCTCGGCCATACCGTCCAGTTCCAGCAGCGCATCACCGGTATTGAGCTTGTCGCCGACTTTCACCGACACCGATTTCACCACGCCGGCCGCCGGCGCCGGGATCTCCAGTGACGCCTTGTCGGATTCCAGCACGCCGAGAATCTGTTCCGCCTCGATGCGGTCGCCGGCCCTGACGTTCAGTTCGATCAGTTCGGCGTCCTTGATGTCGCCAAGGTCCGGCACCGCTACCGTTTGCGCAACGCTTTTTGCCGGCGCAGCAGCTTGCTTCTGTTCAGGTGCGGCCTGGGCAGGCTTTTCTTTCGCCTCTGGCTCAGCGGGTTTTTCCGCCGCCTTGTCGTCACCCACGGTTTCCACTTCCAGCAGCGGATCGCCTTCCTTGACCCGGTCACCGGTGTTGACCAACAGCTTCAGCACCTTGCCGCCCAACGGCGCCGGCACTTCCACGGTGGCCTTGTCGGATTCCAGCACCACGATGGTGTCTTCCGGCGCAATCTGGTCGCCGGCCTTGACGGATACCTCGATCACATCAACAGGATCACTGCTTCCTGTGTCGGGCACCTTGATGATTTCAACGCTCACGCGTCACTCCTTCTTGTGGAAGTTGTTGTCATTCAGGCCCGGGCGGGGTTGACCTTGTCCGCGCTGATGCCGAATTCCTGCATCGCCTTGCTGACCACCGACACCTCCAGCTCCCCGGCATCCGCCAGGGCTTTCAGTGCCGCGAGGGTGACAAAGCGACGGTCCACTTCGAAAAATTCGCGCAGCTTGGCACGCGAATCACTGCGACCGAAACCGTCCGTGCCCAGCACCTTGTAGGGGGCGCTGATATAGGGGCGGATCTGGTCGGCATAGATCTTCATGTAATCGGTGGCTGCCACCACCGGACCACTGCGGCCTTCCAGGCATTGGGCAACCCAGCTCTGACGCGGCTTGTCTTCCGGATGCAGCATGTTCCAGCGCTCGGCGTCCATCCCGTCACGGCGCAGCTCGTTGAAGCTGGTGACACTCCAGACATCCGCCTCAATGCCGTATTGCTCACGCAGGATATCCGCAGCCGCTTCGACCTCGCGCAAAATAGTCCCGGCCCCGAGCAACTGCACCCGTTTCGCCGCTTTCTTGCCCTTGCCGGCCTTGCCTTCGCGCAGCAGGTACATGCCTTTGCGAATGCCTTCCTCGGCACCGTCCGGCATCGGCGGATGCACGTAGTTTTCGTTCATCAGGGTGATGTAATAGAACACGTTTTCCTGCTCGCCATACATCCGGCGCAGACCGTCCTGCAGGATCACCGCCAGCTCATAGCCGTAGGCCGGGTCATAGCTGACACAGTTGGGCACGGTGCTGGAGAGGATATGGCTGTGGCCGTCCTGATGCTGCAGGCCCTCGCCGTTGAGCGTGGTGCGGCCCGCCGTTGCGCCGAGCAGAAAACCGCGCGCCTGCAGGTCACCGGCGGCCCAGGCCAGATCACCGACGCGCTGGAAGCCGAACATGGAGTAGAAAATGTAGAACGGCACCAGCGGCAGATTGTGGTTGCTGTAGCTGGTCGCCGCCGCCATCCAGCCGGACATGGCACCGGCTTCGTTGATGCCTTCTTCGAGAATGCGGCCCTTGGTGTCTTCGCGGTAGTACATGACCTGGCCGGCATCTTCTGGCTGGTATTTCTGGCCACCGGCAGAATAGATACCCAGTTGCCGGAACATGCCTTCCATGCCGAAGGTACGCGCTTCATCCGGCACGATGGGCACAACACGTTCACCGATGCCCTTTTCCTTGATGACCGCCGACAACATGCGCACAAATGCCATGGTGGTGGACAGTTCACGCTCGCCACTGCCTTCCAGGAAGGTATTGAACACACTGAGTGCGGGCACCGGCAGGGTTTCTGATTCGCGCCGGCGCACCGGTACGCTGCCACCGAGCGCCTTGCGGCGTTCGCGCAAATAGCGCAACTCGGCGCTGTCTTCGTCCGGCCGGTAATACGGCAGGGTTTCCAGTTCCTTGTCGGAGAAGGACATGTTGAAGCGGTCACGGAAGCCCTTGAGGCTGTCCAGGTCCAGCTTTTTCATCTGGTGTGCCTTGTTCACCGCTTCGCCGGCACCGGTGGCATACCCCTTGATGGTTTTCGCCAGGATCACCGTCGGCTGCCCGGTGTGGTTCACGGCCGCGTGATAGGCGGCGTAGACCTTGAACGGATCATGCCCGCCACGGTTCAGGGCGTAGATTTCCTCGTCGGTCATGTCAGCGACCATTTCCTTCAGCTCGGGGTATTTGCCGAAGAAATGCTCGCGGGTGTAGGCACCGCCGTTTTTCTTGTAGGCTTGGTATTCGCCATCGACACACTCTTCCATGCGCCGGCGCAGCAGGCCCTGGGTGTCACGTTCCAGCAGCGGATCCCACAGACGGCCCCACACGACCTTGATCACGTTCCAGCCGGCCCCCCGGAACAGCCCTTCCAGTTCCTGGATGATCTTGCCGTTACCGCGTACCGGCCCGTCGAGCCGTTGCAGGTTGCAGTTGACCACGAAGATCAGGTTGTCCAGGTGCTCTCGGCCCGCCAGTGACAGTGCGCCGAGGGACTCCGGCTCGTCCATTTCACCGTCGCCGAGGAAAGCCCAGACCTTGCGCTGTTGCGACGGGATCAGTTCGCGGTTTTCCAGGTATTTCATGACGTGCGCCTGGTAGATCGCCTGGATCGGCCCCAGCCCCATGGACACGGTCGGGAACTGCCAGAAATCCGGCATCAGCCAGGGGTGCGGGTAGGACGACAGGCCCTCCCCGTCCACCTCACGGCGGAAATTATTCAGTTGCTCTTCGTTGATGCGGCCTTCCAGGAAGGCGTGGGCGTAGATGCCCGGTGCAGAGTGGCCCTGGTAGTAGACCAGGTCGCCGCCGTGTTCCTCGGTGGGCGCACGGAAAAAATGGTTCAGGCCGACATCGTACAGCGTCGCCGACGAGGCAAAGGACGCGATGTGACCGCCAAGTTCGTCATCGTTGAGGTTCGCGCGCATCACCGTGGCCAGCGCGTTCCAGCGCACCAGGGAACGGATGCGGCGTTCCATGAACATGTCGCCGGGGAACGTGGCTTCGTCGCGGGTATCAATGGTGTTCAGGTAGGGAGTGTGAAGATGGGAACGGTACAGGCCCTGATCCTGGGCAATGTCGGTAAGGCGGTTCAGCAGCCAGGTGGCTCGCTCGGGGCCCTCTTCTTCCACCACGGAGCTGAGGGCTTCCAGCCATTCGCGGGTTTCGTCCGGGTCGGTATCGTCAAAAAAAGCGTCGAGAATCTTGTTATTGAATACGCCACGTTTCTTCATGGGGTGATGCGTCCTTCTCGCTGTACCCGGGTTGACCAGGCATGGACTCACCAGGGCGGGGGTCACCCGACCATCTGGCATGGTGTGATCGGCGCGCGGGGTGGGCGCACCTTGGCGCCAATCCTGACGCAGTGTGACTTCCGGGTCAACTTAGATAAAGGTCGAAACATGTTTCAAATCAACCGACTAGACCTCCCGTCACAGGCCGGCATCTGGCCGGTCAGCCGGCCAGCACCGTCCACAAGGCACCGAGAATCAACCAGATAGCCAGGCAACGCAGCAGCATGCTCTGGAGCGCCTCAAGCTGGCTCGGCCCCTGCTCGGCGTCAACGCTGTCCAGCGCCGGGATATCCAGTGCAGCCGCCGCCGCATCGTTGAGCAACGCCTCGCTGTTATCCAGTTGCAGGATGCGCCCGCGCACGACGTCAGCGACCCGGCCGAAGTCGCCCGCCAGCGCCAGGCACAGCACCAGCAGGCGGGCCGGCATCCAGAACAGCGCGGTGTGCATCATCCACGCCGGCCCCTGGCGATCCTCGTCATCGTTGCGCAGCATGGCCAGGTTCAGCACGTACAGCAGCGCGGCCCAGTAGCCCAGTGTCAGCAGCCAGAAGATCGTGGCGAACAGTTGCCGCGCATCCTGCTGCAGCACACGGCGCAGCAGCGCGCCGAAATAACCGGGGTCCTCCGGCGCACCGGCCATGCCGAAATGCGCCTCGGCGCCTTCGGCCAAACGCGCCGGGTCGTTCATGCGGCTGCGTACCAGCAGGTCGTCCACGTGGCGGAATTCACTTTCGCCACCGAGCAGCCAGAGCAGCAGCAAGCCCCCGGCGATGAATCCCGGCAGGCCCCAGAGGATGTCGTGCAGCAGCGCCAATACCAGCGCCACCACCAGTACCGGCAGCGCCACCAGCACCAGCCAGCGCACCACGCCGGCCAGCCCGAACGGGTCGACCTTGTCGCGCCAGCGGTCCAGCACCTGACTGACCCGGTGGCGATCGAGCATCCATTGCGGCCAGGTGAAGTCCAGGCGCCTGAGCGCCAGCACCAGCAACAGCACCAGGAATTTCATTGTTCTGTGTCCTCCTTGGCCGCGAGCAGGCCTGCCAGCCGCGTCCAGTCAAAAGCCGGGCCGGGATCGGTCTTGCGACCCGGCGCGATATCGCTGTGGCCCACTATCGCATCTGCGGCGATGGCCGGGTAGGCCCGGCGCAGGACATGGATCAACGCCGCCAGTTGCCGATACTGGTCATCGGTATAGGGCATATCGTCGGTCCCTTCCAGCTCGATGCCGATGGCAAAATCGTTACAGTTGTCACGCCCTCGCCACTGCGACCGGCCGGCATGCCATGCACGGCGATCGCAGGCCACGTACTGACGCACTGCGCCGTCGCGGCAGATCAGAAAATGCGAGGACACTTCCAGGCCGGCGATGCTGGCGAAGTACGGATGCGCATCAGGATCCAGCCGGTTGGTGAACAGCTCGTCGATGTGCGGGCCACCGAATTCACCCGGCGGCAGGCTGATGTTGTGCACCACGATCAGGGAGATGTCGGCCGGGTCCGGGCGGTCGCCGGCGTTGGGGGAATCCAGGCGGCGGGCCTGGTCGAGCCAGTGGTCGGTGAGTGTCAGCACGGCGTATCCGGTCGGCGATGCGTGGGTGCCGTACCGGTCGTCCTCAGGGCTGCGGCGTGCGCTGCAGCCTGCGCAGGTCGCCGATCACGGCTTCCAGCGCCCGGTCGAACAGGGCGCCTTCCTCGATGAGTTTAGCGGCCCCGTCCTGCAGCGCAACGGCCAGCGACATGGCGCTGTGCTCGCAGACCTTGATGCCGCGCCGGTTGATAAACACCATCTTGTCGCCACTGCGCAGGTTGGCCGCCAGCCGGCAACGCTGGGCGGTATCGCCGTCGCTGAACTCCACCCACTGACCCGGCCGCAACCCGCGCAGCGCACGGACCTGCGGATGATCCGCCGGCAGTGCCCTGTCGGCAGCCACCGGCACCGGGGCAACGCTTTCTTCGATCCGGGGCTTTTCCGGCGCCACCATTTCGCGGGCGGTCTCCAGCCCCTGCAACAATTGCTGGTGCAGTTGTTGTAACCCGCCCAGCAGATCGCGGGTTTCCAGTGCATCGTAGCTGATGCGCTCCAGGCCGCTTTTCAGGCTGTTGAGCAGTTTCGGGCTGAGCGCCTTCAAGCGCTCCAGTGCTGCCTGCTCCCGGTGCGGCAACACGGACCAGACCACGGCATCGACCACTTTGACGTCCCGTGCCCAGTTTTCTGACTGGTCTCCCTCACGCAGACAGGTGAGGTACAGCACCTGCTGCCATGCCTGCCGCAGCAAGCGCACCGCCAGGCCCGGCAAGGGCCGTCCGGCCATGCGCGCGTCGAGCACCTCGGCCACCGCCAGCCGCGCGCTGTCAGCACGGGCACGGCCTTCTTCCACTTCACGCAACCGCGCCTCGACACGCTCTGTGTGCTGTGTCTGCCGCTGAAAGAATTCACCGAACTCGGCCAGCAGCGTGGCAAACAGCGATACGTCTTCTTCGTAGTCGTTGAGGATGCGAAAGACAGCCTGCTCGATCTGCTGATACAGATCGTCGTCCAGCCCCTGGGCCGGGCTCCACTGGGCACCGGCCCGTGCCAGCGTGTTGAGCAGTTGCCGCGCGGGATGGTCATCATTGCTGAAAAAACGCTTGTCGCTGATCGCCACTTTCAACAACGGAATCTGCAAGCGGCTGATCAGCGCCTTGACCTCTGTGGCCAGCCCCTGATCGTCGAGGATAAAATCAAACAGCATCGAGACTAGGTTGATGACGTCGTCATCGGCCTGCTCCAGTGCGTGCACGCTGTCGCCACCGAGCTCGCTTTCCAGCAGGGTGGACAGCCCTGCGCGCACATCCACGTCTTCCGGCTGGTCCAGGTTTTCGCGCGCTTCAATGGAGGACTCCAGCCGTTGCAGCCGGTTGAGCATGCCCATCAGCTCGCTGGAGTTGACCGGTGTCACCTGTGTGCCCGGCGCCAGCGGTGCGCCGTTCACTACCGGCACCCCGTTGTGCATGACCGCGATATTGGTCGGCCCGTCACCGGCCGGCGCAACAGGCATTCCCTCGGGCAGCGCCAGCCCCGTGCCACCGCCCGGCAGACGCAGCGCCGACAACAGTTCCTGCAACAGCCCGAACATCTGGGCACCGTCGGCAGGCTCGGCCACGCTGGCCGCACCGGCGGCGGGCCGCGCGGCAGCAGAGGGCCGGGCCGGGCGAATCGGGGGCGCTTTCAGATCAGGCAGGATACCCGCGTCCACCAGGCACTGGTTCGCCTCGCTGACAACAAAGCCGATTTCCGACAGCACCATGCGCTCGAACAGCTTGAACACAATCAGGGCGCTGCGGATGTCCATCTCCAGCTTGTCCACGCACTCGCGGAAACACTCCGCTACCTGGCGCGGTTCCAGTGGATTGTGCCGCTCACCAAACTCCCTGCGCCCCTCGAACAGGTACTCCAGGCGGTGATTGAAAATACGCAGCTGCTGCTCACAGGGGCCGCGCACCCGGCGCGCCATGTTGTCGATGGCGACGCCGGTTTCCACTTCGTCTTCATTGACCAGCGCCAGGCTGTCGATATCGATGTCCTGATTATCCAGCACGCCATTGCCGCGTTCGCTGGCCAGCGCCCGGAAACTGTTGTGCAGTGCTTGGCGGAAACCGGCTTCCAGGCCAGCACGCTTGACGCGCAATTCCCGCATGGCATCAAAGTAACGGTCACGCTCGCCATCGGCGGCGGATTCCGCCAGATCAAACAGCCGGTCGTCGGCACCGTCGAGCATGCCGGAGAGGTATTTGCCGAGCAGTTCTGTAGCGCGTTGCTGCACCTTGTCCAGCGGACGCGGCAATTGGCGCGGGCTGCTCTCGGACTTGCCGCCTTCCACGGGCATGAGACGGGCTACCTTTTTCATGACACGCTCCACCTGGTACTGCCTGAGCGGTGAGTCAGTGCACACTGCACGACCCGTGACCCGGCGGCCGGCTTTTCATGGGAATGACTGTTCAGGGCACGCTAACACGGCTTAGGGTGAACGGATTATGAACGGGTTGGCATATCAGTATTATTACTGAGCCGCACTCGACGACCGGCGCTAACCCGGGGGCGACAGCGCCCACCAGCATCCGCTAGGCTTGCAGCGGGACAGGTGCCAGGACAGGGGTTCGGGCGCAGGGGACATCTTTGGGTGCGTGCATGCCTGCACTCACCCATTCAGCGCAGGTCAGGATTGCGGACCGCTCGGTACCGCCTCGCCAGGAGTTGTGGAAATGGAAGCACTTGCCGCCGGCCTCAAGACCGTCTCGGGCATCGTCTGGGGCCCGCCCATGCTGCTGCTGATCGGCGGCACCGGTATCTATCTGACATTGCGGCTGGGTTTTCTGCCCCTCCGCCAGCTGGGGTTCGCCTGGCGTCAGCTTTTTGGTGGCGGCCGGCACGGCGAAGGCACCATCGGTTCGCGGGCTGCGCTGGCGGCGGCACTGGCAGCCACCGTCGGCACCGGCAATATTGCCGGCGTGGCCACGGCCATCCACAGCGGCGGGCCCGGCGCCCTGTTCTGGATGTGGCTGATCGCGCTGGTCGGCATGGCCACAAAATACGCCGAGGCCGTGCTGGCCGTGCATTACCGGACACAGGACAGCAAGGGCGAATACATCGGCGGCCCCATGTATTACATCCGCAATGGCCTGGGCAAACGGTTTGCATGGCTGGCGATCGTGTTCGCCGTCTTCGGCATGCTGGCCGGCTTCGGCATCGGCAATTCAGTGCAGGCCCATTCGGTCGCCGACGGGCTGTCATCCACGTTCAGCATCCCGCCCCTGGCCACCGGCGTGGTCCTGGCGGTGCTGGTGGCACTGGTGGTACTGGGCGGCATCCAGCGGCTGGCGCATGTGGCTTCGGCACTGGTGCCTCTGATGGCGGCGGCCTACGTCTGTGCCGGCGTGATCGTGCTGGTCACCCACGCCGACGCCCTGCCGGGTGCCATCGCCCTGATCGTCAAGAGCGCCTTCAGCGGCACAGCCGCCGCCGGCGGTTTTGCCGGCGCCACCGTATGGGCAGCCATCAGTTTTGGCGTGGCGCGCGGCATCTTCTCGAACGAGGCCGGCCTCGGCAGTGCTCCCATCGCGCACGCCTCCGCCACCACGGACCATCCCGCCCGGCAGGGCACCATCGCCATGCTGGGCACCTTTATCGACACCCTGATCCTCTGCACCATCACCGGGCTGGCGATTGTCGCCACCGGCGCCTGGGAAAGCGGCCAGGACGGCGCACCGCTGTCAGCCCTGGCCTTTTCCGCCACCTTCGGGGCGTTCGGTGAAACGCTGGTCTCCGTCAGCCTGGCGATCTTCGCCTTTACCACCCTGCTCGGCTGGAGCCTGTACGGTGAGCGCTGTGCGCAGTATCTGTTTGGCGACCGTGCCGTGATACCCTTTCGCGCCATCTGGGTGCTGGTGGTCCCCGCCGGCGCCGTGTTGAGCCTGAAAATGGTGTGGAGCATCGCCGACATTCTCAATGCCCTGATGGCGGTGCCGAACCTGATCGCGCTGCTGCTGCTGAGCCCGGTAGTGGTGGCCCTGACAATCGAGTTTTTCCGACATGACCGATCCCGTAACAACCCGCCCTGAACTGCCCGAATGGGCACGCGCTGACCTCCCGGGCCACGTGGCCGCCGCCCTGGCCGAGGACGTTGGCAGCGGCGACATCACCGCCGAACTGATCCCCGCTGACGCGCAAGCCGGCGCGCACGTCATCACCCGTGAGGACATGGTGCTGTGCGGCACCGCCTGGGTGGACGAGGTGTTTGCCCAACTCGGCGGGCAGATCAGCATCACGTGGCAGCATCAGGATGGCGACCGGGTCAACGCCGGTGACACGCTGTTCACCCTGCGCGGCCGGACCCGCACCCTGCTGACCGGCGAGCGCACCGCGCTGAATTTCCTGCAGACGCTGTCCGCCGTGGCCACCAGCGCACGCCGCTATGCCGACAAGGTCGCCGGCACCGGCGTCACCCTGCTTGATACCCGCAAGACCCTGCCCGGCCTGCGCACGGCGCAGAAGTACGCGGTGCTGTGCGGCGGCTGCGCCAACCACCGTATCGGGCTGTACGATGCCTTTCTCCTGAAGGAAAACCATATCGCCGCCCACGGTTCCATCACTGCGGCCGTGGCGCAGGCGCGCGCACTCTACCCGCAACGCTGGATCGAAGTGGAAGTCGAGACCTCCGCCGAACTGGAGCAGGCGCTCGACAGCGGTTGCGACATGATCATGCTGGACAATTTCAGCCTGGACGACATGCGGGACGCGGTACGCTGTGTTGATGGCCGGGCAAAACTGGAAGCGTCCGGCGGCATTACCGACGAGACCCTGCTGGCGGTGGCGCAGACGGGCGTGGATTATATTTCCATTGGCGGGCTGACCAAGCATGTGCAGGCGATCGATCTGTCGATGCGGGTCACCGGCTGAGGCCCGGATGTAAAAAACCCGGTTCTTCACGCGAACCCGACCTGACACGAGCCGGTCACAGGTTAGACTGGATCTGTACTGGCTCCGACGGAGGTCACCATGTCATCTCATCCAGGCACGACCCTGCTCATCGCGCTGTGCAGCACCGCCCTGCTGGCCACCGGCTGCGCGTCATCCAAGCGTGTGGTGATCGACGACAAGGGCGTGGACCCGGCCACCTACCAGCAGGATCTGGCGGAATGCCAGGCCATTGCCGATCAGGTCACCACGGGGCGTGATGCCGCAGGAGGCGCCCTGGGCGGCGCAGTGATTGGCGGTGCGCTGGGCGCGATCTTCGGCAACAGCGGCACCGCCGGGCGCATGGCCGGTGGCGGTGCCGTCATCGGCGGTGCCAGCAAGGCCGGCGAGGCCGAGCAGGAGAAGGGGCAGGTGTTGCGAAACTGCCTGCGTGGGCGGGGGTATCGGGTGCTGAATTAGCCAATCCTGCACGCTAAGGGCACCAGTCATCCCCCATTGCCCAAACCCGGGGCGAGAAGTTCATGTATATCTTATTGCCTTGAAAGATAAGAGCATGTTGCATATCGATATCCACCAGCATCATGAATAATACTGCTGCCAGCACAATGCCGCTCAATGCCCAGGCAAGAGACCTCCTGACTGGCGAGACCTGACCAGGCTCTCCGGTCGAAAAATAGCCCCATGTCCAACCCAACATCAGCGCGCAGAACAGCATGCTTATAGGAGTAATATAGTTGCCGGTAAACAAGCTCTGGATCAGTACCGTCAACCAAACAGCCAGCAACCCAACAGCCACGGGATTATCCGGGTGTGAACGGCAAAACATGACCCCTTGATACAGTAAGCTGACCACCAAGGCCCCTATCAACAGGGTAACCGGCCACCCTAATGCGGCAGCCAAGAGCAATACAATATTATGTTCGTGTGAGACAACAAACCCTGTGCCACAGCTCAGCAAATGGTTGCCCGGCCCTGTCCATGGAGCAGTCATAGTACCTTCCCACACATGACGCCAGATGCCCCATCGTCCGCCCGCTGCGGCCCAGTCTCGCCCGAAGGTCATCGTCGAGGGTAACGTCAAGCCAAGCAGATGTATCAGCCAGAGCAACCCCAGATAGAACAATAATCCAACCCCGGCAGACCATGCGACAGCCAACCACCAGGCCTTCCTCAGCGCTGGCAGCAATATCCACATGCCAATTAACGCGCCGATAACTGCCACCAGAACGGACCTGGACCCCGACAGGAACAACAGCCCCCACCAGAGCGCTGCAACCAGCAGTGTGAGTCGTCTCTTACCTGGAGCATCGTGGAAATAGAGACTCGCCGCCGGCAATATCAGTAAAGACCAACCCTGTAAATGACTGAAATAACGTACGTTGAAAAAAGCCTCAAACACGAGCTGCCATTCCAACACACCTACATACAGATAGAAGAACAGGCTCTGTAAAACAATCAAACCCAGCCCCAGACATATCAGGGGAACACCTAACATAGCGGCATTATCGAACTGACGCCCGGCAATTAGCCGAACACCGGCCACCGAGCGAGCAGCCATGATCACGAGCAGGATCAGACAAACCTCACGCCAGAAGTACCAGTTGCGACCCGTCACGACACCCACAAATAGAACCGCCAAGAGTATGACACCTGCAAGGCCACCTGAGGCAGAGGATAACGCTGGCACAGGTCTGTGCAGCCCGATAATGACCAGCCCAGAAAGCAACAGCAGTGAAAGGAAACGCTGGGAGTTGTAGATAACTGGCGGCATGCCGCCCGCAAAGTAGACCAGAGATGCCAGCCAGCCCGCAGCCAGCAAGAAGAGCAACAGATCCGTTTTTCTTGATGTCATGATATTTTTCAATAAAAAAGGGAGGCTTCCGCCTCCCTTTTTAAGTCCTGTCAAGTATCAGCTCGCCGGGCAACCCGCAGGCGCGAAGCTGTCTTTCCAGCCAGCACCAGAGCTAGCTGTAGTAACGCAAGTCCATACACCTTCGGCATCACGGCTCCAGGTAATAACTGCACCATCAACAGCAGAGTTAGCGTTGCCACCCAAGGTGGCCTCTACGTCTACCACGCCAGCAGCGTTTGCCACGGTGAAGGCGGACATAAGATTGGAACGTGCCGCATCAAAGCCAACAAAGAAATCCGTCGGGCCTTCATCGGTGGATGTCGTGGTTGGGTTACCACCACGCATCAGGATCTCTTCAATAGCAGTCCGCACGCTGGATGCTTCACCTACAACCCGCTGCACCTGGGAGCGAGAAATATAGTCTTGGTATTGCGGAATCGCGATCGCCGCCAGAATACCGATGATCGCCACCACGATCATCAGTTCGATCAACGTAAAACCTTTCTGCACCTGTTTCATACCAGTCTCTCCAGTCATCTTGGTTCTAAAGAATCTTTTTATTGACCCGCCCCCCCGGTCCAGTCCCCGGCGGCAGACGACGCAAACGTTTTAATGCATATTGCAGGCCAAAAGCAATCGACATCAGAAGAAAGCGGGACTGACTGCCGTTTTTTGCGTCACGACTTGCACATCCGCCACGAGAGACTGACCCGGCAAGTCACAACATGACACTTATTGTCACCACATCATGACCAAATTTGCGCACATGCCACGCCTTTGCCCATGGCGACGGCACGCCCTCACCGCCCCAAAACACCGCCAGCGTGATCACAAAATCACCACGTCCATGCTCCACCGGTTTGCGAACCCGGTCGCTGGCAGCCTCTGTGCTTTCTGTGTACAGTGACTCAGGTTCGGAGGGAGCCGGCATGCCGGCCCGGGCGGGGCGCCCGAGGCACGGTAGACAATAATAGAGACGTCCAACTACCACGGCCGAAATCAGCATGTCGACGCAATTGAGCGGTCTTGCCCGCAGGCTTGTCAGTGAATCCGTGCTCGCAGAAGACAGGGCGCGCGATGCGCTGGCCGGTGCCCGCCAGGAAAAACTCAGCCTCGTCACCTATATTGTCCGCAAGGGTCTGGCGCGGGCCGCCGATGTCTCCCGCATTGTCGCCGAGGAGTTCGGTGACCCGGTCATTGATCTGAGCGCCTTCAGTCCGGAGATGCTGGTCAAGGGGCTGGTGGATCACAAGCTGGTCGAGAAGCACCGGGTGTTGCCGCTGTTTCGTCGTGGCAGCCGGCTGTTCGTCGCCGTCTCGGATCCCACCAACCTGCAGGCCCTGGAAGACCTCCGTTTCAACACCGGTCTGAACATCGAAACCATCATCGCCGAGGAAGACAAGCTCGGGCAGTGGATCGATGCCGTCATCACCGAGGCCGAAGGTGGCGCCTTCAAGGATCTTGATGAAGGCCTGGAAGACATTGATATCAGCAGCGGTGAAGCAGCCGCCGAGGGCAATGACGATGCCGGCTCCGCCGCCGATGACGCCCCCATCGTCCGCTTCGTCAACAAGCTGCTGCTGGACGCCATCAAGATCGGCGCCTCCGACCTGCACTTCGAACCTTACGAAAAAACCTATCGCGTGCGTTTTCGCCAGGACGGCATCCTGCGCGAAATCGCCAAGCCACCCGCCAACAGCGCCGGCAAGATCGCCGCCCGTCTGAAGGTCATGTCGCAGCTCGATATCTCCGAGCGCCGTGTGCCCCAGGACGGCCGGATCAAACTGAAAGTGTCCAAGACCCGGGCCATCGACTTCCGCGTCAACACCTGCCCCACCCTGTTCGGGGAAAAGATCGTGCTGCGGATCCTTGATCCGGAAAGCGCCAAGATGGGCATTGATGCGCTGGGCTATGAGGAAGGGCAGAAGAAGCTGTACATGGATGCCCTCGGCAAGCCACAGGGCATGATCCTGGTGACCGGACCGACCGGCTCCGGCAAGACGGTCTCCCTGTACACCGGGGTCAATATCCTCAACACGCCGGAGCGCAATATCTCCACGGCGGAAGACCCGGTGGAGATCAACCTGGAAGGTATCAACCAGGTCAACGTGAACACGAAGACCGGCATGGATTTTTCCGCCGCCCTGAAAGCCTTCCTGCGACAGGATCCGGACGTGATCCTGGTCGGTGAGATCCGTGACCTGGAAACCGCCAGCATCGCCGTGAAAGCCGCCCAGACCGGTCACCTGGTGCTCTCCACCCTGCACACAAACAGTGCACCGGAGACCCTGACCCGCCTGCGCAACATGGGGGTGCCGTCGTTCAACATCGCCACGTCGGTCATTCTGATCATTGCCCAGCGTCTGGCGCGACGGCTGTGCGAGCATTGCAAGCAGCCGGCGGAGGTGCCCCGCCAGTCGCTGCTGGAAATGGGCTTCACCGAGCAAGACCTGGCGCAGCCTTTTACCGTGTACGGCCCCACAGGGTGCGAGAAATGCAATAACGGCTATAAAGGACGCGTGGGCATCTATGAGGTGGTCAAGATCACCGATGGCATCGCCCGCATCATCATGGAAGAAGGCAACTCCATCCAGATCGCGGACCAATGCCGCAAGGAAGGCTTCAACGACCTGTCCCGTTCCGGGCTGGTCAAGGTCATGCAGGGCGTGACCAGCCTTGAAGAAGTCAACCGCGTAACCTCCGGACACTGATCATGGCGAAAGCAGCAGCAGTCAAGCAGGTCAAGAAAGCCACCTTCCAGTATGAAGGGACGGACCGCAAGGGTTCCCGCATCAAGGGCGAGATACTGACCACCAACCCCGCACTGGCGCGTGCCGAACTGCGCAAGCAGGGTATCAACGTCAAACGGGTGCGGAAAAAGTCGGAACTCAGTTTCGGCGGCAAGAAGAGCATCAAGCCCTCGGACATCGCGATCTTCACCCGCCAGCTCGCCACCATGATGAAGGCCGGCGTGCCACTGGTGCAGTCGTTCGATATTGTTGCCGAAGGTCTGGACAACGCGACCATGAAAGAGGTGGTGCTGAAGATCAAGACCGATATTGAAGGCGGCACCAATTTCGCCAATGCCTTGCGCAACCATCCGAAGTATTTTGACGATCTCTACTGCAGCCTGGTGGAAGCCGGTGAACAGTCCGGTGCGCTGGAAACCATGCTGGACCGCGTCGCGCTCTACAAGGAAAAGAGCGAGGCACTGAAAGCCAAGATCAAGAAGGCCATGAAATACCCCGCCACCGTGATGGTGGTGGCCGGCGTGGTCACCGGCATTCTGCTGATCAAGGTGGTGCCCACCTTCCAGACCCTGTTCGAAGGCTTCGGCGCCGAGTTGCCGGCCATGACCCAGTTCGTGATCGACCTGTCGGAGAGCATGCAGAAGAACGGCCTGATGATCGTGGTAGGTATCGCCGCCTTCATTTTTGCGATCACGACATTGAAGCGCCGTTCCAAAGGATTCTCCGATGCCCTCGACCGGCTGTACCTGAAACTGCCGGTGGTGGGCGACATCATCTACAAGGCCACCGTCGCCCGCTATGCGCGCACGCTCTCCACCACCTTCTCGGCCGGTGTGCCGTTGATCGACGCCCTGGAAGCCTGTGCCGGCGCGACCGGCAACGCCGTCTATCGCAACGCCGTCTACCGCATCCGCGATGACGTCGCCACCGGCCAGCAACTGCAGTTCGCCATGCGCTCCACTGGCGTATTCCCCAGCATGGCGTTGCAGATGACCGCCATCGGCGAAGAGTCCGGCGCGCTGGATGCCATGCTGGCCAAGGTCGCCCAGCACTTCGAGGATGAGGTGGATAATGCCGTGGACGGTTTGACCAGCATGATGGAACCGCTGATCATGAGCTTTCTCGGCATCGTCGTAGGCGGCCTGATCGTCGCCATGTACCTGCCAATCTTCCAGCTCGGCAACATGATGTAAGACGACGATACGATGACCCTGACGGATCTGCTGCAGACCAGCCCGGTGCTGCTCACTGTGCTGGTATTCATTCTTGGCCTGCTCGTGGGCAGCTTTATCAATGTGGTGGTATACCGCCTGCCACGCATGATGGAAACCGCCTGGCAGGCAGAAGCCCGCGCCATGCTGGAACTGCCGGAGGAACCTGCCGGCCCGCGTTTCAATCTGGTCGTGCCCCGCTCGCGTTGCCCGCACTGCAGTCATCAGATTCGCTGGTACGAAAACGTGCCGGTCCTGAGCTGGCTGTTTCTGCGCGGCAAGTGCAGCCAGTGCGAGCACAGCATTGCCATGCGTTACCCGGTGGTGGAACTGTGCGCGGGCCTGCTCGGCGCTCTGGCCGCCTGGCATTTTGGTTATGGTCCCTGGCTGGCCGCGATGCTGTTCGCACTCTGGACCCTGCTGGCGCTGGCACTGATCGACTTCGACACGACCCTGCTGCCCGACTCGCTCACCTACCCGTTGCTCTGGGCCGGCCTGCTGGCTGCCTGGGCCGGCATCTCGCCGGTTGCGCTGCACGACGCCGTAGCCGGCGCCGTGCTCGGCTACATGACGCTGTGGAGCCTTTACTGGGCCTTCAAGCTGCTCACCGGCAAGGAAGGCATGGGTTACGGCGACTTCAAACTGCTCGCCGCACTCGGCGCCTGGCTCGGTTGGCAGTTGCTGCCACTGGTGATTCTGCTATCGTCCCTCGTCGGCGCGATCGTCGGCGGCATCCTGCTTGCCACCGGCGCCATCCGCCATGGCCAGGGCATCCCGTTTGGCCCGTATCTGGCCGGCGCAGGCCTGATTGCCCTGCTCTGGGGCAACCAGATCATTGATGCCTATCTTGGCCTGATGAAGTTTTGAGCCGTTTCGCGGCCGCTACGGGCTACTGGCTACGAGCGACGAGCCAGACAACTCGCCGCTCACAGCTCGCAGCCCGCCGCTGACTCCGAAGGAGCCCCCATGTTTGTTGTAGGTCTGACCGGCGGGATCGGCAGTGGCAAGACAGCCGCCTCGGATTACCTGGCCAGCCAGGGCATTACCGTGGTCGACGCCGACCTGGCCTCCCGGATCATCGTCGAACCCGGCCAGCCGGCGCTGACCGCCATTGGCGAACGCTTCGGCGCAGGCGTCATTGCCGCCGATGGCAGCCTGGATCGCCGTGCCCTGCGCGAGATCGTGTTTGCCGATGCTGCCGAACGCCAGGCGCTGGAAGCCATTACCCACCCCGCCATCGGCGAGGAAATCCGCCGGCAGATTGCCGCGTCCACCTCGCCCTATACACTGCTGGTATCGCCTCTGCTGCTGGAAACCAGCCAGCATCAACTGGCGCACCGGGTCCTGCTGATCGACGCACCAGAAGCGTTGCAACTGGCCCGCACCACAGCGCGCGACAGGGTGGCGCGCAAACAGGTGGAGGCCATCATCGCCGCCCAGATGCCGCGCCAGACGAAAATCGAGCGGGCCGATGATGTGCTGCTCAATGACGGACTGCTCACGCACCTGCATCAGAAACTGGAGGCCCTGCACCAGCGCTATCTGGCGCTGGCGGCCGAACATTCCGCCAGTGGAGGATGATTCGATGACTGACGAGACTGCACGTATTGTGCCTTGCCCACAGTGTCGCAAGCCCATGCAGTGGCGCAGCGACAACCCCTGGCGGCCGTTCTGCTCGGAACGCTGCAAGCTGATTGATCTGGGAGACTGGGCGGCAGAACGACACGCCATTCCGGCGGAACCTGAGGATTTCGGTGAGGAGTTCTAAGCACGGGAGGCCGTGTGTTTTTTGCATTGGGCACTGGTGGGATTCGCTGCGCTCTTCCCACCCGACAGCAGCATCGAATCCGTAGGGTGGGAAGAGCGCATCGAATCCCACCTTCTGCGCCAATCAATCAACGCACCAAAAACCCCTGATCCCCGCCACACCGCGCGCACCGGATTGCCGCGCCTGAAGCAAATCTGCCGGCGACACCCCGCCCAACGCATAGACCGGCAGCGGTAGTCCTTCGGCCAGTTCACGGAACACCGCCCATCCCATGCCAGCCTGACCGACATGCGTGGGCGTCGCCCTGACCGGCGACAGCAATACCATGTCCACATTCAGTTGCCGCGCCTGTTCCAGCGCTGCCGCGTCATGGCAGGCCGCCGATACCCAGGGCATCTCCGGCCGTTGACGCAGCGTCAGCAGCGCTTCGCGCCGCAGATGCACGCCGTCCGCACCCACCTGTTTCGCCAGCGCTTCATCATCGGCCACCAGTGCACGCGCCCCGTGCACGTGACAGCACTGCACCAGCGCCCTGAGCAGCGCTGCATCGCTGACGCCACGCAGATACACCAGCCGTGCACCGGCCCGGATGCTGCGTGGCAGAATGGCTGGCCATTCCGCCGGCAATGGCGAGGGCAGCACCAGACACTGGTCCGGCAAGGCCAAGGCCCGTACCACCGGCTCGTTCGCCTCGGGAAACCCCAGTGATGACAGTGCCTCCGGGGGGAACCATGCGACCGGCTGGCCTTCGCGGCCAACGGCTTCACCCTCAAACGCGGTGACCTCACGGAAACAGAGCCTGACGGACAGTTCCGGATAATGATGCTCAATGGTCATGAACGGCTGGCAGGCGCTCACCCGAAGACCCAGCTCTTCTTCCAGCTCGCGCGCCAGAGCCGCATCGAGTGCTTCGCCTGCTTCGACCTTACCACCGGGAAATTCCCAGCAGCCGCCCTTATGCTTGTGGGCAGGCCGTTGGCTCAGCAGGATACGACCGTCCGCGCCACGGATGATGGCAGCCACCACCAGCAGCATCAGCGCACGCTCCCGGCCCGGTGATCAGGTGCGGTATTCAGCATTAATCTTGACGTAGTCGTAGCTGAAGTCGCAGGTCCAGACACAACAGTTGCCTTCGCCCGCCCCCAGATCAATACGGATCGTGATGTCGGCCTGCGCCATCACCGCCGCGCCACGTGCCTCGGTATAGTCCGGTGCCACGCCACCGTTGGCGACGATCTGCACCTGATCCAGCCAGATATTGACGCGCCCCACATCCAGCGCGGCAATCGGCGCGCGCCCGACCGCAGCCAGGATACGCCCCCAGTTCGGGTCGGAGGCAAACAGTGCCGTTTTCACCAGCGGCGAATGGGCCACGGTTTCGGCAACAATGCGTGCGTCTTCATTGCTCGCCGCGCCCGCCACGTCCACAGCGACGAACTTGGTCGCGCCCTCGCCATCACGCACGATGCCTTGCGCCAGTTCCACAAAGACCTGTTCCAGCGTCTGGAACAGCATGCGCGCGTCGGCATGGCCGTCATCGCTGATCGCTGCCCCGGTTTGTCCCGTGGCGATCAGCATGCAGGCGTCGTTAGTCGAGGTATCGCCATCGATGGTGATGCGATTGAAAGAGCGGTCCGCCAGCTCGCGTGTCCAGCGCTCCAGCAACGGCTGGGCAATGTTCGCGTCCGTGGCGATAAACCCCAGCATGGTGGCCATGTTCGGTTTGATCATGCCGGCGCCTTTCGCCATACCGGTCACGGTAATCTCGTGCTCGCCCAGGCGCACGCGGCGGCTGGTCAGCTTGGGCCGGGTATCGGTGGTCATGATGCCTTCGGCGGCGCGGCCCCAGCCATGTTCGTCCAGCGCCTCGAGCGCCATCGGCAAGCCACGCTCGAACGGCGGCAGACTGAACAGCTCACCGATGACACCGGTGGAATACGGCAGCACTTCCTCCGGTGCACAGCCAGCCTGCTCCGCCAGCAAGGCACAGGTCGCCAGACAACGGCGCATGCCTTCCTCGCCAGTGCCTGCGTTGGCGTAACCGGTGTTGATCAACAGATAACGGGGGGCATGCGCAGCCAGGTGTTCTTTTGCCACCTGCACTGGCGCAGCGCAGAACCGGTTCAGCGTGAACACGCCGGCGGTGCGGCTGCCTTCCGACAGTGCCAACACCACCAGGTCACGCCGGCTTGCTTTCTTGATACCCGCCTCGACGGCCGCCAGGCGCACACCCGGCACCGGAAACCACTGACTCTGCATTGCATGCCTCGGCAACGAATAGGACTGAAGAGGGTGCATTATTCATGGGGGCCGACACGATTGCCAGCGCCTGCAGGCGCCTGAAAACAGACAACCCGCCAGGAGGGCGGGTTGTCGGATACGGCCACTGAGGAGACGATCAATTCTCGAGCTGGCCGTGGCAGTGTTTGTACTTCTTGCCCGAACCACACCAGCAGGGCTCGTTGCGGCCCAGCTTGCGGCCATCCCGCACGAATGGCTGCGCAGCATCGCCGGCGGCTTCGGCGCCGGTCTGTTCGCGGGCCACACCACGGGTGCCCATTTCCGGTGTCTGCGTCCGCATCTGTTCGGCCATACGGCGGGCTTCTTCGGCGCGCTGCTGCTCCAGGCGTTCCACGGCGTCGTCGCGGCGCAGTTCCAGTGTGCTGAGCACACGGATCAGCTCGTGCTGGATCTGCGTCATCATTTCCTGGAACAGCTCGAACGCTTCGCGCTTGTATTCCTGCTTCGGGTTCTTCTGGGCGTAGCCACGCAGGTGAATACCCTGGCGCAGGTGGTCCATGCTGGCCAGGTGATCTTTCCAGTGCCGGTCGAGCACTTGCAGCACCAGATGCTTTTCCACCTTGCGCAGCGAGATGCCCATGGTGTCCACCTGATCTTCCTTGGCGGCATAGGCTTCTTCCATGGTGGCCACCACGCGCTCCACCACACCGTCGATATGCAGGCTGGTGTCTTCTTCCAGCCAGCGGCTGATCGGCATCTGCACGTGGTATTCGTTTTCCAGCGCCTGCTCCAGCCCGGCAACATCCCATTGCTCGTCGATGGACCCCGGCGGCAGGTGCGTGTGCACCACTTCAGTCATCACATCGCGACGGATGGCACGCACGCTCTCAGACAGATCATCAGAGGCCAGGATTTCGTCACGCTGGTTATAGATGACGCGGCGCTGGTCGTTGGCCACATCATCGTACTCAAGCAGGTTCTTGCGAATATCGAAGTTGCGGCCTTCCACCTTGCGCTGCGCATTTTCGATCGCGCGGGTGACCCAGCGGTGCTCGATCGCCTCGCCCTGCTCCAACCCCAGTGACCGCATCATGTTGCGGATACGGTCGGAGGCAAAGATGCGCATCAGGTCATCTTCCATGGACAGGAAGAAGCGGGTATAGCCGGGATCGCCCTGGCGCCCGGCGCGGCCACGCAGCTGGTTGTCGATACGACGCGACTCGTGACGCTCGGTACCGATGATGTGCAAGCCGCCGGCAGCCAACACCCGCTCATGGTCCGTCTGCCACTGTGCACGCGCCGCCGCAATATCGGCTTCAGTGGGGTTGTCCAGCGCACGGACCGCTTCATCCGGATTACCGCCGAGCACGATATCCGTGCCCCGGCCAGCCATATTGGTAGCAATGGTGACCGCGCCCGGTCGACCGGCCTGAGCGATGATTTCCGCTTCACGACGGTGGAACTTCGCGTTCAATACCTCGTGTGCGATGCCGGCCTGCTTGAGACGGTTGGACAGGTATTCCGAAGCGGCAATCGTGGCGGTCCCCACCAGCACGGGCGCGCCTTTCTCCACGGTCTCCTGCACCGCCTGGACGATGGCGTCGTACTTTTCTTCCAGTGACAGGTAAACCAGATCGTCGGCATCGATCCGCGCCATCGGCCGGTGCGTGGGAATCACGACGACGTCCAGGCCGTAAATCTGACGGAACTCCGGCGCCTCGGTATCCGCCGTACCCGTCATGCCCGACAGCTTGCGATACAGGCGGAAATAATTCTGGAAGGTGGTGGAGGCCAGCGTCTGGTTTTCCTGCTGGACTTCCAGTTGTTCCTTGGCTTCCACCGCCTGGTGGATGCCCTCCGACCAGCGACGGCCCGGCATGGTACGGCCGGTGTGTTCGTCAACAATCACGATCTGGCCGTTCTGTACGATGTAGTCACGGTCGCGATGAAACAGGACATGCGCCTTCAGCGCGGCATGCACGTGGTGCAGCAGCGCCAGGCTCTGGGCCGAATACAGGCTCTCGCCCTCTTCCAGCAGCCCCGATTCAGACAGCAGTTGCTCAACCAGCTGATGGCCCTGTTCCGTCAGTTCCACCTGGCGGCTTTTTTCGTCGATGATGTAATCACCGTCCTGCTCATCAGTGTGGCGTTTCAGACGCGGCATCAGCGTGTTGATGCGCTTGTACATCTCGGAGCTGTCAGACGCCGGGCCGGAAATGATCAGCGGGGTGCGTGCTTCGTCGATCAGGATCGAGTCCACCTCGTCCACCAGCGCATAGTTGAGCGGGCGCTGCACCCGGTCCTCCAGGCGGAAGGCCATATTGTCGCGCAGGTAGTCGAAACCGAATTCGTTGTTGGTACCGTAGGTAATGTCGGCGGCGTAGGCGGCCTTTTTCACGTCCGGCGGCTGCTGCGACAGGATCACACCCACCGACAGGCCGAGAAACTCATACAACGGCCGCATCCAGTTAGCATCGCGCTCGGCCAGATAGTCGTTCACTGTCACCACATGCACGCCGTCACCGGACAGGGCATTGAGATACACCGGCAGGGTCGCCGTCAGCGTCTTGCCCTCCCCCGTGCGCATCTCTGCAATGCGGCCTTCATGCAGGGCAATACCACCCATCAACTGCACATCGAAGTGACGCATGCCCAGCACCCGGGTGGCGCCCTCGCGTACCACGGCGAAGGCTTCCGGCAACAGCTCGTCCAGCGAACGGCCTTCCTGATACGCCTGCTTGAGTTCTGCGGTACGTGCCTGAAGGCCCGCGTCGTCAACCTTTTGCAGGTCCTCACCGAACGTGTTGATTTCCGTGACGATGCGCTTCATGCGCTTGATTTCACGTTCGTTCTTGCTTCCGAAGATGGACTTTACAATGGCTGAGAGCATGGAACTTCCGGCATCTGATCAAAAATTAAACGCAGCGCACCGCGCTGCGAACGGGCCTTGCCAACCGCGGCAAACAAGCGAGTGACAGGCAACATGGGGACATAAGAGTACGGATCAAGACCGCCTGTGCCAAGCGGTGATGACATCGACCGGATTGCCGGATTTTTATGCAGGAACGGCGCACGATCGGCGTGATGGCTGATATCACGCCACGCGACAAGACGGGAGCAGACATACTTCTGGAACGGACGCCTGCCACCAGGCACACGCCGCCCCGGCGCGCTCAGCGGCGCGCCCGGACAATATAAGGTGTCGGATCAACCTGGCGCCCGTTACGCAGCACTTCATAGTGCACGTGCGGGCCAGTGGAACGACCGGTAGAGCCAACGATGGCAATCACATCACCGGCACGCACAATGTCTCCTGCGCTTACCAGCACTTCCTTCATATGGGCATAGCGGGTGGCCACGCCATTACCATGGTTCACTTCCACCAGGTTGCCGTATCCCCAGCGCTGGCCGGCAAAGGTCACCACGCCGGCACCTGTCGCCACCACATCCGAACCATCCTTGGCGGCAAAATCCACGCCGCGGTGCATGGTCAGACGGCCACTGAACGGATCGGTGCGCTGCCCAAAGCGGGAGGACAACCAGCCACGCACAATCGGGCGGCCAGACAGCTCGGCCTTCTCGGCAATCCGGCGATTGTCCATCAGGCGCTCAAGGATGGAGAGCTGTTCTTCACGGCGATCCAGGGTCACCGCCAGATCGGTCAGTGCCTGGGTAAAGGACGGTGCGGTGTAGGCGAGAGAACGTTCTTCGGGCATTTCCGGGCCACCCACGGCGGCCGGCGCGCTGAAATCGAATTCATCGGAGGGGATACCGGCAATATCCACCAGCCGCTCGCCCAGGGCATCAATCCGCATCAGGCGGGCCTGCATGTCGGCAAGACGGATGGTCAGCGCGCGCAATTCTTCGTCGGTACGACGGTTGAGGTCGTCCAGTGCACCGCGCTGGGACGCCAGTTCATCCTGCCAGCGGGCAGTCATGCGCTGATCCAGCACCGGATCGCCCCAGTGGTACATCGCATAATAGGCCCCAACGCCCACCATCACCGGTATCACAAACAATACCGCCAGCAGGAGTCCGGGCAGGTGGCGCGGCAATCGCAAAGCGCGCGACTGGTGGCCACGGCTGTTGAGGACTATGATGTTCATATTTCCGGTTGCTCTCTTCGGAAGGAAAACACCCTAAAAATCAAAATGTTAGAGCAGGGTTTTATAATTCGTTTACATTCTGTGCGGTTATACTAGGAAAATACTATGGCTAAGGCAATTGGCCCTCGCTCCATTAGTCGACTGCTTCACGGCAGCCCCGGTCTGGAAGCGCTGCGTCACCGGGCTGCTGAATACCGCGCGCCCGCGCCAGTCAGTTGCCACTCACTCCCGCCTGCACTGGCCCAGCGGGTCCATATTCTTCAGGAAGACGGCCGCTTGCTGCTGATGGCCGACAACAATGCCGTGGCCCAACTGCTGCGCTTCCATGCACCGCGTATCGCCAGGGAACTGCAGGCCAGCGACTGGCACATCCGCGTCACGCGCGCCACCACACCCCGCCCGCCGGTGGCCGCAGCGCCGGTGCGTACCGGTGCAGCACCCACCCTGCCCGCCTCCGCTGCCGCCTGCCTGCGTGATGCTGCAGCGGGCATTGAGGACGAGGGGTTGCGTGAATCACTGTTGCGTCTCGCCAACCTGGCAAACTGACAGCAACGCGGCAGTGCAGGTTCCCTGAACCGGCGTATCGATCAAAAAGAAAGCAATATCCGGGCCAGAATAGCGGAGCAGCGCGGCAACAAGGCCCGGGACGGTAGGGTGGGTAGAGCCAAAGGCGAAACCCACCGGGTCCATGTAGCGCACTGCTCGCACAAAACCAGCGAAACTACCCACCACCCAAGCCGGGTGATTTCGATGGTTTTGCGGGAGTGAATAACGGGCATGGACATGGTGGGTTTCGCCTTTGGCTCTACCCACCCTACGCCCCCCCTGGACCTGGGGCCTGGCCTATAAAAGGAAAGGCCCGGCGGGAATCCGGGCCTTTCGATTCGACGATGTTGAATCTTGCCAATGGCAGCGGGCAGCGTCCTTGTCTGCGGCGCAGGCAGTCTCCGGGGCCAGGGAAACCCCTTCCGACCGATGCGGCCTTACTCGCTTGCCAGTACCGGCTTCATGTAGGAAATCGGCGCGGTGGAGGCATCCTCGAAGGTCACCACTTCCCAGGCGTCGGTTTCCTTGATCAGCTTGCGCAGCAACTGGTTGTTGAGCGCATGGCCGGACTTGTGGCCGACAAACTCGCCAATCAGGCTGTAGCCAAGCAAATACAGGTCGCCAATGGCATCCAGCATCTTGTGTTTGACGAACTCATCCTCGTAACGCAGGCCGTCCTCGTTGAGGATACGGAAGTCGTCCACCACGATAGCGTTGTCTACGCTGCCACCCAGCGCCAGATTCTGCGAACGCAGAAACTCGATGTCGCGCATGAAGCCGAAGGTGCGCGCGCGCGCCACTTCCTTCACGAACGAGGTAGACGAAAAGTCGATGCTCGCCATCTGTGACCGGCCGGCAAACACCGGGTGGTCAAACTCGATGGAGAAGCTCACCTTGAAGCCGTTGAACGGCACGAAGGTGGCAGACTTGTCGCCGTCCTCAATGGACACCTTGCGCTTGATGCGGATGAATTTCTTCGCCGCTGGCTGTTCCTGGATACCGGCGGACTGCAGCAGGAACACGAAGGGTCCGGCACTGCCGTCCATGATCGGCACTTCCGGCGCCGACAATTCCACATAGGCGTTGTCGATGCCAAGCCCGGCCATGGCCGAGAGCAGATGCTCCACGGTGCCCACCTTCACGCCGTCCTTGACCAGGGTCGAGGACAGGGTGGTTTCACCCACGTTTTCCGCGTTGGCTTCAATCTCCACCACCGGGTCCAGGTCCACCCGCCGGAACACGATCCCGGCATCGACGGGCGCCGGGCGCACCGTCAGGTAGACCTTTTCACCCGTATGCAGACCGATACCGGTCGCGCGGATGACATTCTTGAGCGTTCGCTGTCTGATCATCGATCTTGTCGCTATCTTGTCGGCATCAGGCATGATACCGCGGTCCTGAACACAGAATCTGGGGCGATGCTAACAGACCCGCCGATTCTGCACCATTGTCCCTTGCGCCTTCCGTCGGTCCTGCCGGGTCACCCCGGCCAGCGGGCCGGCGGCTGATGATCAATCCGCCTGGCGACGCAGGAAGGTCGGGATATCAATGAAATCCAGATCTTCCGCCGCATTCACCGCAGCCTGCGCGTTACGCCGGGTCTCGCTCTGGGGGCGCTTGCGGCCAAAGGCCGGGCGCTCCAGTTCGTCGTAGTCCAGGCGACCGTCTGCACGTACCGGGGTTTGATTGCCGCGCACAACTTTAAGTTCCTGCACGCCGCCCAGCCCGGTGGCGACCACGGTCACGGTCAGTTCATCGCCCATGTCCGGATCGATGGCGGTACCGATAATCACGTTGGCGTCGTCGGAGGCCAGTTCCTGGATCACATCACCCACCGTGGTGAATTCCTGCAGCGAGATGGATTCGCTGGCAGTGATGTTGATCAAAATGCCCCGTGCACCGTGCAGGTCCACATCTTCCAGCAACGGGCTGGAGATGGCGGCATTGGCCGCTGCTTCGGCGCGGCCTTCACCGCGGGAGGTGCCCGAGCCCATCATCGCCATGCCCATTTCGCTCATTACCGTGCGCACGTCGGCGAAGTCGACGTTGATCATGCCCGGTTTGACGATCAGGTCAGCGATGCCTTTCACCGCGCCGAGCAGTACATCGTTGGCTGCCTTGAACGCGTCCAGCAGGCTGGTGGAACCGCCCAGCACGGCCTGCAGCTTTTCGTTCGGGATGGTGATCAGCGAGTCCACGTGCTCACGCAGTTGCGCGATGCCTTCCTCGGCCACTTTCAGGCGCTTGCGGCCTTCGAACGGGAACGGCTTGGTCACCACCGCCACGGTGAGGATGCCCAGCTCGCGCGCGACTTCGGCCACAATGGGTGCAGCACCGGTACCGGTACCACCGCCCATGCCCGCCGTCACGAACACCATGTCGGCGCCTTCCAGCAGTTCGGCCAGACGTTCGCGATCTTCAATCGCGGACTGGCGGCCCACTTCCGGGTTGGCACCTGCACCCAGGCCCTTGGTGACCTGGCTGCCGAGTTGAATCACCGTGCGCGAGGATGCGTTGCGCAGCGCCTGTGCGTCGGTATTGGCGCAGATGAATTCCACGCCGTCCACATTCGAGCGCACCATGTGATCCACGGCATTGCCACCGCCACCACCTACGCCCACCACTTTAATGACCGCGCCATGCGGTACGCTGTCTTCCAGTTTGAATTGCATGGTTGATCTCCCGTTTATCCCTGTGTCGTCGAATCGTTCCGGCGTGGACTCCGCCCCGCCAGGAACCTGGTGTCACGACGGCTGCAACGCCGTCGCGTCAGTCGCGCTGCGACTGAGGGCCTGTTTGCCCTGTTTTCATCGGCCCTGCTTGCCCTGTTTGGCCGCCCCGCAAGGCAGCCGATGCGTAGTGTGGTGGCCCCACATGAGCAGCGGCTAACGCGGCGGGGCGGCCAAACAGGGCAAGCCCTTTGGGTTGAGTCTGAAAACGCGCCACTCTGCGTTGCTCGTCAGTCATTTGGCACCACCAAACTCTCTTCCTTGCGCCTTGATTGGCGCGTTTTCAGACTCAACAGGGCCGATGAAAACAGGGCAAACAGGCCCTACAAATTACCTTTGAACCAGCTTTTCACTTTTTCCAGCCAGTCCGTTCCACTGGAAGGTGTTTCACGGCGCCCGCCGCGGCCTTCCTGTTCCATCCGTTGTCCGTACAGCAGCAGGCCGACGGCGGTGGCGTAAATCGGGTTGCGCACCACGTCGGTCAGACCCGCCACGCCCTGCGGCATACCCAGCCGCACCGGCATGTGGAAAATCTCCTCGGCCAGTTCCGCCGCGCCCTCAATTTTCGAGGAGCCACCGGTCAGCACGATGCCACCCGGTATCAGATCCTCGAAGCCGCTGCGGCGCAGTTCCGCCTGGATCAGCGTGAACAGCTCGTCGTAACGCGGCTCCACCACTTCCGCCAGATTCTGGCGGCTCAGTGTGCGCGGCGGGCGGTCGCCCACCGACGGCACCTTGATGGTTTCATCCGCGCCGGCGAGCTGGGTCAGCGCACAGGCGTATTTCATCTTGATCTCTTCGGCGTACTGCTTCGGTGTGCGCAGTGCCATGGCGATGTCGTTGGTGACCTGGTCACCGGCAATCGGAATATTTGCCGTGTGGCGGATGGCGCCTTCGGTGAAGATCGCGATATCGGTGGTGCCACCGCCGATGTCCACCATGCACACGCCCAGTTCGCGTTCGTCCTCGGTCAGCACCGCGTAGGCGGAAGCCAGTTGCTCGAGGATCATGTCCTCCACTTCCAGACCACAGCGACGCACGCATTTTTCGATGTTCTGCGCGGCGTTCACCGCGCAGGTCACCAGATGCACTTTCGCTTCCAGCCGCACACCGCTCATGCCGACCGGCTCGCGCACGCCTTCCTGGTTGTCCACCACATATTCCTGCGGTAACACATGCAGTGTTTTCTGGTCCGCCGGGATCGCCACCGCCTGGGCGGCGTCGATCACCCGGTCGATATCCGCATGCAGTACCTCGCGATCACGAATGGCAACGATGCCGTGGCTGTTCAGGCTGCGCACGTGGCTGCCGGCAATGCCGGCGTACACCGAATGAATCTGGCAGCCGGCCATCAGTTCTGCCTCCTCCACCGCGCGCTGGATCGAGCGCACCGTGGCTTCGATATCCACCACGACGCCTTTTTTCATGCCACGCGAAGGCTGTGATCCGATGCCAATGATCTCCATGGCACCCTCGGCATTTACCTGGCCGACGATGGCCACCACTTTCGAGGTGCCAATGTCCAGGCCAACGATCATCCGGTCCTGTGCTGAATTTGCCATGGCGTCAGACTCTCTTCTCGGGCTTGCTGTCCGGGGCCTTGTCCTGGCCCCATGTCACCGCCATGCCATCGGCATAGCGCAGATCCACTCTTGCCAGAGCACGGTTGTCCGCCTCCAGCACCGTCCGGTAAAGCTGCACAAAACGACGCAGCTTGTGCGCGTACTGTTCACGGTCCACCACCAGTACCACGCCGTTGTCGAGCGTCAGTTCCGCCGTCAGCCGCGCGTTGACACTGACGTTACGGATGCCGAGGCCGATCTCCTGCAGGATGCGGCTCATGCTGTGGTAGTAGCCCATCACTTCCGTCAGTCGCAATGCCGGCCCGGACAGTCTCGGCAATGCGTCCACGCTGTACTTGTCCAGACCGCGGAAGGGTTCGCCGCTGCTGGCCACCAGCAATTCATCGTTCCACACCGCCACCGCCACGCGCTCTTCCACTTTCAGTACCAGCTGGCCAGGCCAGCGACGACGCACTTCTGTTTCCGCCACCCAGCTCAGGGCACTCACTTCCTGATGCAGGGCATCCAGGGAGACGGAGAAAAAATTTTCACCGCTCACCAACGTCGACAGCGTCAGTTGCACCTGCTGCTGACGGCGTGCGTCCTTCACGCCTTCCACTGTCACGGCCTGCAGCGGATAGCTGTCGAGCATCCGCGGCAGGTAAATCAGCCCGGCCATCACGATCAGCAATGCCAGGCTGGCGAGCAGCCAGGGCAACGCCCGTGACAGCCGCGCCATAATGTCCGTCAGCGAGACAGTCGGCAGGCGGCGCGCTGCCGGCGGCTTGCGTGCCGGCTTGCGCACCGCCCCGCGGGCGGGCTTACGCGCCGGCCGCGCCACGTCCCGCATCTCCCGCCGACAGCAGAATCTCTGCCACCAGCGCTTCAAAACTCAGCCCATCGGCGCGCGCCGCCATCGGCACCAGTGAGTGGTCCGTCATGCCGGGCACCGTGTTGATTTCCAGCAACTGGAACTGGCCATCGGCATCCTGCATCACATCGACGCGGCCCCAGCCTTCGGCACCCACTGCACGGAAGGCGCGCAGTGCCAGCGCTTTCAGTTCGCTTTCCTTCGCTTCTTCCAGACCGCACGGGCACAGGTAGCGGGTGGTGTCAGCCCGGTACTTGGCGTCGAAATCGTAGAAACTATTCGGTGTTTCCAGCCGGATCGCCGGCAGCGCCCGGTCGCCGAGAATCGCCACGGTGAATTCGGCCCCCGTGACCCAGCGTTCCACCAGCACGTCATCGTCGTACTCCTGGGCCGCGTCAATCGCCTCCGCCAGCTCCTGCGCGGTATCCACTTTGCGCATGCCGATGGATGAGCCTTCGCGTGCGGGTTTCACCATCAACGGGAAACCCAGCGACGGCGTGTCAGCGCCGCCCGCCACATAGAACGCCGGTGTCGGCAGGCCCGCACCAGCCCACAGCAGCTTGGTCCGCACCTTGTCCATGCCGATCGCCGATGCCATGACACCGCTGCCGGTGTACGGCACATTCAGGTGCTCCAGCACACCCTGAATCACACCGTCCTCACCACCACGACCGTGCAGGGCGATGAATACGCGCTTGAAACCGGTCAAGGTGTCTACCGGCACTTCCGCCGGATCGACCAGTTCGGCCAGCACGCCCAGCTTGCGCAGCGCGGCGTGTACTTCACGGCCACTTTTCAGGGAAATCTCGCGTTCTGCAGAACGCCCGCCCGCCAGCACGGCCACGCGGCCGACACGGGACAGAGCCTGTTTCAGTTGCGCCGGGCTGTCAGTCATGGCGCACGCCTCCCGCGGCCAGTTGCCGCGCAATGGTGCCAACGTTACCGGCGCCCTGCGTCACCAGCAGATCGCCGTCCTGCAACAGTTTCTCCAGCAATGCCGGCAGCTTGGCCGGGTCATCGACAAACACCGGCTCCACCTGCCCGCGCTGACGAATGCTGCGGCACAGCGCCCGGGCATCGGCGCCCGGGATCGGCTCTTCGCCCGCGCCGTACACTTCAAGCATCAACAACACGTCGACACCGGACAGCACTTCCACAAAGTCCTCGTACAGGTCGCGGGTACGGGTATAACGGTGCGGCTGGAACAGCATCACCAGACGCTTGTCCGGCCACCCGGCACGGATGGCATCGATGGTGACTTTCACTTCGCGCGGGTGATGACCGTAGTCGTCCACCAGCATCGCCGTGCCACCGCTGAAGCCGTAGTCGCCCAGCACGTCAAAACGACGGCCCACGCCGGTGAATTTCTCCAGGCCACGTACAATGGCATCGTCCGGCGCACCTTCATCTGCCGCAACGGCAATCGCCGCCAGAGCATTCAGTACGTTGTGACGACCCGGCAGGTTGATGGTGATTTCCAGTGGCGCGCTATCACGACGCAGCACCCGGAAGCGTGTGCTCATGCCTTGCTGGGCAATCACTTCACCACGCACGTCAGCGTCTTCGTCGAAACCGTAACGGACCACTTGGCGATTGACGCGCGGCAGCAGCCGGCGCACCACCGGGTCATCAATGCACAGTACTGCCAGGCCGTAAAACGGCAGGTTGTGCAGAAACTCGATAAAGGTGTTTTCCAGCCGCGCAAAATCACCGCCGTAGGTGTGCATGTGATCAGCGTCGATATTGGTGACAATGGCGGACATCGGCTGCAGGTGCAGGAACGAAGCATCGGACTCGTCCGCTTCAGCGACCAGATAGCGGCTCTGGCCCAGGCGCGCGTTGGTGCCGGCGCTGGTCAGGCGGCCACCGATCACGAACGTCGGGTCCATGCCGGCCTCGGCCATGATCGATGCGGTCATAGAGGTGGTCGTGGTCTTGCCATGCGTGCCGGCCACCGCGATACCGTGACGGAAGCGCATCAGCTCGGCGAGCATTTCCGCGCGCGGCACCACGGGAATCCGTGCCTTGTTGGCAGCCAGCACTTCCTCATTGGACGACGCCACGGCCGTGGAGGTCACCACCACATCCACGCCGTCAACGTTCCCGGCGGCGTGTCCGATATCCACCCGCACGCCCAGTTCACGCAAGCGCGCCACCACCGGCGATTCACGCAGGTCAGAACCGCTGACCTGATACCCCTGGTTGCACAGCACTTCGGCAATACCGCACATGCCGACACCACCAATACCGACAAAATGGATACGCCGGATGCGGCGCATTTCCGGCACCACATGGGCAATCGGTGCCGTGTGTTTCATATCGTGCTTATCGTGGTCAGCCACGCAGCACCTCCTCACAAATATCGGCCACACGGGTAGCGCTGTCCGGCAGCGCCGCCGCGCGTGCCCGGCCAGCCAGCTCGGCCAGCGCAGTACGCTGCATCAGGCCGGCCAGCTTCTCAGACAAGCCGGCGGCATCCAGTTCCTGTTGTGGCAAAAGTCTTGCCGCGTTTCGTGACGCGAGCCACGCTGCATTATGTGTCTGGTGATCGTCGACAGCGGTCGGCAGCGGTACAAACAACGCCGCCACTCCTGCCGCCGCCAGTTCCGACACCGTCGAGGCGCCACTGCGACAGATCACCAGATCCGCCCAGGCGTACGCGGCGGCCATGTCATCAATAAATTCTTCTACCGCAGCGTCCAGCGCGACCACCTGATAGGCTTCGCGTGCTTCGTCAGCGCGGTTGCGGCCAGCCTGATGTCGCACGATCACCGGCTCGTTGCCAAACAGCGACGCCAGCGCCGCCGGCAGTTTTCGATTCAGCGCCAGCGCACCCTGGCTGCCACCGAGCACCAGAATGCGCAGCGGCCCCTGATGCTGGCTGTAGCGTTCCGACGGTGCGGGGAGCGCCGCAATGGCGTCACGCACCGGGTTGCCGACCATCACCGCGCGGCCACCAAACGCGCCATCAAACCCCTCCAGCGCACGTGTCGCGATGCGCGCCAGGACACGATTGGTGAGGCCAGGAATCGCGTTCTGTTCGTGAATGATCAGCGGCACACCACACAAGCGTGCGGCAATGCCGCCCGGCCCACTGGCAAAACCACCGAAGCCGAGCACCAGCACCGGCGACAGCGAACGAATCTTCCGTCGGGCCGCGAGCACTGCGCGCAGCAACTGCAACGGCATCTGCAGTTTGCGCACCAGGCCGCTGCCGCGCACCCCACGCACTTTCAGTGTATGCAGGGGGTAGCCGGCTGCCGGCACCAGACGATTTTCTATGCCCTGCTCCGCCCCCAGCCATTCAATGTGATAACCACGCGCGCGCAGCACATCGGCCACGGCCAGGGCCGGGAAAACGTGACCGCCGGTGCCGCCGGCCATGATCAGGATGGTGCCATTCATCAACGCACCCTCCCGCGCTCGCGCGCTTCGTAACCCTGCAACTCAGTGCCGGCGCGAAGCACGATCGCGACCATCGCGGCAGACACCAGCAGACTGCTGCCGCCATAGGAGACGAACGGCAGGGTCAGCCCCTTGGTCGGCAACACACCCATGTTCACACCCAGGTTGATCAACGCCTGGGTGCTGAAAATCAGCGCGATGCCATACACCAGCTGCGCGTGATAGAACCAGCCCCGTTCTTCCAGACGACCGCCCAGCAGGAAGATGCGGGCGATCACAAACGCGAACACCGCAATCAGCAGCAGGTTGCCGATCAGACCCAGTTCCTCCGCCATGACCGCGAACACAAAATCGGTGTGTGCCTCCGGCAGGTAAAACAGTTTCTGTACGCTGTTGCCCAACCCGACACCGAACCAGTGACCACGTCCAAAGGCGATCAGGCTCTGCGTGAGCTGGTAACCGCTGCCAAACTGGTCCGCCCACGGGTCCATGAAGGACATCAGCCGCGCCACACGGTATGGCTGCGCGAAGGCCACGACCGCAGCCAGCAACACCACTACCAGCGACAACAGCAGGAAGCGCCGGGTCGGAACGCCCGCCAGGAACAGCATGCCCATCGCGGCAACACCAAGCACCACGACAGCGCCGAAATCAGGTTGCATCAACAACAGCAGCGCCAGCATGCCCATGACCATCAGCGGCAGCAGGAAGCCTTTCCAGGTGGCCTGCAGTTCGGTGCGGCGCTGGGCGATATAGCCGGCCAGGTACATGACGAACCCCAGCTTGGCCACTTCCGACGGCTGCAGGGTAAAGCCGGCAATGCTGATCCAGCGCAACGAGCCGTTCACTTCCCGGCCCAGACCAGGAATAAACAGGAGAAGCAATGCGAAGACAGCCGCCGGCAGAGCCAGGAAACGTATTTTCTCCAGCAGCGACAACGGCACCAGCGTGTACACAAACAGCCCCACGCCCAGCCCCATCAGCAAATAGATGCCGTGGCGCAATGCGTAATAAAAAGGTTCGCCCAGACGCGTCTCGGCGATCTGCAACGATGCCGAGGTGACCATCACCAGCCCCAGCAGTGACAGCGACAGCGCACCGGCAAGCAGTGGCACATCGATTCGCGCCAGTGTGGGGCGCAACACCTGCCACTCAAGTCTCACCGGCCACCTCCTGCACCTGGCGAATGAAATCTTCACCGCGTGCGACATAACCGGAATACATGTCAAAGCTGGCGCAGGCAGGCGACAGCAGCACCGCATCCCCCGGTTGCGCCAGCGCAGCAGCGCGGCGCACCGCGGCGGCCATGTCCGCCACGCGTTCACAGGGCACGCCGGGCAACGCCGACGCCAGTTGGTCAGCATCCTGACCCAGCAGCAAAGCGGCACGCACATGGCGTTGCGCCGGTTGCGCCAGCGGTGAGAAATCCTGGCCCTTGCCCTGGCCACCCGCGATCAGCAACACCTGCCCCTGGATCGCAGGGCCGATTCCCGCCAGGGCAGCCAGCGTGGCGCCGACATTGGTGCCTTTGGAGTCGTTGAACCACTGCACACCGTCTTTCTCGATGACCAGCTGGCAGCGATGCGCCAGGCCACTGAACCGCCGTGCCGCTTCCAGGGCGGCTTCGCGCGGCAGTTTCAATGCCTCGGCCATGGCCAGCGCAGCCAGCACGTTCAGTGCGTTGTGATTGCCGCGCAGTGTCAGCGCCGACACCGCCATCAAATCTTCACCACGGCAGGTCAGCATGCCGCGCGCGGCATCCAGGCGATAATCCGCCTGCGCGTGTTCGCCAAAGGTAATTTCACGCGGCACCGCGCTTTGCGGCCGGGTGGCTTCATCGTCGCGGTTCCACACCGCCACTTCGCAGCCGTCATAGATGCGCTGCTTGGCGGCGATGTAGTCCGCCAGGCTGTGATAGCGATCCATATGGTCCTGCGACACATTCAGGATCGCGGCCACCTGCGCGTCCAGGCTGTACGTGGTCTCGAGCTGGAAGCTCGACAACTCCAGCACATAAAGCTGGGCATCGGCATCCAGCAGTTCCAGCGCGGGAGTACCGAGGTTGCCGCCGGTCAGGGCATGGCGCCCGCCGGCGTGGGCGATATCACCCAGCAGTGTTGTCACCGTGCTTTTTGCATTGGAACCGGTGATGGCCGCCACCGGCACGCTGGCGGCACGGGCAAACAGTTCGATGTCGCCGATCACTTCCTTGCCGGCCGCCACCTGGCGGGCAATCTCGGGCGTACTGATCGCGATGCCAGGGCTGACGATCAGGCGGCGCGCCTGGTCCAGCCACTCTTCGCGATACCCTCCGACGTGCATCGGCACATCACGGAACCGTTCCCGCAGGTCATCCAGGCCCGGCGGCTGGGCACGCGTGTCCAGCGCACGCACCGGCATGCCCTGTGCCGCCAGATAGCGCACACAGCTTTGCCCGGTGATGCCCAGACCAATGACCAGATCGAACGCTTCCTTACTCATATCCGCGTCGCCACACCATCAATAACAGCCTGTTAACGAATCTTCAGGGTCGCCAGACCCACCAATACCAGAATCACTGTGATCACCCAGAACCGGACGATGATTTTCGGCTCCGGCCAGCCTTTGAGTTCAAAGTGGTGATGAATCGGTGCCATGCGAAAAATGCGGCGGCCGGTCAGCTTGAAGGAGGCCACCTGCAACATCACCGACACGGTTTCCATCACGAACACGCCGCCCATGATGAACAGCACGATTTCCTGACGGACGATGACGGCCATCACGCCCAGCACCGCGCCCAGCGCCAGCGCACCGACATCGCCCATGAACACCTGCGCGGGGTAGGCGTTGAACCAGAGGAACCCCAGCCCGGCACCGCAGATCGCCGCCGCCATCACCACCAGTTCGCCGCTGCCGGCGATGTAGGGAATGTGCAGATAATTGGCGAACTGGGCATGGCCACTCACATACGCAAAGACACCGAGCGCGCCAGCCACCAGCACCGTCGGCATGATGGCCAGCCCGTCGAGGCCATCGGTCAGGTTCACCGCGTTACTGGTGCCGTTGATCACGAAATAGGTCAGCACGATGTAGAACACGCCCAGGTTGATGGCCACGTTCTTGAAGAACGGCACGATCAGCTGCGTTTCCGCCGGGGTCTGCGCGGTGAAGAACAGCGCGCAGGCCGCAGCGATGGCGCCGACCGACTGCCACAGGTATTTCCAGCGCGCAGGCAGCCCACGGGGGTTCTTTTCCACCACCTTGCGCCAGTCATCGACCCAGCCCACGGCACCGAAAATGAACAGCACACCGAGGGTAATCCAGACGAAACGGTTTTCCAGATCGGCCCACAGCAGCGTCGCCAGGACAATCGCCACCAGGATCAGTGCGCCACCCATGGTCGGCGTGCCGGCCTTGCTCAGATGACTTTTCGGCCCGTCGTCGCGGATCGCCTGGCCGACCTGATAATGACGCAGTTTCTCAATCATCACCGGCCCGACCACAAAGCAGATCACCAGCGCCGTCAGCACGCTGAAAATGGCGCGCAGTGTCAGGTACTGCACCACCAGAAATCCGGGATGGAACTGCGTCAGATATTCTGCCAGCCAAAGCAGCATCAGTGTGTCTCCCCCATTGCCCGCAGCTGTGACGCGACCACGTCCATTTGAGCGCTGCGTGACCCTTTGACGAGCACCGTGCCCCCGCCCTGCAACACCGGCCGTGCCTCCTGCACCGCCGCCTCGTGGTGCGCGGCATAACGCGCCGACTCACCAAATCCTTCTGCGGCCGGACGGGCGCCTTCGCCCACCACGACCAGATGCTCAATACCGGCGGCGCATGCCGCACGGCCCAGTTCCCGGTGGATGTCGGCCGCCTGCGGGCCAAGTTCGCCCAGCGCGCCCAGTACCAGCATGCGCGGTGCGGCATAGTCCGCCAGCAGCGCAATCGCGGCCTGCACCGAACCGGGGTTGGCGTTATAGCTGTCATCAATCAGCGTGCCACCCAGGCAGGCGCTGCGGTTGACGCGCCCCGGCACCGGCTTCAGCGTGGCCAGCCGGCCAATGGCCTGGGCCAGCGGGATACCGGCGGCGTTCACCGCCGCCAGCGCCATCAGGGCGTTGCTGACCTGATGCCGGCCCGGCAACGGAATCATGACCGGGTAGAAATCACCGCCGACGCTCAGCGAGAAACGCACCTGATCCATGTCGGTCTCGATATCCGTGGCACTGAAATCTGCTGCCTGCTCGGCGCTGACCCGGCACAGCGTCAGGCCGGCGTTCTCCGCCTGCGCGCTGAAGAAATCTGCAAAGGCATCATCGCCGTTGATGATGGCCGTGCTGCCGGCGCGCATGCCGGTGAAAATTTCTGCCTTGGCGTCCGCAATCCCCTGCAAGGTGCCGAAACCCTCCAGGTGCGCGCCGGTAACATTGGTGATCAGCGCAATCTGCGGTTTCGCCAGGCTGCTGGTCCAGCGGATTTCACCCGGCGCGTTGGCGCCCAGTTCGATCACCGCGAAACGGTGGCTGTCATTCAGCGACAGCAATGTCAGCGGTACGCCAATGTCGTTATTGAGGTTGCCGCGCGTTGCCAGCGTCTGCCCGCCCAGCATCAGCGCAATCATTTCCTTCACGGTGGTTTTGCCGGCGTTGCCGGTGACACCGATGCGCAGTGCAGGGAACTGGTCCGCCCATCCGGCAGCGAGCTGACCCAGGGCACGGCGGCTGTCCTGCACCTGCACATAATGGTCGAAGGCTGTGGTGGGCCGTTCCACCAGCGCGGCACGGGCGCCGGCAGCGGCGGCCTGGTCCAGATAATCGTGTGCGTCGAAATGTTTACCGCGCAGTGCGACAAAAAAGTCACCGGCCTGCAAGGTCCGGGTGTCGGTGCTGACACGCTCGATGGCGATATCCGGGCCCACCAGCGCCCCCCCGGTCAGTGCGGCGATACGGGACAGGTTCATGCACCCTCCCCGCCGGCACGACGTGCCTGCAATGCCGCCAGCGCCAGCGCGCGATCATCCATCGGGTAGCGCTGCCCCTGAATTTCCTGATACGTCTCGTGCCCCTTGCCCGCGATCAGCACCACGTCATCGTCGCTTGCCTGCCCGATGGCTTCGGCAATAGCGTCGTCGCGACGCACGATGATCCGGGCACGTTCGGGCTGTGCCAGGCCGGCGCGCATGTCAGCCAGAATCGCCTGCGGTGATTCAAAGCGCGGGTTATCGCTGGTCAGCACCACGACATCGGCCAGTTGCTCGGCGACGGCTGCCATCTCTGGACGTTTGCCACGATCCCGGTTGCCGCCGCAACCCACCACACAGTGCAGCCGACCGGCAAAATGCGCGCGCGCGGCACGCAGGGCTTTGTCCAGGCCATCCGGCGTGTGGGCGTAATCCACCAGCACCACCGGTGCCGGCGCACCGGCCAGCGTGACAGGCTGCATGCGGCCCGGTACGGGCGTCACCGCCGCGAAAGCACGCTCCATTGCGGCGGCATCGTAACCCAGCCCGTGCAGCACGGCGGCCACCGCCATCAGGTTGTCGAGGTTGAAGCGGCCATACAGCGGCACGCTGCCCGCCACTTCCGCGCCGGCAACATTCAATACAAAACGGATGCCTGCCGCGCCCGCCTGCAGGCGCTTGCAGCGCACCATCGCGTCGGCGTGATCACCGAAGGTAATACAGGGCAGTCGCGCAGGCAGGCGTTCCCGCAGGCGCACGCCGGCCGGGTCATCCAGATTGATCACCGCCAGTGACAGATCGGCGCCTTCAAACAGCTTCGCCTTGGCGGCCAGGTACTGTTCCATGTCGCCGTGATAATCCAGGTGGTCACGGCTGAGATTGGTGAACACGGCCACCGATACCGGCGTGCCATTCAGGCGCCCCTGATCCAGCGCATGAGAGGACACCTCCATCACCACCGCCTGGGCACCTTCATCACGGAAACGAGCCAGGGCACGTTGCAGCGTGATCGGGTCCGGTGTGGTGTGGCCCACGTCTTCCAGTGCATCGGCAAACCGCAGCCCCAGCGTACCCACCAGCGCACAGGCGCGGCCCACCGCGTTCAGCGCATCACACAGGAACCAGCTGGTGCTGGTCTTGCCATTGGTGCCGGTAATGCCGGTGACGGTCATCGCCCTGCCCGGTTCACCGAACAGCCGCGCCGCCATGACACCCAATTGCTGACGCAGCGCAGCAATGCCGATCACGGGCACACCTTGCTGCGTGACGACACCGGTCTCGTCCGCTTCTGCCAGCACCAGCGTCGCGCCGCCCGCAATCGCCTGTTCGATATAGACGCGGCCATCCTGCTGATGGCCGGCGAGTGCCACAAACGTATCGCCGGCGCTGATGCGCCGGCTGTCCAGACACAGTGCGGAAACCGGTGTCGCCGCCAGCGACGCCGGCAGAGGCATGTCGGGCAGCAACTGACTCAGGGCAAGGCTCATAAGCGTGCCTCCTGGTCAATGACGCCGGCATAGGTGCCCACCGGTTGTTCCGGTTCAATATTCAGTGTTCGCAGGACACCGGCCATGATGCTGCCAAACACTGGCGCAGCCACCAGGCCGCCGTAGTAATCACGGCCCTGCGGATCATCGACCACCACCACCGTAACAATGCGGGGATTTTCCGCCGGAGCGATGCCGGCAAACAGCGCCACGTAACGATCGTCAGCGTAGCCGGCGGCGGTCAGCTTGTGCACGGTGCCGGTCTTGCCGGCAACACGGTAGCCCGGTACTTTCGCGCGCCGCGCGGTACCTTCGGCACTGATCACAGTTTCCAGCATGCTCACCAGGGCACTGGCATGCGCAGCACTGATGATGCGCTCACCCTGTGGTGGCTGGTCCACCTTTTCCAGTGACAGCGGCACTTTTATACCGCCATTGGCAATCACGGCGTAGGCACGGGCCAGTTGCAGCGCCGTCACGGACACACCATAACCGTACGACAGCGCGGCGGTTTCGATATCGCGCCAGCGCGACCGGATCGGCAACATGCCGTCACTTTCACCCGGGAACGGAATACCGGTGGCTGTGCCCAGGCCGAAGCGTTCCATGAACGCCGGCAGCGCCTGGTCTTCCATCGCCAGCGCCAGCTTGGTGGTGCCCACGTTGGAGGATTTTGTCAGCACGGTGGTGATGTCGATGACGCCGTAGTTGCGGTGATCGCGAATCGTTTTGTTGGCCACACGAATGGTGCCCGGCCGCGTGTCGACGGTGGAATTCACCGAGACCAGGCCGCTTTCCAGCGCAGCAGCCACCGTCAGTGGCTTGATGGTGGAGCCCGGCTCGAACACATCGGTGATGGCCCGGTTGCGCAGTGCGGCGGTCTGCACGCCGGAGCGGTTGTTCGGGTTGTAGGCCGGCTGGTTCACCATCGCCAGGACTTCGCCTGTTCTGGCATCCAGCACCACGGCGCTGCCGCCGGCGGCGCGATTGCGCGTGACGGCGGCGAGCAGTTCGCGATAGGCGAGATACTGCAGGCGCAGATCAATACTCAGGGCCACGTTACTGCCCGGGTGCGCCTCTTCCAGTACGGCAATGTCCTGGATCACGCGGCCGTGCAGATCGCGCACCACTTTCTTGCGCCCCGGCGTGCCGCGCAGGCGGTTGTCCATGGACAGCTCAATGCCTTCCTGCCCGACATCATCGATATTGGTGAAGCCGACCAGATGGCTGGTGACTTCCCCGGCCGGATAGTAGCGACGGTATTCGGTCAGTGCATAGATGCCCGGCACACGCAGGGCGAGCACTTGCTGCGCCTGCTCCGGCGCCAGATGGCGGGCCAGGTAAATGAATTCGCGGCCGGCATTGGCCTCCACGCGCTGTGCCAGGGTACGGCTGCTGAGCACCGGATTATTGGACAGCTTGACCCACTGCTCCCGCGCGGCCAGCACCTCACGCGGGTTGGCCCACAGCGTGGTCACCGGGGTACTGACCGCCAGCGGGCGATTGGCACGATCGGTGATCACGCCACGATGCGCCGCAAGCGGCTCAGTGCGCAGGTTGCGCAGGTCACCCTGGCGGGCGAGAAAATCGTGTTGCAGCACCTGCAGGTCCAGCGCACGCCAGCCCAGCACCAGCACACAGACGCCCAGCGCGCCCAGCACCACGCGCAATCGCCGTGGACTGTAGCCTGCCTGTTGCTGTCTGCTGTGACGCCGTGCTCCGCTCATGGACGCACCACTACCCGCTCACTGGCCGCTGGTTGTTTCATCTTCAGTTCCTGCCGCGCGAGCTGTTCCACTCGCGCGAATGAACCCCAGGTACTTTCTTCAAGGAGCAATTGCCCCCACTCCGTGTGCAGCCGGTACTGTTCACGCTGCAATTGCTGTGACTGCGCAGTGAGCTTGCGTGCCTGATGCACGCTGTAGCTCACTGCCACCGCCGTGATGACCAGCATGGCGGTCAGCACTGGCCAGACCAGCGGGTTGCGCTCGTCCGCCGCGGCCATCAGGCCACCACCTTCTCGGCAGCCCGCAGCACAGCACTGCGCGCGCGGGCATTGGCGGCCACTTCGGTGTCACTGGCCTGCCGCGCCTTGCCCAGTGTCTTCATCAACACCGGCTGCGGCGGCAACGGCAAACCCCGGGGCTGCGGACGGCGCCCCGAGGCATCACGCATGAACAGCTTCACCAGCCGGTCTTCCAGCGAATGAAAGCTGATCACCACCAGCCGGCCGCCCGGCGCCAGGCATTGCAACGCCTGGTCGAGCACCGCTTCCAGGGCGGCCAGTTCCTGATTCACATGGATCCGGATCGCCTGGAAGCTGCGCGTGGCCGGATGCTTGCCCGGTACGCCGCGGCCCAGCACGGATTCAATCAACGCCGCCAGTTCCGTGGTCGTGGTCAGCGGCCGCTCGCGGCGCTGCGCGCAGATACGGCGCGCAATGGCGCGGGACCGACGCTCTTCGCCATAGCGATACAACACATTGGCGATGTCCTCTTCTTCAGCGCGGGCCAGCCACTCAGCGGCGCTTTCACCACTGGTAGGGTCCATGCGCATATCAAGCGGCCCTTCGCGCATAAAGCTGAAACCCCGGGCCGGGTCGTCCAGTTGCGGCGACGACACCCCCAGGTCCAGCAACACACCATCCAAAGGACGCCCGGTGTCGGCGACCACTTGTTCAAGGCAATCGAAACGGCCCGCATGAATGCGGAAGCGGTTGTCGGCCTGCGCCAGTGCATGGCCTGCAGCAATCGCCAGCGGGTCACGGTCAATCCCCACCAGCCGCCCCTGAGCATCCAGGCGCGCCAGCAGTGCCCGGCTGTGTCCACCGCGGCCAAAGGTGCCGTCGACGTAGAAACCGTCTGTCCTGGTAGGCAACAATTCCAGCACCTCCTCCAGCATGACCGGCTGGTGTACGTACTGCTCAGGTTGCGTCATCGCGTGGCCCTTGTGGCTGTCGGAACGTTCGCTTCAGGCGCGGTTCAGAACGCCAGCTTCTGCACGCTTTCCGGCATGGCCGAGAGATCCATCTGGCCATACTGGTCCTGCTCCGCCTGCCAGGCGGCCTCGCTCCAGATTTCGAAACGATGAATCTGGCCAACCAGCATGGCGCGCTTTTCCAGGGCCACCAGTTCACGCAGCTCGCCAGGCACCAGATATCGGCCGTTGGCGTCCATTTCCAGCTCCACGGCCTGACCGAGAAAGCGGCGCTTGAGGTAGCGCACCACCGGTTCGGCGTCGCTCAGACCCGCTACCTGACGGGCGACGTCCTGCCACTGCTGTTCGGGATAGAGGGACAGACAGTTGTCGTAGGGATGATGTGTCAGCACAACGCGTCCGCCGCAGGCGCGCACGAGCGCGTCACGGTGTCTGGTCGGTATCGCCAGACGCCCTTTGGCATCCACATTGAGGGCGGTGCGCCCACTGAACACGATGATTACCCCGCTGCCGGTTCCATCCACCTGGCCGATCCAGGCTGCTCGTCGGGATTCCCCCGGATGCTCGCAAAACCACACCCGGAACTGCTCGAAATCCCACTAAATCCCACTTTTCTCCACATTGCGACACTCTAGGGCCGCGACAAATTCAAAGTCAAGCAACGCCGGGTCAGCGAATGTAAAAGAAAGCTTTTGCGAATCAGTGATTTAGGGGGTCAGGGGAGGCATTTTGCCAGTCTTCGGAAAGGGGGCCACAAGGCTAATCAGCAGCCTGGGCGGACCATCTGAGGTTTTACATTAAGTGTTAGAATAATTGGCTATATGAAAAAGAAGAAATTTTGCACTTAATGAATAAGCGACGATGGGAGAGCGCCTTTTGCTTTCCCACTCTCTCCCACCGCCGCCCTGTGGATCAGGGAACCAACCGATAAGCCGGGTTCTGTCGTGGACAGTCATTCATCTGGGACCGGCATCGCTGCCGGCCTCTAGCGACCTACCCGTGTCCAGCGCGGGCCGCGCCATGGGACACCTATTTGGTCTTGCTCCGGGTGGGGTTTACCCTGCCACGGCGGTTGCCCGTCGCGCGGTGCGCTCTTACCGCACCTTTTCACCCTTACCTGTGCACCGGTTCCGAAGAAACGGGCCATCGGCGGTATGTTCTCTGCGGCACTTGCCGTAGCCACGCCGTCACCAGCGTAGCCCCCAGGCGTTACCTGGCACCCTGCCCTGTGGAGCCCGGACTTTCCTCCAGCGGCTTGCACCGCCAGCGACTGTCTGGTTGGTTCGCGGTGGAGTCTACAGGCGCGCTCATGGGCGCGCCAGCTACGCGCTACAAGCGCCCGAGCCACTCATAGACCTCCTGGCGTTTGCGGCCCGAGTACGCCGCCAGGATGCGGGCCGCGCGAGAGGCCGGCAGCTCCGCCAGCAGCAATTTTGCCAAGGGAATCAGCGCTGCGTCCCCGGCCACCTCCGGCGGAGCGCCGGCGAGGACCAGCACGACTTCACCGCGTTGCTGATCCGGGTCATCGGCCACACGCTGGCGCAGGCCGGCCACGCTGTCGCGGATCACAGTTTCAAAACGCTTGGTCAGTTCACGGCACAGGGTGATTTCACGGTCGCCGGCACCGGCAGCCTCGATACTCTCCAGCAGCGCCAGCAGCCGATGCGGCGCTTCAAACAGCACGGAGGTGGCACGGTTGGCGAGGATGTTGCGCAAGGCGTCATCCCGCACGCTGCCTTTATTGGGCAGAAAACCTTCGAACAGAAAACGGTCGGTGGGCAGGCCGGCCACGGCCAGGGCAGCCAGCACGGCACTTGCGCCCGGTATCGGCACCACCGGCACCCCCGCCTGCTGGCAGGCACGTACCAGGCGGAAGCCGGGGTCACTGACCAGCGGTGTGCCGGCGTCAGAGATCAGCGCCACCGATGCGCCGGCCTGCATTTGCGCCACCAGTTGCGTGCTGCGCTCGCCTTCGTTGTGATCGTGGCAACTGACCAGGCGGGCACGAATACCCAGCGCATCGAGCAATTGCCCGCTGCGGCGGGTGTCCTCTGCGGCCACCACGTCGACGTCAGCCAGCACGCGCAACGCGCGCTGCGTGATGTCCTCCAGATTACCGATCGGCGTACTGACAACATATAAAGCGCCGGACATGGCCAGGGAACCTCTGCAACAGACACTGATCCCAGCAACAGCGGCACGGCGCACACGCCGCCGTCTGCTTGGTGGTGGGCTATAGATGAACCGCCTACAATAGCCGCTTCATTTCCACAATTCGACCGCTGGTGATCATGCCCTACCGTCTGCTGATTCCTGTTCTGAGCCTGCTGGTGCTGCTCAGTGCCTGTACGACCAGCCCCACCCAGACCGCCTCCCCTGCGCCGGCCCGCCCGGATCGCGGCACCGTGATCGCCGCCCCGGCGCAACTGGAGGATGCATTGGGTGAACTCTCCACCCGACAGGGCGAGGAACGCACCACGCTGGCAATGGCCTGGGCACGCAGCTACCTGGCATCGGATCGCCCGCGCGATGCCGAGGCGTTGCTGAACCGGATCGACGGCGAGCGCCTCAGCGGTGACCTGCGGCTGGAGTGGCTGATGCTGCGCGCACAACTGCTGCTGGCACGGCAGGAAGCCGGCGAGGCACTGGCCTTGCTCAGTGACAACCAGCGCTATCAGGTCGAGCAATTGGTACGCGAAGCACCGCTGGCATTGCAGAACCGCTACCTGCTGCTGCGTGCTGACGCATTGACGATCAACGGCGAACTCACCGCCAGCCTGCGCGAACGGGTGGCGGTAGACCCGATGCTGGACACCGACAGCCAGCGCTACAACCAGCAAATGATCTGGACACTGCTGATGCAGATGCCGCAGACCGCGTTGCAGGCCCTGGCCGACAGCAGCGAACAGGATCTGCTCGGCTGGGCACAACTGGCGCAGGTCTACCGCGACCCACTGGCCGATATCGACCGCCAGATAGCAGGGCTGCAGGACTGGGAACGGCGCTGGCGCGATCACCCGGCGGCGCGCAACAAGCCGGTCATGGTGCAGGCACTGCAACAGGCGGTCAGCCAGCGACCCCGGCGCGTGGCCGTGCTGCTGCCGGAAGCCGGCTCACTGGCCGGGGCGGCCCAGGCGGTCCGCGACGGCATCCTGGCTGGCTATTACAGCGCATTAGCACAGGGCAATCCGGTCCCCGACATCCTGTTCTTCGATACACACGAGGCGGACCTGTTCGCACTCTATAACCAGGCTCTGGTGAGTGGCGCCGAATTCATTATTGGTCCGCTGGACAAGGAGCAGGTCACTCAACTGGCCGGCGTACAGGATTTGCCTGTCACCACCCTGACACTGAATTACGCTGACGCGGCCCCGGCCTCTGCCAACCTGTATCAGTTTGGCCTGGCCCCCGAAGACGAAGCCCGCCAGATCGCCCGCCAGGCCTATGCCGAAGGCGCACGGCTGGCTGGCGTGCTGTACCCGGAAAATGAATGGGGCCAGCGCCTGGCGGCCGCCTTTACCCAGGCCTGGCAGGAACAGGGGGGCATCCTGACCGCGCAGCGCGCCTACGGGGACGATATCAGCAACGACGTGAAACAGATGCTCAGCATCGAGCAGAGTCGCGCCCGCTCGGAAGCGGTGGCGCAGTTCATTCAGGAGAAAGTGCATCTCCAGGATCGCCGCCGCCAGGATCTGGATTTCATTTTTATCGTGGCCAGCCCGGCCCAGGGCCGGCAACTCAAGCCGGCCCTGAATTTCCATTACGCGGAAGACCTGCCGGTTTACTCTACCTCGCATATCTACAACGGCCAGCCAGACCGGCGCGCCGACACAGACCTCAACGGCATCCGCTTTGTCGACGTCCCCTGGTTGCTGGATCACGACTCCGCCTTGCACCAGACCGTCGCGGAGGTCTGGCCTCAAGGCCATGGCCGCTACGAGCGACTGTTCGCCATGGGTGTGGACGCCTATCGCCTGCAGGCGCGCCTGGCCTTGCTGCGGGAAGTGCCGGGCAGCAGCCTGCCCGGCGCCACCGGCGAGCTGAGCCTGGACGCGCAGCACCGGCTGGTACGCGAACTCGACTGGGCCTGGTTCCGGCGCGGCCAGCCGGAGCGGCAACCGGTCGTACAGGCGCCGTGATGCGTTCACTGTTCAGCGGCGGCGACCACCGCACGCGCGGCGCCAGCGCTGAGCGGCAGGCTGAACAGTGGCTCAACAGGCAAGGGCTGGACACCGTCGTCCGCAACTATCGCTGCCGGCAGGGCGAAATCGACCTGGTCATGCGCGGCGGCAACACGCTGGTGTTTGTGGAAGTACGCCTGCGCGCCTCACGCGAATACGGCGGCGCGCCGGCATCGGTGACTGTCCGCAAACAGCAGCGGCTGGTACGCGCGGCACGCCATTACCTGGCTGCCCATCCTGGCGAGGCGGCACTGGACTGTCGTTTCGACGTGCTGGGCGTGGCGCCCGGCACCGGCGGCGAGCCGGACTTTGAATGGATCACACATGCCTTTTATGCTGAATGACAGCCATGGCATTAACTCGGTTTGACTCGGAGTGAGACACCCAATGAGCGTAGAACGAATCCGGCAGATGTTCGTCGACAGCATCGAAACCAAGGTCCAGGCCGCCGAAGTGCTGCCGGAAGTGATCGAGGCCGCCGGCCAGCGCATGGTGGAATCGCTGCTCAACGGCGGCAAGATCCTGACCTGCGGCAATGGCGGGTCTGCCGGTGATGCCCAGCACTTTTCCTCCGAGCTGCTGAACCGCTTTGAACGCGAACGCCCGGCGTTGCCCGCAGTGGCCCTGACCACGGACTCCTCCACCGTGACGTCGATCGCCAATGACTACAGTTACAACGAGATTTTCTCCAAGCAGATCCGCGCGCTGGGCAACGCCGGCGACGTGCTGCTGGCCATCTCCACCAGCGGCAACTCCGCCAACGTGATCCAGGCGGTGCAGGCGGCCCATGACCGCGACATGACCGTAGTCGCCCTGACCGGCCGGGAGGGCGGCGAAATGGCGAACCTCTACAGTGCCGGCGATGTCGAAATCCGGGTGCCGGCGAAAGTGACCGCCCGCATTCAGGAAGTTCATCTGCTGGTCATTCATGCACTGTGTGATTACATCGACCAGCAATTGTTTGGAGGGGAATAAATGGCAGTCACCTCAGGGCGTGGCGCGCTGTGGTGTGCACTGGCACTGAGCCTGACGCTCGGCCTGACGGGCTGTGCCAGCGTCACCGCATCCTGGTCGGATGAGCCGGTCGACACCAGTCACGGCTCGCGCACCTTCGGCGCCCGCATTGAAGACGGCAGCATCGAACGCAAGGTCCGCATCAACCTGCTGCGCGACGATCCGCGTTTCGCGGAGGAGTCCTCTTTCGACGTAGTCAGCTTCAACGGCAATGTGCTGCTGATCGGCGAAGTGCCCGACGCCCAGCTCAAAACCCGCGCCAGCGATATCGCCGGCCGGGTACGCCACGTGCGCAACGTGCATAACGAACTGCAGGTCGGTCCGCGCAGCTCCTGGGTCGCCGGTTTCAATGACGGCTGGCTGACCACGAAGACCAAAAGCCGCCTGCTGCTCAACGGCGACGCCCCGGGCACCCGCACAAAGGTCGTGACCGCCAACGGCGTGGTGTATCTCATGGGGCTGCTGACCCGTGCCGAGGCCGATGCGGCAGTGGAGCAGGTACAGCGCGTCTACGGGGTGCAGAAAATCGTCAAGATCATCGAGTACATCGATCAGCCCTGACCCTGTTGTAAAAAAACGCCGGAAATTTCCG
>NZ_AQOR01000019.1 GCF_009846755.1 Alcanivorax sp. S71-1-4
GGTGACCGCCAGTACGTGATCGCCATCGGCGAAACCGAGTTCCTGCTCGACCCGGACGTCCCCGAGGCAATACTCTTGTGTTGGGTTATGAATGTCCTGACTATGCAGATCATGAAGATGGTGGTTATTTCTGGGTTTATAAAGATGGTAAGTTTGTAGACTTTCCTCAACGTGCTCCGCCGTCTAGTCTGGATAAATATACTGTTGAAAGGGTGTTCAAGGGCTGTGGGGAGTATAGCGATCTGCCTGGTCCATATCTCAGAATCCAGAAGACGCGAGAATTGGACAATTTCTTACATCGATCCTGCCCATAGGATGACAGCTGCGGCGAGTATATCTATCTGTCGTGGCAGTTCAGCCAGCAAGGAGTGCAGCCCTGTCCCAATCCAGAGCATCCCAGACATTCTTTGATGTTAAAGTTATCCAGGCAGGAAGTGGAGCCATCTGGTCCTAATGTGTTGCCGTTCATGAGCACACCCTCGAAGCCGGGTATGGAGAACAATCAGCCGTACTCGGTTTCTGGATTATTCTTTTTAGTTGGTAGATGCCACCGGCGGTATGGCCAGAGAAGGTAAGCGAGATATCATTGCTGTTGAGATGGCGGGTGTTCTTGAGCGATTGTGCGGCTATCTGCGCATTTGTCTGAGAAAAATGGCGTTCCGAATGTGGAGATCGCCGTTGGCGTTGAGATCAATCGCGTCTGTAAGCCTTTGCTATCTCGATGGGGGATGGGTGTCGGGCAGAAAGCCGTATGTACTCCCGGTGGAAGCTCAGAATGCTGCAGTTTATTTATTCATAAGATGGATCGTGTTAAAAATGAAAGTTCTATTTGAAGAGCGCAGTGTTTTTATTGAGAATTCTGCACCAATTCTTGCTGCGGGATTTTATGATGATAGAATTCTATGCATAAATGAGGCGGGAGTTATTTATGAACTTGATAAAATTGATGATCGATTTCTTGATGCGAAAGAAATCGTCAGGCTTGGGAGTGAGGCGGTTTTTGGAATTTTTCTATCTGAAAAGTATGTCGCTTTAGGGAATAAAATTTGGTCATTAGATGGAGGAATTATTCACGAACTTCCTTGTGCTGAGCCAGCAATGAGTTATCGCTGGGCTGCGCATGGTGATCTTGTTTTTGCTAGCTCTGTTACTAATGGTTTTGATAATACTTATGTTTTTAAGAGCTCGAATGACGATGTGGAGTTTTTTGAAAATATAGGTGGTAAAAGAGTGCTTCCAGTTGCAGGTAATTTTCTTTTTTGGTTTAAGGGAAATGGAGATGTTGCTGTATGCTCGTACAGTGATGGTTTGTTCGTTCTTGATCAGATAGAAATCCCTGCGTATAGCGCTATCGAGTCAATAGGGGAGGATTTATATATTGTTGCACGGGATGGTCGGCTGTTAAAATGGAGTAATGGGAATCTTTCTTGTATCTGTTTTGAGGACGGAAGAATTAAAGGGTGGATGGTCAGAAAGATGGCTATGATTTCATCTTCTCAGGCAGTGATTTTATTTTCTTCAGATGACTCACCAAGAAGAAAGGTGTTGGCTAAGGTTGATCTAACTAAACTAGAGGTTATATGGGTTCGTGATCCAGGCTTTAGTTATGATGAGCGTGCCGATATTATTGCTTCAGGCGGATTTATTTTTTCCAATGTCGATTCATATTTTGTGGCAATTGATGTTGACGGTTCTGATGTTCTATGGAAATCGAAGGTGCGGTCTACATTGTCGAATAGGTTTGTGGATTTGGAGAATAATAAATTGATTTCATATGCGGATGCATATGGGATGATTGCTACTTTGATAGAGTGGTAATTTATCCTTATTGTTGCAACCCTTTCAGGGTGTGGGTCTCCTAATTGGAGAGAAGTCCAGGACACGCACAGTTGGACAATTTCTTACAGCGATCCGGAGCTGCGCGGAGTATTCCTGACTATCAGGGTATATGCAAAGCTAATGGCCTCTCATCCTCATGCGGCAAACTACATCGCAAGCTCTATTTCAAATCACTCCGACTTTGAAACTGGTTTCAGCCATACCTGCAGCGCTAGGCGCTCGGCTGGGCAAAATGGTGGACGGCAACCTGATTGCGGTCAGCGCTGGGCAGGTGGTGGAGGCCCTGACAGCTGGCAGCGCAGGCAACGTGGCGGGATTCGGCATTGGGCCGGGGCGTGTGCTGATAATATCTCTATAATTGTAGATCAAAATTCGTATCCACCGCTTGTTCTTTAATTGGGAGAAAAGGGATGAGCCTTTATAAAGATTTCAGCTTTCATGACGAGAGATTGCCATCGATCAGTGAGATTGGTGTGTTTGAGGGGGATGTGGTGTGCTTGAGTGCCGGAGGTGTAATATATAATCTAAGCGAAAAGGAGGGTGATTTTATTAAGCCAAAGGTCCTTGCCGAGTTAAGAACAAGTTCTATTTTTCCCAGTTGTATATATGGTGGTGTTGTATCGACCAATAATGTTGTTTTTTCCATTTCAACTAAGGATTACTTTAATCTACCATTTTCGACGGATGTCTCTGGTTATGTATGGGGGCATTCTGGTAACTATTTTTTTGTTCATTCAAGAAGCGAAAATAGTAAGAGTCATATCTATAGGCTAAAAGGGGCTGGGCTGGCGTACGTAGAGACTGTTGGATTTAAATTAATAGTTGTTAATGGCGTATTGCTGGCGGTTTCAGAGGATGGGATATTGCGTTTTGCTGATTACGATGGTGAGTTGTTAGTTGGGAGAGAGTCACCCGTCAGAAATTTATACTCGATTGCATCCTTGGAAGGTTTGAATAAGAAATGTATTTTGTCCAGGGATGGTCGATTATTCTTGATGGGCGAGGGTTGTGAACCTGTTATCGTTGAGATTTTAGGGTTCGATGACGATAGACATATTGATGGGGTTGTCTTCATATCCGACGATGAGCTGGTGGTTTCTTATTTCAATAAGAATAATCGGAAAAGAGGTGTCGCGAAGATTGGCTGTAACGGGATTGTTTGTTGGATGATGGAGTCGGGTCATAGCATGTACACTTTTTCTGATATTTGTTTTTCTGGCGGATTTCTTTTTACCAATTACGAATCATCTATTGTCGCCATTAATGTTGGAAGTAAAGATATTTTATGGATGTCTCGTTTTAAGAATTCATATATAAGCAAGATTTCTGACATGGGAGGGGGTAGGGTTATTGGTTATTCTAGGGCTGTTGGGATGTCTGCTATGCTAGTAGAGAAAGCGATATAGAAGTTGTTCCGTTGGTCTGTAGTAATTAAGGTGATAAAATGAAGTGTCTCTCTATCGAATTATTGAATGCTGGACTTTTCAATTTAGATAAAAGTGTATCTGCTTGATGAATGATCAATTTTCAGATGCAGATGGCATTCTCTATTGCTGGCGCCAGCCAATCTGCTATGCAGGTTTTCAATCCCAACTAATCACCACCCGCCGATTCCCCCATTCCCTGGCCGCCTCCAGATCCTCGCCAAAATAAATATCAATCTTCCTTTCCCACCGCCAATGCATCTTGTCCAGCACGCGATATTCCCCCGGCAGCCCTTCGATCCGCACAACACTCCGATGATCCAGCACACCGGCATCCAGCAGGTCACGGGACACGGCGATGGCCTTCATGCCGGGTTTGAGGCGGTCGCCCCAGGCGCCGATGGAGGGATTGCCCATGCCCTGGCCGGGCAGGGAGTTATAGGCGGACGCGCGCACGGTCATTTCGCGCGGCTGGGAGGCCAGCGCCAGGCCGGGGAGGGCCAGGGGGAGCAGCAAAGTCAGCAGTAGGCGGCGCATAGGCAATAGGGGTGTTGGTTGACCGGCGCAGTCTGCCAGCAGCCCCGGGCCGCCGGCAAGGGCCGGAAGGGTCAGAGTTCGGCGCGCAGGGCGGGGTCGAACAGCAGCATGCCGGCCAGGATCACGGCGAACAGGGCGATGATCATCAGGATGCTGATGCCGAAGGCTTTCCAGTTGGATTCAAAGCGGCCGCCGGCGGTTTCATGCTGGGTCAGGGCTGGCCCCTGCAGATGGCGGGCCAGATGCAGCACGATCAGGATCTGAGGTATGACGAAGACAGCGGAGGGGATGTTTTCCGGGAGCAGCAGGCCCGCCGCGATCACGCCGGCGGTGGCCAGCAGGGCGCCGCCAAAATAGTGCAGCATGGCGTTGGGCCGGCCCAGGCGCTTGCCGTTCAGGGCCAGCAACAGGCCGCCCGCCGCGAAGCCGGCCAGCAGGGTGGCCAGGCCAATGCCGGAAATCTTGTACAGCGGAGCATCAGTCGCGGGCGTGCCCTGGGCGGGCTGCAGTTCGGCTTCGGGAGCCTGATAGGGAGAAGCATCCATTCACTTGTCCTGAAGGTGATGGTCAGTGATGGCGCTGAGGGTAATGGCTCTGGTGGCGGGATGACGCGACGGAGTGCTCACTCCGGCAAAACAGCACCGCCCCGACGAGGCCGGGGCGGTGCTGGGGCTTACAGGGTCAGGACGTACTGCGTCAGGTCCATGACATCGCCGGCGCTGGCGGCACACCAGGGGTGTGGCGCGGCCGGCAGGCCAATGGGGCCATCGGTGCCCATTTCATCGGGGCCATATTCGGCGCGCATTTTCTGGTAGTCCCAGTAATAGTGCTCGTCGTCCCAGGGCACTTCCACGAAGTACTTGTGGCGCTCAATGAAGCGGTTGCGCTGGGTAGAGGGATCGTTGCTGCTGTATTCCACGTTCTTGTAGATGCGGAACACATCACCCTTGCGGTTCACGTCTGGCCACGGGGTGGGCTGGTCCGGGGTGCCGGGCGCCGGGCGGACGGGAGCGTGCAAGGTGTAGTACTGGTCATACAGCGCGGTGCCCTCGGTGCAGCGGTCCGGGTGCACCAGGTCTTCCACATTGCGCACATGACCGTCGCTGAGCAGGCCGCGGGACTGGGTCCAGTAGACATCGCGCAGGTAGTTCACGCGGATGGACTGCTGGTCTTTCTGATAAATGGTCGGGGCGAAGAAGCGGCCCACTTCATCGAGGCGAAACATTTTCTCGTTGGTGTGGGAGCCGAGCGCATCGGTATGGCAACTGCCGCAGTCGCGATCAAACGCGGTCTTGCCGGTATTCACCGCCGTCACGACGCCGGGGAAGGACTGCCAGCCGGCCTGGACGAAGGCGCCTTCACTCAGGCCCGGGTTGCCGGTCTGGGCTGCCAGGCGGCCGGTGGATTGCAGCCAGCGGTAGAGGCCCGCGTTGCGCAGGTCATTGTCATCCTGATCCAGCACGGTCATGTACGCGGTCAGGGCTTTCAGGGACGGTGCGCCCATGGAGCCCATGGCGCCATCCGGCTCTTCGGAATGAATGTAGGAGCCTTCAAAGCCGACGTAGGATTCAGTGTGCGACAGTGAGCGGCGGATCGGCATGTAGTAGCTCACATTCGGAATGGCGATGGGAGAGAACTGGTAGTCGTTGTCTGTCTCGCTGCCTTCGTCGGAACCGCGAATCAGGTTGTGTTCACCGGTGCCGGCGGGCATGTAGTAGACCAGCGTGGTGCGGTCGATGTTTTTCGAATCCGGGTCGGAGGGCGGGCCGGGTTCGGCGCGCACGATGCCATCGAAGGTGGCGGTAGTGGCTTCGTTCTTGTCACCGAGGATGGTCCACTTCATGGTCCATTCCGGGTTCGGCAGGCCGGGGAAGACTTTCGTGACTGCCTGCCCGGGTGCCTGTTCATAGGTAATGCGATAGCCGTGGCAGGAGGCGCAGTTGAAGCCGATCCATTCGCCGCGTCCGGTGTAGGGGTGGCTGGATTGCGCGTAACGGTAGCCCACCCAGCCGGAGTCTCTGGTGTTGCCTTTCAGGAACTGCGGTTCGATGGTCAGCCAGCCGGGAATCGGATTCGGTTGCGGATACGGATCAAAATAGACGTCGTTGATCGCCTCGGGCGGCACTTCGCCGGCCACCGTCGGGTGGGCACCGAACAGTACCGCCGGGTCGGCCGGCAGGCGGGTGATCGGGTCGGTGGTCTGGTAGTTGAAGATCTTGGTCCAGTCCAGGTTGCGCACTTTGTGCGCCAGGCCGATGTTGTAGTCGTAGGCCCAGAAAATGGCACGGCCCTGGGCGACCAGATTGTTGAAATCCGGGTTGCTGACGGTGATATTGATCGGTGTGATGGCTTTCACGTCGTCGGAAAGCACTGACACCACGTCGCAGGTGTGGATAAAACTGTCATCGGTGATGCGCTTCGTCTGTGCGTCAATAATGTTGTGCGCCTGACCCGGCCGCAGCAGGGATTCATTGTAACCGACACGTTTCTGGACCTGCAGTTTGAGCGGGCCGCCGCTGACATGGACCGGCACCCGGAACACGACCTGCGTGTTGGTCCAGCTGATCACGTCCTTGTCCCAGGTGGAGTGGGTTTCCGGAATTTCGAAGTTGACCTGTGCGTTGAGGTCCAGCTTTTGCTTGTACATTTTCAGGTCGGTTTCCAGCACACGACTGTTGCCGATCATCAGTTTGGTGAAATCAACATCGGGGCCGTTGCCCAGGCCAGTGCCATTGAGCGTCACAATATCACCGGGCGACAGCGTCGGTGCCGCACCGGGGAGTGTCGCGCTCCAGGCCAGGGTGCCGTTCACCAGCAGAGTGTCCACCACCGGTTGCGGGAACGAGACGGCGGAGGCCGCTCGCGCCAGTTCGCGGGTGCTGTCGAAATCGCAGAGTTCTTCCTGATGCGGGAAATCCCCCACCGTGTCGCCGATACATCCCGACATCAGGGGGATGAACAGGCAGGTCAGCCAAAGTGTGCGCGCCGTCATTGTTATGCTCCTTTGCAGGCGTCTCTCGGGTAGTCGTAACATTGGCACACAAGTACTGTTCGGGGCGCCCTCCCTAAGTAGGGGTGAACAGGTGACAGGTGGCGCGGCAATGTATGCACGCTCACACAAAAAGACGGCATGAGTAGCGCAGGCTACGGAAAAGTCATGAAGCGACCTCTGTTCAGATAAAAACATGGCAGAACACCATCATCGCATACCGCCCGGCGGGCGTTTCTGGATCGAACGACCGGCCCTGCTCGACCGTCTGGATCAGGCGGCCGCGTACACACTGACGTTACTGCCGGCACCGGCAGGCTCGGGCAAATCCACATTGCTGCAACAGTGGCGGGCGGTACGTCCGCAGTGGCAGATTGCCACCTTGTCGCTGACGCGACGTGATGCAGACCCGGTGCGTTTTTTCTCGCGGCTGGATGCGGCGGTTCGCGAAGTAGTGCCGCATTTCGAAGGGCTTTCCTACAACGATCTCAGTGCCGAGGCGGCATTGCCCGCTGCTGTATTGGTAGATGCCCTGTTGCAGGCCCTGGCCGAGGTGCGAGGGCCTTTTTTCCTGTTGATCGATGAGTTCCAGTTTGCCGGGGACCCCCTGATTCACGCTGTGCTGTCCGGTGTATTGCAGGGCTCACCGGCGTCGCTGCACTGGGTCATCGCCTGTCGTGGCCAGCCGCAGCTGGCCTTGAGCCGCCTGCAACTGGAGGACCGGGTGCAGAGCATTGACCGCACGGAAATGTGTTTCAGCGCGGCGGAACTGGATGCGCTCTGTGCGCACTATTGTCCGGCGCTGACACCTGCGCAACGGCAGCGGTTGCTGGTGCTGACCGAAGGCTGGGCCGCAGGTATCAAGCTGGCGCTGCTGGCCCAGGCGCCGGCGGGCCCGTTGCGGTTTTCCGACCAGCCGGCATTGCTGGATTATTTTGCCGAGGTGGTGATTCATGATCTGCCGCCGGCAGTACATCGTTTTTTACTGCATACAGCGGCGCTGGAGCGTTTTTGCGAGCCGTTGTGTGACGCGCTGCTGGACGGCCCCGGCAGCAGCGCGCCGGTGCTGGCCTACCTGCAATCACGCGAACTGTTCCTGCACCCGGTCGAGGACCATCCCGGCTGGATGCGTTATCACACGCTGTTTCAGGAATTTCTGCTGGCGCGCTTGCAGGCCGGTGCGCCGGAAACACTTGACCAGCTCCATCGCCGCGCCGCCTGCTGGTGGCGGGACCATGCGGACGAGGAGAGTGCGTTGCAGCATGCGCGTCAGGTGGCGGACCAGCACTTCTTTGAACAGATGCTCACGCAGTGCTGCTATCTCTGGCACCAGCGCGGTGACTATACGCGCATCATGCACTGGTTGCTGGCGCTGCCGGAAATGCAGGTGGTACCGAATACGGACCTGTGCGGGCCGTTGATCGGGGCGTTGATCCTGTCGCGGCGCTTCAATCAGGCACGCTATTACATTGATGCGTCACTGGCCGTGCCGCCGGCCGAGCGCCAGGGGCGCTTTGCGGACGCCTGGACGCCGGCCTTTCTGGAAAACATGCTGCTGTTTTTCCAGCGCGACTGCCATTTTCGTATTGACGACGATCAGGCGGTCTTGCTGGCGTCTACAGGCCAGCATGATGTACGCGCCTTTTCGCTGGCCATCATTGCTTACCATTACCTGATGCACGCGGAGTTCGACACCGCGTTGCATTATGCCCAGCGGGCAAAGGACATTCTTTCGCGGCTCGGCTATCGCTACCTGGAAAGCTACGCTGACCTGATTCTGGTGCTGTGTGACCGCAATCGTGGCCGCATGCTGCATGCCACCCAATCGGTGCACGAGATGTTCCGGCGTTATCAGCCTGATGCACCCGGCCCGGCCTGGGTCAATGCCGGCACGGCGATGATGGTGTTGCACTATGAAATGAACCAGCTTGACCAGGCCCGTCATCTGGGGGACAGCCTGTTGCCGAGGGTGAGTTCGTCCTGCGCGACCGAAGTGATTGCCGCCGCGTATCTGAACATGAGCCGGCTGTTCGACCTGGCCGGCCAGACGGGACGCGCACAGCGGCTGTTGCAGCACCTGGAACGGATTCTCACACTGGGCAATTACGACCGGTTTGTCAGCCAGCTGGTGCACGAGAAAATGCGGCAGGCGTTTGTCGCTGGAGATCATCACCGCATGGAGCAGGTGATGACGGAGTATCGCCTGTTGCCCCGTTTGCAGGCCGGTGAATGGCAGGCGGCGGGGGGCTACGATGAAAACCGCGAACGGGCCGGCATGGCCGTGGTGCTGTGGCTGTGGTCGCGACAGGATTATGACCGCGCCGACGGCGTGCTCGCGGCGATTGCCGGCATGCTGCGGCGGCAAGGTGCGAATGCGCGGGCGCTGGTAGCCGATGCTTGCCGGGTGGCGGGCAGCTGGCGCCGCGGCCGGCCGGGCGCCGCGCGCCAGCAATTGAAGGCGCTGGTGGCCCGCTATGGTCTGGAAGCGCTGAATCGCACGGCTTTTGATGAAGCGCCGGGCCTCGCGCTGGTGGTCGCTGAAGCGCACCGGCTTGGCGAGGTGACCCTGCCGGATATCTATCTGCAGATGTTTGCCTCCCTGTTGCCGTCGGAGCAGGCGCCGGCGGCCGCGCCGGTGACCGCCGCACTCACGGCCCGGGAGGCAGAGATACTCACGTTGCTGCGTGATGGTCTGTCCAACCGGGAGATCAGTGAAACCTCCGGCGTGGCGGTGACGACGATCAAATGGCACATGAAGAACATTTTCGCCAAGCTCGGTGTGAGCAGCCGTGCGGAGGCGATTGTCTGGCTGGCCCGGCATGGACAGCCCTGATACGTTGCTTTGGTGCGTTGCTTTGGTGCGCGAATTGACCCGTCGTGGTGCGGTGCGCCATTTTCGGGCCTGAAGCCGGCGGATTTGCGTGCTGGTTGTTGGCATGGTGGTTGCTGAGGTCCTGAGGCAGGAGACGATGTCGAGGGCAGGACCTGATGATCAAGGTGACCACACCGCCTGCGGGCGGGTTTGACGAGATGTTTGGTGCGCCCGGCAGGGTGCGGGAACAATACGCTGCGTACTGGCGCTGGCTGGAAGGGGTGTCGATGGACACCATCGAGCGCAAGCGCAAGGAAGCAGACCTGCTTTTTCACCGGGTGGGGATCACCTTCAATGTCTACGGTGCGGAGGAAGGCACCGAGCGCCTGATCCCCTTCGACAGCCTGCCGCGCATCATTCCGGCAGCCGAGTGGCAGGCGCTCGAACAGGGCATCCTGCAGCGCGTCGAGGCGCTGAACCTGTTTTTGCACGATATCTATCACGACCAGGCGATTCTGAAATCCGGTCGCATTCCGGCAGATCAGGTGTTCGCCAATGCCCAGTACCAGCCCTGCATGCAGGGGCTGGACCTGCCAAATGACATCTATGCCCATATCGCGGGCGTCGATCTGATACGCAACAACGATGGCGATTACTACGTGCTGGAAGACAACCTGCGCACGCCATCGGGTGTGTCCTACATGATCGAAAACCGCCGTATGCTGATGCGGCTGTATCCTGAGCTGTTTGCCAAGCATCGCGTGGCGCCGGTGGATCATTACCCCGCATTGCTGCACGAAATGCTGGCGCAGAGCTGCCATGTGGCCAACCCGTGCGTGGTGGTGCTGACCCCCGGCCGTTACAACAGCGCCTACTTCGAACACGCGTTTCTGGCGCGGCAAATGGGGGTGGAGCTGGTGGAAGGGGCTGACCTGTTCACCAAGGGCGGCTTTGTCTACATGCGCACCACCGCCGGCCCGCAACGGGTGGATGTGATCTACCGCCGTATTGATGACGCCTACCTGGACCCGCTGGCGTTCGAGCCGGACTCCATGCTCGGCGTGCCGGGGCTGATGTCTGCCTACCGCGAAGGCAATGTGGTGCTGGCCAATGCGGTCGGTACCGGCGTGGCGGATGACAAATCGATTTATCCCTATGTGCCGGACATGATCCGCTTTTACCTCGGGCAGGAACCGGTGCTGAAGAACGTGCCCACCTGGCAGTGCCGCAAGAGCGATGACCTGGGCCACGTGCTCGACCGTCTGCATGAACTGGTGGTGAAAGAAGTTCACGGCGCAGGCGGCTACGGCATGCTGATCGGCCCGGCCAGCACGCGCGAGCAGATCGAGCAGTTCCGCAAACAGCTGGTGGCGCATCCGGAGAACTACATTGCCCAGCCGACGCTGTCGCTGTCCAGTTGTCCGGTATTTGTCGAAGAAGGGATTGCGCCTCGGCACATCGACCTGCGGCCGTTTGTGCTCAGTGGTCGTGAGGTGCGTCTGGTGCCGGGCGGGTTGACGCGCGTGGCCATGAAGGAAGGCTCGCTGGTGGTGAATTCGTCGCAGGGCGGTGGCACCAAGGACACCTGGGTACTGGAGGCGCCGTCATGCTGAGCCGGACTGCATCGGAACTGTACTGGATGTCGCGGCATCTGGAGCGCGCAGAAAACATTGCCCGAATGCTCGACGTGGCCTGGAACCTGTCGCTGATTCCATTTTCGGAGACGGTGAACGAGGAGGTGGCCGCGCCCCTGAAAATCACCGGCAGCCTGGAACGCTATATCGAGAAGTACGATACGGTGCAGGTCAACAATGTGCTGCACTTTTTCGCTCTGGATGAGGACAACCCCGGCAGCATTTACTGCTGCATCCGCCAGGCGCGCGAAAACGCCCACGCGGTGCGTGGCAAGATCACCAGTGAAATCTGGGAAAGCATCAACACCACCTGGATCGAGTTGCAGAATATCCGCCGCTACGGCCTGATCGCCATGGGCGCCAGTGCCTTCCTGGACTGGGTCAAAGAGCGTTCGCATCTGTTTCGGGGGGCGACCTACGGCACCATCATCCGTAATGACGCGTTCCGCTTTATCCGTATCGGCACCTTTATCGAACGTGCCGACAACACCGCCCGGATTCTGGATGTGAAGCATCAGATACAGGGGCCAAAGGGTAACAGCGCGGTGGACTATTACCGCTGGAATGCCCTGCTGCGTTCCGTTGGCGCGTTTGAAGCGTATCGTGAACTGTACAGTGATCGCATTACGCATGAACACGTGGCGGAAATGCTGATCCTGCGCGCCGAAGTGCCACGCTCTTTGCGCTCCTGCATGGAAATGCTGTGTGAACTGTTGCCGGCGGTGGAAGGCGACTCCGGCCTGGACGCCAAGCGTCTGGCGGCGGTGCTGTACGCGCGCCTGCAGTACGGTGACATCGACCACGTCTTCGCTATCGGTCTGCATGAATACCTGACGGATTTTCTCCGTCGTGTGAACGAACTGGCCGACACCATCCAGTCGGCTTACCTTGAAGTCATATGAGGCAGGAGGTCTTATGAGACTGTCCATCGAACACCTGACGACCTACCGCTATGACGAACTGGCGCGCCACAGCACCCAGTACGTGCGCCTGACCCCGAAGAGCTCCGCGCGCCAGCACGTGCTCGACTGGCAGCTGGACATGCCGGCCGCGCCGCTGGTCAGCACCGACGGCTTCGGCAATGTGCTGCATGTGCTGACGCTGGATGAGCCGCACCGGTCCATTTCCATCCGCGCACACGGCGAGGTGGAGGTGCTGGATGAGGACCGGGAAGATGACGACGACGGGCTGTCGCCGCTGGTACACAGTCGCTTCACGCGGCTGACCCGGCCCAGCGCGGCGCTGACGGAGTTTGCCCATCAGTACGCGGTGCAGCCTGGCCTGGCCGGGATGGAGAAACTGATGGCCGAGGTGCTTGCGCACATGCCCTACACACCGGGCAGCACCCACGCCGGCAGCACCGCCGGTGAGGCGTTCGCGCTCGGGCAGGGGGTCTGCCAGGACCACACCCATGTGTTTCTGGCCTGCGCCCGGCTGACCGGCCGGCCGGCGCGGTACGTCAGCGGCTACCTCTACAGCCAGGACGACCATCATGTGGCCAGCCACGCCTGGGCCGAGGTATGGCTGGACGGTATCTGGCATACCTTCGATATCACCAACCAGCAATGCCAGCCACGCAATCATCTGAAGCTGGCGGTGGGCATGGACTATCTGGATGCCTGCCCGGTCCGTGGCGTACGCTATGGCGGCGGCCCCGAGTCCCTGCACGCGGTGGCCACCGTGGAGCGGCTCGCTTCGGAGCACACAACAGATGACGTATTGCGTCGCCATGCGCCTGGAACAGGGCATGATTTTTGCGGCGGATTCCCGCACCAATGCCGGCGTTGACCATATCGCCACCTTCCGCAAACTGCACCGCTTCGAGGTCGAGGGTGAACGGCTGGTGGTGATCATGAGTGCCGGCAACCTGGCCACCACCCAGAGCGTGCTGAGCCTGTTGCGCCAGCGCGCCCGTGACGCTGCGCCGAAACACATTCTCAATGTGCCGAGCCTGTACGACATCGCCGAGCTGGTCGGGGGCATCCTGCGCGAGGTGATCGACCGAGACGCCGGCCAGCGGCAGAGCGGCGTGGATTTCGGCAGCAGCTTCCTGGTGGGCGGGCAGATCCGTGGCGAGGCGCCGCGGCTGTTTCACGTTTATCCGGCGGGCAATTTCATCGAAGCCACCGTGGACACCCCTTACTTCCAGATCGGTGAAAGCAAATATGGCAAGCCGATCATCGACCGGGTGGTGGACTTCCGGCTGCCGCTGGAGCAGGCGATGAAATGCGCCTTGATCTCGTTTGACTCCACCATCCGCTCGAACCTGTCGGTGGGCCTGCCGCTGGATGCCATGCTGTACGACGCGGACAGCTTTGATGGCAGCCGCCACTACAATATCGACGAGCACCACGCGTTCTACCGTGAACTGCGAGAAGCCTGGTCCGACGGCCTGCGCGACACCTTCCGTTCGCTGCCCCCCCTGCGTCTGTAAAACCTGCAGCCGGGGCTGCCGGCCCCCTCTCAATCCACTGGCGGAGGGGGGGCGTATCCCCTAAAGTGCGAGGCAGCCATCGTCAATTTCCGGTACTGCAGGGAGTGCCATGACCAATGTGATTCTGGTGGTCGAAGACCGCCGAGACTGGGCCGCTTATTACCCCGCCAAACACCTGATGACCGCGCAGGAATACCTGGACAGCAGCACTGTCTTTCCCGTTGGACGGGTGCAGGTGATCAATCTCTGCCGCAATTACCGTTACCTCAGCCCCGGCTACTACTGTTCCCTGCTGGCGGAGGCCCGTGGCCACCGGGTGCTGCCGTCGGTGCGCACGGTCAACGACCTGTCGCGCAAGGCGCTGTACGGGTTGCACTTTGAGTCCTTTGAGACGGCGCTGGACAAGGCAATGAAGAAGCGTCGCCAGGACGGTGACCAGCTCACCATCAAGATCTATTTCGGCCAGACCGAGCACGCCGGGCTGACCGAGCTGGCGCGGCAGATCTTTGACCAGTTGCCATGCCCGATCCTGCAACTGGAGTTTCGCCGCCGTGAAAGCTGGACGGTGGAATCGGTGCGCCCGATTGGCCTGCACCAGCTCAAGGGTAAGGAAGAGGACGCCTTCGCCACCGCGCTGGAGGCGTTCAACGCACGTGTCTGGCGCAAGGCCGGCAGCCGCCGCAAGTTCCGCTATGACCTGGCGATGCTGGTGAACCCGGATGAAAAGCTGCCGCCGAGCGACAAGGTGGCCCTGCGCAAATTTGCCCGCGCGGGTGCGGATCTGGGGATCAATGTGGAGCAGATCGGCCGTGAGGATTACCCGCGCCTGGCGGAGTACGACGCGCTGTTCATCCGCGAGACCACCGCCCTGGACCACCACACTTACCAGTTTGCCCGCAAGGCCGAGCAGGAGGGCATGGTGGTGATCGATGACCCGGGCTCGATCCTGCGGTGCACCAACAAGATCTATTTTGCCGAGCTGATGCAGGGCAACAAGGTGTCGGTACCGAAGACCCGCTTTCTGTTCCGCGGTGGCAGGCACGACGTGCAGGCGATGGTGGAGGACCTGGGCCTGCCGGTGGTGCTGAAGATCCCTGACGGCAGCTTCTCGCGCGGTATCAGCAAGGCCGACAGTGCCGAGGCGCTGGAAGCCGCGCTGGTGGAGTATTTCAAACAGAGTGCGGTGGTGTTGGCGCAGGAGTTCATGTACACGGACTATGACTGGCGTATCGGCGTGCTCAACAACCGGCCCCTGTTTGCCTGCCAGTATTTCATGAGCAAGGGGCACTGGCAGATCTACAACCATGCCGGCGGCAAGACGCAATCCGGCGGTTCGCGCACGTTGCCGGTACAGGAAGTGCCGACCAAGGTATTGCGGACGGCACTCAAGGCCGCCCGTCTGATGGGCAATGGCCTGTACGGTGTGGACATGAAGCAGTCCGGCGACCGCGTGGTGGTGGTGGAAGTGAACGACAACCCGAACGTGGACAGCGGTGTCGAAGACGCCTGGCTGGGCGAGGACCTGTACCGGCAGATCATGCTGGAGTTCTTGCGGCGCATGGAAGCCCGCCGGCTCGGGTTGGCGGTTTGAACACAGGCATGGCGGCGCGCAACGCGCCGCGTGTTTCGTGCGTCTGGCGCGCGACCCGCAGCGCGTAGCGCACAACTTTTACACCCCGCCATCGCCAGCGGGTCGCGGGGTTTCCGGTGCGCTGCTAGACTGCGGCGCATGAAAGCCGTACTTGTTTCCGTCGTCGCGCTGTTCATGAGCCTTGCGTTGCTGGTCAGCGGCAGCGCCATGCTCGGTACCCTGGTAGCCCTGCGCCTGGATATGGAGGGCGTGCCCAAGCTGCTGCTGGGTGTGGTAATGGCCTTTTATTCCACCGGCTTCGTGCTGGGCGCCATTTATGGCGTCGGCGTGATTCGCAAGGTGGGCCACATCCGCGCCTTTGCCGTGTTCGCTGCGTTGGCCTGCGCCACCACCCTCGCGCACCCGCTGCTGGTCAGCGCCCCGGCGTGGGCGCTGATGCGTCTGGTGGTCGGCTTCTGCCTGGCCGGCTTAATGACTGTCACCGAAAGCTGGATCAACGACCGCGCCACCAATGATTCCCGTGGCAAGCTGCTCGGGGTCTACACCATTAACTTCTATATGGCGTCTGCGGCTGGCCAGATACTGGTGGGCTTCGGCAACCCGATGGAATTCGTGGCCTATACCGTGGTGGCGATGCTGATCGTGTTGTCACTGGTACCGCTGTCGCTGACCCAGAGCCTGATCCCCACGCCACCGTCTTCGACCGAATCCATGGGCTGGCGTCGGCTGGCGCGGCAGGCCCCGGCCGGCACCACCGGCGCGCTGGCGTCCGGCATTGCGCTGGGCGCCTTCGCCGCACTGGCGCCGGTGTATGCCTTGCAGGCCGGGCGGGATGTCGCCGAGGTCGCCTGGTACATGGCATTCAGCGTGTTCTGCGCCGTGCTGCTGCAATGGCCAGCGGGCTGGCTGTCAGATCGCTGGGGCAGGCTGCCGGTGCTGACCGCGTTATTGTTCACCGGTGCGCTGGCGGCGGTCGGGACTGCACTGCTCGGCACCACTTCGGTGATTGCCCTGTTCGGCCTGTCGGGCGCCCTGTATGCCCTGGCCACCGGTATGTACCCGGTCAGCGTGGCGCTGGCCAATGACCAGTTGCCCAATGACCAGTTGGTGGCCGCCTGCGCCGGCATGCTGCGCACCTACGGCGTGGGCACCATGATCGGCCCGTTGCTGGGGGCGGCGTTGATGGGGGTGTTCGGTGATCCGGCGCTGTTTGTGTTCATCGGCCTGTCATTGCTGCTGGCGGGAATAGCTGTGCAGTACCTGTTCCGTGCCAGCGATGCGGTGCCGCTGGAAGAGCAGGGCGAATACGTGACCCTGGGCCCGATTTCCACTCCGGTGCTGATGGAGCTGGACCCGCGTAACGAGGAGTTCGAGGAACATCATCCGGGTGAGCCGGCGGAATGGGATCTGGCCGACAAACTGGAAATGATGGTGATTGATCCGGAGCAGATCGAGCCGCTGCCCGACGACGAGGGCACCGAGCCGGACCCCGACCACAAATAACAAGTGCGGTAGGGTGGGTAGAGCCAAAGGCGAAACCCACCGTGTCCATGCCCGTTCTTCACTCCCGCAAAATCATCGAAACTCCCCGGTTAAGGTGGCAGGTAGCGCGCGGGGTGGGTAGAGCCAAAGGCGAAACCCGCCACGGCCATGCCCGTTAATCACTCCCGCAAAATTGCCGAAACTCCCCGGTTTGGGTGGCAGGTAGTTTCGATGATTCTGTGCGAGCAGTGTGCGACATGGACCCGGTGGGTTTCGCCTTTGGCTCTACCCACCCTACCGCCCTCAGGCGTACTCGCCGTTCAGATAACGAAGAATCTCCTGTGATTCGAACATCTCCACGCCCGTGTTCGGATCAATCAGGTACGGCACCGCCACTCGGCCGGCGCGCGCCAGCAACTCCACGCGGTTGCGCTGTGTCGGCTGATAATCCGGTGCGATGCGTTCGCGGATGGCCGGCAGCGCCCAGTCCATGGCTTGTGTGCGGCCGGTCTGACGCAGGATGTAGGGGATTTCCAGTTCCGTCAGCAGTTCGCGCACCGGGCGGGCGAACGGGCTGGCCTCGAAGCTGAACAGTTCCAGCGGCTCCTGTGGGATGCGGGCTTCGCGCGCGCGCAGCCCCCGGCCACGGCGCAACACTGACGCACCCAGCGAGCCAGCGGTGTGCAGGGATTTGGTCAGCCACTGGCGGGGCGCCGGGCGGTCACCGTAGGTGGCGTACAGGTAGGCGATGATGTCGGCGGATTCGTACAGCGCTTCGTCGGTGTTCGGGTCCATCAGGAACGGAAATTGCTGCACGCCTCCCAGCTTTTCCACCAGCGGGCGAAACCGTGTGCCTCCCTTGGGGCAGGGATAGATCATCGCGTCCAGGTCCAGGTCAGTCAGCGCTTCGCGCACCAGACGACAGAACGGGCAACCCTCCATGTCATACAGTTCCAGCAGCTCTTCTGGCTGGCGTGCGGCAGCGCGGGACTGCACGCCACGGCCCTGTTCGCTCAGGGTGGCCAGCATCGAGGTACCGAAATCGAGCATTGCGCTCATAAACAATCTCTCCTGTGGTGTGTCTGCCCGGCACATTAGGCCGCTCCCGGCGGCCGGTCAACGCCCGCCGGGTTATTGGCCCAGATGCGCCGGGAGGTACGCAGGTGCCTGGATTTGCGGGGGTTTTTCCAGCGTGAGCGGATTAGCCAATCTGATCAATGCGGTTGAGCACTCCTGTCATTGTCCGGTTTCCCCGGCTGATGCAAGGTAGGTGCCCTCAACCGGCGAACCTGCCGTGCGACCGACATCATCCTGCTGAGACGAAGGCGAAAGGACCCTCTCCATGACCGAAGCCTATATTTACGACGCGATTCGCACCCCCCGTGGCCGGGGCAAGAAAGACGGCTCCCTGCACACGGTGAAGCCGCTGGACCTGACCGTGGGCCTGGTCCATGAACTGCAGGCCCGCTTCCCGAACATGGACCCGAACCGGATCGACGACATCCTGCTCGGCGTAGTGACCCCGGTCGGTGACCAGGGCGCCTGTATCGCCAAGACCACCGCGCTGGCCGCCGGCCTGCCGGACACCGTGGCCGGTTACCAGCTCAACCGTTTCTGCGCCTCGGGCCTGGAAGCCGTGAACACCGGCGCGCAGAAAGTCGCCTCCGGCTGGGATGACCTGGTGCTGGTCGGTGGTGTGGAATCCATGAGCCGTATCCCGATGGGCTCTGACGGCGGTGCCTGGGCCATGGACCCGGTAACCAACTACCGCACCGGCTTTGTGCCGCAGGGCATTGGTGCCGACCTGATCGCCACCATCGAAGGTTTTTCCCGTGAAGACGTGGACAACTTCGCTGCCGAATCCCAGCGCCGCGCGGCGGAAGCCTGGGAAAAAGGCTACTTTGCGAAATCCGTGGTGCCGGTGAAAGACCAGAACGGTGTCGTGGTACTCGACCGTGACGAACACGTCCGCGCCGGCACCACGGCGGAATCGCTCGGCAAACTGCAACCGTCGTTCGCCATGATGGGCGAAATGGGCGGCTTCGATGCGGTGGCGCTGCAAAAATACCACTGGATCGAAAAAATCGACCACGTGCACCACGCCGGCAACTCCTCCGGGATCGTCGACGGTGCCGCGCTGGTGATGATCGGCAACGAAAAAGTGGGCAAGGACTTCGGCATCACGCCGCGTGCCCGCGTGGTGGCCACGGCCATCAGCGGTGCCGACGCCACCATCATGCTCACCGGCCCGGCCCCGGCGGCGAAAAAGGCGCTGGCGAAAGCCGGCCTGACCGCCGAGCAGATCGACCTGTATGAAATCAACGAAGCGTTCGCCTCCGTGGCCATGCGCTTCATGAAAGACCTCAACCTGCCGGCAGAAAAAGTCAACGTGAACGGCGGTTCGATTGCCATGGGCCACCCGCTGGGTGCGACGGGCGCCATGATCCTCGGCACCGTGCTGGACGAACTGGAGCGCCGTAACCTGCGTTACGGTCTGTGCACCCTGTGCGTGGGCGGTGGCATGGGTATCGCCACTATCATTGAGCGTCTGTAAGCGCCGCGTTGAACGAATCCGGAGAAAAAGCATGAGTGAACAAACAGCCATCCGTTGGGAAAAAGACGCGGACAACATCGTGACGCTGACGCTGGACGATCCGAACCAGTCCGCCAACACCATGAACGAGCTGTATGGCCGTTCCATGGCGGCCGTGGTCGAGCGTCTGGAAAAGGAAAAGAACGACATCGCCGGTGTCATCATCACCTCCGCGAAGAAAACCTTCTTTGCCGGTGGCGACCTGCGCGACCTGTTGAAAGCCAAACAGGAAGACGCCGAGCGTTTTCTGGCCGGCGTGACCGAGATCAAGCGTCAGTTGCGTGTCATCGAAACCCTGGGCAAGCCTGTGGTGGCGGCACTCAACGGCACCGCGCTGGGCGGTGGCCTGGAAATCGCCCTGGCCTGTCATTACCGCGTGGCGATCAATGACAAGTCGGCCCAATTCGGCCTGCCGGAAGTGACCCTGGGCCTGCTGCCGGGCGGCGGCGGTGTCACTCGCGTCGTGCGCATGCTGGGCATTCAGAACGCGCTGATGAATGTGCTGATGCAGGGCCAGCGCATGAAGGCGGAGAAAGCCAAGTCCGTGGGCCTGATCCACGAGCTGGCAGAAGACCGCGACGACATGCTGGCCAAAGCGCGGGCCTGGATCAAGGCCAACCCGAAGGCGCAACAGCCGTGGGACGTACAGGGCTACAAGATTCCCGGTGGCGATCCGAAAACCCCGGCGTTCGCGATGAACCTGCCGGCATTCCCGGCCAATCTGCGCAAGCAGATCAAGGGCGCCAATTACCCGGCGCCGCTGGCGATCATGTCGGCGGCCGTGGAAGGCGCACAGGTGGATTTCGATAACGCCTCCACCATCGAAGGCCGTTATTTTGTCTCTCTGGTGACCAGCCAGGTGGCGAAGAACATGATCACCGCGTTCTTCTTCAACCTGCAGGCCATCAATGCCGGTGCCAGCCGCCCGAAGGATGTGCCGAAGTACAAGGCCGAAAAAGTGGCCGTGCTGGGCGCGGGCATGATGGGCGCCGGCATTGCCTACGTCACCGCCCGTTCCGGTGCCGAAGTGGTGCTCAAGGATGTGTCGCTGGAAAACGCCGAGAAAGGCAAGGACTACTCACGCAAGCTGCTGGACAAAGAAGTCTCCAAGGGCAAGATGACCAAGGAGAAGAAAGAAGAGATCCTGGCGCGCATCACGCCGACGGCGGATGCCAAGGACCTGGCCGGTGTGGACTTTGTGATCGAGGCGGTGTTCGAGAACACCGAGCTCAAACACAAGGTATTCCAGGAAATCGAAGACGTGGTAAACCCGGATGCCGTGCTCGGCTCCAACACCTCCACGCTGCCGATTGCCGGCCTGGCCGAGGGCGTGAAGAACCAGCCGAACTTCATCGGTATCCACTTCTTCAGCCCGGTGGACAAAATGCCGCTGGTGGAAATCATCCGTGGCAAGAACACCAGCGACGAAGTGCTGGCAAAGGTGTTCGACTACACGCTGCAGATCAAGAAGACCCCGATTGTCGTCAACGACTCCCGAGGCTTCTTCACCAGCCGCGTGATCGGCACCTTCATCAACGAAGCGATTGCGATGGTAGGGGAAGGCATCAGCCCGGTGTCCATCGAGCAGGCCGCCACCCAGGCCGGTTACCCGGTCGGCGCGCTGAAGCTGATGGACGAGATCAACATGAAGCTGTCGCTGAAAATTGCCGGTGAATATGAAGCCGCTGCCAAGGCCGCAGGCCAGGAGCCAATCAAGCACCCGGCCCTGGCAGTGATGGACCGCATGGTCAACGAGTTCAAGCGTCCGGGCAAACTCGACGGTGCCGGTTTCTATGAATATCCGGAAAACGGCAAGCCGCACATCTGGCCGGGTCTGAAAGACGCCTTTGGCGGTGACCAGGAGATTCCATTCCAGGACATGCAGGAACGGATGCTGTTCGCCGAGGCCATCGAGACCGTGAAGTGCTTCGAAGAGGGCGTGCTGGAATCGGTAGGTGACACCAATATCGGTTCCATCTTCGGTATCGGTTTCCCGGCCTGGACCGGCGGCGTAATGCAGTACATGAACCAGTACGAAGGTGGGCTGCGTGGTTTCGTGCAGCGCGCCGAAGCGCTGAAGGCGAAATACGGTGATCGCTTCACTGCGCCGAAGCTGCTGGTCGAAAAAGCGGAAAAAGGCGAAGTGTTCAAGTAAGTCTGGATGCTGCGTGACGAGAAGCCCGCCAACCGGCGGGCTTTTTTGTTCATAGCGGATTGGCGTGACCAACAGGGTCGGACGTCGGACGTCGGACGTCTGACGCCAAACCCGAAGCAAACGAGTCTGCCTGCATCGGATATCAAGCGCTTTTAGCGTCCGACGTCCGACGTCCGACGTCCGACGTCCGACCCAATAAGGCGCGTCGGACACCAAAATCAGGGGGCGCAGCTTTGCCAAAGCCCTATAGACCATTCGTCTCACGTTGTGATCATGACGCCGTTTTTTTTATCCTGCCGTCCAACCATGTCCCGGGATGGAGGGAAGGGGCGGCGTGAAGATGGACAGTAGTGTGAGCGTGCTGATATCTTGCGCGCCATACCGTGATCGGTCATTTTTCATGCTGCGGGCCACAAGAAGCCTGTCGTTGTATGGCGGTCATTTTCGGGGGTAGACAATATGTTAGGCGCTGGGGTTCGCCTGCCTGGGGGATTGGCCCTGCGGCCGGCCAATGAGGGGGATGCCGGGTTCCTGGCGTCGCTGTACAGCTCTACCCGGGACGACCTGCGTATCCTGCCTGACCGGGACCTCGCCGAATCCCTGATCGAACTCCAGTTCCGCGCCCAGACCGAAAGCTACGGTTCCGACTTTCCGGAAGCGATGCATTTCGTCGTCCTTCTGCACGATGACCGTATTGGCCGGCTGATCCTCGACTTCAGCCGTGGCACGGTACATATCGTCGATATTTCCTTTATTGCCGCCGCGCGCGGACACGGTTATGGCCAGACGCTGATCCAGGCGGTCCAGACTGTGGCACAGCAGATCAGCGCCCCGGTTTCCCTGAGTGTGGCGAGTGACCGCGTCGACCTGGCGCGGTTCTATGCGCAGTTCGGCTTCCAGCTGGACGGTCAGAGCGCACCGGCCCATGCGCGCATGGTCTGGTACCCGGATGCCGCCCGCCGGAGTGCCTCATGAGCGGCCTGCTGACATTGGCACAGGCCCGCATGGCCTGTGGCAGCCTGTTTACCACCCGGGTGCAGAATGCGGCGGGTGAAGCGTGCGTGCGGTTGTTGCTGGAGCAGGTGGCGGAAAGCCCTGCACGGTCCGGCTATGTGCAGTTCGCGTTGTGGTTTACCGGTCCGGCGGCGACGTCGCTGGATCAGGCCACGTTTTTGCTGACCCACGACACCCTCGGCGAGATGCCGGTGTTTCTGGTGCCGGTGGGGCAACGTGGCGAGTTGATCGAATACGAGGCGGTCTTCAGTTATCCGGAGCCGGCGGAGTCAGTAGCAACATGACAGATCCAGCGATCTGAAGCGGGGGCAGCATGGAAAGACGAACCTTTATTGCCGGCCTGATCGCCACACCGGTGGTGCTCAGTGCCTGTGGCGGCGGCAGTGGCGGCCAGGGGGCACCCGCACCGGTATCGGACAATGAGCCCGTCGGCCGCGCCCGTCATTTTCGCGGGCGCGAAGGCGACCTGTTTTACGTCGAGCATCCCCTGTACGGCTCTGTCGATGCTGAGCTCGTCAGCCTGGTGGACAACACCATGGACCCGTCTCTGGAGCAGTTCCTGCTGACCTTCGCCCTGCCGGCGGGCAGCAATCTGGGCGACGGGATGCGCCGCCTCACCCACCGTACGCTGGGCGAGCTGCAACTGTTTCTCCAGGGGGGCCGCGATGATGGCGTGCATCAGTTTTATTCCGCGGCATTCAGCCATCTGCTGGTGGCGAACGCGCCGCCAGCCGAGTGAGGGAGGGTAAGACATGGCGCAACCCTATGTAGGAGAAATCCGCCTGTTCGCCGGCAATTTCGCGCCGCTGGGATGGCATTTCTGTGATGGGCAGCTGCTTTCCATTTCCGAGAATGAAACCCTGTTCCAGCTGATCGGCACGACCTACGGCGGCGATGGCGTTTCGTCTTTTGCTCTGCCGGACATGCGTGGCCGGCTGCCGATGCATCAGGGCAACGGTTTTGTCCTGGCTGAAACGATCGGGGTGGAAGAGGTGACCTTGACCGTTCAGCAGATACCGCAGCACAACCATTCCCCCTCGGCGAGTTTGCACGAAGGCACGCACAACACTCCGGCCGGCAACGTCTGGGCGGCGGGACCGTCCGCCACCTATGCCGCCGCAGGCGCGCCGCTGGTCGCGCTGCGCAATGACCTGGTGCGGTCGAACGGCGGCAACCAGCCCCATGAAAACCGCATGCCCTACCTGGGGCTGAATTTCATCATCTCGTTGTTCGGGATTTTCCCGAGCCCGACCTGACAAGCGACGGAGCAGGCGGTCATGGCAGAGCCATTCCTTTCAGAATTCAGGATGTTTTCGTTTCAGTTCGCACCCAGGGGGTGGGCGCTGTGCAACGGACAATTGCTGCCCATCAACCAGAACCAGGGGCTCTTTTCCCTGCTGGGCACCACTTTTGGCGGCGACGGGCGTGTCAATTTTGCGCTGCCGGACCTGCGGGGCCGGGTGCCGGTGCACGCCGGTAGCGAAGTGAGCCTGGGGCAGCAGGGTGGGGAGCAGGCCGTCACGCTGTCGCTGTCGCAACTGCCGGCGCACGGGCATGCGGTGCGCGTGCATTCCGGTGTCAGCACCGAGCGCAGCCCGGCCGGCAAGACCTGGGCGCGCACGTCGGAAAACATGTTCCGGCCCGATGCCAATGCCGGCATGTCCGGCTCACAGGTGTCGAATGTCGGCGGCAGTCAGGCGCACACCAATATGCAGCCGTCGCTGGTCATATCGTTCTGCGTTGCCCTGCAGGGCATTTTCCCCAGCCCCAACTGAGAGAGCGTGTCCATGGCTGATCCCTTTGTCGCGGAAGTCCGCATGTTCCCGTTCAATTTCGCACCGAGAGGCTGGGCCTGGTGCAATGGCCAGCTGTTGCCGCTGTCGCAGAACACGGCGCTCTTTTCGCTGCTGGGCGTCAATTTCGGCGGCGACGGCAGGAGCAACTTCGCCTTGCCCGATCTGCAGGACCGTACGCCGCTGCAGCCACGGCAGGGGCCGGGCCTGTCCTGGTATGAACTGGGCCAGCAGGGTGGTCAGTCCACGGTCACGTTGCTGTCCACTGAAATTCCGGCGCATACGCACACGCTGTCAGCGGCACAGGTCTCGCCGACGTCGTTGTCGCCGGCGGGTAATGTCTGGACAGGTGATCGCCGTGCCAACGCCGTGGCGTACACCGCTGCCGCACCGGACACCGAGATGTCACCCAACGCACTGGGGCCGTCGGGCGGCAGCATGCCGCATAACAACCGGCAGCCGTATCTGGGGGTTCATTTCTGCATTGCGCTGCAAGGGGTGTACCCGCCACGCGGCTGATGGTTGACGGGGCGTTGTCGGGTGCCGCGGGGTCGGCGGGGAAACAACAATATTCTTTTTCGGGGTGAATTCATGGATGCGGCAATCATCGGGGCAGGACGCCCGTCTGCTTTCAAGGCTGTCCGGGGACAGTGGCTGACAGGTCTTTTTGCCACGCTGCTGTGCTGCGTCAGCGCGCTGGCGCAGGCAGACCTGACGTTCAATGTGAATACCGTCAATGACACCACGGCCGGCACCAGTTGTGCCACGGCGGGGTTGTGCAGCGTGCGCGCGGCGATCAATGAAGCCAACGCGGTTGACGAAGGCGCCCACGCGGTCATTACCGTCGCGATACCTGCCGGCACTTATACGCTGGGTGCGCCGCTTGAGTTGCGCCGCAATATTCGACTGATCGGCAGCAGCGGCAATCAGGAGGGCGATCCGTCCCTGACCACCTTGCAGGCAGGCAGCAGTGCCTTCCAGCCGGGCAATGGCCAGGTCATGCTGATCAACCCGGGCTATGACAACAGCTTCGACACTTACCTTGCCGCGCTGACGATTCGCCACGGCTACAACACCACCTCGCTCTATGGTGGCGCCATCGACTGGGACGGCGAAGATACCGTCGGCGGTGAAAACAACGGCACCCTGACCATCTACAACAGTGTGTTTGCCGACAATGCGGTGGCCATGGCCGGCGGCAATGGCGGCGCTATCGCGGCCTACTTTGGCGCGCAGGTGACTATCTCGCGCACGGTGTTTCGCAATAACCGCGTCACCGATGGTGCGCAGGCCTCCGGCGCCGCCGGTGCGCTGCTGGTGGTGGAAACCCGCAACGTCACGCTCTCCGAGGTGGAGATCGACGGTAACTCGGCGCAAGGCTACGGCGGGGCATTGCTGTCCGGCATGGCCGACCAGATCGACATCGACCGCACTACGGTGGCCGGCAACCGGGCGGTGATGGTGAATGGTGTAGGCGGCCAGGTCGGTGGCCTGGGGCTGTCCGATTACACCGGCGATGTCCGGCTCCTCAACAGCACCTTTTCGGGCAACGAAGCGGACGGTTCCGCTGGCGGCCTTCGGCTTGCACCGCTGGGTGGCGCCGGGGCAGAGCTGATGCATGTGACCATCGCCGCGAACCGGGCCGGCAAGAGCTTCGGCGTGCCCGGTGAAACCGGCGGCGGCCTGCAGGTGGTGTCGGCGCTGGCGCCGACGGTCCTGAACAACACGCTGGTGGCGGCAAACTTTGGTGGTACCGGCAGTGTGGCGGATAACCTGCGCGGCACGGTGGACATGACCAGCAGCCATAATCTGCTGGGCCCTCATGGTGACGGCGGCCTGCAGGACGGCGTCAACGGCAACCAGCTGGCGGTGGCCGACGCACGGTTGCTGCCGCTGGGGGACTACCACGGCCGCACGCGCACCCATGCCCTCGACAATGGCAGCCCGGCGCTGGACGCCGCGCAAACCATTGGCACCTCGCCGACACAGGACCAGCGTGGCTGGCTGCGGCAGTTTATCGCGGCGGGGCCGGCACCGGATATCGGTGCCTATGAAGCGCACCCGACCATGACGCTGATCGACGATCAGGAAGTGCTCGGCCTGCTGGTCGGCGCGCCCACCGTGGACGTGGATTTCAGCATCGCCGATATCACACAACCCGGCGGTGTCACGGTGGAGGTCACCGGTTCGTCCAACACCACCCTGTTGCCGCTGGCGAATATCGTGCTCAGTGGCACGGGCACAGAGCGCAGCCTGGCCATCACGCCGGTGGCAGGGCAGTGGGGCAGCTCCGACATTACGGTGCGCATCACCGGCAGCTATAACGGGTTGCCACGCCAGCGCACGCAGCAGTTTACCGTTACCGTGATCGCGCCGCCGGAACTGTCGGTGAACAAATCCCACAGCGGTGATTTCTACCAGGGCCAGACCGGCGCGGAGTTTACCATTACGGTCGAGAATATCGGTGACGGCGCCACCCTCCCGGCCGCCGGGGTCATTTCTGTCGTGGATACCCTGCCGGCTGGCCTGACGGCCACGGCACTGGCCGGCACGGGCTGGACCTGTACGCTGGCCACGGTCACCTGTACCCGCAACGATGTTCTGGCGTCGGGGGCCAGCTATCCGGCGATTACCCTGACGGTGGACGTGGACGGCAACGCCGTCACCTCGCTGATCAATACCGTGTCGGCGCAGGGCGGCGGCGACAGCGAAGGCGACAGCGATGACGATACCGTCAAGGTGCTCTACCGCACCGCCACGGGCATCACCACCGGCAGCAGCGTCTACGGTACCGACTTCCAGATCGCGGCCAGCCTGACGTCACCCGGCCCGTCGCCTGTCGGCAGCATGACGCTGCAATACAACAACGGGGCTGGCTGGGTGAGCGCCGGGTCGCAACCGATCACCGACTACAGCGCAGTGTTTACGCTGGACGGCAACAGCTACGACGCGGGTACGCATGTATTCCGTGCGGTATTCGCCGGTAACGCCGATTACCGTGGCAGCGAGTCGGCCGCCGACAACCATGTCGTGACACCGGCGCCGCAGACCCTGAGCTGGACGCCGCCGACCACGGTCACCTTCGGCGACCCGGCCGTGACCGTGCCGGCCAGTTCCAGCGTCGGCCTGCCAGTGACGTTGAGCAGTTCGGACAACACCGTGTTCACCGTCAGCGGCAATGTGCTGACCATCGTCGGTGCCGGTGCCGCGACGCTCACCGCCTCGCAGCCGGGCACCGCCAACTACAGCGCCGCCACGTCGCTCACCCAGGTGGTGACGGTGGCGCAGCGTCCCGCCACGGTGACGCTGGGTAACCTGGCGCAGCAATACGACGGCACGCCCCGGGCGGCCACCGTCACCACCGCGCCCGCCGGGCTGAATGTGACCGTGACGTACGACGGTGCCGCCACGGTGCCGGCCAATGCCGGCAGTTATGCGGTGGTGGCCACTCTCAATGAGGCCAATTACACCGGCAGCGCCAGCGGCACGCTGGCAGTGGCCAAGGCAGACCAGACCATCACCTTTGACCCGCTGGTGAGCCGCACCCTGGGCGATGCACCCTTTGCCCTGGCCGCGACCGCCAGTTCCGGGCTGGCAGTGACCTATACCAGCAGCGACACCAGCGTCGCGACCGTCAGCGGCGACCAGGTCACGCTGGTGGGCGCGGGCACGGTGACCCTCACGGCAGCGCAGGCCGGCAACGGCAACTACAATGCCGCCCCCCCGGTGGACCAGACGCTCACGGTCAACCAGGCCAGCCAGGCGATTACCTTTGCGCCGCTGGCGCCGGTGACGTTTGGTGACGCGCCGCTCACCCTGACAGGCACCAGCGATTCGGGCCTTCCGGTAAGTTATGCCAGCAGCGACAGCAGTGTTGCCACGGTCAGCGGCAACACCCTGACCATCGTGGGCGCGGGCAGCGCCACCGTGACCGCTAGCCAGGCGGGCAATGACGACTACTTGCCGGCCACTGACGTGGACCAGACGCTGGTGGTGAACAAGGCGACGGCCACCGTGACCCTGTCCGACCTGACGCTGACCTATACCGGCGCCGCCCGGACCGCCACGGCTGCCACCACGCCCGCCGGTCTGACCGTGGACGTGACTTACGATGGTGCGGCGACGGCCCCGACCGACGTGGGCAGCTACGCGGTGGTGGCGACTGTCAACGAAGCAAACTACCAGGGCAGTGCCACCGGCACGCTGGTGATTGGCCAGGCCAGCCAGACGATTACGTTTGATGCGCTGCCGCAACGCACCTACGGTGATACGGCAGTGACCCTGAGCGCCACCAGCAGCAGCGGCCTGCCCGTGACCTTTGCCAGCGACAACCCGTCCGTGGCCAGTGTCAGCGGCAATACCCTCAGTATCACCGGCGTCGGCACCGCCAATATCACGGCAAGCCAGGCGGGTGATGCCAACTACCTGGCCGCCGCCGATGTGTCGCGTGCCCAGGTGGTGGTGGCTGGTGCCGGCACCGTGCTGCTGAATGATCTGACACAGGTCTACGACGGCACCCCGCGGGCGGTCGCTGTGGTCACCGAGCCGGTGGGCCTCAGTGTCGACATCACCTATGACGGTGCGGCCACTGTGCCCACCGACGCCGGCAGCTATGCCGTGGCGGTGACCATTACCGACCCGCTTTATACCGGCAGCAACACCGGTACGCTGGTGATCGAGAAAGCCGACCAGACCATCACCTTTGATCCACTGGCGAACCGCACGGTGGGTGATGCCGCCTTCAGCCTGGGCGCCAGCGCCAGTTCCGGATTGGCGGTGAGTTACACCAGCAGCGACCCGTCCGTGGCCACTGTCACGGGAAATCAGGTCACCGTGGTGGGCGCCGGCAGTACGACGCTTACCGCCGAACAGGCCGGTGACAGCAACTACAACGCTTCCACGCCGGTGGCGCAGACCCTGACGGTGGACAAGCGCGACCAGATCATCACCTTTGCCGCGCCGGGCGCCGCCACCTTTGGCGATGCCCCGGTGACGCTGGTCGCCACCAGTGACGCGGGCCTGCCGGTCACCTTCGAGAGCGATGACACCAGCGTGGTCAGCATCAACGGCAACACCGCCGTGATCGAAGGTGCGGGCAGCGCCGTCATCACCGCGCGGCAGGTGGGCAATGACGATTACAACCCGGCCAGTGCCACGCAGACCCTGGTGGTCAACCTGGCCTCGCAGACACTGACCTTCCCGCAGCCGGCGGACCAGGACTACCCGGGCAGCCCGGTCACGCTGACGTTGTCCGCGACCTCCAGTGCCGGCCTGCCGGTGACCTTCACACTGGACAGCGGCCGCGCCACCCTGGACGACGACACGCTGACACTTAGCGGGCCAGGCCCGGTGACCGTCACGGCGTCCCAGCCCGGCGAAGGTAATTACACCCCGGTCTCGCTGACACGGACCTTCAATGTGATTGCCACCGCCAACGCCGAATGGACGGTGACGCAATGCGGCAACGTCGGCGAGGGTGCCCTGGTCACCGTGCTGGCCGATGCCGTGGCAGGGAATACGGTGCGCTTCGAGGCAGGCCTCGTCTGTCGGGATGGCACGGCCATCCAGCCGGGCGCTGAACTGCTGGTGAGCGGCCTGCAGATCGACGGGGAAGAGGCCGATATCGAGATCAACGGCGGCGGCAGCCATCGCCTGTTCCGTGTCGAATCCGGTGAGCTGACCCTGCGGCACCTGATACTGAAAAACGGCTTTACCGCCGGGCAGGGCGGTGCGGTGCTGGCGAACAACGCCTTCCTGACGCTGGAAAACGTCCAGCTGCGCGACAACATTGCCGTGCAGCAGGGTGGCGCGGTGGCCGTGACCGGTCCCGAAACCAACCGGGCGGTGCTGCGCAACGTGACCGCCACCGGCAACCAGGCGGACGAAGGCGGCGCGCTGCGCTTCGAGCGGCCTGACCAGGCGGCGCCGCTGTTCAATGTGTGGCTGGAGAACGTCACGCTGGCCCAGAACTCGGCCACCCTGCAGGGCGGCGCGATCTCGTTCTCGGATAACGGCGTCTACGACCTGTCCGGTGGTGGCACTCTGAACGGGCTGCTGTCCCTGCGGCACGTGACGGTGATCGACAACAGCGCGCCCTCGGGCACGGCGCTTCACATGGTGCCGGCGCAGAGCCGCCTTGATCTGATCAACACCGTGCTGGCGGGGGCAACGGCCGCCGGTGAGCTGATCGTCGGCGCACCGGCAGGCACCGATGTCACCGGTTCGCTGATCAGTTTTGGTGATCTGGGCGCGCTGGATGGCGACCCGCTGTTGTCGGCCGTGAACGAGCAGGGGGCGCTGGCGTACTACGCGCTGTTGCCCGGCAGCGCCGCCATCGGTGCCGGCGATCATGGCCTCTGCATGGGCACTGACCAGCGTGTCGTGGGGCGCGTGGGGCGGTGTGATGCCGGCGCCATCCAGTCCCGTGGCTTCACCCTCACGCTGCTCAGCGGCGGTGACCAGAGCGCACCGATTGACGCCGCCTTTGCGGCACCGCTGGTCGCCAGCGTGGCCAGCGCCTTCGGCGAGCCTGTCGCTGGCGGCCGCCTGGACTTCCAGGCACCGCTGACCGGGGCCAGCCTTAATCCGGCGCAGCAACAGGTAACACTGGATGCCAGCGGGCAGGCTTCCCTGCCGGTCACGGCCAACGGTGTGGTCGGCAGCTACGACGTGGTGGTCGACGCCACGGGCCTCAGCGGCAGTGAACGGTTCTCGCTGGAGAACCTGCCGTTGACCACCAGCATCAGCCTGTCGCAGAACGGCCCCGTGGCCGTGGGCGAAACCTACACGGTCACCGCCGTGCTCACTGCCAGTGGTGCGCTGCCGAGCGGCAGTATCGTCTTTGAACGTCACGACGGCGACGCCTGGCAGCCCTTCGACAGCGCGCTGCTCGGCGGCGATACCGCGTTGCTGCAACGCGTCGCCGACAGCGTTGGCGGCCTGTCTCTGCGGGCGCGTTTCCCCGGCAATGCCACGCATCTGGCAAGCGGCTGGGAAGAGGTTGTGGTGGTCGTCTATCCGCCGCTCTCGGTCATTGATCCGCAGGGCGGGCCACTGCCCGCCGGCGGCAGCCGCGGTATCGAGATCGCGGGCGGTGAAGGCGGCAGCTACGCCATTGATGTGAGTGGCCCGGCCGGTTTCACGGGGGGCGACACACTGGCCTGTGGCCTGGCGAGTTGCGAGTACCACTTCAGCGCGCCGGCCACCGGGGCGTTTGCCGGCACCTACGACATCACGGTGACCGACCAGAGCACCGGCTGGCACGAGACGATCAGCATTGATGTGCCACTGCGTGTGTCGCTTGAGCGGCCGGTATTGCTCAGCCGTGATGCCGCCCGTCACCAGACGGCCGTCGTCGTGACGGGGGCGCCATCAGGCACTGCCATCACCCTGCAACCGGATGTCGCGGACAGCCTGGATCTGGCACAGGCCTCCGTGGTGGCCGAGGACGACAGCGCACTCGGCAACCCGGCGGTGTTCAGCCTGCGCCTGCTCGACAGCCTGGCAGCCAGCCGTGACGTGATCCTGACCGGCAGCGCCGGCGGCCTGCCGGACGGTGAGGCCAGCCTGCGTGCCGAACAGTCGGTGCTGTACCAGGGCAGCGTCAGTGGCCCGCTCAGCGAAGTGATCGCCGGGGCCAGCGTGACGCTGTTGCGCGCCAGCGATGGCGGTGAAGCGCTGCCGCTGGAGGATGACCAGGGTCGCTTCCTGGCCACCACCGATGCGCTGGGTGCCTTCACGCTGATTGCGCCGCCGACTGTGGCGGGTGCGGACGACAGCCTGGAAGTATCGGCGCTGGATTACCGCACACTGGTGGCGCCGGTCGAGGACTGCCTCACGCCCTGCGCGCTGGTGATGGAGGCGGCTGTGGATGCGGAGACGCCGCGCTTTACGCCACCGGCCGGCACCTACGCAGGCGGCGTGCAGGTGCGCCTGGAAAGCACGACGCCCGGAGCGATGCTGCGCTACACCACCGACGGCAGCACGCCGACACTGACCCACGGTACCGAGGTGGCGAACAACACCCATCTGCTGCTGACAGAGACCACCACGCTGAAAGTGATCGCCTATAAAGTCGGCCTGAACGTGTCGGCGGTGGCCGAGGCGGAATACCGCATCACGGCCGCCTCACTCAAAGTCGGTGGCGGTAGCGTGGGGGGGCTGTTGCTGGCCATGCTGTCATTGCTGGGGCTGCGTCGGCGCCGTGTCTGACGCCGGCGGACAGATCCGGCTCACGGCGGCGTTTTCACCGGCCTGTTAACACAAAGGCCGCCCCTCGGGGGCGGCCTCATCAGAAAGGAACACAGCACAATGCACGACACTAAGCAGACGCCCTGGTGCGTGGCGCGCCTCCACCGCGCAGGGCGTTCCCTCCTGCCGGTCATTCTGCTGGCGTGCGCGGCCCCGATGGCCAGCGCCAGCACATTTTACCTGGGCGCCAGCGTCGGGCAGGCCCGTACCGCAGTGGACGACCGCGATATCACCGACCGGCTTGCGGCGTCCGGCCTCAGCGGCAGCGGTCGTATTGCCGACACTGAACGCACAGGCTGGAAGGCCTACGCCGGTTACCAGTGGCTGGAATTCATGGCGCTTGAAGGCGGCTATACCAGCCTGGGCGAAATGAGCCTGGATTTCAGCGGCGTGGGCATCGCCTCGGCGAAACAGCTGGCCGAGATCGCGCCGGTCTCCGGCGACCTGTGGGAACTGGCGCTGGTAGGGCGTTACCCCATGGCCGAGAAATGGCACCTGCTGACCCGTGTCGGGGCAGTACGCTGGGACATGGAATATTCACTGGGCAGCGACAGCGGCAGCCTGACCGGCACCGATCCCGTGCTCGGTCTGTCGGTGGAACGGCACATCAGCCACCACTGGTTTGCGCGCCTGGGCTGGGATCACTATGTGGTGCCGGAAGAAGACACCGATCTGTTCTCGCTGGGTGTGGTGTACCGTTTCGGTGAACCGGCCACCCGCCGTACGCCGGTGGTACCGATGCCGGCTGCACCAGTGCGGCAACCGGCGCCCGCCCCCGTGCGGGCACCTGAACCGGCCCCGGCCGCAGGAGCCGCAGGGTCTGAAGAGACTGAAGAGACTGAAGGGTCTGAAGAGATTGCAGAGGTGCAAGCGGCGGAACAGATACCTGAGCCTGTCCAGGTACTGGCGCCGACGGCGGAAGCGCCCACCGTGGCCAGCATCCAGTTTGAGCTGGGCAGCGCTGACGTGCCGCCCGGCGGGCTGGATGAGGCCATTGCCTGGCTGAAGGCCAATCCGCAGGCGCGAGTAGACGTGCACGGCTACACCGACACCACCGGCCCGGTGGAATTCAACCGGGCGCTGTCACAACGACGTGCCGGCAATGTGCGTGACGCGTTGCTGGCGGGCGGTGTCGACCCGGATCAGGTGAGTATCGCGGCGCACGGCAGTGCGGCCCCCCGGGCTGACAACGAGACCCTTGCCGGTCGCCGCCTCAACCGTCGCGTTGAGGTAATATTGCTGCCCTGAGAGCCACGTCGGAGCAGGTGCCATGCACTCACTGGATGAAGCACAACGGGTACTGGAAGACGCGCCGTTTATTCGGGCGCTTGGCATGCAGGCCGAGCACGTCGCGCCGGGGGAAATCATCACCCGGCTGGTGTGCCGCCCGGACCACCAGCAGCACGATGGTTTCGTCCACGCCGGTGTGCTCGGCACGATGGCGGATCACAGTGCCGGCGCGGCGGCGGCCACCTTGTTGTCGCCGGGCCAGATGGTGCTGACGGCGGAATACAAGCTCAACCTGCTGCGTCCGGCGCAAGGGCAGAGCATGGTCTGCGAAGCGCGGGTGCTGAAACCGGGCCGTACCCTGACGGTGGTGGAATCCGAAGTCTGGGCCGAAAGCGAAGGGGTGCCACGCAAACTGGTGGCCAAGGCTACCGTGACGCTGGCGGTGATGACGCGCCCGGCCTGATCAGAAGCGCTCGCGCTCCTTCAGGTCGAGATTGTTGATGCGGGTCTTGCGCAATATTTTCAGCAGCAGGTTACGGCAGGCCCGCAGCAGCGGGTAGAGCACCCGCGACAGGTGCCGCGAGCCGAACAACCGGCGGTTGAACCGGTTGAAGAGGCCCGATGGCGAGCCGAGCAACGCCAGCATGTGGATGGCATCGGCGCCGTAGTAAAGCTGGTGATCCAGCTTCAGGACCATGCCCTGGTCAATATCCAGCCCCGCCGCGGTGATCTCGTCCATCAGCGGCCCCGGTGCGCGGGCATCCACCAGCACCAGTTCGCCCGCCGATTCCCGAATCCGTACCAGCCGGCAATACTGATCGCAGGCGGGGCATTCGGTGTCATAGACCAGATAGATTGTCTGCATGGGCAAGGGGCCGGGATGGTATTCGGTGGCCCCAAGGTTACCATAGGGCATCATCCCGTACCGGAGCCGCGCATGCCCACCGATCTCCCGCCCGACACGCAAGAGGCCATCGAGGCCGCTGTCTTTCGCCGCCTGCTGGCGCACCTGGAAAGCCGCCCGGACGTACAGAACATCGACCTGATGAACCTGGCCGGTTTCTGCCGTAATTGCCTGTCAAAATGGTACGCGGCCGCCGCCGCCGAACAGGGTGTCGAGGTGGACAGCGATGCTGCCCGGGAGCGTGTCTATGGCATGCCCTATGCTGAATGGAAAGCACGTCACCAGACGGAGGCCACACCGGAACAACTGGCGGCTTTCCGCAAGCCGTGACGTTGCGCTGACGCCGCAAGCTGGTAGTCTCGGCGGAATCGACCGCTGTCGTCACCGGATAACCGATCAAGGAATGCGTGATGAATCTTGAGAAAGTCGTGTTCGGCTTCTTTATCCTGCTGGCCCTGACCCTGAATTTCGGTTTCTTTCTTGGCGAAATCGACAATGTGCACCACCACAACGTCTATGAACTGTTCGCCGCCATTATCGTCAGCCTGATCGCCACGGCGCTGAAATTCGGCGAGCGCACCCAGATCGGTGCGGTGTTGCTGGCGGCGAGCCTGGTGGCCGACCTGCAATTGATCGCCGCCGCGCTGGTGTGGACCATTGCCGTCCACGTGACCGACGTGGGCCTGACACCGGCGGTGATGGCGAGCATCGTCTCGCTGTCCGGTGGCGCCCTGCTGGCCAATCTGGTGTCTGCGGTGCTGCTGGTGGTCGAGACCGCCAGCCTGCACCGGTAACGGTCGATGATCCGCTCGGTGGTCCCGCTGCTGCTGCGGCGCATGCGCGTGCCGCTGGCGGTGCTGATCGGCGTCTACGGCGTGGCGGTGCTGGGGTTCACGCTGATGCCCGGTGTCGATGACCAGGGCAACGTCTGGCACATGAGCATCTTCCAGGCGTTCTACGTGGTCAGTTATACCGGCAGCACCATCGGTTTTGGCGAAGTGCCGTACCCGTTCTCCGATGCGCAACGGTTGTGGACCATGGCCAGCATCTACATGACGGTGTTTGCCTGGCTGTATTCCGTCGGTACGATCATTTCCCTGTTGCAGGACACCGGCTTCCGCCAGGCGCTGCTGATGGCGCGCCTGCAACGCAGCCTGAGCAGTTTTAGCGAACCGTTCTATATCATCTGCGGTTACGGTGACACCGGCCGCCTGCTGGCGCGCTCGCTGCTCAATCGTGGCCGGCGTGTGGTGATCGTCGACAAGGACCCGCACAACGTCGAAGACCTGCGCACCCGTGACCTGGGTGTCTATGTGCCGGCGTTCTGCATGGACGCGGAAATTCCCGACAACCTGCTTACTGCCGGCCTGCAACATCGCTGGTGTGCCGGCGTGCTGGCGGTGACTGACGATGACCACGCCAACCTGAAAGTCGCGATCACGGTGAAATTGCTGAACAGCAAGATCAAGGTGTTTTGCCGCGCCGACGCGCTGGCGACGGTGGACAACATGCTGTCGTTCGGCACCGATCTGGTGGTGAACCCGTATCAGGATTTTGCCCACCGGCTGTTGATGGGCATTTTCGAGCCGGACAGTCATCGTGTGTACGACTGGCTGACCTCGTTGCCGGATTACCCGCTGCCGGAACGCCCCGAGCCGCCGCAGGGACGCTGGATCATCTGTGGTTACGGACGCTTTGGGCGCGCAGTGCATCGCGCGCTGACCTCGCGCGGTATCGAGGTCACGCTGGTCGTGGAAAACGCGAAGGAAAAGGGCTGCCCGCCGGGCACGATCGAGGGCAAGGGCACTGAGGCAGTGACCCTGCGCGCCGCCGGCATCGAGAGCGCCAGCGCACTGGTGGCCGGCACCGAGGACGATGCCGACAACCTGTCGATCATCATGACCGCGCGTGCGCTCAACCCGGACATCTATCAGGTGGCGCAGGAAAACCGGCTGCACAATCGCGCGCTGTTCCAGGCCGCCGATGTGGCGCTTGCCGTGCAGACCAGTTACATCATTGCCAGCCGCTTCCTGTCCGTGCTGGGAGCGTCGTTGCTGAAGGAATTCCTGGAACAGGCGGGTGAGCAGGGCAATGAATGGAACCGCGCGCTGGCGCTGCGCATGCGTCAGGGCTGCGACGCCCTGACACCGGAAAGCTGGACGTTACGCGTCAGCAAGAACCGGGCGCCGGCGGTGGCTCTGGCGCTGGACCTGAACGAATCGGTGACCCTGGCAACGCTGTGCCGTGATCCGCGCGACCGCACCCGTTCGCTGGACACCATTGCCCTGATGCTGGAACGGCAAGGCGAGCGGCAGTTGCTACCGGCCGGCGAGACGCCATTGCAGATGGGCGACCGGGTGCTGTTCTGCGGCACGGAGCGGGCGCTGGACCTGATGAGCTGGAACGTGTCGCACCTGAGCGTGTTGCGTTACGTCCACAACGGCGAGCAGCATCCGGACGGCTGGATCTGGCGGCGCCTGGCGAAACGCCGCCGCGAACGGGCCGCCGGCGTGCCGGAGGTTGATGAAACAACGGTGTGAGTTTTTCCTGTCTCCCACCGGGCCCATGCCCGTTATTCACTCCCGCAACATCATCGACACCTTCATTCTTCGAGAGTGATGTAGGGTGGGTAGAGCCAAAGGCGAAACCCACCAAGTCCATGCCCATTACCCACTCCCGCAAAACCATCGAAATCACCATTCTTCGGAAGTGAGGTAGGGTGGGCAGAGCCAAAGGCGAAACCCACCAAGTCCATGCCCGTCAATCACTCCCGCAAAACCATCGAAATCACCATTCTCCAGAAGTGAAGTAGGGTGGGTAGAGCCAACGGCGAAACCCACCACGCCCATGCCCATTATCCACTCCCGCAAAACCATCGAAATCACCCGGCTTGGGTGGTGGTAGTTTTGATGATTTTTTGCGAGCAGTGCGGGACATGGTCCCGGTGGGTTTCGCCGTTGGCTCTACCCACCCTACTCACCTTTTGTTCAGTCGGTGCAACGTGGTCACGAACTTTGCGGTCATGGCCTGTAGCCTGGCCTGTTGGCGGTCATCCTTCAGCGTATCGTTGTCGTTGAACGCCTCGTGCGCCCGACCCACGGCCAGTGAATCCGGCATCAGCATCACCCCGAGATTGGTCAGCAACTGCCGCGCCAGCGTCAGGCTGCGCAGGCCACCCAGCGCGCCGGGAGAGGCGGACAATACCAGCGCCAGCCGGTCGCGAAACAGCGCCAGCCCGTCCTGGTCACCGTCCGGACGTGACAACCAGTCGAGCGTGTTTTTCAGCAGCGGTGTGATAAAGCCGTTGTACTCCGGAGACACGACCAGCAGGCCCTGATGTTCAGCCAGCAACGCCTTGAGACGTTTGCCGTGTTCGGGAATGCCTTCGGCGGCTTCCAGGTCGCCCTCGTACAGCGGCATCGGATAATCCTTTAACTCGATCAGCGTGATGTCGCCGCCGGCCTGGCGCACGCATTCGGTGGCGACGCGTGCCAGCTGCCGATTGAAAGAAGCACTGCGGGTGCTGGCGGCAAAGGCGAGAATGCGGGGCGTATCGGCCATCTATCGGCTCCGGTCATGAATTCAGGAGGATTCGTCGCCGACCAGTGCGGCGGCTTCGTCGTTGAGTGTCTTGCCGGCGTGTTGCGGGCGAACCAGCGGGGCGGTCTGCGGCAGGTTGCCGAAAGTGTGGCCACGGCCCGCCTCCAGGCCGCCGCCGGCGGTTTCCAGTTCAAAGCGGGTGGTGTCCAGCCGGCGTACTTCTTCCACGGTGTCGGCGGCGTCGTTCTCCGCAAAGCCCATGGCGCGCAGCGCGGCGTCGCCAAACACCAGCGCCGATTCAAAGGTTTCGCGGACCAGGAAATCGACGTCGTCGCGGATCAGCGTCAGCGCATGGCGGCGGTCGTAGGCGCGCACCAGCAACCGGCACAGCGGGAATTCATGCCGCACCAGCCGGGCAATGCGGCTGGCTGCCTCGGGGTTGTCCACGCACACGGCAATCGCGCGGGCGCGCTCGGCGCCGCAGGCATGCAGCACATCCAGGCGCGTGCCATCGCCGTAGTAGACCTTGAAACCGAACCGGGTGGCGTCACGGATCTGATCCGGGTCCACGTCGATGATGGTCACGTCCACGTTGCGCGCCAGCAGCGTCTGGCTCACCACTTGACCGAAGCGGCCGAAACCGATGATCAGCATGCCGCTGGACAGGTTCTGCGGTGCCTCGACGCCTTCCAGCGACGGTGCCGGCCGGGTGTCCAGGTGGCGCAACAGCAGCAGGCTGACCGGTGTCAGCACCATCGACAGGATCACGATGGCGGTGTACGTGGCATTCACGGTGGCATCGAACAGCCCGGACTGGCTGGCCGCCGCGAACAGCACGAAGGCAAACTCGCCGCCCTGGCCGAGCAGCGCGGTGCGGTGCAGGGCTTCGCGATGATCACTGCGCGTGACCCGGGCGACCAGATAAATACCGAGCGACTTGACTGCCGTGTACGCAATCACGCCGGAGAGGATGAGCTGCCAGTCCGCCGCCACCCGCGACAGGTCCAGCGACATGCCGACGCCGACAAAGAACAGCCCGAGCAGAATGCCCCGGAAGGGTTCGATGTCGGTTTCCAGCTGGTGACGAAAACTGGACCCGGACAGCAGCACACCGGCCAGGAAGGCGCCCATGGCCATCGACAGACCACTGAGGTCCATCAGCAGTGCGGCACCGAGCACGATAAACAGCGCCGCAGCGGTCATCAGCTCCCGGGCACGGGCATTGGCCAGCGTGCGGAACAGCGGGTTCAGCAGCCAGCGGCCGGCCACCACCATGGCAGCAATCGCACCGACTCCGGTGATGACCGCCATCAGTCGCGAGCTGTCCGGGTCCGCGTGCCCCGGCGACAGGAACGCCACCAGCGCCAGCAGCGGCACGATGGACAGGTCCTCCAGCAGCAGGATCGACACCGTGCGTTGTCCGGCGGGTGTCGACATGGTGCCTTCCTCTTCGAGCACCTGAAACACGATGGCAGTGGAGGAGAGCGTAAACCCCATTGCAGCGACCAGTGACACCACTGGCGACAGACCGAACACATAATGGCCCAGCCCGCTCAGCAGGGCGCCGCAGAGCATCACCTGCAAGACACCGAGGCCGAAAATCTGCTGGCGCATGCACCAGAGTTTCGAAGGCTGCATTTCCAGCCCGATCAGAAACAGGAACATCACCACCCCGAGTTCGGCGATGTGCAGTATCGCGCCGGGGTCGGTGAACAGCGCGAGGCCAAACGGGCCGATCAGCAACCCGGCGGCGAGATAGCCCAGCACCGAGCCGAGCCCCAGGCGTTTGAACAGCGTCACCGCGACGATGCCGGTGCCAAGCAGAGCGACCATCGGCATGAGTTCGCGGGCGTAACTTTCTACGGCCATGTCGCGCTCCTGATCAGCGTGGCAGGGGGATGCGTTCGCTTTCGCCCGGCACCATGGGGAAATCACCGCTCTGCCAGTTTTGCCGCGCGGTCTCGATACGCTCGCGACGGGACGAGACGAAGTTCCAGTGGATGTGCCGTTCGCCCGGCAGCGGTTCACCGCCGAACAACAGACAGCGGACGTCGCTGCCGGCGTTCAAAGTGATCTCGCGCTGGTCGTCCAGCAGCAGCACGTGGTTCAGTGGCAGCGCTTCGTCGTTGACGTCAAGCGTGCCCTGGGCAAGGTACAGCGCCAGTTGCTCCGGCCGGGCCGGCAACGTCAGCGTGGTACCGGCCTCCAGGTGCAGGTCCACGTAGACCGCAGGCGATGCCGCCTGCACTGGCGACACCCGCCCGAAGGCTTCGCCGAGCAGCACGCGCGCCACCACGCCGGGGGCTTCGTGCAGCGGCAGGGTATCGGCGGCGTGGTGCACTAACGCCGGGGCGCATTCCTCTTCCTCAAGCGGCAGGGCCAGCCAGGTCTGGATGCCTTCCACGCCGGCCTGGCTGTCGCGGATGTCGTCCGGAATCCGTTCCGAATGGCTGATGCCACGCCCGGCGGTCATCAGGTTGATGGCGCCGGGCTCAATGCGTTGCACACTGCCGAGGCTGTCGCGGTGCATCATGGCGCCACTGAACAGATAGGTGACCGTGGCCAGGCCGATGTGCGGGTGCGGCCGCACGTCGCCGCTGTGGCTGCCGGCGTCGAAATGCGCCGGGCCCATATGGTCGAAGAAAATGAATGGGCCGACGCGCTGTTGCACCGCAGCGGGCAGCAGACGCTGCACGCTGAAACCGATATCGCGCTGATGGGGCCGGAGCAGTTGCGGCATGGGAGTGCCCTCTGTTGGGCGTCCGGCGGTCAGCCGAGACGGGTGTCGATATGAATCTCGGTTTGCGTCATCAGTTTGTGCACCGGACACTTGTCGGCGATCTCCAGTAATTTCTGCCGTGCCGCGTCATCCAGATCACCATTGAAGTGCAGCTGCACGGCGAGCCGGTAATGCCCCCGCTGTTCTTCACTGCTGTCGCGTTCGATGACCACATCAATGCTGTCCAGCGGCACTTTTCTGCGCCGCGCCACCATCATCACGGTGATGGCCTTGCAGGCCGCCAGAGACGCATCGAACAGGTCGTGGGGATCCGGTGCAGAACTGTCGCCGCCCAGTTCACGGGTGACGTCGGCGAACAGGGTGTGTTCATCAATACGCAAACGCTGACGGTAGGTGCCCGTCTCGTCTTTGTGCAGTGCAACAGTCATGGGAAGTCCATGTCGGTGGGGATGCCCGAAAGCGTCGCGTTTTTTGTCGCGGGCGTCCAGTGCCGGGGAGTTTCAATGCGTGTCCGTGGCGCCACAGGCCTGCATGGCGGCCCAGGCGGCACTGACAAAGGTGTCGCGCAGGGCGGCGGGCGAGCGCTTGCGGCGGCCTTCCAGCCATTGCCGGGCATAGTCGTGCACCGGCCCGGCCAGCAGGGAATGGTGCAGGCCGCTGTCACGGGACGACAGCGCTGCGGCGCCGGGCAGGCTGTAGAAGCGCTGCCACAGTCGCTTGTTGGCGTCGGCCACTTCGGCGCTGAATTCCGCCTCGCGGTCTGCCTGCGACAGGACCACGCGATGATTGAACACGAAGCGTGCCCAGTCCGGGTGTGCGCTGATCCAGTCGATATTGGCGCCGACGATGGCGGCCACGGCCTCGCGCGCGCTGCCGGCTGCGTCGGTGGCTTGCGCCAGCCGCGCGCGGAAATCACGCAGGCCGGCAATGTACACCTCGGCGGCGAGCCCTTCCTTGTTGCCGAAACGGTGGTACAGGCTGCCGACACTGGCGCCCGAGGCGGCACGGATCATGTCGATGGTGGTCGCTTCCACGCCGTGCTCCGCAAAGCAGCGCAGGGCAGCATCAATGATCTGCCGGTGCCGTTCGGTTGACGTCAGCTTTGTCATTAGAATAATCTTCTAGAACAATTTTCCAGCCATGATACACCCCCACCGGCCCGCCGGGCCATGTTGCTCAGGAGTCCCGCAATGAATCCCCGTGAAATGACCGGCCTGCAAATCATGCAGGCGTTTGCCAGTGGCGCGTTCCCGCGCCCGCCGATCTCCGTCACCATGCCGATGGAGGTCGATACCGTGGAGGAAAACCGGGTGGTCTTCCTGGCCACCGCCAACGAGACCCACACCAACCCGCTGGGGGGTGTCCACGGGGGATTTGCCGCCACGGTGCTGGATTCGGTCACCGGCTGCGCCACGCACACGGCACTCGGGGCCGGTGAGAGCTACGGCACCATCGAACTGAACGTGAAGATGTGCAAGGCCATCCCGTTCGGCAAGACGCTGCGTGCAGAAGGGCGGGTGATCAACGTCACCCGCCGGCTGGTGATTTCCGAAGGCGATATCCGGGATGACAACGGCGTGCTGTACGCGTTCGCCACCGCCACCTGCATGATCCTGCGGCCAGGTGAATAAAGACTCAGGCTGCCTGGCCGACCGTTTCCAGCGCCTCGGCCAGGGTGCCGGTAAACCGCAGTTGCCCCGGTCGCGGTTGCACATTGGCGCGGGCCAGTGTGCGCAGCGGCTGGAACTGCAGATCGGCCACCACGATTTCGGTGCCTTCGCGCGCGGCCAGGTCAGCGAACTTCAGAAAGGCATTCAAGCCCCCCGCATCCAGCAGCGAGACGCCGTCCATATACAGAATCAGGCCGCGCTGCCCGGGGCACTGTTCCAGCAGTTCATCAAACACCCGTTCGGCGGCGGCGAAGAACAGCGGCCCGGAAATCTTGATCAGGCGCCAGCCCTCCGGTAGCGGCGTGTCGCCCACCAGCTTGCGCTGGCTGCTGACATCACTGATGCGTGTCATCGCGGCGATCTGCTGCATGAACAGCAGCGACGCCAGCACGATGCCCACGGCAATCGCAATCACCATATCGAACAGCACCGTCAGCGACAGGCACACCAACAGGATCAGCACATCCTGTTTCGGTGCGCGTGCCAGCAGCTCGCGCACCTTGTGAGCCTCGCTCATGTTCCAGGCCACCAGCAACAGCAGCGCCGCCATGGACGCCATCGGCAGGTAACTGAGCCAGCGCGCCAGATACAGCACCGCCACCATCAGCACCAGCGCATGCACCATTGACGCCACCGGCGACGTGGCACCGGCACGGTAATTGGCGGCCGAGCGCGCCAGCGCCGCCGTGGCGGCAAACCCGCCGAAGAACGGCGCCACCAAGTTGCCCAGCCCCTGGCCGAGCAATTCACCGTTGGCGTTGTGACGGCGGCCACTCATGCCATCGAGCACCACGGCGCACAGCAACGATTCAATCGCGCCGAGCATGGCGATGGTGAAAGCGGCGGGCAGCAGTGCGCGCAGCGTGTCGATGTTCAGCAGGCTGCCACCGTCGGGCGTGAGCCACTGCCAGGGCAATGCAAAGGCGGGGAAAAACGGCGGGATGCCGGCGCCGGTGCTGCCGTCCGGCAGGCTGAAACTGAACCGGCTGCCGATAGTGTCGACCGGGTGGCCGGCCTGACTGAGCAACAGTGAGACCGCCACGCCGGCGAACACGGCCGGCAGGTGGCCCGGCACGGCGCTGCCCAGGCGGCGCCAGCCGACCAGCACGGCCAGCGTCACCGCGCCGGTGAGCAGGCTGGGCCAGTGCAGGGACGGTAGCGCGGTGACCAGCGTGCCCAGCTTTTCAAGATAGTGTGGTGGCAGGTCAGTGACCTGCAGGCCGAGAAAGTCCCGCAGTTGCAGGGTGGCGATGACAATGGCGATGCCGGCGGTAAAACCCAGCGTCACCGGCTCCGGGATGTATTCGATAAAGCGCCCCAGCCGGGCCAGCGCCATCAGCACCAGGATCACCCCGGCCATCAGTGTGGCCAGCAACAGGCCGCCCAAACCGAACTGATATACCACCGGTTGCAGCACCACCACGAACGCGGCCGTCGGGCCTGACACCGAAAAGCGCGAGCCGCCGGTCAGCGCAATCACCAGCCCGGCGATCATGCCGGTATAGAGCCCGTACTGCGGCGAGACACCAATGGCCACGGCCAGTGCCATGGACAATGGAATGGCGATGATGCCCACCGACAGGCCGGCCAGCACGTCGCGCAGCAGGCGCTCACGGCCATAGGGTTCTTTCAGGCAAGCGGCGGTCAGCGCGCTGGCAAAGCGCAGTGAAGTGAGGTGCGAACGGTCGGCCATCAATCTCCCCCAGGGCAGGCAGCCGGAACGGTGCGCGGTACGGATGGCCGCGACACGACCTCCGCCCGGCACGGCGGCGGGGCCGGGGCGTGTCGGCGGGAGGCGGCATTATAACCTGATGGGCCTGCTTTGTATCCGGGTGCGGGGGTGTTGGTTATATCTCAGTGTGCCCCTCGGGGGCTTGCTAGGGTGGATGGCCCCACACAGCAAAGGAGCTCTCATCATGTCGCAAGCGCTTTATCAGGACGTGATTGATGCCTGCAACCGGTGCGCCAGCGCCTGTGATCACTGCACGGCGGCCTGCCTGGAGGAGGACAATCTGGCCATGATGGCCACCTGCATTCGGCTGGATATTCAGTGCGCGGCGATATGCCGTTTGCTGGCGCTGTATCTGCATCACGACAGCCAGTTCATTCCCGGCGTGGCGACGTTGTGCCGGACGGTCTGCCAGAACTGTGCGGAAGAATGCGCCCAGCACGCGCATGAGCATTGCCAGGCTTGTGCTGACGCCTGCCAGGCCTGCGCCCGGGCCTGCGAGGTATTGGCGGCGTGATCAAGCCCGGCCCGCAGGGGCCGGGTGCGGAGACGGCCGGTTCAGTGCATGGCGCTGTGCTGGTAGGGGCGGCTGCATTCGGAAATGGCGCCCTGCAGACTGTGATCAGTGCTGCTGGCGGCGGCAATATCCGACAGTGAAATGACCCCGCAGAAGCGCTTGCTCTGGCGATCATCCAGCACAATCAGGCGCTGCACGTGCTGGCTGTCCATGTTGCGCGCCACCTCGGCGACGTCATCGTCACGGAGACAGTAGAGCACCCGGTCAGTCATGCAGCTGGCGGCTTTCTGGTCAGCGCCGAGACCCTCGGCCAGACCGCGTACCACCATGTCGTGATCGGTGATGATGCCCATCAGCTTGTCCTGATTGTCGGGGCTGGCGATCGGCAGCATGCCGCAGTTGCATTCGCGCATCATCATCGCGGCGTCGCGCAGCGTGCTGTCGGCGTTCAGGTAGTGGGGGTTGGTGCTCATGATTTCATGGACTTTCATTGGCGTTCTCCCTGCATCCGTAGGGTGGAAAAGCCCCGCATCCCTCGCGTGTACCCCGATGCACAGCCTGAGCGTGCGGGTCCGGGACCGCAAGGGGGCCGCTGGAACGAATAGGCATAAGCAGGGGCTGGATAGATGCACGGGTGCTAAGCGTTGCCCGGTGTGACGCAAGCAGCACGGCGTCAGGTGTCCATGCAGTGCTACGGTGCGCAAAAATCTTGCCGGGGCTGTCCGCGCCGCGTCAGAGCGTCTCGGGAGAGGCGAGTAGCGCGTTGGCGCGCCGGAGGATCGCAGCCCGCCGCTCCGGCGCCATGCGTTGCCAATTGCGATATATCATCTTCATGCGCGGGTGCTGGCCGAAAAGTCGTCGATGACGGTCAATGAAATGCCAGTACAGGCTGTTGAACGGGCAGCTGTCGTGCTGGTCTGCGGTGTTGACGTTGTAGCGGCAGCCCGCGCAGTAATCCGACATGCGCTGGATATAACGACCGCTGGCGGCGTACGGCTTGGAGCCGAGATAACCGCCGTCGGCGTGCATCACCATGCCGAGCGTATTGGGCAGTTCCACCCACTCGTAGGCGTCGGCGTACACCGCCAGATACCACTCGTGCAGTGCCTGCACTGAGACGCCGAGCAGCAGCGCCAGATTGCCGGTCACCATCAGGCGCTGGATATGATGTGCATAGGCATGTTCGCGGGTATTGCGCAGGGCTTCGCTGACGCAATGCATGCCGGTGTCGCCGCTCCAGTAGAACCATGGTAGCGGACGATGGCTGTCCAGCCGGTTTTCATGCAGATACTCCGGCATGGTCAGCCAGTAAATGCCGCGCACGTATTCGCGCCAGCCAATAATCTGCCGGATGAATCCTTCCACCGCGTTCAGCGGCGCGCGCCCGTCATGGTAGCGTTGCGCGGCCGCCTGGCAGACCTCCCGGGGTGTCAGCAGACCGAGGTTGATGGCCGGGGACAACGCTGAGTGGAACAGGAAATCATCGTTGTCGGTCATCGCATCCTGGTAGTCACCGAAAGCAGGCAGGCCCTGGTCGAGAAAATCGGCCAGGGCCACGTCGGCCTGTTCCCGGGTCACCGGCCAGCGGAACGGTTCCAGCTCGCCGAAATGATGGGCGAAGCGTTCGCGTACCGTGTCGATCACGGCTTGCGTTATCGTGTCCACTGGCCACGGTCGGCGGTGGGGCAGCGGTGGTGATCCGGTATAACGTTTGCGATTGTCGCTGTCGAAGTTCCAGCGGCCGCCTGCCGGCTGCCCATCCCTGTCCATCAGCAGGCCGGTATGACGGCGCATGTCGCGGTAGAAAAATTCCATGCGCAATTGCCGGCGGCCACGGGCCCAACTCTGGAAGCGGGCCTTGCTGCACAGGAAACGGTCATCCGGCAGCAGTGTGACGGGCAGCGCAAACGCCTGGGCCCAATGGCGCATGATCTGGTCCAGCCGCCATTCATTGCATTCCGTGGCCACGATCTGCATCGGTGCGTGGCGGGCAATACTGCATGCCAGCGCGGCGTTCAGGTCCGGCAGATCCTCCGTGATGGGGTAGTAATCCACCTGCCAGCCGGCCTGACGCAGGCCATCCGCGAAATGGCGCATGGCGGCGAAGACCAGCACCAGCTTCTGTTTGTGGTGGGGGACGTAGGTGGCTTCGCTGAGGACTTCCGCCATCACCACCACGCTGTCTGCCGGGTCGCTGGCCGCCAGACTGCTGAGCGAAGGCGTCAGTTGGTCGCCCAGCACGGGTATCAGGGTGGCAGGCATGATTCAGTCCGTGACCTCAGCCCGTGACCAGTGACAGGAATTCAGAGCGGGCTGCGGCTGATTCGCGCAGGGTTCCCAGCATGACTGACGTGGTGGTGGAGGCGTTCTGTTTTTCCACGCCGCGCATCATCATGCACAGGTGGCGGGCATCCATGATGACACCCACGCCACGGGCGCCAGTGACATCGCGTATGGCGTGTGCCACTTGCAACGTCAGGTTTTCCTGGATCTGCAACCGCCGGGCGTACATGTCAACGATGCGCGCGCATTTTGACAGGCCGAGCACTTTGCCGTCGGGAATGTAGGCGATATGGCATTTGCCGAAGAACGGCAGCATGTGGTGCTCGCACAGCGAGTAGAACTCGATGTCGCGCACCACCACCATTTCGTCATTGTCGGAATGGAAGACCGCGCCGTTGACCAGTGTCTGCAGAGACTGCTGGTAACCGCCGGTGAGAAACCGCATGGCCTTTGCGACCCGTGTCGGTGTGTCCAGCAGGCCCTCGCGCGCCGGATCTTCCCCCAGTTGCGTCAGGACCTCACGGTACAGGGCGCTGAGTGAATCGGTCATCGGTTGTCCCTCGCCATAGTGGCCGCAGTATTGGCCGGGGCCGGTCAATAATACGTCAAACAGGACAGGCCGATGGCATGCTGCGTGCGGCCCCGGGCGGGGCCGCGACAGCCCAGTGTCGTCAGCGGTTTTGCAGATTGCCGATCATCGACATCAGGGCGGCCTGGCCGCTGGCGGGATGGTCGGCGTCGGTGAAGTCGGTGATGCGCTCCCATTGCGCAACCACATCTTCCGGTGTCAGCGGGGCGCTGACGGGGAAACCGTGGCCTTTGCTGCGTTCCCAGCGCAGCTTGCCCATCCATCCGGCGCCGACTTCATACAGCCCGCCCCCTTCACGATGGGAGGCATGGCACAGCTTCAGCACCAGTGGTGTGACGAAGGCGGGCTTCAGTTGCTCGACGATCTGTGGCGGCATGATGGTGGCGGTCATGCGGCTGCCGGCAATCGGTGCGATGGTGTTGGCGACGATATTGCGTTTGGCGCCTTCGATGGCGAGCGTCTGTGCCAGGCCATGCAGCCCGAGCTTGGCCATACTGTAGTTGGCCTGGCCAAAGTTGCCGTACAGGCCGGCGGCGGAGGCGGTGAAGATCAGGCGGCCATATTCCTGCTCGCGCAGGTAAGGCCAGGCGGCGTGGCTGACGCTGTAGGCGCCACGCACATGCACGTTATAGACCAGGTCCCAGTCTTCGCCGGTCATGTTGTGGAATGCTTTGTCACGCAGGATGCCGGCATTGTTCACCAGCACATCCACGCGGCCAAAATTGTCCAGCGCGCACTCAATGATGCGCCCGCCGTCGGTCACTGACTCGTGACTGGCCACGGCTTCCCCGCCGGCGGCGACGATCTCGGCCACCACCTTGTCGGCCGCGCTGGCATCGCTGCCTTCGCCTGTAGCCGTGCCCCCCAGGTCATTGACCACGACCCTGGCACCGCGTGCGGCGAACGCCAGTGCATGGCTGCGTCCCAGGCCGTTGCCGGCGCCGGTGACGATGACAACCCTGTCGTCGAAATTCAGTGCAGACATAGACGTCTCCTGGTTGTTGTTCTGATGCGGCAGCACGGGCCGATGCGTCGCCGAAGGAAAATGCTATGGTCCAGTGTGCGGTGCATGCCCCCACTGGCTCCCCGGCGTCAAACTTTGCACAATGGCTGGCCTGACTGGATGGTCGGGCCATTATCAAAAGCGTCCGGAGCGCCCTCCATGACGCAATGTGCCAATTTGTCTGACATTTACTATCATTGGCGGCGGCAATGGACGCGGGGGCGGACCGAGGGGCCTATGACAAGTTGCAATATGATGATTTCAAAAGAATTAATGCCACGGCCTGCGGCTGGCGGCAGAGTGATCATCGTCTGCGGAACGGGCTGGCCAGCGCATGATTAACCGCAAGAGCATTGCCATCAGTCGGGTGATCCGGGTGTTGCAGGGGGCGGCCCGGTCCGGCGCGTCCATTCCGGCGCTGCTGGAAACCGCCGGCATTCCACGCCGGTTACTGGACGACCCGGACGCCCGTATCGAGCGCGATAGCTTTATCCGCCTGATGCTGGCGGTCATGCAGCAGACCCAGGATGAGTTCCTTGGCTTCGGGCAGGGCCGCAAATCCAAGCCCGGCACCTTTTCCATGATGGCGCACGCCGTGATCAACTGCTCCAACCTGGAAAAGGCGGTGCAGCGCGGCATCAAGTTCTATGAGCTGTTCGACCTGCAAGTGCATACCACGTTGCATCGCGAAGGGGATGTCGGCTGGCTGGAAGTGCAGGCCAGCCAGCGGCTGGATTTCCGCGAGGTGATCATTGAATCGCTGATGATGCTGTCGTTGCGGTTCATGAGCTGGCTGGTCGGCAAGGCGGTGGAACCGCAGCAGGTGCAACTGGATTTCGGGCGGGGTACGGAAGGCGATTACCGCTCCATTTTCACCTGCCCGGTGCAGTTTGACACGGGCGTCAACCGGGTGGTGTTTTCCGCCGAGTTTCTGGATCTGCCACTGGTGCAGAACCAGTTGTCGCTGTCGCGCTTTCTGAAAGATTCGCTGGCGCAGCTGATCGACGGCAATATCCATAATGTCGGCCTGCCGGCTCAGATCCGTGCCATTATCTCGAAGGAGTACGGCAACAACTTTCCGGATTTTTCCGAGATATGCGAAAAGCTCAACATGACGCCGCAGACCCTGCGCCGGCGTCTGAAAGAAGGCAATACCAGTTACCAGGAAATCAAGGACGCGATCCGCAAGGATGCGTCGGTGTATTACCTGTCGAAACCGGACCTGTCGATCGACGAGATTGCGCTGCTGATGGGGTTCAGTGAAGCCAGCTCGTTTCACCGTGCATTCAAGAAATGGACCGGCAAAACCCCGTCGGCTTACCGGAGAGAATATTTTGGAGACTAGCGCGAAGCCTGCGCCGGCGGATGCCACTACCGCACGCCTGTTGATTACCTGCCCGGACCAGCCGGGCATCATCAGTGCGGTGAGTACCTTTTTGTATCATCACGGCGCCAATATTACCGATTTTGACCAGCACGCCTCCGATCCGCGCGAAGGCACGTTTTTCCTGCGCATGGAGTTCCAGACGCCGGGGCTGGATTGTTCCTGGGATGCGCTGAAAAACAATTTCCAGCAGAGCGTGGCGAAGAAATACGGCATGGAATGGCGCCTGACGCTGGCGGCGCAGAAAAAGCGCATGGCGATTCTGGTGTCCCGCCATGACCATGTGCTGATGGAACTGTTGTGGCGCACCATGCGGGGGGACCTGCCGGCGACCATCCCGATGGTGATCAGCAACCACGATGACCTGCGCGGTGAGGTGGAACGATTCGGCATTCCCTATCATCACATTGCCGTCTCCGGTGACAACAAGGCCGAGGCCGAGCAGCAGGCCCTGTCATTGCTGGAAGGGCAGGTGGACCTGATCGTGCTGGCGCGTTACATGCAGATTCTCAGCCCCGCGTTCGTGGCACAGCATCCGCACCGCATCATCAATATCCATCATTCCTTCCTGCCGGCCTTTGTCGGCGCCAACCCTTACCAGCAGGCCTGGGAGCGCGGCGTCAAACTGATCGGCGCCACCAGCCACTATGTGACCGACGACCTCGACCAGGGGCCGATCATCGAGCAGAACGTGGCGCGGGTGTCGCACCGCAACAGCCCGGCGGACCTGAAAGCACTGGGGCAGGATGTGGAGCGCCAGGTGCTGCTGCGCGCCGTGCGCTGGCACCTCGAAGACCGGGTGATCGTCGACGGCAACAAGACCGTGGTGTTTGTGAAGTAGGGTGGGAAGAGCGCAGCGAATCCCACCGGGTCCATGCGCGTCATCACTCCCGCAAAAACATCGAAATCACCCTCCATAAGGTGGGCATTTCTGCCACGAAGAGGGATGTTCCCTCTATGAAGAGAGATGGCCCCTCTACGAAGAGGGAGCATCCCTCTTCGTAGGTACGCAGTTCCGCTGGTTTTGTGGGAGCAGTGCTGTGCATGGACCCGGTGGGATTCGCTGCGCTCTTCCCACCCTACCCATCAAAAGGTGAAGTTCAGGCCTATGCCGTAAGTACCCACCTGCTCCGAATCCACCTGATAGAGACTGTAATCCGCCGCCAGACTGATCCCGCTGGCCAGCGGCACCAGCACACCCAGGCCCGCGTAGCCGCCGGTGCCTGACGTGGAATCGCTTTCCGGTACCGGCTCAAAGACCTGCGGGGAACCGCTGGTGTAGTTCAGCGTGCGAATTTCTTCACGGCGGGTTTTGACGCGGTGAATGTAGAGGCCGGCGCGGGCATAGACGTAACGTGCCACCAGCATGCGGCCACCCAGTTCATAGCCACTGACTTCCAGCCGGTCGCGCGCCACCACATCGACAGAGTCGGGGGGCGAAGGCTGTTGCAGTTCTGCTGCGTTGGGACCGCGTGTGAAGGCACTGTCGGTCGTTTCCCGCGCCAGTTGGTTCAGGCCGGCTTCCAGTCCGAAACGCAGGTGGCGAGTGGACAGGCTGTTCAGCCACAGGCCGGCGCGCAGGCGGTAGCCGTCTGCGCTGCTGGCCAGGCCGAAATCGTCCAGGTCAGCGCCGCCGTACTGGGCTTCCAGAAAAAGATCCACGTCCGGCGGCGCCAGGTCTTCCTGGGCAACAGCGGTCAGAGGCAGGGCGGCGATCAGGGGGAGCAGCAGGAATTTGTATGCAGTCATGGTTGTTTTACTTGTTATAGCGACGACAATGACCGCCATTGTAGCGACTGCCATCACGCCACGCTAACTTTTACGCAACATGGGGCCTTCGTGCATGAACGGTAAGACCATACCGGCGGACACCCTGCTGGTGCTCTGTCGCCCCGGCTTCGAAAACGATTGCGCGGCGGAGCTGACACAACAGGCCGTTGAACTGGGCCAGGGAGGCTATGCCCGCGCACAGGAGAATGCCGGGTTCCTGACCTGGCACATGCCGGGCGAATCGGTGCTGCCGCTCTGGCAGGCCGCCCGCATTTTCCCCCGCACCGCCTGGCCGGTGCTGGCGCCGTTCCGGGATCTGCCGCAGCAAGACCGCATTGGTCCATTGCTGGCGCTGGCGCGTGAGATCGGCCCGGTGGGCGCGGTACGGCTGGAATATCCGGATACCAACGAGGGCCGCGGGTTACAGCGTTTCGTACGCGGTTTTCGCAAGGCGTTCGAGCAGGCGCTCAGGAAACAGGGGCTGCTGGTGCCCGGTCAGGGGCAGCGCCTGCTGCAGGTGTTCTTTGAACATTCCGGGCAGGGTTTTCTTGGCTGGGGCGACACCGTCCACAGTGGCACCTGGGAGCAGGGTATTCCACGCTTGCGCCTGCCTGCCGAAGCGCCCAGCCGTTCGGCACTGAAGCTTGAGGAAGCCTGGCTGCGGCTGATGACGCCGCAAGAGCGGGCGCACTGGCTGGCCGCCGGCCGGAGTGCGGTGGATCTGGGGGCGGCGCCGGGTGGCTGGACCTGGCAACTGGCCCGGCACGGGGTGCGGGTCACTGCCGTGGACCATGGCCGGCTGGTGCCGGCGCTGCTGGCCGATTTTCCCGTCACACATGTTTCCGGCGATGCCTTCACCTGGCGTCCGCCCAGACCGCAGGACTGGCTGGTATGCGATGTGGTCGACAAACCGGCGCGTACGCTGGCGCTGATGGAAAAATGGCTGGTCAACGGCTGGACGAAGGTCGCGGTGTTCAACCTCAAGCTGCCAATGAAGCAGCGCCACGCCACGGTGGCGGCGCTGTTGTCACGGCTGGACGCGGCGTTGCCGCCGGGTGCGGTGATCCGTGCTGCGCAGCTCTACCACGACCGCGAGGAAATCACGGTGGTGGTCCTGCCTGCACCGGCGGCGTGATCTGGCTGTCCGCGTGAACGAGGTCAGCGCACGACAGGTTCCAGCATCGTGATACGCTCGACATCGGCCAGGAAGGGACGGATCGCCTCCAGTGCATTTTGCCGCTCGGCCGATTGCAGCCAGCGTTGCCAGGCGGCTTCGCTCTGCCAGCTGGAGAGAATGTAGTGATGAAGGGGGTGCTGTGTATCCCGCAGCGATTCCCCGGAAAGATAGCCCGGGGCGCGTACGATGGCCTGCAGCATGCCGGTGACGGCCTGCGCGTAGGGTTGTTCAAGGCCTTCCGCAATATGTCTTTCAATCAGCACGCGAATCATGCTGGTGTCCCCTGTCCCAAAAAAACGAAGGCTTTCAGTGTAGGGCGATGAGCACAGGAATGCATGCCTCGAAACAGCTCTGGCAACACCGGCAATTGCTGTCGGTGTTGCTGCTGTTTTATTTCGCCCAGGGGCTGCCCGCCGGGCTGCTGGCGAAGGCCATTCCGGCGCTGGCGCGTGAGGCCGGCATGGCGTTGCCCTACATCGGCCTGCTCGGGCTGGCGGCCATTCCCTGGGCATTGAAATTTGTCTGGGCGCCGTGGGTGGACCGCCTTGGGCGTGGCCGTGCCGGCCACCGCAAGCGCTGGATCATCGGCTGCCAGCTGGGGGCTGCCAGTGTCATGGTGGCCGTGGCCATGATCAATCCGCAGCACCTTTTCAGCAGCGAGTTTTTGTCGCTCATTGCCTTGCTGGCGTTGCTGAATCTGTTTTGTGCCACCCAGGATATCGCCGCGGATGGCATGGCGGTGCGCCTGCTTGTGCCCACCTTGCGCGGGCCCGGCAACAGCATCCAGGTGGTGGGTTACAAGGCGGGGCTGATTCTCGGTGGCGGTGCGCTGCTGATCTGGATCGGGCTGCTGGGCTGGCAACTGACGTTTCTCTGCGTTGCCCTGTTGCTGGTATTGATGTTGTGGCCGGCCAGCCGCTTTCCGGAACCCGCTGCGCCGTTGGCCGACGGTGACCTGTCGCGGCCTGACCTGCGCTGGTGGTGGCGCATGTTGCGTGATTTCTGGCGTCGGCCGGGCATGGGCTGGTGGCTGCTGATTTTGCTGGGCTACAAGGTCGGTGATGGCTTCGGGACACGCATGCTCAAGCCGATGCTGGTCGATGCTGGCTGGAGCAGTGCAGCGGTGGGGCAGCTGGACGTGGTGACGTCGCTGGCCGGGCTGGCTGCGGCCATGCTGGGTGGCTTGTGGTTGCTGCGTCTGCCGCGCCTGCCGGCGCTGATCGGGTTTGGCCTGCTGCAGGGGCTGGCCTTTCTGTTCTGGGCGGTGCTGGCGCGTGTGCCGGTCCCACCGGACGGCCTGCTGTGGTCGGCGGCGCTGTTCGAGCAGTGTGCCGATGCGCTGTCTACCGTGGTGTTGTTCACGCTGATGATGGACCACTGCCGGCCGGGGCATGAGGGTACTGATTACACCTTGCAGGCCTCGGTGCAGTTGATGGCGGTGGGCCTGTTTTCCCTGGCCAGCGGTTTCAGTGCTGCCTGGCTCGGCTACAGTGGCCATTTCCTGCTCTCGGCGGGGCTGTGTGTGGCCGTTATACTGGCCGCCCCGGCCTGGTGGCGCAGCCGCCCGGCGCTCACCCGAATCACACCCGAATGGATGTCACCGCACCATGACTGACCCGGACACCCTCACCGCAGACCACCACCTGGACGCGTGCGGGCTGCTGTGCCCTGAACCCGTGATGATGCTGCACAACAAGGTCCGCGACATGGCCCCCGGCGAGGTGCTGGAAGTCATCGCCACCGACCCGTCAACCGAACGCGATATCCCGCGTTTCTGCCAGTTCCTCGGCCACAGCCTGCTGGCCCAGGACGCCGCAGAGGGCCGATACCGCTACCTGATCCGCAAAAAATCCTGATTTCGTCGCCCGTCGCCGGCAACGGCCAGCTTGCCGCGCATACAAAAACGTCCGGTCACGAATCCATTTCGCGCCGGACGTTATCAAAGAGGCGGTGAGCGCCAGGTAAATTCGGGTTGGCTGCCAACAGGGCGGCGGCCAGTGCTGCATTCAATAGGGCCAGACTAGCGGCCTGTGCCAGGGGGCGGAAATGCTTTCCGCGAATGCACGCAATAGAGGAATGCTATCACGGCGCCAGCCCGGTGTCCGGGGCCGTTCATATCCCGTTCAGTCCGAGGCCAGGGTGGCGATGGCGGCCAGCGCCTCCGGGTCCTGATCCTTGATGCGGTTGGCAATGCCGTGCTGGAAGAAGTAGCGAAAGTCCGGTTGCGACTCGGCCTCGATCAGGCAGGGGTCGCCCGGCAGCACCGGGGTGCGTGTGATGCGCTGTTCATCGGCGATCATGGCATGAATGTCGCCGTCTTCGTCCAGCTGCCAGCTGATCACCTCTGTCAGGCTGATGGTGTGAAAGCCGTCGTCAGAGAACACCACGTGGGTGCCGATGGTGTCGGGGACCTGTTGTGGTTCCTGATCACCGAAGAAGTCCACCGCAGCGCTCAGTTCACTGACTTTGTGATCCGGGGCATCGGTGAACAGGTACTGGCTGTCCGGCAGCCGATAACCGACCCAGCGCCCGTTCAACGGGTCGGCCAGTTCCGGCGCCTGGACCACGGACTTCAGCCACGGCACCATGGCCGTCACCTCGCCGTTGTCGAGCATGGCCCACGCCAGTACACGCAGCGAAAACAGCTTGTCGGGTTGGCGGTCGTTGGCGTAGAGCAGTTCTATCCCGTCGTACTCGGGGGAGAGGCGCACAATGCGCGGGGTGGCGGCGCGTCGTCTTTCACACAGCGAAACCACATTGTGCGGGCCGCGCTGTTTACCGTTGTGTCTACCCTGTGAAGCCTGGCGTTGCATGTTGGGCATGGTGCCCCCCTTGCAGCAGGTTGGTCGGTGTCACGAACGACGAGTTCACAGTAGCGCGTTGCCCGGACCGCTGCAAGCGGTCCGGGCAACGCATTGCGACGTGCGACGAGCCTGGTGCGTTGGGCTCGCAGCTCGCATCTTCTTTTATTCCACCGGATTGGTGCACTCACTGCGGCCGCCGTCAATACGGCAACGGATGCGGCGTTGCAGGGTCAGCATGTCGGCGTCGTAGTGGCCCTGTTCGCGCAACTGGACGCGGGCTTCCTGCATCAGGATTTCATATTCCTGCTTGTCTGATTCCGGAATATCCTGCATCCACTTCGGGTCCACATGGCTGGCTTCGCGGTTGAGTTGCTCCAGTACGTGATCGAAATTGTTGTAAAAATACTCGCGTGATTTCTGCATGGCGTCGGCCGAGAAGCGGTTGCTGTTGGCCACCAGTTGCAGGGTGATCTGCATCAGCGGGTAATTGATGATGGCGCCATTCGGGGTCAGGCCGCGATACAGCTCCAGCGCGCCATAGGCAGCCAGCGGTGCGCCGATGACATCCACCTGGCCGTTGTTGAAACGGGTTGAGAAATTGGTGATGTCGGAGGCCACCGGCGTGGCGCCGATCTGGGCCACCATCTGCGCCTGGGTCGGGTCATATTCCAGCACTGCGACTTTTTTACCGGCCGCCTTGGCCAGGGTGTTGATCTCTCGGTCGTTAACGAAGATATAGGCGGCGCCGGCCGGGGCAATACCCATCACCGTGAACGGGCCTTGAGTCATCTTGTCGGCGGACTGCGGGTGGGCCAGCACCTGCAGCAGGATGCGCAGGTGATCGTTGTCGGGCACGCTGCCGATGGAATCCAGGGTGCCGCTGTAACGGTTGAACAGGCGTGCGCGGATGCCGGTCATCAGGGTGGCATCGCACTGGCCGGATTTCAGTTCCTCGGCGGCGATGCCTTCGTTGGTGTGCGGCAGCAGTTCGGCGTCCACCCCCCATTCCATTGCAGCGATCTGCCATTCACGCATGGCCTGCATGGCGGGGCCGGCATTGCCGGCGATATCCCAGACGCAGATTTTGACCTTGTCGGCCTGGGCCGTGCCGGCAGAGAGCAGGGGCAGGGCGCAGCAGCCAGCGAGCAGCAGTTTACGGGCGAGCATTTTCATAATTCGATGTCCTGTCGCGGTGTTGTTCTTTTGTCGGCGCAGCATAAGTGCTGCGCCGGACCAATGCCATGACCGTTTGGACATCACCCTGCCTGCAAAAGTGCCAAGGGCGGCTACAGGCTGCGAGCTGAGCCTGCCTGGTGCCTGGCTCGCAGCTTGCCGCCTACTCCTGCGGGTTGGTGCACTCGCTGCGCCCGGCGTCGATACGGCACCGCACGCGCCGCTGCAAGGTCAGCATCTCACCGTCGTACTGCCCCTGGTCTCGCAGCTGGATACGCGCTTCCTGCATGGTCATTTCGTATTCCTGCTTTTCGCTGGCGGGGATGGTCTGCATCCATTTCGGGTCCACCTGCCGCGCTTCCTGCTCCAGCATCTGCACGTAGCGATCGTACTGGCTGAAGAAGTAGCTGCGTGACTGCTGCATGATCTCCGCTGTAAAACGGTCACTGCGCGCCACGACCTGCAATGTGATCTGCAACAGCGGGTAGTCGATGATGGCGCCGTCGGGAGACAGCCCGCGATACAGCTCCAGCGCGTTATAGACAATCAGCGGCGCGGCAATGATGTCCACCTGGCCATTGTTGAACCGGCTGGAGAAATTGGTGACGTCCGACGCCACTGGCGTGGCGCCCATCTGCGCCACCATCTGTGCCTGCATCGGGTCGTGTTCAAGCACCGCGAATTTCTTGCCGGCGGCCTTGGCCAGCGTATTGATCTCGCGGTCGTTGACAAAAATATAGGCGCCGCCGGCCGGTGCCATGCCCATGATCGTGTACGGCCCCTGGGTCATCTTGTCGGCGGACTGCGGGTGGGCCAGCACCTGCATCACCAGCCGCAGATGCTCGTAATCCGGCACGGCGCCAATGGCGTTGATGGTGCCGGTGTAGCGGTTGAAGGGCCGCGAGCGGAAATCGGTCACCACCGCCGCATCGCATTGGCCGGCCTTGAGTTCCTCGGCGGTGATGCCTTCGTTGGTGTGCACCACCAGCGTCGCATCCAGCCCCCAGTTGAGGGCCTCGGTGCGCCATTCGCGCATGATCGCCATGGTCGGGCCGGCGTTGCCCACCAGGTCCCAGACGCAGATGGTGCGCTGCAATGGTTCGGCAAGGGCGGGGGAAGTCAGGCTGCACAGCAGCGCAAAAAGCGGCCATAACGGACCGCGACGGACGTGCCTGTCCATAAATGTTTCCTGTCGTTGTGGTGTGAGAATGAATAGTTGTGCGCATCCCGAGCATAGCGGGATGGGGACAGGCGTGCGAACAGAACTGTGACCGTCTGGTCAGAAGGTGCGCCGGGCAGAACGCCCGGCGCGGATGTGTTTACAGGCCGAGGTTCTTCAGGCGGTTGGCCTGCTGGCGGAACACCGTCACCGGGCTGGTCTCGAAAATATCCCGCAGGCCGAAGGCCTGGTTCACTTCGTCGAGATGATTCATGCGGTAGTCGTCGCGGATAATCTTGCCCAGGTGGCTGGAGCAACTGCTGACCAGGCCGTCGTTCTTTTCACCCAGGAACACGACCGACAGTGCCGCCATGAACGGATCGGTGACATCCAGCAGGTTGGTCAGGGTGCGGCCACCGCTCCAGGAATAGTAGCGCACGCCGTTGCTGCCCACTTCCTGCCCGGTACCGCAATAGCGGCTGGGCATGCCTTCCGGGTACAGCCCATTGAAGCGCAGGGTGTCGGCCGTGGTCAGTGATTTCATCGCGGCGCTGACGTCCTGCTGGGCGCCGCCGCCGGAGAGCAGGTTGATCAGGCCAGCCAGGGTGTTGCCCAGCCCGTTGATCACGTCATCGCCCAGCGGGATATGATCGGACACGCCCTGCAGTATGTCTGCCATGGGGGCGCCCCAGTTGACGCCAGCCACGGAAGAAGCCGAGGCGACCATGTGCGGGTACACCGATGCAACGTAGCGGATGGTCGGGCCGCCGTGGCTGTGGCCGATCAGGTTGACCTTCTGTGCGCCGGTGGTGGCCAGGATGGCCTCCACCTGACGGGCGAGCTGTTCGCCACGGACCTCGGTGCTGTTGGCGGCGGCCACTTGCGCCACGAAGACACGCGCGCCGCTGCGTTGCAACTCACCGGGCACGCCGTAGAAGTAGTCGACGCCGAGCAGGCTGTCGAAGCCGAACAGGCCGTGCACCAGTACGATCGGGTAGCGGGTTTCTGTGTAGGTATCTTTGAACCAGCCGAAAAAGGCACTGGCAGGCAAAGACAGGGTCAGGCAGAGGCAGGCGCACAGCAGCACCGGCAGTCGTTTCAGCATGGGACATCCCCTCGTTATTGTTTTGTGCAGTGTTCAGGCCGTGCCGGAAATGCGGGGAGCCGGTGGCCGTGTGTGTTGCTGTCTCGATTGTGACGAACCGGTCATCGGTGCTGGTTATCGGTGCTAGCCATCGGTACGGGTCACGTCGAGTCGGCTGCACTGCAATGTTTCAGCCGTGACCAAGAGTAGCGGGGCACGTGCGGGGCTGTCTCTAATGGAAGTTTCTTATTCCGATATTTGGGAAGCGGGCCGCACAAATCGGCCGGCGCCGCGGGATCACCGCGACGCCGGAATGCCATCACAGGCCAATGTTTTTCAGGCGGTTGGCTTGCTGACGGTAGAGCGTCGGCGGATCGGCGGCCAGGGACGAGATGGTGCCCAGGGCCTGATTCACTTCATCGAAATGGTTGTGATAGTAGTCGTCGCGGATCACGCGACCCAGGTGCGACGAGCAGGCCGATACCAGCCCATCGTTCGGTTCGTTGAAGGCTGCACTGGTGGCCAGCACCAGGTAATCAAACGGGTCCAGGCCGTTGGTATAAATACCGGTGCCGCTCCAGGAATAGTAGCGCACGCCATTGCTGGCCAGCTCCGTGCCAGTGCCACAGTAACTGGTCGGCATCCCTTCCGGGTACTGGGCATTGAACGCCACGGAACCTGCGGTGCTCAGATCGTTGATGCTGGCATTCAGATCCTGCGGCAGGCCGCCGCTGCTGGCCCAGTCGATCATGGTGGCAAAGGCTTCGCCGATGGCGACGACGAAGTTGTTTGCAGCGCTGCCTTCCTCAAGATACTGCCGGTACACATCGGCCACCGATGACCCCCAGTTCACGCCCGCCACACTGCTGACCGACGCGACCATCTGCGGATAGACCGACGCGACGTAGCGCGCGGTCGGTCCGCCATGGCTGTGGCCGATGATGTTTACCTTGCTGGCACCGGTGGCGGCGAGGATGTCCTGGATTTGCTGCGCCGCCTGTTCACCGCGCACCTCGGTGCTGTTCAGCGCCGAGACCTGCAGCGTGTACACGTCAGCACCGCCGCTGGCCAGTGACTCGCCAACCTGATAGAAGTAATCCACACCGAGCACATCATCGAAACCGAACATGCCATGGATCAGCACAATCGGATGTTGCGTCCTGGTGTAGTTGGGGAACAGCCAGTCCATCCAGGCGGGCTGGGCGGACACGCTGGTGGCCACCAGCAGGAGCATGCTGGCGAGAGTGGTTTTCAAACACAGTCTGTTTTTTTTCATATTGTGACCTTCCTTAGACGTAGAGTGGAACAGCACGGGCGCCTGCCCGCGATGTTGCCGGCAGCGGTGCCACGCACCGCGCCGGTCACAGCGAGACGATTCACAGAAAACGCCGCGCCGCTGGATAACGTAAATGCCCCCGGCGCGCGAATCATTCAGGCAGACGTCGGAATCGATGTGCCGGGCAGATACGCAGAACGCAGCAGGCTGTCGGACTGAAACAAAAAGATTTGTCTGTTCAGGTCAGCGACGGCACAAACGCAGCGCAGTGGTTGTCCGGATACAACCAGTCTCGGCACACTGGACCAGCATCGGCCGCGTCACGGGCTGTTGTCAGCCGGGCCACGCGCCGGATAACAAAAATACGACGGAGACAACGGAAAATGCTGAAAAGAAAAGGGATTGCCGTGTTCACCCTTGTGCTGGTGGCCGTGGTCCTGACCGGTTGGCGCATGATGTCGTCACAGCAGCAGCGGCACGCTGATATCGGTGAAAACGCAACAGCTGTTACCTCGGGTAACAACGAGGCGCCGGTGCCGGCAGCGATGGCCGGAAAAAAGAATCCGGTGGCAGACAATGGCTTTTCCGCCTACCTGATGGCAGCCAGCCACCTGGGTGCCTTGCCGGCGTCGCTGGACGGCACGGAGGTGGACGGTGAACTGCGCAGTGACGCGCAGGGCAATCTGATTATCGGTAACGAGATTCGTCGGGTCTTTGATTATTTTCTGGCGACGCTGGGCGAAGAGGATATCGAGCGCATCAAGGCGCGTATCGCCCTGCATCTGCACCAGCATCTGCCGGCTGCCGCTGCCCAACAGGCGTGGGATCTGCTGATGCGTTATCTGGATTACGGTGAGGCCCTGGCCACATTGCCACCGCATGACGGCACCGTAAAAAGCATGCATGAAGTGCTGGTGCAGCGCCGCGACATGCGGACCGCCTGGCTGGGCCAGGAAGTCGCCGAGGCGTTCTTCGCCCAGGACGACGCCTTCGATGCCTATTCACTGGCGCGCGTGACGGTGCAGCAGGACGACAGCCTGAGTGCTGAGGAAAAGCAGGCGCGCCAGCGCGAACTGGAAATCATGTTGCCACGGGAGATGCGGGAAGCGCGCGAACGCATGCGCGCGCCGGTGGAGGTGGCTCAGCAGGTCGAAGCGTGGCGCGCCCAGGGTGCCAGCGAAGCGGAGGTGCGGCGGTTGCGCGAGCAGACGTTCGGCAGCGCCGCCGCTGACCGGCTGGAGCAGCTGGACCGTGACCGCGCTGCCTGGGACAAGCGCTACGCCGACTGGCAGGCCGAGCGTCGGGCGATCGAACAGAGCGGGCTCGCGCAGGAAGACCGGCAACGTGCGCTGGAGGACGCCATGGCCCGTCGTTTCAGCGAGCAGGAGCAGCGCCGCGTGCAGGCGCTGGACCGCATCGGTGGTTAAGGAACCACCGGGGAGTTATTCAGAGGTTCCTTAACGCTGCCGCCGCAACTGGCCAGGTGGCACACCGGTCCAGCTTCGGAATGCCTTGGTGAAGCTGGCCTGGTCGCTGTAGCCCAGCCGCTCGGCGATATCCGCGATGCTCAGGTCGGAATATTCCAGATACTGCCGTGCCAGTTGTTCGCGCGCGGTGTTGCGCAGGTCGCTGAACAACAGACCGGCGTCCTTCAGGTAACGGCTGACGGTGCGGCTGGTGCTGCCGAGGCTTTCAGCGATCCGGTCCAGCGTGCAGTCGCGCCCCGGCGACTGGTGAATGCGTTGGCGGACCAACGTGATGATCTGTTCGTTGCCGGCTTCCGATGAGACCGCCTGCATGCCGCCAGGGGCGGCCAGGCGCCGTTCGCGTCGCGCTTTTTCCAGCACCAGCGCGTTACTGTGCTGGCCGAAGCGCACTTCGCAGCCGTAGATCTCTTCATAGGCCGGCTTCAGGTGCAGTGGTCTTTGTTGCATGTGGACGCGGTAACGGCGCGTCAGCGTCGAGGCGATGCGGCACATGCTGCCGAGGTAGCAGTCGATGATAAAGTCACGGCGCTTCTCCAGCGGCCAGATATCGCGCAACTGCACCATCGCCTGCTGCCCCTGGCTGATCAGGTGCAACCCCATCAAGGGTGTTCGTGCGTTGAGAAACTGCACCGCGCGCCAGGTGACACTGGTCCGTGTGTGACGGTTCAGCAACGAGAACGCCTGCAGGCCATGAGCGGAGAGATCCAGTTGCATGCCATAGCGCGCACCCAGCGCCGGCTGCGTGTCAGTGCGCTGACAATGGTCAATGAGGTGAAAGAACTGACGAACGGAGATGTAGGCCTCCGGATTGTCCAGAATGGGCTCGCCAATCTGGCTCGCGGTGACAATCCTGCGCCGTTCAGCGAGGTTCTGGCACGACAGTCTGATAAGTATACGGGCGTACACTATTGGCACCAATGGTGCGTCAGACAGCAGCGAAGCTTTGAACTTCACCTTGTTAAGCCTCCGTATTTATTGATGTTATGATGATATGTGAGCGGAGTCACAAAAAGAGGTAGATTAACAGCCCGTCATTTATAAAGTGAATATATGTACACATTTTAAGTACATTGAGGCAATAGGAAGGAGTTACTAGGGCTGTCCTCAAATGACAAGAATCTGGCGGTGACTATCCTGTTTCTGGCAGCCGCGCTCTCCATAATGTGTCGCTCTCTGGCGAATATAAAAAATAAGCGGGTGAGACCATGAACGAGATGTGCAAGGACGTGCCGGCAGTTGACGGCGACGGTGTAAACGCCGCGTCTTTTCCTGCGGACAAGGTGTCCCGTCAATCCGGCGGCGGGCAAAAACCGGCGGTGTACGGCAGTTATCGGCCACTGCGGAAAATCACGCCGCTGGACCTGCAGCAGATGTACGAGATTTTCTGCCATTACTATCACAACACCAGCCTGGATCTGTTCCTGCGTGATCTGAGCAAGAAGCAGGGCCTGTTCCTGATCCGGCGGCGCAGCGATCAGCGTATCGTCGGGTTTTCCACGCTGGCAGTGCTGACCCTGCGTGACGGTCGTCGTACCGTACGCGGCGTGTTCAGCGGCGATACCATCATTGAGCGTGAATACTGGGGCAGCCGCGCACTGCAGACCCAGTTTTTTCTGCGCATGCTCTGGCTGCGGGTGCGCTACCCCTTTACGCCGTTGTTCTGGCTGCTGATCTCCAAGGGGTATAAGACGTATCTGCTGCTGGCGAATAATTTTTTCCGCTTTTATCCCAATCCGGCCGGTGATGACCCGCGTCATCAGTCGCTGGTGGAGCAGTATTGCGAGCACATGTTCCCCGGCAGCTATGACCCTCAGCGCCGCTTGCTGGATTTCGGTGACGACTACCAGCGCCTGCGTGAAAATGTGGCTGACATCACCGATGACATGCGTGAGCGATTTCCGCGCATTGCCTTTTTCGAAACGCGCAATCCGAGCTGGCGCCAGGGCACCGAACTGCCGTGCCTCGGGCAACTCGGTTATTCCGACTTGCTGCGTTACCTGTTCCGGTTTGTCGCCAAGCAGTGGCGCGCAAGCGAAGGGCGGTCGGTCGCCACGCCGGCGGCCGGGCGAGGCGCGCGATGAGTGTTCGTCACCGGCTCGGCCATGCCGTGCTTGATCGTGTGGTGGCCGCCGGGGGGCGACGCTTTGTCCGTGACAGCCATGCGCTGGAGCGGGTACAGCGTGCACGGCTGGCCGGCTTGGTGCGAAAGGTGGCGCAGGCACGCCGGCATCCGTCACTGCCGGCGGTGCAGGAGGACTGGTGTTGGGAGGCGTTCAGCCAGGCGTTGCCGATTACCGATTACAGTGACTGGTCGACGCCCGTGGAAGCGCAGCGGCGCTGGCAGGAAGGCGAGCTGATCGATTCGCCGGTGATGCGTTATCAGCCGACCAGTGGCTCCACCTCGGAGATCAAGTGGGTGCCGTACACGCGCGAATTCCTGCGCGAACTGGACGGTGCCATTGCGCCCTGGCTGCACGATCTGTACCGGCAGTTCCCGGGCATTCGCCGTGGTTCGCACTACTGGTCGGTGTCCTGGCTGCCGGATGGCATGCGGGACAGCGGGCAGAGCCATCTCAACGACGACATGAAAGTGCTGACCGGTGGCAAGCGCCTGCTGGCTGCCATGACGCAGTCGGTGCCGGAACTCATTGCGCTGGCACGCACCTCGGATGACGCCCAGTTCGCCACCCTGGCCTGGCTGGTGGCGGATACCCAACTGGCGGTGTTGTCGGTATGGAGCCCGAGTTTTGCCCTGACGCTGTTCGAGCGGCTGGTGGACTGGCGTGATGAACTGGTCGCAGCGCTACGGCATGGCGACTGGGGGCATCGGAGCACGGCGCTGCCCGGCAGGTTGCGCTGCCCGCGTGCGCCGCAGGCGGCGGCATTGCTGGCTGAATGGGACGGCCAGCTGACAGCGGATTTCTTTCGGCGCCTGTGGCCCTGTCTGGCGCTGGTGAGCGCCTGGGACACGGCTGCGGCGGCGCCCTGGGCGACACTCCTGCAGCGGTTGCTGCCGCAGGCCGCGTTCCAGGGCAAGGGGCTGTGGGCCACGGAAGGCGTGGTGACCGTGCCGTGTCAGGGACAGTGGGTGCTGGCCTATCAGTCGCATGTGTATGAATTCGAGGATCTGGACAACGGTCGTATTCTGCCGCCCTGGGCACTGCGGCCTGGGCAGGATGTTGCGCCGTTGCTGTCCACGGGCAGCGGCCTGCTGCGTTACCGGCTGAATGACCGGCTGCGCGTGGACGGCCATCTCAACAGCCTGCCGGTGTTGCGTTTTCTGGGCCGCAACGACGGTGTCGACATGGTCGGTGAAAAAATCGGTGCGGTATACGTGCAGCAAGTGCTGGATGCGCTGCCCTGGGGCGAAACATTGCGTCCGGTGACACTGCTGGCAGCCCGGCAGAGCAACAGCGCCGGCAAGCCCGGTTACGTGCTACTGGTGGAATGTGCCGGCGCGAGTGCGCCGCAGTCTGCGGTGCAGCGTATTCGCGAGCGACTGGAAACCGCGCTGGCGCAGCACTTTCACTATCAACTCGCACGCGGGCTGGGTCAGCTTGCACCGGCGCGTGTGGTGTGCCGGCAGGACATGCGCGAGTTCTACCTGCACCAGTGCCGGCTGCGCGGCATGATCGAGGGCAATATCAAGATCGAACCGTTGCGCGACTGGCCGGAGGTTTTGCCGCCGGCCCTGCACGATGTCAGCGACGCGCGGGGGAGCCTGTCAGGATGCGTTATCTGATCCGGCCTGCCACGCCGGCGGACGATGCGGGCATTCTTGCGCTGGTCGATGCCACGCCACAGCACGGCCGCGTGCTGCTGAATTTTGAACGCCAGCCGGCGTTCCTGCATGGCAGCGGCGTCAGCTGCGAGACACCGGAACTGTGGATCGCGGTGGATGAGCAGGACACGGTGATCGCCGTGTTCAACGTCGGCTGCCGGCGCGTAATGGTCAACGGCGCAGCCTGCCCGGTGCGGTATGCACACGACCTGCGTCTGGCACCGGCCTGGCGCGGCAGTACGCTGCTGGTGCGGTTGTTCCGCCAACTGCGACAGATCCTGCGCAGCGGCGAGTGGATGCAGACCGTCATTCTCAGTGACAACAGCGCATCCCTGGAAACCGTTGGCAGTGGCCGCGCCGGATTGCCGGTGTATTACCCCTGCGGCGAGATCGAAACCAGCCTGCTGTTCAGTGGCGCACGCCGTCGCGCGCACGGCTACCGCGTGACGCAGGCGACGCCGGATGACCTGCCGCTGATGCAGGCATGGCTGGATGAATACGGGCCGCGCCGGCAATTTTTTCCGCGCTACGCACTGTCGGATCTGATCGCCGGGCACGATTACTACCGTGGCCTGTCAGTGCAGGATTTTCTGCTCGCCTGGCGCGGCAGCGAACTGGTCGGCATGACCGGCACCTGGTGCCAGAAAGGGTTCAAGCAGACCCGCGTGCTGCGCTATCCGTATGCGCTCGGCGGGCTGCGTCATCTGCTCAATCTGTACAGCCGGCTGCGCGGCGGGCTGCACCTGCCCGCCGCAGGCGGCACGCTGAATTACCGGCTGCTGCACAGCACACTGGTGCGTGACGATGCGCCGGCGGTACTTGATGCCCTGTTGCAGCCACTGGTGGAGCAGGCGCGGCGTGACCGCTGCGCGCTCTCCGCCGGTTTTTTTCTCCAGGACCCATTGCGCGAAGCGGCCAGTGGCTATCGTCGCCAACGCCTGGCCAGCCGGCATTTTCTGGTCAGCTACGGGCAGGACCCCCGGCCGCTGCTGGACGGGCGCCTGCCGTATGTCGAAGTCGCCCGGTTGTAGGAGTGTTGCCATGACGGGCCCCGCATTTCATCCCGATGTCGCCGCGCCCTGGTTCCGTGCCAGGGCGCCGCTGGGTATTGATGACACCATGTATTTCGCCGTGATTGATCCCGTCAGCGGGCAGGTGCGGTGGGAATCTGTTCCGCACCGCGAAGCCGACGGCATCGGCGGATTTCTGCGTCTGTTCCGGCGCTGGGGCGTGACCCGCTTTGCCGCACCACCGGAGCGCGCGCAGACGGTGCCCGGGCTGTGGCAAAGCTGGCGGGCGGCGCGGCGGGCGAGCCAACCCGTTGCGCCATCTGCGCAATGGCGCCCGGGCGGTGCGGGCGTTGCACTGGGCCGGCCTCCGATATCGGTATGCTGGTTTTCCCGGGCGCAGACGCGTGCGCTGACCGAGCAGGCCCAGGCCCGGCAGGTGTCCCTGGCGACCCTGGTGTTCTGGGCGTTGCACGAAACCGTGATGGCGCGGCTGGCGCTGTCCAGCGGCGGCAGCTGGTTCTACCCGGTCAGCCTGCGCGGTGCACTGCGCCTGCCCAGCCAAGAACATAATCACGCCGGTGGCTTTTACGTGACGCTGCCGCGCCGTCTCAGCGCGGTGGCGCTGCAACAGCGCCTGCGCGAATCACTGCGCGCCGGCCGGCACTGGTGGCTGTGGCATCAGGCGCGGCTGGTGTCGCGGCTGGGGCAGGCCGTGGTCAACCGGATTTACCGGCGGCTGGTGTCGCGGCATTGCCACCTTGGTTCCTTCAGCGTGTTGGGCGAATGGTGGCTGGGTACGCGTGGCACATTGCTGCCGCCGCAGGCGCTGTTGTGTGCGTGCGGCCCCGGCAGTCCGAATCACCCGGTGGCCAACGGCATGATGATCACGAACGGCCGGCTGGCCATGGCGTTGCGGCTGGACCCGGTGCTGGGGCTCGACGATGCCGCGCGTGATGCCTGCCTGGCGCACTGGCGCGACGTGCTGCTGGCGCAGTGCCCGCCGTCGGAGAGCGCCCGGCAAACCGGCCCGCAGAAGCAGGGAGTGACGCACAGTGTCTGACCGACGTTATCGACAGGCCGGCGTGTTGGCAGGGCTGGTGGTGGTGACGGCCGCGCTGCTGGCCGGCCTGTATCTGACCGCGCCCTCTGCGCACAGCCGCACGCCGGAACAGGTGGTGCCGGAGGTGGCGGTGTTGCCGGTGCGCTGGCAGTCGCTGACGCTGCCGATCCGGGCGGAAGGCATCGTGCAGCCGGCGCGCCAGATTGCGCTGATCGCCAGCGTCAGTGGCCGCGTGATGGACACCGACGATGCATTCCGCAATGGCGGCCTGGTTGAGGCGGGCACGCGCCTGCTGCAACTGGACCCTGAACCCTTCGAACTGGCGCTGGCGCGCCAGCGCCACGATACCAGCTCGGCCAGCCTGCACTTGGCGGAAACCCGCGCGCGGGCCCGTGTGGCGCGGCGCACCAGCGGCCCGGATGCCTCGCCCTATGCACTGCTGCAACCGCATCTGGCCGAAGCGGAAGCGCGGCTGGCCGCCGCCAATGCGGCATTGCGCAACGCGGAACTGCAACTGGCCGATACCCGTATCGCCGCGCCCTTTACCGGTCGCCTGAAGGACGTGGCCGTGCAGACCGGGCAGTACGTCAATGCGGGGGAGCGGCTGGCAACGCTGTACACCACCGAGAGCATGGAGGTGCGCCTGCCGGTGCGTGACCGCTGGCTGGCACTGTTGCCGGCGGACGGCGAAGAGACTGCCCCGCGGGTGACGCTGCGCGGCGATTTCGGCGGCACGACACGTCGCTGGCAGGGCCGTATCGTGCGTCGCGAAGGGGGGCTGAACGAAAACCGCATGATCTATCTGGTGGCGCAGATTGACGTCGCCGCTGACGAGATACCGCCTGAGCCCGGCCTGCTGGTGCAGGCGGATATTGAAGGCCGGACACTGAGCAGCGTGGTGCGCCTGCCGCGTTCCGTGCTGGCGGGCGAGCGGCAGATCTGGCGACTGGACTCAGCACAGCGGCTGCGCCGGCAGAGCGTCACGCCATTGTATGAAGACAGCCAGTGGCTGTATCTGCCGGCGGAATTGCCGGAAGGCACGCGCATCGTGCTGCATGGCGGCCTGCGCTGGCTGGAAGGCAGCCGCGTGCGGCCGCACACCGATGCCCTGGTGCAGGCGGGTACACCGTGAGCGGTGCGCAGCACTGGTTTATTGAACGGCCGGCGGTGGTGCGGCTGCTGTTGTGCCTGTGGCTGGTGGCCGGTGTACTCGCGATCAGCAAAACCCGCCAGGAAACCTTGCCGAATGTGCCGCTGGACCGCATTGGCGTGGTCACGCTGTTGCCGCAGGCGGCGCCGGCACGGGTGGAGCAGTTGCTGTGCACCCCGATGGAAAACGCCTTGACCGGCATCGACGGTCTTACCGATCTGGTCAGCGAGGCGCGCGAAGGCAGCTGCCACCTGACGGTGGATGTGCAGCAGGGCTACAACACCCGCGCGGTGCTGGAACGCGTGCGTGCCGCACTGGAGACTCTGGGTGACCTGCCGGCCGGCGCGGAGCGGCCGCAGGTGCAGGAGTTGATCGTGCGCAACCGGGTGGTGCGGTTGCTGCTGTCCGGCGACCTGGACGACCTGGCCCTGTACCGGCTGGCACACCGTATTCGCCATGAACTGCTGGCACTGGATGCGATTTCCGTGGTGGATATCGAAGGGCTGCCCGAGCGGGAAATCGCCCTGGAAGTGCCGCGCGACGTCCTGTACCAGCATCGCCTGTCACTGGCGGACATGGCCGCGGCATTACAGGTGCGCACCGACACCGTGCCCGGCGGCCTGCTGCGCAGCGAGGACGGCAACCTGCTGCTGGAAACCGGTCGCCGCGCACAACAGCCGCTGGATTATCTGGCGCTGCCGCTGCGCCAGCTGCAATACGGCGATACGCTCCACGTTGGTGACGTGGCACGGCTGCACGACGGCTTTGCCCGCGACAGCATGGGCGCCTGGCTGGATGGTCGGCCGGCGGTGGCCATTGATGTGTACCGCGTTGGCCGGCAACAGGTGCTGGACGTGGCCGATGCCGTGGCGCTGTATCGGGAGCAACTGGCGTTGCCCGAAGGCATCAGCGTCACCCTGTGGCAGGACGATGCTGCGGAGTTCCGCGAGCGCTCCGGGCTGCTGTGGTCGAACGGCCTGCAGGCGCTGGTGATCCTGATGCTGGTGCTGGGGCTCGCGCTGGGGCTGTCACTGGCACGCTGGATTGCGCTGGGTATTCCGGTGGTAATGCTCGGTGCCTGCGTGGTGTTGCCGCTGCTGGGCGAATCGCTCAACACCATTTCGCTGTTCGCCTTCATTCTGGTGCTTGGCATTGTCGTCGACGACGCGATCATTGTCGGCGAGAGCGTGCATCACCAGCGCCGGCTCGGTTATCGCGGTCGCGAAGCGGCGCTGCGGGGTGTGCAGGCGGTGGCGCGGCCGATCTGCTACGCGGTGCTGACCACCGCACTGGCGTTTGTGCCACTGCTTTTCCTGCCCGGCCCGGAAGGGGCGCTGATGCGCGTGGTACCGATTGTGGCCATCAGCATCCTGATGCTGTCACTGGTGGAATCACTGTGGATGCTGCCGACACATCTGGCGCATGAAACCGAGCGCCCGTCGCGTCTGCTGCGCGCGTCCGATGCGCTGAGCGAACGCTTCAATGTGCGGCTGGATGCGTTGCTCGCCGGCGTTTACCGTCCCTTTATCCGGCGGGTGCTGCGCTGGCGTTATGTGCTGATATCGGCGTTTATGGCCTTGCTGCTGCTCAGCGCGGCCCTGATGCATACCGGCTGGGTGAATACGGTGCTGTTTTCCGAAGTGGCGTCGAATCAGGTCGTGGCCGAGGTGGTGTTTCCGCAGGGCTCCCCCGCGCACCGCATTCGCGAGGAACTGGCGCGGCTGGACAGCAGCGCGCAGCGCCTGGCAGCGGAGTATGAACGTGACACGCTGTTTGCACACCGTTTTGCCGAACAGGGTTTTCGCTACAACATTTCCAACGCGGCGGAACCGGATGCACCACACCGTGCGCGCTTGAGCCTGCGGCTGGCGCCGGATACCGCGCTGGACGTGCGCCGTGTGGCGGACGACTGGCGGCGTGTGCACGGGCCGGTGCGCGACGCGCTGTCGGTGCGTTTTGATGCCAGCCTGTTGCAGACCAAGCCGGATATTCACATCAATCTGTATCACGCCGACCTGGCCACACTCGATGAGATGGCGCAGCGCCTGCAGCAATTATTGCGCGGCATTGAGGGTGTCCACGAAATCAGCAACAGCCTGGAAGCGCGCCGCGACCAGGTGAACCTGACGCTCACGGACGAAGGGCTGCAAGCGGGGCTGACGGTGGCGATGCTGGGGGACCAGGTGCGCCAGGCCGTGCATGGCATCGTGATCGACCGGCTGCCGGAGCAGGATCGCGATGTGCCGGTGACGCTGCGTCTGCGCGGGGCGGACAGTAATTCTCTGTGGCATCTGCGCCAGTTGCCGGTGCATCTGCCCGGTGGTGAATGGGCGCCCCTGGAAGTGGTGGCGCAACTGGCTGTACAGGATCAGCCCGCCCTGATCGGCCACTACGACAACCGCCGGCATGCTGCGGTCACCGCACTGGTCGACAGCGGTGTCACGTCGCCTGCACAGGTGATGACTGTGCTGCGTGACGCCATGCTGGACACACTGGCGACAGATTATCCTGCCAGTGCCAGTGCGGCAGCGGCGGACTGGGGCATCGCTGGCAAACCGAAAGCGATCAGCGAATTCCTCGGCACGCTCGGCTTCGCCTATCTGTTGTCCCTGATCGGCATGTTCTTCCTGCTGACCGTGTTGTTCGGCACCTATTCGCAACCGTTGCTGGTCATGAGCGTGATCCCGTTCGGGCTGGTCGGGGCATTGCTGGGGCATCTGCTGCTGGGGCTGGACATGACGCTCTGGTCGGTGATCGGCGTGATTGCGGTATCCGGTGTGGTGATCAATGACAACCTGGTGCTGATCGACGAGATCAACCGGCTGACGCGCGAAGGCAGTCCCATGGCCGAGGCGGTGGTGGAGGCGGGCGCCAATCGCTTCCGGCCGATCATGTTGACGACCGCCACCACGTTTTTCGGTGTCGCCCCGCTGATTATCCAGGACAGCCCGCAAGCTGCATTCCTGGTACCGATGGCGGTATCTCTCGGTTTCGGCGTGGTGTTTGCCACACTGGTTACGCTGCTGTTGGTGCCGACGTTGCTGATGGTGCTGGATGACCTGCGCCGGCGCAGTGCAAAACCGGAAGACGATCTGGAGCAGGCCTATCGTGCCGGGCGTGCGGCGGCGTTTGATCGGCAGGTGACCAATCCATACCAGGACGAAGTCCTGCAGGCGGCCTGGCAGGCGGGCCGGGAAGGGCGTTGAGGCAGCACACACTCAGGCACGGGCAGGTGCCTGAGTGTGTGGTGTGCAGCGTTTTGCAGGCGCGTGGTGATCAGGCCTTGCCCTGGTTGGCGACAGCGGCGGCCGCTTTTTCGGCGGCGTCGGCGTCACCCAGGTAACCGCTCTTGATCGGCTTGAGGTTGTCGTCCAGTTCATACACCAGCGGAATGCCGGTGGGGATGTTCAGCTTCAGGATCTCTTCGTCGGAGACGTTGTCCAGGTGCTTGACCAGTGCGCGCAGGCTGTTGCCGTGGGCGACGATCAGCACCTGCTTGCCGGCCCTGATCTGCGGCGCGATCTCGGCGTCGAAGTAGGGCACGAAACGGTCCACGGTGTCTTTCAGCGATTCGCTCAGCGGAATCTGTTCTTCAGTCAGGTCGCGATAAACACGCAGCTTGCCGGCGTAGCGCTCGTCGTCGTGGGTCATTTGCGGCGGCGGGGTGTCATAGCTGCGGCGCCAGATCAGTACCTGTTCGTCACCGTACTTCTGGGCCGTCTCCGCCTTGTTCAGGCCCTGCAATGCACCGTAGTGACGTTCGTTCAGGCGCCAGTTGCGGATCACCGGAATCCACATCTGGTCCATGCCGTCGAGGATCGTCCACAGGGTGCGGATGGCGCGCTTGAGTACCGAGGTGTAGGCCACATCGAACTCAAAGCCGGCTTCCTTGAGCAATTCGCCGGCGCGGGCGGCTTCGGCGCGGCCCTGGTCAGTCAGGTCGACATCTTTCCAGCCGGTAAAACGGTTTTCCTGGTTCCATTGACTCTGGCCGTGACGGACCAGCACCAGTTTCGTGGTCATGGGGTGTTCCTGTGGCTAGTGACGAAAGCGCGCGTAGGGTAGCAGAAAGTGCCGGGGGCGGGGAGGCCGCCCCGGCCCGCTTCACTAGGGCCTGTTCACACTAA